>NZ_JAJAUZ010000063.1 GCF_020532645.1 Streptomyces bambusae
CCCCGGCTGGCGCCGGGCCCCGGGCTCCGCCCGGACCCGCACCACAACCGCCGGAGGGGCTGGAAGTTGCCGGCGCGGCGGGATACGCCTCCGAAGCCGGGAGGTACCGGCGCGGCCGGGTGCGCCTCCGGGGCCGGGGGGGGTGCCGGCGGGGCCGGGTGCGCCTCCGGGGCCGGAGGGTGCCGGCGGGGAAATCAAGCCCGTCCGGCGATTGAGGGCCGGGGTCCGGGGCGGAGCCCCGGGTTCGGGGCGGACAGCCGGGGTGGGGGCTGGCCGACCGGGCTACCGGCCGGTAGCGTCTGGGCGCATGTTCGCTGCCTACGCCGCCCGCATCAGCCCCGACCGCCCCCTGGACGGCCTCGTACTGGGCGAGCGCCCCGCCCCCGCAGAACGCCCCGGCTGGGTGACCGTCGACGTCCGCGCCGCCTCCCTCAACCACCACGACCTGTGGTCGCTCCGCGGCGTCGGCCTCTCCGAAGCCCAGCTGCCCATGATCCTCGGCTGCGACGCCGCCGGCGTCGACCAGGACGGCAACGAGGTGGTCGTGCACTCGGTGATCGGCCAGAGCGGCCACGGCGTCGGCCCCGACGAACCCCGCTCCATCCTCACCGAGCGCTACCAGGGCACGTTCGCCGAGCAGGTCACCGTCCCCGCGTGGAACGTCCTGCGCAAGCCGAAGGAGCTGTCCTTCGAAGAGGCCGCCTGCCTGCCCACCGCCTGGCTGACCGCCTACCGGATGCTGTTCACGAACGCCGGTGTCCGCCCGGGCGACTCCGTCCTCGTCCAGGGCGCCGGCGGCGGCGTCGCCACCGCCGCGATCGTCCTCGGCAAGGCCGCCGGCCTGCGGGTCTACGCCACCAGCCGGGACGAGGCCAAGCGCCGCCGCGCGGTGGAGCTCGGCGCGCTGGACGCGTTCGAGCCCGGCGCCCGCCTCCCGCACCGGGTGGACGCCGTCATCGAGACCGTCGGCGCCGCCACCTGGTCGCACTCGGTCAAGTCGCTGCGCCCCGGCGGCACCCTGGTGATCTCGGGCGCCACCAGCGGCGACCGCCCCGCGCACGCCGAGCTGACCCGTATCTTCTTCCTCGAACTGAAGGTCGTCGGCTCGACGATGGGCTCGAAGGACGAGCTGGAGGACCTGCTCGCGTTCTGCTCGGCCACCGGCGTCCGGCCGGTCATCGACGAGGTCCTGCCGCTGGACCGGGCCCGCGAGGGCTTCGCGAAGGTCGAGGCCGGTGACCTGTTCGGCAAGGTCGTCCTGACCGTCTGACCCCCGCCCCGGTACGCCGTGCGCCGCGCGCCCCGTCCGTCCGCTCCGGGTGGACGGGGCTCGCCGGGTCTGCGGCCGTCAGCCCGTACGCCCGCCCGGCCGCAGGGTCCGCCCGAGCGCCTCGGCCGCGCCCGCCAGGTGCCCGTGCGCCTCCCGGAGCTGCTCGGCGCTCACCCCGTGGTCGCGGGCCGCGTCCCGGACGTCGTCGCGGAACCGGTCCAGCAGCCGGTCCAGGTCCCGCACCGGGTCCCCGCTCCGCGGCACGTCGGCCGCCCAGTCCGCCGCGCCCGGCTCCCGGCCGGCGCCGCCTGCCGGGTCCCGGTCCTGGCCGAGCCAGGCCGTCGCCTCCCGGGCCAGGTCGCCCAGCTGCGAGGTCAGCCCGGAGAACCCGTCCCGGACGCCGAGCCGGGTGAACTGGTCCTGCATCTGGCGCGCGATCCGCTGCACGTCCTCGCGGGCCTTCTCGTGCGCCTCCTGCGCCTGCCGGCGCGCCTGCTGTGCGTCCTCGCGGGCCCGCCGGCTCTCGTCCTTGGCCCGGCGGGTCTGCTCCTTCCACTCCTGCTTGGCCCGGCGCAGCTCCTCCTTCGCCGCCTGCCAGGCCTCGCTGTCGAGGAACCCCTCGTCGTGCCGCTCCCCGGCGGACGCGGCCGCGGCCCGCACCTCGCGGCGCAGCTCGCCGGCCGCGCCGCGGACGTCGTCGCGGATCTCCGCGGCGAGTTCGGCGACCGACTCGCGGATCTCCAGCTCCAGGTCGGCGAGTTCACCGCTGCGCCCGGCCAGCTCGGCGCGGCCGGCGTCGGTGATCGAGTAGACCTTGCGGCCGCCCTCGGTGGTGTGGGTGACCAGCCCCTCGGCCTCCAGCTTGGCGAGCCGCGGGTACACGGTGCCGGCGGAGGGCGCGTACAGGCCCTGGAACCGCTCTTCGAGCAGGCGGATCACCTCGTACCCGTGGCGCGGCGCCTCGTCGAGGAGCTTCAGCAGGTAGAGGCGCAGACGGCCGTGGGCGAAGACGGGCGGCATGTCAGAGCACCTTCTTGTCGAGGGCGAGCGGGTCGGCGGGGCTGCCGGGTTCGGTGTCGGGGCGGCGCAGCAGGGCGATGGCGCCGGAGAGGGTGGTGGCCTTGAGGCTGCCGGTGCCGGCGCCGAGCGTTCCGGTGATCCGCTTGGCGCCGAACCGGCCGGAGACCCGCAGGTCGTCGAAGGCGTTGGTGACGGTGCCGCCGGCGGTGTTGGCGTCCACCCGGGCGTCGGCGGGGTGCGGCAGCCGGATGGCGACCTCGCCGGACACGGAGGTCACGCAGATCTCGGCCGGCCGGCCGGCCGGGTCGAGGTCGAGGACCAGGTCGCCGCTGACCGATTCGGCGCGTACCGAGTCGGCGCCGTCGACCACGGTGATCGCGCCGGACACCGAGCGGACCTGGAGGCCGCCGGTGACGGACTGGGCGTCGATGGCGCCGGTCACGGTGTTCGCGCGGACCGGGCCGGCCAGCCCGACGAGCGTCACGTCGCCGTTCACGGCCAGCACGTCGGCGGGGCCGGTGATCCCGGAGACGACGGTGGTGGCGGCGACGGCGCCGATGCGGACCCGGGTGCCGGGCGGGACGGTCAGGGAGACGACGGCGGAGCGGCGCCGGCCCTCGCCGTCGAGCCAGTTCTTGATGCCGGACCACTGGAGGTCCTCATAGGTGACGGTGAGGACGCCGTCGGCCAGGTCGACCGCGAGCGGCGGGCCCTCGACCTCCGAAACCTCCAGCCGGGCGGTCCCGTCCTCCTCCCGGACCTCCGCCCCGACCACGTTCACAGCGCCGCTGACCAGCCGTACGCACAGCTCGGTCACCGGCTCCTCGAAGAGCAACTTCCGCGGTCCGCTCACCGACCACGTCGGCTGGGCATTCGTCACTGGTCCTCCTCGACTGGCGGCCGGACTCGACTGGCACGACGCAACATATCGCGTCTTGTGCGAGACACGATATATCGCGGTCAGGTGAAGTCAAGGTAAGGGCGCCCGGAATGCTCCTTTTCTGGCGATTTGCCTTAGCGTGTGGGCATGCCGATCTCCATGTCGACCGCCGGCGGGCTGCTGCTCTGCCGTGCCCAGCCGCCGTCCGTGCGCCCCGCCGCCCATCTGCTGCGCGAGCCGCTGCTGCTCGCCCCGGCCGGGGAGCGGTGGAGCGTGCTCACCCCGCAGAACAAGCCGTGGCGGGCCGGCGGTGCGCCGGACGGGGAGGCGCACCGGGTGGACGAGGTGCTGACCGGCTGGGCCACGGCGCTCGCGGTGGGCGTCAACTGGCCGGTGCTGGGCCTGTGGTGGGACGGCGGCCGCACCGGCTTCGCGCTCGCGGCCGGCTTCCGGCGCACCATCGGGTACGGCTGGCACGCGGACGGCACCCCGGACGGCGACCCGGCCGCGCTGCGCACGCTCGGGGCCCGGCTGGCCATGGACCCGGTGTTCGACCTGGCGGCGCTGGAGGAACTGGCCCGGCCCGATCCGGCCTCCGACGCCCGGGCCCGGCTGACCGGCCTGGTCGCCGTCCTCGGCCGCACCGGCCTTGCCCTGCCGCCGGGCCTGAGCCCGGGCGAGCCGGCCGACCGGCTCCGCGAGGCGGCCAAGGTCGTACCGGGCGCGGAGCGGGTGGAATGGTCGGGCTGGCGGGACGCCGTACGGGCCGAGTTCGACGCCGTCGACCACGGACCCCTCGGCCCCTGGCTCCGCGCCCCGCGCCTGCTGGGCACCGCCCAACTCGCCGCCGGCGTCCCCCTCCTGCTGTGGGGCGCCCGTACGCGCAACCCCGGCTGGGCCGCCGCCGGAGCGCTGCTCACCGCGCACGGCGCCGTCGCGCTGACCCGCACCCCGTCCGGCGGGGCCGGCTGAGAAGCGCTCGAAGGCCGCTCAAGGGCCGGAACCAGGGCCGGATCCCGTACGTCCCCTGATCCGTAGGTCATGTCGACGGGGACGGGGAAATCCGATGCGGGTCACGCTGGGCGAGGAGATCATGCTGCTGGCGCTGGACGAGGAGTCCGGCACCGAGCGGGAGCGGGCGGCGGCGGCCTGGGCGGTGGCGGCCGGCACGCTGGTCGAACTCAGCCTGGCCGGACGGCTGTCGGTGGCCGGCGGCCGGCTCGGCGTCCGCGACACCGCGCCGACCGGGATCCGCCTGCTGGACGGCCGGCTGCGGCTCGCCCACGACTGGGCCGAGCGGCGGCGCCGGCCGTCCGTCGGCGACTGGCTGGCGCTGGACGCGGCGGGGGCGGCCGGGGCCACGGCCGACAGCCTGCGGCGGCGGGGACTGGTGATCGCGGACGCGGGTGCGCGCGGGCCGTTTCCGGTACGGCGGGTGCCCGGCTCGGACGGGGCCGTCGAGCGCGGTCTGCGCGCCCGGCTCGCCGCCCTGCCGCACGATCCGCGTACCGGTGCACTGGCTGCGCTGCTGCATGCCGCGGGGATGGCCGCCCCCGCCCCGGAGCCGGAGGGTTACCCCCTCCCCCTCCGCACCCCCCTGCTCACCGCCGCCGTCTGACCACCCCGGCGAACCCGGTCCTTGGGGCTCCGCCCCAAACCCCGCGCCTCAATCGCCGGCGGGGCTTGATCTTGGGGCTCCGCCCCAAACCCCGGTCCTCAAACGCCGGACGGGCTGAAGTTCCCCCCGGCCCGGACACTGCGGGTGAAACCCAGCCCCGCCGGCGCTTGAGGCACGGGGTCCGGGACAGAGCCCCGAACCTCTGAGCCGCGCCCGCCATCGGGGCACGGGCGGAAATCCAGCCCCGCCGGCGCTTGAGGCGCGGGGTACGGGGCAGAGCCCCGAATCTCTGAGCCGCGCCCGCGATCGGGGCACGGGCGGAAATCCAGCCCCGCCGGCGCTTGAGGCGCGGGGTACGGGGCGGAGCCCCGGGTCTTTGAGCCGCGCCCGCGATCGGGGCGGGCGCGACGGCCCCGCGGGGTCACAGGGCGGACAGGACCGTGCGCCCCCGGCCGTAGAGCCAGGCACGGTACGCCGGCGGATGGAGGGCCGCCTCACGATAGGAGGCACGGAGATCCTCGTACAGCCCCGCATACGGCATGGCCGGCCGATGCGCCAGCAGCAGCCGGACCGCGAGCGGATCCCCCCGCAGGGGAAGGATCGCCATGTCGTCCCGCGGCACGGACGTCGGCTGGCACGGAGCCACCGCCTCACCCGTCACGACCATCGACGCCGCCGTGTGGTAGTCCCCGTGCAGGAAGGCCGGTTCGCAGCCCGCCTCCGCCAGCACCCGCCGCAGCCCGTCCCACTCCCCGTCCACGGACGGATCCACCATCCACCGGTCCCCGGCCAGCTCCGCCAGGTCCACCTCGCCGCCGCGGCCCGCCGCAGGATGGTCCCGCGCCAGCGCCACGAACTGCGGCTCCCGTTCCACCAGCACCCGCTGCTCCAGCCCGGCCGGCATCCGCAGCGGACACCCCTCGACCTCGTGCACGAACGCCACGTCCAGCAGCCCGGCCGCGACCATCCGCAGCAGCGCATTGGCCGACACGTCCACCAGCAGAGTCGTTTCCGCACCCGGGAACCGCTCCCGTAACCGCCGCAGCCACCCCGGCAGTGCCCGGCTGGCCGTCGACCCGATCCGCAGCCGCGGCCCGCGCGCGGCGGCCCGCGCCTCCTCGACGAGCGCGGCCATGCCGTCCAGCAGCGGCCGCGCCCGGCCGAGCACCTGCCGGCCGAGCGGCGTCGGCCGGCACCCGGTCCGCTCGCGCAGGAACAGCTCGCCGTCCAGCGCCTGTTCGATCCGCCGCAGCTGCGTGCTGAGCGAAGGCTGGCTCACGCCGAGCTGCCGCGCGGCCTTGTGCAGGCTGCCCGTCTCCGCGATGGCGCACAGCGCGCGCAGATGCCTCACCTCCAGCTCCATGAGCCGAGGGTAGGTCGGCCCCCAGGGTCGCACCAGCCACTGACGAACCATCGATTTCCGCCATTTTCACGGCAGTTGACGACCCGGTGAAAGTCGGCCGGAACGGGGCGATAACCCCGCGCTATCCCCGTCCGACATCATCCCCGGCAGCCGACCGCTCCCCCAGACTCCGGTACCGAACGACCGCCTCGTTCACCCAGCCGACCCAGCTGGACCGGACCTCTTTGGAGCCCCCCATGCCCAAGTCCCGTACGACCGCGCTCGCCTCCATACTCGGCCTCGGCCTGGCCGCCGCCATCGGCGCGGCCCCCGCGGCCAGCGCGGCCCCGGCACCGGCTGCTGCCGGATCTGCCGCCTCGTACGCCGCGTACGAGCAGTCGAAGGAGAACGCGGCCGCGAACAAGGCCTTCTTCCAGGCCGTGATGAAGTCGGTGGCCGAGAAGCGCGCCGCCAACCCGGGCGCCCTCGCCGTCACGGTCACCTACAGCACTCGCAACGCCCCCAGCTTCCGCACCCAGATCGCCCGCAGCACCCAGATCTGGAACAGCTCGGTGGCCAACGTCAAGCTGCAGGAGGTCAGCTCCGGGGCCAGCTTCCAGTACTACGAGGGCAACGACTCGCGCGGCTCGTACGCGAGCACCGACGGCCACGGCCGCGGGTACATCTTCCTCGACTACCGGCAGAACCAGCAGTACGACTCCACCCGCGTCACCTCGCACGAGACGGGCCACGTGCTCGGCCTGCCCGACCACTACTCGGGCCCGTGCAGCGAGCTGATGTCCGGCGGCGGCCCCGGCACCTCCTGCCGGAACGCCACGCCGAACTCGGCCGAGCGCTCCCGCGTCGACTACCTGTGGCGCAACGGCCTCGCGTCCGCCCTCGCGAAGTAGGCGGTACGTCCGCAGCCCGGCCCGCCCGGCCCGTCCGGGCGGGCCGGGCTGCCCGCATGTCCGGCGGTCACTGCTCGGCAGCTGCCTCTTCGGGCACGTACTGCGGGCAGTCCGGATTGCGGCAAGGGGCGGGCCGCCACTCCGGGACGAAGACCGCGAGGCTCTTGTGGCGCTGGACCACCGTTTCCACGGGCCGTCCGCAGGCCGGGCAGCGGAACGGGTGCTCGGCCTGCGGCGCCGGCGTCGGGTGCGCCTGGTGCTTCTCGTCGCCCATCTCTCCACGGTAGGCCCGCGGAGCCGTCAGCGCTTGCGTGCGTACCGGGAGACCACGACGGCGCCGTCGAAGGTGCGCACGTCCTCCAGGACCAGCTCTCGGGGCGCGAAGCCGGCCCGGGACATCGGCATGCCGGTGCCGGCGAAGACCGGGTAGGTCTTGATCACGTACTCGTCGATCTCGTCGACGAGCTGTGCGGCCAGGTCGGCGCCGCCGCAGAGCCAGATGCCGAGCCCGTCCTCGGCCTTGAGCCGGCGCACCTCGGCCGCGACGTCCCCCTGCAGGAGGGTGACCGCCGGGTCGGGTGCCTCGGTGAGCGAGCGGGTGACGACGTACTGGGTGAGGTGGGCGTACGGGCTGGCGTCGCCCAGCTTCCAGCCCACGTCGTAGGTGCCGCGGCCCATGAGGACCGTGTCGAAGTGCTTCGCCTGCGAGGCGTCGACGCCCAGCTGGGCGAGGCCGGCGGCGGAGATCGTCTCCGGGTACTCCGCCTTGAGGTACTCCAGGAACTCGCCGCCCACCCACTGGTAGAAGAAGTTCCCGTCGCCTTCGGGGTCGCCGATGAAGCCGTCGACCGAGGTGGCGATGAAGTACGTGAGCTTGCGCAAGAGCAGCCTCTTTCCGAGGGTTCCGCGGCCGCCCCTCCGGCGACCACTGCATGGAAAGTACTACGCATGCAGTGGTCACACAAGGGGTTTCCGTCCGCCCGCGCGTCACCCCCTCGGCTTGCGCCACATCGGCCACATCTGCGGCCCGTCCGGCAGCTGCACCGCCGTGCCCGTGAACGCGAACCCGAGCCGCTCGTACAGCCCCCGGCTGCGGGCGCTGCTCGCCTCCAGGTACGCAGGCAGCCCCTCGCGGTCGCAGCGCTCCAGGACCGGCCCGATCAGCTCGGTGCCCAGGCCCCGCCCCTGCCGGCCCGGGGCGACCGCGATCATCAGCAGGTAGGCGTGCTCCTCGCCCGTCGGGTGCACCGCGCCCGTCAGCCGGCCCACCAGCTCGCACCGCTCGTTGTCCGGATCGGCGGTCCGCCGCATCAGCGCCGGCACGTCGTCCTCCTCCGCGCCGCCTTCCGGGTCCCCGGCCGGGACCCGCAGCCACAGGGCCGCCGCCGAGCCGTCCTCGGCGAGGTCCACCCAGCCCTCGGCCAGCGCCACGTCGACGAACACCCCGAGGAACTTCCCGTGCACGGCCCGCCGGTGCGCCGGGTCGGGGAACACCCAGCTGCTGACCGGGTCCTCCTGGAAGGCCCGGTCCAGCAGGGCCGCCACCGCGTCCCGGTCGTCCGCGCCGGCCTGTCGTATCCGAAGTGCCACAACCGCCACCTGTCGTACTCGAATCGGTCAACAATGCGACCAGATCCTAGAGTTGACCGGATCCCGGGCACGCCGGAGGCCCGTCCGCATGACCGAAACGGTCCTGCGGACGGGCCCTGGAGACGCACCGCCCGACGGCTACCGGGTGCGGCGCGTCACGAACTCCGCCAGCGCCAGCAGCCCGTCGGCCGCGGCCGGGTCGGGCACCGCGCGCGACAGCTGCTGCACGGCCCGGCCCATCCGGTCCACGGCGTGGGCCTGGGCCCAGTCGCGGCCGCCGGCCCGTTCCACCGCCTCGGCCGCCCGCCGTACGTCGTCCCCGGTCATGGGGCCGGCGTACAGCCGGGCCAGCTCCTCCCCGGCGGCCGTGCCCGAGGTGAGCGCGGCCACGACGGGCAGGGACTTCTTGCGGGCGGCGAGGTCGGCGCCCGCGGGCTTGCCGGTGTGTTCCGGGTCGCCCCAGATGCCGATGAGGTCGTCGATGAGCTGGAAGGCGAGGCCCGCCTCCCGCCCGAACGCGTCCAGCGCGGCGACCTCCTCCTCGCCCGCCCCCGCGTACAGGGCGCCGAGCGCGCAGGAACACCCGAGCAGCGCCCCGGTCTTGGCCATGGCCATGGCCAGGCACTCGTCGAGGGAGACCTCGGCCTTCCGCTCGAAGGCGCAGTCGGCCTGCTGTCCGGCGGACAGCTCGATCACGCAGTCCGCGAGCCGGGCCGAGGCCCGCGCCCCGGCCGGGTGCCGGTCCGCCGCGAGCACCCGCAGCGCGAGCGCGAGCATGGCGTCCCCGGCCAGGAGGGCGTCCGGTATGCCGAAGACGGTCCAGGCCGTGGGCCGTCCGCGGCGCCGGGCGTCGTCGTCGATGATGTCGTCGTGGAGCAGGGTGAAGTTGTGGGCCAGCTCCACGGCCGCGGCGGGCCGCACCGCGGCCCGGGCGGAGCCGCCGAGGGCCCCGGCGGCGGCGAGCACCAGGGCGGGCCGGATGGCCTTGCCCCCGCGCCCGTCGGCCGGTGTGCCGTCGGCCTCCTCCCAGCCGAGGTGGTACGCCGCCACCCGGCGCAGCGTGCCGGGCAGTTCGCCGACCGCCCGGCGCAGCTCCGGTTCGACCGTTTCCCTGGTGGTGTCGAGCAGGGCGGCCGCGGCCTCCCGCCCCTCGACGACGGGCGCGCTCAGTTCAGCCGGCCGATCTGCACGTTCTCCAGCACACCGAGCGCGTCCGGGACGAGCACGGCGGTGGAGAAGTAGGCGGTGACCAGGTAGGAGATCAGCGCCTGCTCGTTGATGCCCATGAAGCGGACGGACAGGCTCGGTTCCAGCTCGTCCGGCAGGCCCGGCTGATGCAGGCCGATGACGCCCTGCTCGTCCTCGCCGGTGCGCATGCAGAGGATGGAGGTGGTGCGGGCGTCGGTGATCGGGATCTTGTTGCACGGGAAGATCGGCACCCCGCGCCAGGCCGGGATGTGGTGGCCGCCCACCTCGACCGGGGTCGGGTAGATCCCGCGCTTGTTCCACTCGCGGCCCATGGCGGCGATGGCCTGAGGGTGGGCGAGGAAGAACTTCGAGCCGCGGCGCATCGCGAGCAGCGCGTCGAGGTCGTCCGGGGTGGGGGCGCCGTCGTGCGGCTGGATGCGCTGCTCGTAGTCGGCGTTGTGGAGCAGGCCGAACTCGCGGTTGTTGATCATCTCGTGCTCTTGGCGCTCGCGGAGCGCCTCGACCGTGAGCCGCAACTGCTGCTCGGTCTGGTTCATCGGCTGGTTGTAGAGGTCCGCGACGCGGGTGTGCACGCGGAGCACGGTCTGGGCGATGCTCAGCTCGTACTCGCGGGGGCGGGCGTCGTAGTCCACGAAGGTGCCGGGCAGCACGGGCTCGCCGGAGTGGCCGGCCGAGAGGTCGATCTCGGCCTCGCCGTGCTGGTTGGTGCGCTGGTCCGGGAGGGCGCGCATCTCGCCGATGTGCGCGCGCAGCGAGTCGACGCGGTCGGTGAGCAGCCGGAAGTCCTGCCGGGTGAGGACGAGGGCGGTGCCGGGGGTCACGGCGCGGGCGGTGAACTCCCAGATGGACTCGTCGTCGACGAGGCTGTCCTCGCCGAAGTACGCGCCGTCGGCGACGGTGCGCAGCACGGTGTCCTCGCCGTAGTGGCCGGGGCCGACCTGCTCGATGCGGCCGTGCGCGATGAGGAAGACCTGGTCGGAGGGGCTGCCGAAGGAGGTCAGCTCCTGGCCGGCGGCGAAGTCGACCTGGCGGCACCGGTCGGCGATCTCGGTGAGCACCGCCTCGTCGTCGTACGTGCGCAGCAGCGGCAGTTCGCCGAGCTCCGCCGGGATGACCTGGACCCGGTCACCGGTCTTGATGAACGTGACGCGCCCGTCGCCGACCGCGTAGCTCAGCCGCCGGTTCACCCGGTACGTGCCGCCCTGGACCGATACCCAGGGGAGCATCTTCAGGAGCCACCGGGAGGTGATCTCCTGCATCTGCGGCACGGACTTGGTGGTGGTTGCCAAGTTCCGTGCGGCCGAGGTGGCGAGACTGCGCTGCGGCAGCGCCTGCGCCTCGGATTCGGAACCTGCCTGGACCGACATGTCATTCCCCTTCGACACTCCATGGATATGCCGGGCCAGCCTTCCAGCGGGGGCGTGACGCGACCATTACACAAATGGGTGGGACTGGATCGCACAGATGTGGGCACGCTCTGGAGTTCATCCCCGGACGTCCGGAGCGCCGCGGGACCCGCGGTTTCCGGCCATACGCCGCCGGGCGACCCCTGCCGCCACCGCCTTCTTAATTTGCGTCCCAGATGCAAGTTTTCTACGGTGACCCCATGCGCCTGACCCGGTTCACCGACCTCGCCCTGCGGGTGCTGATGCGCCTCGCGGTCGACCGCGGCGACTCCCCCACCACCCGGGACGTGGCGGCGACGATGCAGGTCCCGTACACGCACACCGCCAAGGTGGTGGCGCGGCTGCAGCACCTCGGCCTGGTCGAGGCGCGGCGCGGCCGGGGCGGCGGGCTCGCGCTCACCCCGGCCGGGCACGCCGCGTCCGTGGGCGGGGTGGTGCGGGAGCTGGAGGGCGCGGACGACGTGGTCGAGTGCGAGGGCGCGACGCCGTGCCCGCTGCGCTCCGCGTGCGTGCTGCGCGGGGCACTGCGCCGGGCCCAGGAGGCGTTCTTCGCCGCGCTGGACCCGCTGACCGTGGACGACCTGGTGACGGCGCCGACCGGGCCCCTGCTGCTGGGCATCACAGGCGGTCCGCCGGCGGGCCGGCAGGCCGGAGGTCCCGGCTCCTAGGGCCCTTCGGGCAGGCCGTACGGCCGTTTGGCCGATATCCGGCGGATCCCCAGGCCTCCTACGGTGAACCCGTCACCCCCATCGAACGCATGTCCGCACTGCGACGGGCTTCCGTTCACCCAAAAATACGAATCTCAGATACCAATTAACGCGAGGAGTCCCCGATGCTGTCCGAGAAGTCGGCCGCCACCGTCCGCGCCACCCTGCCCGCCGTGGGAGCGGCCATCGGCGACATCACCGAGCTCTTCTACGAGAAGCTGTTCGCCGCCCACCCCGAGCTGCTGCGCGACCTCTTCAACCGCGGCAACCAGGCCGCCGGCCTCCAGAAGCAGGCGCTGGCCGGCTCCATCGCCGCCTTCGCCACGCACCTCGTCGAGCACCCCGGGACCCGGCCCGACGTGATGCTCTCCCGGATCGCCCACAAGCACGCCTCGCTCGGCGTCACCGGCGAGCAGTACCCGGTCGTCCACCGGCACCTGTTCGCCGCGATCGCCGAGGTCCTCGGCGAGGCCGTCACCCCCGAGGTCGCCGGGGCCTGGGACGAGGTCTACTGGCTGATGGCCAACGCCCTCATCACCATCGAGGCCCGGCTCTACGCCGCGCAGGAGGTGGCCGCCGGGGACGTCTGGCGCAGCTGGCGGGTCGAGGGCCGCACCGAGGAGACCGCCGACTGCGCCACCTTCCGGCTGGTCCCCGCCGACGGCGCGCCGGCCCCCGCCTTCCGGCCCGGCCAGTACGTCTCCGTCCAGGTCGAACTCGCCGACGGCGCCCGGCAGATACGCCAGTACAGCCTGTCCTGCGCGCCCGGCTCCGCGGCCCGCTCGATCACCGTCAAGCGGGTGCACGGCGGCCCCGGCCCCGACGGCGAGGTCTCGAACCACCTGCACGCGCACGTCCGCCCCGGCGACCTGCTGCGCGTCTCCGCCCCGTACGGCGACCTGGTCCTGGAGGACACCGCGGCACCGCTGCTGCTGGCCTCCGCCGGCATCGGCTGCACCCCGATGGTCTCGATGCTGGAGCACCTGGCCGACACCGGGCACCAGGCCCCGGTCACCGTCGTGCACGCGGACCGCAGCCCGGCCGGCCACGCCCTCGCCGAGGAGCACCGCGGGCTGACCGCCAAGCTCGCCGACGGACGGGCCCACTTCTGGTACGAGGAGGGCGCCGCCGAGGCCGACCGCTCCGGCCTGGTCGACCTGGACGCCGTACCCGTGGCGCCCGGCACCCGCGCCTACCTCTGCGGGCCGCTCCCCTTCATGCGGGCCGTCCGCACCCAGCTGCTCGCCAAGGGCGTCCCGGCCGCCGACATCCACTACGAGGTGTTCGGCCCCGACCTGTGGCTCGCCGCGGCCTGACCGGCCCCGCCGGGCGGGCCGCCCGTTCACCGCGAGTGACCGGATCGGCTCGCACGGTGTACGAACGGAGTAGCGCGGAAGGGGTTCCTCCGGTACACCCCCGGTACGGGCGGTCGCGACCGGCGGCCGTCACGTCCGCAAAGGAGGCCACCGGTGGCCGAACCCATGTCCGCGGGAGAGTTCAAACACGCCCTGGTCAACGAGGGACTGACGGTCGTCGAGGTCGGCGACTGGCGCAGCCACAACCGCAACCACAAGGGGCCGTGGGGCCCGGTGCACGGGGTGATGATCCACCACACCGTCACCCACGGCACCGCGACCACCGTCCGTATCTGCCGTGACGGGCACTCCCGCCTGCCGGGCCCGCTGTGCCACGGCGTCATCACCAAGGACGGCCGCGTCCACCTGGTCGGCTACGGCCGCACCAACCACGCCGGCTCCGGCGACCGGGACGTCCTCGCCGCCGTCATCGCCGAGAAGGCGCTGCCGCCCGACAACCAGGCCGACACCGACGGCAACGCCCGCTTCTACGGCTTCGAGTGCGAGAACCTCGGCACCGGCAAGGACCCCTGGCCGGCCGTCCAGCTCGACGCCATCGCCCGCGCCGCCGCGGCGGTCTGCCGCCGGCACGGCTGGACCGCCCGGTCCGTCATCGGCCACCGCGAATGGCAGCCCGGCAAGATCGACCCGGCCGGCTTCACCATGCAGTCCCTGCGCGACCGCGTCCACGAGCGCCTGAAGTAACCCGCCGGCGCCCCGCCCCGCCGCCCCCGCTGCCGGCCCGCCCGGCAGCGGACCACAATGGGCGGGTGGACCCCCTCGACCCCCTCGGCCGCCTCGACCCCCTCGGCCTCGGCGCCCTGCTGCACCCCCGCCTCCCCTCGCCCCTGACCGAGGTCCGGGACGAGCGCTTCGACCGGCACGGCGTCCGCCTCCTCCTCAAGCGGGACGACCTCGTCCACCCGGAGATCCCCGGCAACAAGTGGCGCAAGCTCGTGCCGAACCTTGCCGCCGCGCGGGCCCGGGGCGCCGGCCGGCTCGTCACCTTCGGCGGGGCCTACTCCAACCACCTGCGGGCCACCGCGGCCGCCGGCCGGCTGCTCGGGCTGGAGACGGTCGGCATCGTCCGCGGCGACGAACTCGCCGGCGCCCCGCTCAACCCCTCGCTCGCCCGCTGCGCCGCCGACGGCATGCGGCTGCACTTCGTCACCCGCTCCGACTACCGCCGCAAGTCCGACCCGGCCGGACTGGCCGCACTGCTGCACGCCGCCGGGGCCGAGGGCGCGTACCCGGTCCCCGAGGGCGGAAGCAACGCCGAGGCCGTCCGCGGCTGTGCCGAGCTCGGGCGCGAGCTGCGCGGCACGGCCGACGTGGCGGCACTGGCCTGCGGGACCGGTGGCACCCTCGCGGGGCTGGCCGCCGGCCTCGGGCCGGGCGCCCGGACGCTGGGCGTACCGGTCCTCAAGGGCGGCTTCCTGGCGGCGGAGATACGTTCCCTCCAGCAGGCGGCGTTCGGCGGCCCGGCCGGCGACTGGTCGCTCGACGAGCGCTTCCACTGGGGCGGCTTCGCCCGGGTCCCGGCCGCACTCGACGCCTTCGCCGCGGACTTCGAGCAGCGCCACGGGCTGCCCGTGGAGCGGCTGTACGTCGCCAAGCTGCTGCACGCGCTGGCCGAACTGGCCGGCGAGGGCGCCTTCCCGCGCGGTTCCGCCGTCGCCGCCGTGATCACAGGCCCGCCGCTCGACACCACGGCCTGAGGATCACTCCGCCTCCCGGTAGGCCGCCGCCTCCTCCAGGTCCAGCCGGCGCAGCAGGGTGCGGAGCATCTCGTCGTCGATGCTGCGGGCGTCGCGCAGGGCCACGAACACCTCGCGCTCGGCGGAGATCATCTCGCGGGACAGCCGCCGGTACGTGTCGTCCGCGGACTCCCCGGTCTCCGGGTTGACCGCGCCCAGCCGCTCCCAGACCGCGTTCCGGCGCCGCTCCAGCACCGTGCGCAGCCGCTCGGCCAGCGGCAGCGGCAGCGCGTTGGCCGGGTCGTCGAGCAGGGCGGCCAGCCGGGTCTCGGCGGCCTGCGAGGCCTGGCTCTGGGCCTGCGCCTCGGCCAGCGTCTCGGCCTGTGCGTCGCGGGCCGGCAGCCGCAGCCGGCGGATCAGCGGCGGCAGGGTCAGGCCCTGCACCACCAGGGTGCCGATGACGGTGGTGAAGGTGAGGAAGAGGATCAGGTTCCGGTACGGGAAGTCCTCGCCGTCGTCGAGCGTCACCGGGATCGAGAACGCGATCGCCAGCGAGACCACGCCCCGCATCCCGGCCCAGCCCACGATCACCGGCGCCTTCCAGGTGGTGTCCGGCTCCCGCGCCCGGATCCGCTCGGAGGCCATCCGCGGCAGGAAGGTGGCCGGGAACACCCACACGAAGCGGGCCGCGACCACCGCGAGGAACACCGCCAGCGCGTACCAGGCCGCGTGCAGCCCCTCGTACTCCCCCAGGTCGGCGAGGACCACCGGGAGCTGGAGACCGATCAGGGCGAAGACCACCGACTCCAGCACGAAGGCCACCATCTTCCACACCGCCTCCTCCTGGAGCCGGGTGGCGAAGTCGACCTGCCAGGCCCGGTGGCCCAGGTAGAGCGCGACCACGACGACGGCGAGCACACCGGAGGCGTGCACCTCCTCGGCGACGGCGTACGCGACGAACGGGATCAGCAGCGAGAGCGTGTTCTGGAGCAGCGGCTCCCGCAGCCGGGTCCGCAGGTGGTGGAGCGGGACCATCAGGACGAGGCCCACCGCCACCCCGCCGACGGACGCCAGCAGGAACTCGGCGATCCCGCCGGCCCAGCCGGCGCCCTCCCCCACCACGGCCGCCAGCGCCACCTTGTAGGCGGTGATCGCGGTCGCGTCGTTGACGAGGGACTCCCCCTGGAGGATGGTCGTGATCCGCGGCGGCAGCCCCAGCCGGCGGGCGATCGCGGTGGCCGCGACGGCGTCCGGCGGGGCGACGACCGCCCCCAGCACGAGCGCGGCGGTCAGCGGCAGCCCCGGCACCACGAGGTACGCGGCCCAGCCGACGGCAACGGTCGCGAAGAGCACGTAGCCGACCGACAGCAGCGCCACCGGCCGCACGTTGGCCCGCAGGTCGAGGTACGAGCTGTCCACGGCCGCCGTGTACAGCAGCGGCGGCAGCAGCAGGGGCAGCACGATGTGCGGGTCGAGCCCGTAGTCGGGCACCCCCGGCAGGTACGAGGCGGCCAGCCCCGCCGCGACCAGCAGCAGCGGCGCCGGCACCGGCGTGCGGCGAGCCGCGCCCGCCACCACGGCGCAGCCCGCCACCAGTGCCACCAGCGGCCACATCTCCATCGCCCCGACCCCACCCTCGCCTCGTGCTCCGTCGTAACCTGGCCATCATGAGCGAGTGCACGCACGTTCCCGAACTGCCGCGCCCCGAACCGGTGCCGCGGGCGATGACCTGCCCGGACTGCCTGGCGGTCGGCAGTCACCCGGTGCAGCTGCGGATGTGCCTGTGGTGCGGGCACGTGGCGTGCTGCGACTCCTCGCCGCACCGGCACGCCACCGCGCACTACCACGCGACCGGGCACCCGGTGATGCGCAGCTACGAGCCGGGCGAGACCTGGCGCTGGTGTTTCGTGGACGCTTCCCTCGTGTGAGGTTCGATCGGCGGCGAGGGGGTAGGTCAACCCTCCGCCGGTCGCCGTTATTTGGACCCGCAGACCCCTAGCCACTGTGCGTACCCGTCGGCTTACCATCAGTCACTGCCGCGGCACCGGGGGTGCCGCGACACGATCGCCCGCGGCGCGGTAGCGTCACCGGCGAACAGAGCTCGTACCACCTTGGAGGTGAGGGTGTCCCAGATCGCAGGCGAGCCCGGGACCCAGGACTTCGTGGAAGTCCGGCTGCCGGCCGCGGGTGCCTATCTGTCGGTGTTGCGCACGGCCACGGCCGGCCTCGCGGCACGTTTGGACTTCACCCTCGACGAGATCGAGGACCTGCGCATCGCGGTCGACGAGGCGTGCGCGATCCTGCTGCAGCAGGCCGTGCCCGGCTCCGTCCTCAGCTGTGTGTTCCGGCTGATCGACGATTCACTGGAGGTGACGGTCTCGGCACCGACCACGGACGGCCGGGCACCCGAGCGCGACACCTTCGCGTGGACGGTGCTGTCGGCGCTGGCCGGCAAGGTCGAGTCCACCGTCGCGGAGGACAAGACGGTCGGCATCAGCCTCTACAAACAGCGCGGCGCGGGACCAGGCCCGGCGTGAGCGGCGGGGACATCCCGGTGCGGGGCGGCGATGCGCCCCCGGTGCACGGTTCCGGGAAGATCGTTCCGGAACAGCAAGCGCGTCCGCATCCCGCGGAGGACGGCGCGGAAGACGGCTTTTCGGACTCGGCGGAGCGACGGGCGGGCCCCATGAGCGAGAACCAGCACGAGGCACACGAGCCACCGGTGGACGACCCCCGGGACCGCAGCGGCGCCCGTGCGCTGTTCCTGCGGCTCCGGGAGCTCCCCGAGGGCTCGCCCGAGCGGGCCGAGCTGCGCAACCGGCTGGTGCGGATGCACCTGCCGCTGGTGGAGCACCTCGCGCGGCGGTTCCGCAACCGCGGCGAGCCGCTCGACGACCTCACGCAGGTCGCCACGATCGGCCTGATCAAGTCGGTGGACCGGTTCGACCCGGACCGCGGGGTCGAGTTCTCGACGTACGCCACTCCCACCGTGGTCGGCGAGATCAAGCGGCACTTCCGGGACAAGGGCTGGGCGGTGCGGGTGCCGCGCCGGCTCCAGGAGCTGCGGCTCTCGCTGACCACGGCGACGGCCGAGCTGTCCCAGCAGCACGGCCGGTCGCCGACGGTGCACGAGCTGGCGGAGCGGCTGGGGATCTCCGAGGAGGAGGTGCTGGAGGGGCTGGAATCGGCCAATGCCTACAGCACCCTGTCGCTGGACGTGCCGGACACGGACGACGAGTCCCCGGCGGTCGCCGACACCCTCGGCGCTGAGGACGAGGCGCTGGAAGGGGTCGAGTACCGGGAATCCCTCAAGCCACTGCTGGAGGGACTGCCGCCGCGGGAGAAGCGGATCCTGCTGCTGCGGTTCTTCGGGAACATGACCCAGTCGCAGATCGCGCAGGAGGTCGGCATCTCCCAGATGCACGTGTCCCGGCTGCTGGCCCGCACCCTGGCCCAGCTCCGGGACAAGCTCCTCGTGGAGGAGTGAGCCCGCTGCGGTCCCGCCCTCCGGCGGGACCCACGGCCGGAGCCCGTTCCGGCACTCCCTAGCGCTGCTCGGCCCCGATGCCCAGGGCCTCGGTGGCCTGCGGGTTGAGCAGCAGGACCAGGACCGCGACGGCGGCCGCGGCGAGGGCGGCGGCGCCGGCGATCAGTGCGCCGCCCGCGTTGTAGAGGGTCCAGGCCACCGGCAGCGCCATCAGCTGCGTGATCATGGCCGGGCCGCGGCTCCAGCGGCGGCGCAGCCGCAGCCCGCGGGCGGCGACCAGCGGCAGGGCGGCGAGCGCGAGCATGGTGAGGCCGCCGGTCTCGGCCTGCTGCGGGGAGTCCGGGTCGCCGAGCAGACCCATGATCAGCATGTAGAGGCCCAGGCCGGCGAGGGCCAGGCCCTCCAGGGCGGTGAGCGCGGCCGCGGCGGTGAGCCGGGCCGGGGCGGGACCGGCGGGCGCGGCGGGGGTGGCGGAGGGCTGCTTCGTACTCACCCCAGCAGGGTAGCCCTGTCGTGGTGGGCAGCCGGTATGGGAGGTGTGACGACGGGTGGGTAGGCTGACGCTCATGCGTGCACTCCTCGTGGCGAATCCGGCGGCAACGACCACCAGTGCGCGCACGCGCGACGTCCTCATCCACGCCCTGGCCAGCGAGATGAAGCTGGAGGCGGTCACCACCGAGTACCGCGGGCACGCCCGGGACCTCGGGCGCCGGGCGGCGGAGAGCCGGGACATCGAGCTGGTCGTCGCCCTCGGCGGCGACGGCACCGTCAACGAGGTGGTCAACGGACTGCTGCACGACGGCCCGGACCCGGAGCGGCTGCCCGGCCTCGCAGTGGTGCCCGGCGGCTCCACGAACGTGTTCGCCCGCGCGCTCGGCCTGCCGAACGACGCCGTCGAGGCGACCGGCGCCCTGCTGGACGCGCTGCGCGAGCGCCGCGAGCGGACGGTCGGACTGGGCCTGGCCGCGGGAGTGCCGGGGACCGAGGACGAATCGGTGCCGGCGCGCTGGTTCACGTTCTGCGCGGGATTCGGATTCGACGCGGGTGTCGTGGGCCGGGTCGAGCAGCAGCGGGAGCGCGGAAAGCGTTCCACGCACGCGCTGTATGTACGGCAGCTGATGCGCCAGTTCCTGGAAGAGCCGAACCGGCGGCACGGCACCGTGACGCTGGAGCGTCCGGGCGCGGATCCGGTGACGGACCTGGTGCTCTCGATAGTCTGCAACACGTCCCCGTGGACGTATCTGGGAAACCGGCCGCTCTACGCCTCTCCGAAGGCGTCGTTCGATACTGCACTTGACGTGCTCGGTCTCAGCCGTTTGTCAACTCCGGCCATCGCGCGGTACGCGACACAGCTCCTGACCTCGACTCCTGAGCGCGGTCCGCACGGCAAGCACGCGACCACTCTGCACGATCTGACCGACTTCACCTTGCATTCGAAGGTGCCGCTGCCTTTCCAGATGGACGGCGATCACCTCGGGCTGCGGACGAGCGTGCGGTTCACAGGCGTACGCCGTGCACTGCGTGTGATTGTGTGAGTGGAAGGGCTGATCACCCTTTCAGTCGAACGTTTAGACGCGGGTCCACCCCATAGAAGTACGGCTGTGACCTAGTCGACACCGACGAATCAAAAAAAACTTTCCGGAAGGGGTTGTATCCCCGTCCGAGGTTTGCGAATCTCTACATGGCGATCGGGACAGCCCGCAGGACCGGCACCCACGAAGACCGCCAGAACCCCTCCACGAATCAAGGACCGCTCCGGGCAACCTGGGCGTCGTCCCTTCCCCCGTGAAGGGATTCGTGAAAGCGTTCACATTCACAAGCAACCTGCCCGCAATACCAAGGAGATGGAGCAGCCATGGACTGGCGTCACAACGCCGTTTGCCGCGAGGAAGACCCCGAGCTCTTCTTCCCCATCGGCAACACCGGTCCCGCGCTGCTGCAGATCGAGGAAGCCAAGGCCGTCTGCCGCCGCTGCCCCGTCATGGAGCAGTGCCTGCAGTGGGCGCTCGAGTCCGGCCAGGACTCCGGCGTCTGGGGCGGTCTCAGCGAGGACGAGCGCCGCGCGATGAAGCGCCGCGCCGCTCGCAACCGGGCGCGCAACGCCAGCGCCTGACCACAACTTCGAGCCGCAGCGACGTAGCGACGTGCTCTTGGGCCCCGGTCCGGGAACCTCCTCCAGCCTCCGCTGGATGTGATTCCCGGGCCGGGGCTCAGTGCTTTCCCGGGACCCGCCCGGAGCCGTCGTCACTGTCCGTGACGCACCGGCCCGGGCAGGCTACTTCTGCGGGCTGGCCGGGATGTCGAGGACAACCTTGGTGCCGCGCTCGGCCCCCGGCTGCATGTCGAAGGTGCCTCCGAGCTCGCCTTCTACCAAGGTGCGGACGATCTGGAGTCCGAGGTTCCCGGCCGTCTTCGGGTCGAAGCCCGCGGGCAGTCCCAGGCCGTCGTCCACCACGGTGATCAGCAGTCGCGAATCGTTGCGGCCGGTGCCGCTGCGGACCGCGGACACCTCGACGGTGCCGTGTCCGTCCGGGGCGAAGGCGTGCTCCAGCGCGTTCTGCAGCACTTCGGTCAGCACCATCGACAGCGGCGTGGCCACTTCGGCGTCCAGGATGCCGAACCTGCCGAGCCGTCGGCAGCTCACCTTGCCCGGCGAGATCTCGGCGACCATGGCGATCACGCGGTCCGCGATGTCGTCGAACTCCACGCGCTCGTCGAGGTTTTGGGACAGCGTCTCGTGCACGATGGCGATCGAGCCGACCCGGCGGACCGCCTCGTTCAGCGCCTCGCGGGCACTGCGTCCGCCCGGTGCGGCGGCATCCATCCGGCGGGCCTGGAGCCGCAACAGGGCGGCGACCGTCTGGAGGTTGTTCTTGACCCGGTGGTGGATCTCCCGGATCGTCGCGTCCTTGGTGATCAGTTCGCGTTCGCGACGGCGGAGTTCGGTGACGTCGCGGCACAGCACCAGGGAGCCGATCCGGGTGCCCTTGGGCTTGAGCGGGATCGCGCGCAGCTGGATCACCCCGCCGTTGCCCTCGACTTCGGTCTCCCGCGGGGCCCAGCCGCTGGCCAGTTTGACCAGCGCCTCGTCCACCGGGCCGCGGGACGGGGCGAGTTCGGCGGTGATGGTGCCGAGGTGCTGGCCGACCAGGTCCGAGGCGAGACCGAGCCGGTGGTAGGCGGAGAGCGCGTTGGGGCTCGCGTACGTGACCACTCCGTCGGCGTCGAGCCGGATGAGGCCGTCGCCGACCCGCGGCGAGGCGTCCATGTCGACCTGCTGGCCGGGGAACGGGAAGGTGCCGGCCGCAATCATCTGGGCCAGGTCGGAGGCGGACTGGAGGTAGGTCAGCTCCAGCCGGCTGGGGGTGCGGACGGTGAGCAGGTTGGTGTTGCGCGCGATCACGCCCAGCACCCGGCCCTCGCGCCGGACCGGGATGGACTCGACGCGGACCGGCACCTCCTCGCGCCACTCGGGGTCGCCCTCGCGGACGATCCGGCCCTCGTCGAGCGCGGCGTCCAGCAGCGGGCGGCGGCCGCGGGGCACCAGGTGGCCGACCATGTCGTCCTGGTAGGAGGTGGGGCCGGTGTTCGGGCGCATCTGGGCGACCGAGACGTAGCGGGTGCCGTCCAGGGTGGGCACCCACAGCACCAGGTCCGCGAAGGACAGGTCGGAGAGCAGCTGCCACTCCGAGACCAGCATGTGGAGCCACTCCAGGTCGGTGTCGCTGAGAGCGGTGTGCTGGCGTACGAGATCGTTCATGGAGGGCACGTGAGCGAGGGTACCCGGGCCCGGGCCGCGACTTTCCCCGTGGGAATACCCAGGATGGGTCGGTTCCGCGTATGTTGGAGGAAGTGACGGTTATCAGGGGCCCGTCATTGGATGGACAGAACAGATTGGTCTAGTCCACAATGAAGTGAGCAAGACAAAGACTTCCGCCCTCCCCGCACAGGAGGACGGAGCGAGGTAAGCCGCGCGTTCTGCCCTGACCGCGCAAGGCGCCTCCTGCCGGCCGACGGGACCGCACACCCGCCGGTCGAAGCACTCCGGGTCGCGGTGCCGGACGGGTTGAGGGTCCCGTCCCGGCACCGTGGCCCTGAGGTCTTTCCGGGGACCTTTCCCCCGCCCGGCGCCGGCCCGGGCCTCCCCCTCCCCCTGCGGCCGGGCGGCCGGACCGCCACCGCGGAAGTCGGGCCTTGACCCTCACACCGTGTCAGGCGCTGAACTCGGAGACATCATGTTCGCCATCGGAGACTTCGCCCGGCACGGCCGCGTATCGGTCCGGATGCTGCGCCACTACGACGCCACCGGACTGCTGCGCCCCGCGCACGTCGACCCCGCCACCGGCTACCGGTACTACACCGGCGCCCAGCTGGCCCGCCTCAACCGCGTGATCGCCCTCAAGGAGCTCGGCCTCACCCTCCAGCAGGTCGGGGAGATCCTCGACGAGCGGGTGGGCGCCGAGGAGCTGCGGGGCATGCTGCGGCTGCGGCAGGCCGAGCTGGAGGCCGCGATGGCCGAGGCGGCGGCGCGGCTGGTCCGGGTCGAGGCGAGGCTCCGGTCGATCGAGAGCGAGGGGCGCATGCCCGAGAACGACGTGGTCCTGAAGAACCTGCCGGCGGTCCGGGTGGCCGAGCTGTCCGGGACGGCCGCGAGTTTCGAGCCGCAGGACATCGGACCGGTGATCGGCCCCCTGTACGACGAGCTGTTCCGGCTGCTCGCGGCGGCCGGGGTGACCCCGTCCGGGCCGGGGGTGGCGTACTACGAGGACGCCCCGGAGGGCGGCGGCGCGATCACCGTGCACGCGGCGGTCGAGGTGGCGGTGCCACTGCAGGAGGGGCCGTTCCTGGTGCACGACCTGCCGGCGGTGGCCGAGGCGGCGACCCTGGTGCACCACGGCTCGATGGACGAGGTGCTGCCCAGCGCACAGGCGCTGGCCCGGTGGATCGACGGACACGGTTACCGGGAGGCCGGTTATCCGCGCGAGATCGGCCTGGAGTGCCCGGCGGACCGGGACCAGTGGGTCACCGAGCTCCAGGCGCCGGTGACGGCGGGCTGAGCGCCGGTCGGAGGCCGGGTCCCGGCAGCGGAGCACACCGCTGCCGGGGCCCGGCCTCCGGCATGTCCGGACCCGGTCGGGGAGGCCGTCGCAACCGGTCCGGGAGGCCGCCGCAACCGATCCGGCCGACGATGGGAACAGCCCGCTGAAGGACCCTTCTCTCTGCTAGATTGGTCTATACCACACGTGTCCAGTCCACCTCTTCTCAGATCGGCAGGCCCAGCGTGGAAGTTGTCATCGTTCCGGACGCCAAGGCGGGCGGCGAGCTCATCGCGGAGGCCATGGCCGCCCTGGTCCGCCGCAAGCCCGACGCCCTGCTGGGCGTGGCCACCGGCTCGACCCCGCTGCCCGTCTACGAGGCCCTCGCGGCGAAGGTACGCGCGGGCGAGGTCGACGTGGCCCGCGCCCGCATCTGCCAGCTCGACGAGTACGTCGGCCTGCCCGCCGGGCACCCCGAGTCCTACCGGTCCGTCGTGCTCCGCGAGGTCGTCGAGCCGCTGGGCCTGACGGCCGGGTCCTTCATGGGCCCGGACGGCAGCGCCGCCGACGTGGTCGCCGCCTGCGACGCGTACGACCAGGCGCTGGCCGACGCCGGCGGCGTCGACCTCCAGCTGCTGGGCATCGGCACAGACGGCCACATCGGCTTCAACGAGCCATGCTCCTCGCTGGCGTCCCGCACCCGCATCAAGACGCTGACCGAGCAGACCCGCGTCGACAACGCGCGCTTCTTCGACGACGACATCGACCAGGTGCCGCACCACGTCATCACCCAGGGCATCGGGACCATCCTCGACGCCCGCCACCTGGTGCTGCTGGCCACCGGCGAGGGCAAGGCCGAGGCGGTCGCGCAGACGGTCGAAGGCCCGGTCTCCTCGCTGGTCCCGGCCTCCGCGCTGCAGCTGCACCGGCACGCCACCGTGGTCGTGGACGAGGCCGCCGCCTCCAAGCTGAAGCTGGCCGACTACTTCCGCCACACCTACGCCAACAAGCCGGAGTGGCAGGGCCTGTAGGCCAGGCCCCTCCCCCGCCGGCACGCAGAAGGGCCGGGCACCCCCTCGGTGCCCGGCCCTTTCTCCTATCGCCGCGCCGTGCGCGCCGGCCGCTGTCCCGGCCGGCGCGCCCCCCTGTGCTCAGGCGCCGGCGATGACCTCGGCGGCCGCCCGGCCGCAGACGCGCGCCGCGCCGTGCGTGGCGATGTACAGGGCACCGCGCGGCTCGGCCCGCGGCAGCCCCATCTCGACCACGACGGTGTCGGGCCGGGCCGCGACCAGCGCGTCCACGGCGGCGGCCATCCACGGGTGCCGGTGGACGTCGCGGACGACCGCGACGACGGTGCGCCCGCCCGCGGCGGCGAGCACCTCGCCGGCGGTCGCCTCCACGCCGTAGCGGCCGGAGCCGGTGTCGGCGACCAGCTCGGCGAGTTCGGCGGCGGGTCCCCAGGGGGTCTCGTCGCCGACCGCGATGTTCGGCTCCGGCGCGAAGGTCGCGACGTACGCCGAGGTCACCGGCTTGCGCTCGCCGACGACCAGGACCGCGCGGCGGGCCGCCTCCAGGCCGATGCCGGCCGTGCCGGGCGCGCTCCCCTCCTCGTCGGGCGCGCCCGGCGTGCCGGCCGCCCGGGCCTGCCGGGTCCAGTCGGCGAGCGACCGCACCCGGGCCGCGGCGTCGGCGAGCCGCTCCTCCGGGAGCTGGCCGTCGCGCACCGCGTTCACCAGCGCGTCGCGCAGGCGGAGCACGGTGTCCTCGTCGGCGAGACCCCCGCCGACGCAGATGGCGTCGGCGCCCGCGGCGATGGCGAGGACGGAGCCGCGCTCGATGCCGTAGGTGCCGGCGATGGCGTTCATCTCCATGCCGTCGGTGACGATCAGGCCCTGGTAGCCCAGCTCCTCGCGGAGCAGACCGGTGAGGATCTGCGGGCTGAGGGTGGCGGGCCGGGTCGGGTCGAGCGAGGGCAGCAGGATGTGCGCGCTCATGATCGCCTTGGTGCCCGCGGCCATGGCGGCGCGGAACGGCACGAGTTCGCGGGCGTGCAGCGTCTCCAGGCCGGCGTCGATCCGCGGCAGGGCGTGGTGCGAGTCGACGTTGGTGTCGCCGTGGCCCGGGAAGTGCTTGGTGCAGGCGGCCACGCCGGCGGCCTGGAGGCCCTCGACGTACGCGGCGGTGTGCCGGGCGGCGAGTGCGGTGTCGGCGCCGAAGGAGCGCACTCCGATGACCGGGTTGTCCGGGTTGGAGTTGACGTCGGCGGACGGCGCCCAGTTGAGGTTGACCCCGCACTCGGCGAGCCGGCGGCCGAGTTCGCGGGCCACCTCGCGGGTGAGGGCGGTGTCGTCGACGGCGCCGAGGGCGAGGTTGCCGGGGAACGAGGAGCCGCCGCGGACCTCCAGGCGGGTGACGTCGCCGCCCTCCTCGTCGATGGCGACGAGGACGTCCTCGCGCTCGGCGCGCAGCTGCGCGGTGAGCGCGGCCAGCTGGGCCGGCGAGGCGATGTTGCGTCCGAAGAGGCCGACGGCGGTGAGGCCTTCGGCGACCTGGCGCAGCAGCCAGTCGGGGGCGGTGGTGCCGAGGAAACCGGGCTGGAGGACGGCGAGGGCGTCCCGGGTCACTGTGTCGGTGCGGTGCGCGAGGATCGTCATCGGGAGCGGTTCATCCCTTCACTGCGCCGGCGGTGAGACCCGCGGCCATCTTGCGCTGGACGACGAGGAACAACGCGATGATCGGCACGGCGAGCATGGTGGAGCCGGCCATCATCGGGGCGAACTCGGTGCCGTTCTTGGTGATGAAGTTGCTGAGCCAGACGGTGGCGGTCTGGTTCTGCTGGCTCATGAGCATCAGGGCGTACAGGTACTCGTTCCACGCCTGGATGAATCCGTACACCGACGTGGCGACCATGCCCGGGGCGAGCAGCGGGAAGACCACGCGGATGAAGGCGCCGGTCGGGGTGCAGCCGTCGACCATGGCCGCCTCCTCCAGCTCCTTCGGGATGTTCACGATGAAGCCGCGGAGGGTCCACACGGTGAAGGGCAGGATGAACGTCAGGTACGTGATGATCAGGCCGGTGAGCCTGTCGTACTGACCGAGGTCGTTGAGGAGCAGGAAGACCGGGATGATCATCGCGACGAGCGGGACCATCTGGACGGCGAGGATGCCGACGATGACGACCTTGCGGCCGCGGAACGCGAAGCGCGAGATGGCCAGGGCGGCCAGCATGCCCACGAAGATGCCGATGAGCACGACGACGAGGGAGACGACGAGCGAGCGGCCGACGGGACCCCAGAAGTCGCTGATCTCCAGTGCCCGGCGGAAGTTGTCCAGGGTCCAGGAGGTCGGGAAGAAGTGCGGGTTGGGGTCGATGGCGTCCTTGGCGGGCTTGAACGCGGTGTTCAGCATCCAGTAGACGGGGAAGCCGGCCGTGATGAAGACGAGGAGGCCGAGGAGGTTCCAGCCGAACTTCGACTTCTTGAGGCCGCCGCGGCGGGCGGTGCGCGGGGTCGCGGTGGTCGGGGTCACTCCACCTCTCCGATCTTGAGCATCTGGCGCATGTACGCGGCGACGACGCCGAGCAGCAGCAGGACGGTCACGAGGGCGATGGCGGAGCCGCCGGAGTAGTCGTTGACGACGAAGGCCTGCTGGTACGAGTACGTGGTCAGCAGCTGGAACTCGGCCTCGGGGTTGCCGTTGCGCATCACGAAGACCTGCGGGAAGACGCCCATGTCCCAGATGACCGAGAGGGTGGTCAGCATGACGATGATCGGCTTCAGGATGGGCAGGGTGACGTGGCGGAACACGCCCCAGGCGCCGGCGCCGTCGAGGCGGGCGGCCTCTTCCAGTTCCTTGGGCACCTGGGTGAGGCCGGCGCTGAGGGTGATGACGACGAAGGGCACGGCGCCCCAGACCACGAGCAGCATGATCACGGCGAGGCCCTGGGGGCCGCTGGCGAACCAGTTGTGGCCGACCATGTCGACGCCGGGGAGCTTGCTCAGCAGGTAGTTGAGGACGCCGTAGTCGGCGTCGAAGAGCCACTTGAAGATGGCGGTGGCGACCAGGATGGGCATGCCCCAGCTGGCGACCAGAGCGATGTTGATGAGTGTCTTCACCCAGCCGGAGACCCGCTGCAGGAGCAGCGCGATCAGCATGCCGAGGACCATGGTCAGGATGACCGCGCCGACGGTGAAGAGCACCGTGCGCAGGACCACGGACCAGAAGACCCCGTCGCCGAGGACCTTGGTGAAGTTGTCGAAGCCGACCCACTCGGCCTCTTTGAAGCCCCAGAGTTCGGCCTTGCCGAAGCTCTGGAAGGAGAGGGCCACCAGCCGGTAGAGCGGGTATCCCATGACCAGCACGATGACCAGCAGGCAGGGGGCCAGCAGCAGCCAGGGGGTCGCTGCGGTGCCCCTGCGGGTGGTCTTGCGCGGCCGGCCCGTGATCCCGGTGCCCGCTCCGGTGGACGGCTGCTGCTTCGCCGGTGGCAGGTCGGCGGTGGTTGTCTGTGCGGCACTCATCGCGCGCTCCTCGGGGGTCCCTCTCTGGTACGGGCAGCAGGGCCCCGCCGACGGTCAGCGGCGGGGCCCTGCTCACTCAGGTCACTTGGTGTTGATGACCTTGTCGATGGCGGCGTCGGCGGCCTTGGCGGCGTCCTCGACGGACTTCTTGCCGTTGCCGATCTCGACGAGCATCGTCTGGAGGACCTTGGCCTTCTCGACCTGGCCCCAGCCCGGAGCGGTGGGAACGAACCAGGAGGACTCGGCCGCGGTGGCGGCGACCTGGGTCTTCGGGTCGGCCTTCAGCGGCGCGAGGTCCGTCTTGTTGTTGGGCAGGTTGCCCTTGGCGATGAGGCCGGCCTGGCCCTTGGCGCCGGTGAACGCGTTGATCCACTCGGCCGCGACGTCCTGGGCGTCCGACTTGGACGGGATCGCCAGGTCGGAGCCGCCGAGGAAGACCGGGAGGTTCTTGCCGTTCGGGCCGGGCATCACGAAGTTCTCGAGCTTGTCGGCGAGCTTGCCGACCTTGTCGTTCTCCGGGGTGGCGGAGGTGGCGCCCTCCCAGGCCGCGGCGAAGATCGTGGACGCGTTGCCCTGGCCGAAGACGACCGGGCGGTCGGCCTCGTCCTTGGTCTTGTCCGCGTGCATGTACTTGTCGAGGATCTCCTTGTACTGCTTGAGACCCTTGAGCGACTCGGGGGAGGACAGCGAGGCCTTCCACTGGCCGCCCTCGTTCTTCGCGATGGCGCCGCCGGCGTCGTAGACGAAGGACATCGCCGCGTACCAGTCCGGCGAGGGCTGGTACCAGGCGCTGAACTTGTCGCCCTTCTTCTTCTGGACGGCGTCGAGGGCCTTGGTCAGCTCGGCCCAGGACTTCGGGGCGGCCTTGACGCCCGCCTCGGCGGCTATGTCCTTGCGCCAGGTGCCCACGCGGCCACCGGCGTAGTAGGGGACGCCGTAGGTCTTGCCGTCGTAGGTGACGGACTCCTTGAGCGCGTCGAGCCAGGCGGCGGAGTTGTCGAACTTCGACGGGTCCACCTCGGCGAAGGCGCCGGTCGACATGTAGCCGATCATCTCGGAGTTGCCCATCTCGACAACGTCCGGAGCCTTGTCCGTGGCGAGCACGGCGTCGAGCTTGGCGTTCTTGTCCGGCCAGCCGTAGTACTCGTGCTTGACCTTCAGGCCCGGGTGCTTGGCGATCACGGCGTCGTCGGCCGCCTTGACCAGGTCCGGCCAGTTGTTCTGCGCATCGACGGTCAGCCAGACGGTGATCTCCTTGGCGCCGGACGCCTTGTTCTCGCCGTCCTTCTTGCCGCCGTCCTCGGAACCGCCACACGCCGCCAGGCCGATAACCATGCCCGCGACACCAACCGCCGCGATGAGCTTGCGCTTCACGCCACCCTCCTCAGGGATGCCTGCACTCCCCCTGCCCGCCGACGGTGACAATCGCCAAGTACTGCCCGTGGGGCCGGGATCTGATCCACATTGGTTTAGACCAGTAGCTTGGAGCTTGGCCTAGACCTTTAGGGGTGTCAAGGGTCTAATAAACGAGGTGTCAGTCCGTTACCGGACCGACACCTCAGGGAGGGGCGAGGTCCGTGCTCCGGCCCGTGTCACGATGTGACCGCACACAACGGAGGAGCCGGTGACGGCAACGAGACTGGAGTCGGGGAGGCGGGCGGCCATGGCCACCGAAGGGGCGCTGACGGAGCCGGAGAGCGGGGCGGCCACCCGTACCGCGCGCGTGCCCAAGTACTACCGGCTCAAGCGGCATTTGCTGGAGATGACCGAAACGCTGCCCCCCGGCACCCCGGTCCCGCCCGAACGCACGCTGGCGGCGGAGTTCGACACCTCCCGGACCACGGTCCGGCAGGCCCTGCAGGAGCTGGTGGTCGAGGGCCGGCTGGAGCGCATCCAGGGCAAGGGCACCTTCGTCGCCAAGCCCAAGGTCTCCCAGGCGCTGCAACTGACCTCGTACACCGAGGACATGCGCGCCCAGGGCCTGGAGCCGACCTCCCAGCTGCTGGACATCGGGTACGTCACGGCCGACGACACCCTGGCCGGCCTCCTCAAGATCGCCACCGGCGGCCGGGTGCTGCGCATCGAACGGCTCCGGCTGGCCAGCGGCGAGCCGATGGCCATCGAGACCACGCACCTTTCGGCCAAGCGCTTCCCGGCCCTGCGCCGCTCGCTCGTCAAGTACACGTCCCTCTACACCGCCCTCGCGGAGGTGTACGACGTCCACCTGGCCGAGGCCGAGGAGACCATCGAGACCTCGCTGGCCACCCCGCGCGAGGCCGGCCTGCTCGGCACCGACGTGGGCCTGCCGATGCTGATGCTCTCCCGGCACTCCCTCGACGCGGACGGCGAGCCGGTGGAGTGGGTGCGCTCGGTCTACCGCGGCGACCGGTACAAGTTCGTCGCACGCCTCAAGCGCCCGGCCGTCTGATCAGGTCACGACTCCCGTACGGATGCCGGACGGGGTCTTACGCTCAGCGGCCGTCCCCCCGTAGATTCCTGCGATCACGCAGATGATCAACGAGGGGACGAGGTCATGCCGGAACCTGGATCAAGGGGCACGGAACAGGACACGGCGGGTTCGGCCGCGGCGCCGGGCTCGCCCCCTGCGGGGCGGATGACGCCCAAGTCGATCGCGGTCTGGTCGCTCGTCGCCCTCGTCGGCGCGGCCGGCTGGGCCGTGCTCGCGCTCTCCCGCGGCGAGGAGATCTCCGCGGCCTGGCTGCTGGCCGCCGCCCTGGGCTCGTACGCCATCGGCTACCGCTTCTACGCGCGCTTCATCTCCCGGCGGGTGCTCCAGGTCGACAAGACCCGGGCCACCCCCGCCGAGCGCCTCGACAACGGTGTCGACTTCCACCCCACCGACCGGCGGGTGCTCTTCGGCCACCACTTCGCCGCCGTGGCCGGCGCCGGCCCGCTGGTCGGACCGGTGCTCGCCGCGCAGATGGGCTACCTGCCCGGGACCATCTGGATCGTGGCCGGCGTGATCTTCGCCGGTGCGGTGCAGGACATGGTCACCCTGTTCTTCTCCACCCGCCGCGACGGCCGCTCGCTCGGCCAGATGGCCCGTGAGGAGATCGGCCCGTTCGGCGGCGCGGCGGCGCTGGTCGCGGTCTTCGCCATCATGATCATCCTGCTGGCGGTGCTGGCACTGATCATCGTCAACGCCCTCTCGCACTCGCCGTGGGGCGTCTTCTCGATCGGCATGACCATCCCGATCGCCCTGTTCATGGGCGTCTACCTGCGCATCCTGCGGCCCGGCCGGGTCACCGAGGTCTCGCTCATCGGCGTCGCCCTGCTGCTGCTCGCGATCGTCTCCGGCGGCTGGGTGGCCGAGTCCTCCCTCGCGGACTTCTTCACGCTGGAGAAGGAGACCCTGGTCGTCTGGATGGTCGTCTACGGCTTCCTGGCCTCGGTGCTGCCGGTCTGGCTGCTGCTCGCCCCGCGCGACTACCTCTCCACCTTCATGAAGATCGGCACCATCGCCCTGCTGGCCGTGGGTGTGGTCGTCGCCATGCCGACCCTGAAGATGCCGGCGGTCACGGACTTCGCGAGCCGCGGCGACGGTCCGGTGTTCGCCGGCTCGATGTTCCCGTTCGTCTTCATCACCATCGCCTGCGGAGCGCTCTCCGGTTTCCACTCCCTGGTCTCCTCGGGCACCACCCCGAAGATGATCCAGAAGGAGACCCAGGTACGGATGATCGGCTACGGGGCGATGCTCACCGAGTCGTTCGTCGCCGTCATGGCCGTCATCGCCGCCTGCATCATCGAGCCCGGCCTGTTCTTCGCCGTCAACTCCCCGCCGGGGGTGGTCGGCACCACCGTGGAGGCCGCCTCGCAGGCCGTGGGCAACTTCGGCTTCAGCATCTCCGGGGCCGAGCTGGCCCAGGCCGCCAAGGACGTCGAGGAGGCCAGCCTGCTCTCGCGCACCGGCGGCGCCCCGACCTTCGCACTCGGAATGTCGGAGATCTTCTCGTCGGTGGTCGGCGGGACCTCGATGAAGGCCTTCTGGTACCACTTCGCGATCATGTTCGAGGCGCTGTTCATCCTCACCACCCTGGACGCGGGCACCCGCGTGGGCCGCTTCATGCTCCAGGACACCCTGGGCAACGTGGCCAAGCCGTTCAAGCAGGTCAGCTGGAAGCCGGGCGTGTGGATCACCAGCGCGGTGGTCGTCGGCGCCTGGGGCTACTTCCTGTGGGTGGGCGTGAAGGACCCGCTGGGTGGCATCAACCAGCTCTTCCCGCTGTTCGGCATCGCGAACCAGCTGCTCGCCGCGGTCGCCCTCGCCGTCTGCACCACCCTGCTGGTGAAGTCCGGCCGCCTGAAGTGGGCCTGGGTCACCGCCGTCCCGCTGGCCTGGGACGCCACCGTCACCCTGACCGCCAGCTGGCAGAAGGTGTTCTCGGAGGACCCGCGGGTCGGCTTCTTCGCCCAGCGGGACAAGTTCCAGGCGGGCATCGACGCCGACAAGGTGCTGCCGCCCGCCAAGACCATGGACGAAATGCACACCGTGGTCACCAACGCCACCGTGGACGGGGTGCTCTCGGCCCTCTTCGCCCTGCTGATCGTCGTCGTGCTGGCGGACGCCGCGCGGGTCTGCATCAAGGCGGTCCGCCGCCCGGAGACGGTCGAGCTGCACGAGACCCCGTACGTCCGCTCCGCCATCGTGGCGCCCGCCGGGCTCTTCCCGACCGCCGAGGAGAAGGCCGAGCTGGCCGCGGCCGGCCTCGAACTGGCCTCCGGCCGGGACCGGGGACCGGCGTCGTGACCGCCGTCCGCGGGGCCTTCGACCGGGTCCGGTTCTACGTCCGCGAGTTCTCCGGGGAGGCCGCGTACGACCGGTACGTCGCGCACGCCCGCGGACACGACCCGGACGCCCCGGTCCTGACCCGGCGGGCCTTCGAGCGGGCCCGCACGGACGCCCGCGAGGCCGACCCCCGCGAGGGCTTCCGCTGCTGCTGAGGGGAGCGTCCCGGACCCGTACGAAGGGCCCCGCCGGATCCGGCGGGGCCCTTCGCCGTACCCGCGGCAGACCTGCCCAAGCCGGGCTCGTGGAGGGCCCGGTGCTCACCCACCGCCGCCACCCGTTGGCGTAGCGCAATCAGGTCGACACAACATCTAGGGGGTCGCACACGAGGCTGCCCCCACATGTATGCTCGTCCTCGCTGTCGCCGCAGGGGAATCCGGTGGGAATCCGGAACTGTCCCGCAACGGTATGAGATGCACTGATCTGTGCGATGCGAGTCCGAAGACCTGCCGACAGCGTGCCCGGGTCGACCGAACCGGGTCCAGACACGTCCGGGTCTCGCGGGTTGGGCCGGCGGACGCCATGCGGAGACGCGCTGCCCGCCCTGCCACGGGCCGCCGCGCGCCTCCTTCCGCATGCGCGCTCGCGCCCCGCCCCGAAGGCAACGGGCCGAGCGAGGGAGAGCCCCCACCGTGACCATCGCGCCTTCCGCACCGCGCGCCGAGTCCGACCAGCCCGAGGCCGAAGGCCCCGGCGCCGCGCTGCTGCGCACCCTCACCGACCTCACCGCCGACCTGCCCGACACGGACCCCGGCCGGGTGGCCGCCGCCGCGCTCCGCGGCCGCAGCGCCGACGCCGACGAGGCCGAGCTGCGCGGGCTGGCGACCGAGGCGGCCGCGGGGCTCATCTCCGAGGACCCGGCGTACTCGAAGCTCGCCGCCCGCCTGCTGACGCTCGCCATCGCGGAGGAGGCGGCCTCCCAGGGCGCGACCTCCTTCTCGGCCTCCGTCGAGGCCGGCCACCGCGAGGGCCTGATCGCCGACCGCACCGCCGAGTTCGTCCGCACCCACGCGGCCCGGCTCGACGCGCTGGTCGAGCACGCCCTCGCGGACGGCGCGGACGACCGGTTCGGCTTCTTCGGCCTGCGCACCCTGCACAGCCGCTACCTGCTGCGCCACCCGATCACCCGGCAGGTCGTCGAGACCCCGCAGCACTTCATGCTGCGCGTGGCCTGCGGCCTCGCCGAGGACCAGAGCGTCCGCGCCGTGGAGGAGGTGGCCTCCCTGTACGGCCTGATGAGCCGCCTGGACTACCTGCCGTCCTCCCCCACCCTGTTCAACTCGGGCACCCGGCACCCGCAGATGTCCTCCTGCTACCTGCTGGACTCCCCCCTGGACGAGCTGGACTCGATCTACGACCGCTACCACCAGGTGGCGCGCCTGTCGAAGCACGCGGGCGGCATCGGCCTGTCGTACTCCCGCATCCGCGCCCGCGGTTCCCTGATCCGCGGCACCAACGGCCACTCCAACGGCATCGTGCCGTTCCTGAAGACCCTCGACGCGTCCGTCGCCGCGGTCAACCAGGGCGGCCGCCGCAAGGGTGCCGCCGCCGTGTACCTGGAGACCTGGCACGCGGACATCGAGGAGTTCCTGGAGCTCCGCGACAACACGGGTGAGGACGCCCGCCGCACCCACAACCTGAACCTCGCCCACTGGATCCCGGACGAGTTCATGCGCCGCGTGAACGCCGACGCCGACTGGTCGCTGTTCTCCCCGTCCAACGTGCCCGAGCTGGTCGACCTGTACGGCGACGAGTTCGACGAGGCCTACCGCAAGGCCGAGGCCGCGGGCCTGGCGAAGAAGACCATGCCGGCCCGCGAGCTGTACGGCCGCATGATGCGCACCCTCGCGCAGACCGGCCAGGGCTGGATGACGTTCAAGGACGCCTCCAACCGGACCGCGAACCAGACCGCCCTGCCCGGCAGCGTGGTCCACTCCTCCAACCTGTGCACCGAGATCATCGAGGTCACCGACGACGGCGAGACGGCCGTCTGCAACCTCGGCTCGGTCAACCTGGGCGCGTTCGTGCTGACCGAGACGGGCGACATGGACTGGGAGCGGCTGGACGAGACCGTCCGCACCGCCGTGACCTTCCTCGACCGCGTGGTGGACATCAACTTCTACCCGACCGAGCAGGCCGGCCGGTCCAACGCCCGCTGGCGGCCGGTGGGCCTGGGCGCCATGGGCCTCCAGGACGTGTTCTTCAAGCTGCGGCTGCCGTTCGACTCGGCCGCGGCGAAGGCCCTGTCCACGAAGATCGCCGAGCGCATCATGCTCGCCGCGTACGAGGCGTCCGCCGACCTCGCCGAGCGCAGCGGCCCGGTGCCCGCCTGGGCGGAGACCCGTACCGCGCAGGGCGTGCTGCACCCCGACCACTACGGCAGCGCCGCCGAGCGCCACTGGCCGGAGCGCTGGGACGCGCTGCGCGCCCGGATCGCCGAGACCGGCATGCGCAACTCGCTGCTGCTGGCGATCGCGCCGACCGCCACCATCGCCTCGATCGCGGGCGTGTACGAGTGCATCGAGCCGCAGGTCTCCAACCTGTTCAAGCGCGAGACCCTCAGCGGCGAGTTCCTCCAGGTCAACGGCTACCTGGTGGAGGAGCTGAAGCAGCTCGGCGTGTGGGACGCGCAGACCCGCGAGGCGCTGCGCGACGCGTCCGGCTCGGTGCAGGGCTTCGGCTGGATCCCGGCCGAGGTGCGCGAGCTGTACCGCACGGCGTGGGAGATCCCGCAGCGCGGCCTGATCGGCATGGCGGCCGCCCGTACCCCGTACCTCGACCAGAGCCAGTCCCTGAACCTGTTCATGGAGACGCCGACCATCGGCAAGCTCAGCTCGATGTACGCGTACGCCTGGAAGCAGGGTCTGAAGACCACCTACTACCTGCGCTCGCGCCCGGCGACGAAGATCGCCCGCGCCGCGTCCGGCTCCGCCGCCGTCCCGGCCGCCGCCACTCCCCTCCCGCAGGCCGTCGACGCCGAGGCGCTGGCCTGCTCCCTTGAGAACCCCGAGTCCTGCGAGGCCTGCCAGTGAGCACCCCCCGATCCCAGAACCTGCTCGACCCCGGCTTCGAGCTGACCCTGCGTCCGATGCGCTACCCGGACTTCTACGAGCGCTACCGGGACGCGATCAAGAACACGTGGACGGTGGAGGAGGTCGACCTCCACTCGGACGTGGCGGACCTCGCCAAGCTGACGCCGGCCGAGCAGCACATGATCGGCCGTCTGGTGGCGTTCTTCGCGACGGGCGACTCGATCGTGGCGAACAACCTGGTCCTGACGCTGTACAAGCACATCAACTCCCCGGAGGCGCGCCTGTACCTGTCGCGCCAGCTGTTCGAGGAGGCCGTGCACGTCCAGTTCTACCTGACGCTGCTCGACACCTACCTGCCCGACCCGGAGGACCGCACGGCGGCCTTCGCGGCGGTCGAGAACATCCCGTCCATCCGCGAGAAGGCGCAGTTCTGCTTCAAGTGGATGGACTCGGTCGAGAAGATCGACCGGCTGGAGACGGCCGCCGACCGCCGCCGCTTCCTGCTGAACCTGATCTGCTTCGCCGCGTGCATCGAGGGCCTGTTCTTCTACGGCGCCTTCGCGTACGTGTACTGGTTCCGGTCGCGCGGCCTGCTGCACGGCCTGGCGACCGGCACCAACTGGGTGTTCCGCGACGAGACCATGCACATGAACTTCGCCTTCGAGGTCGTGGACACGGTCCGCAAGGAGGAGCCGGAGCTCTTCGACGACGAGCTGCGGCAGCAGGTCACGGACATGCTGACGGAGGCCGTGGAGGCGGAGCTGCAGTTCGGCCGCGACCTGTGCGGTGACGGCCTGCCGGGCATGAACACCGAGTCGATGCGCGAGTACCTGCAGTGCGTCGCCGACCAGCGCCTGGTCCGCCTGGGCTTCGCGCCGGTGTTCGGCTCGGAGAACCCGTTCTCCTTCATGGAGCTCCAGGGCGTCCAGGAGCTGACGAACTTCTTCGAGCGCCGCCCCTCGGCGTACCAGGTGGCCGTCGAGGGCACCGTGGACCTCGACGAGGACTTCTAGTCCACGAAGGCCCGTATGACGGAGGGCCCCGCACCGGAGCGATCCGGTGCGGGGCCCTTCGTGCGGACCGGCCTGCGCTACTGGGCGTTCGGGACGGTCTCGTAGCGCGGGGTGCCCTCGGCCATCTGGCGCAGCGCGTCCTTGCGGTCGCGCTTCGAGAGGCGGTCGATGTACAGGTAGCCGTACAGGTGGTCGGTCTCGTGCTGGAGGCAGCGGGCGAAGTAGCCGGTGCCGCGCACCTTGATCGGGTTGCCCTGGACGTCCTGGCCGTGCACCTCGGCGTAGTCCGGGCGGGCCAGTGCGGCGTACGCGGTCGGCACCGACAGGCAGCCCTCGTTGGAGTCGTCGAGGATGCGGCGGTCGGCCGGCAGCTCCTGGAGGACCGGGTTGACGACCACGCCGGTGTGGCGGACGCCGTCGTCGTCGGGGCAGTCGTACACGAAGACCTTGAGGTCCACGCCGATCTGGTTGGCGGCCAGGCCCACGCCCTCGGCGGCCTTCTGGCTCGCGAACATGTCGTCGACGAGCGCGGCGAGCTCGTCGCCGAAGTCGGTGACGTCCTTGCACTCGCGGTGCAGGACGGGGTTGCCCACGACCGTGATCGGACGGGCGGTGCCGCGCTCCCGGTGGGCGAGCTCGCGCGCCTCGCAGTCCTCGGTGTCCACGACGTAGCCGTCGTTCACCTCTGCGGGCTCGCCGACCGTGTTCTCCTGCTGCGACATCTCCGCCGTACGCCTTCCGTAAGTCCCGGGTGTGCCCGTACAGAGTACGGGGAGCGGTCAGCAGACTTCTTCGAGATCCCGCCACTCACGGGTGTCCGGGCTGTCGGCGACCCAGCCGTCGAGCAGTCCGCGGACCAGTCCGGCGGGGGCCGCGATGCCGCATTCGCGCTCCGGCACCCACAGCGAGCCGGAGCCGGCCGTCCGGTGGCCCAGCGGGCCGGGGTGGCCGGGTTCGCTGTGGTCGTGCGGGTCGAGGTGCTCGCCGTCGCCCTCGCCGCTGGGCATCGCGCTCTCGGAGCAGGTCCGGCACAGCAGCCGGACCGACGAGGACCAGTCCTCGGCGGCGAACCCGGCGTCGGAGGCCAGCTGCTCCAGGGCGTCCCGGTCGTGCTCGGTGGCCGCCTCCAGCAGCACCACCCAGGTCGGCACCGGCGACGGCGCCCACAGCTCGATCTCGTCGAAGACGGGGTACGCCGGGCCGGCGGCGGTCACCCGTTCGCCGTGCGGGACACCGTCGTGCAGGACCACCTCGCCCCAGCGCCGCCCGGAGGACGGAAGCGGGATCGAGAGGACCTCCATCCGGGCCGGATCGAGCCTGCGGCCCCACACGACCTCGGCCTCGCCCTCCGGCGACAGCCGTACGGCCGCACTGCCCAGCTCCATGCCGACCGGCTCGCCGGTGCCGGTCCCGCCGCGCGGGTCGCCGGGCACCTTCAGCCCGTACGCCTGCCAGGCGCGCCGGGCCAGCGGCCAGTCCTGGAGGGCGGTGGCGGCGATGCCGACGTTCCACCAGTCGGGGGCCCCGGTCTCCCGGTCGAGCAGGGCGACGGCGCGCAGCCCGGCGGCCCGCGCCTGTTCCCAGTCGTGCCGGAACTTGTGCAGCAGGGCCAGGTTGAACCAGGACTCCGACAGCCATGGCTCCATGTCGGCGGCGCGCGTCAGCAGCGCCCCCGCGTCCTCGTACCGGCCGTCGCCGATCAGCGTGAACGCGCGGTCGGTGGCCTGCCGCCACGAGGCGGAGGGCCGATGCCGTACCTTCCCGAAGATCCTCACGATTCCCGCCTGCCTGGGGGCACCTCCCAGCGGTGACTGGGGGCAACGGTGCAGCCTTGCGGACACTCTCACTTCGCATCCAACCATGCCCACTCGGACGGCCGCTCATTACCCGTGGGTTACCCCGGGCCAGAAGGAGCGATTCCGGCACGTCCGGGGCGGGTCCGGCGGCCGGGCCGGGGGCCCCGCAGACCGGCTCTGCGACCCCCCGGCGCCCCGACCCGGCCGCCCCGCTGGAGCACGCGGGCGAGTGCCTCGACGACGGCCGGCTGGTAGTCGTGCGCGGTGCCCAGCCGGAGCTGTTCCAGGGCGGCGAGGGAGCCGCCGGGCAGGTCGCCGCCGGCCAGGTCGTCGTAGGCGTTGACGGTCCGCACGATCCGGGCGCTGAGCGGCTGCTGCCGGTACGGCTCGGCCTGCCGGGCCACGACGACGGCGACCTCCTGCGGCACCCCGGTCTGGCGGGCCACCTCGCCGCCCAGCTCGGCGATCCGGCGCCGGTCGGCGTCCGGGAGCGGGGCGGTGGCGCCGCCGGGCACCGGGTCGACGAGGGCCAGCTGGCCGATGTCGTGCATGAGAGCCGCGTACTCCAGGACGGTCAGCTCCCGCTCGGACAGGCCCAGGTCCCGGCCGACCGCGCAGCTGAGGGCGGCGACCCGGCGGGCGTGGCCCGGCCGGGTGTAGCCGGCGATCTCGGTGGCCCGGGCCAGGGAGGTGATCGTCTGCCGGTAGGTGGTGCGGACCTCGGAGATCCGGCGGAACGACAGCTGGGTGACGAGCAGCGGCACGCTGAGGACGGGCAGCGCCCACAGCCCGGCGCCGGCCACCCCGAGGGCCATGACGACGCCGGTGGCGCAGATCGCCGACCCGATGCCGGCGAGCGAGCGCAGTTCGTCGCGCAGCAGCGGCCCGTACGGCCATCCGGTGCGGGCGGCGGCCGGCACGGCGGCCAGTACGGCGTCGCACAGGGCGGTCAGGCCGAGCAGCAGCACGAGGAAGAGCACCAGGTACGGGCCGTGGCCCAGCCGGTCGGTGAGCCGGCCGGAGTGGTGCAGGGGCTGGAAGCAGGCGGCGGCGAAGGCGACGGTGAGGACCCGGCGGGCGACGTGGTCGAGGGCGGGCCCCCGGCCGGCGGCGACGTGCGGCACCGCTCCGACCAGGGCGGCCGCGACGACGACGGCGACGACCTGGAGCACCCCGTGCTGGGTGGGCCGGCCGGCGTCCTGGCAGAGCAGGGCGTAGGCGAGGGCGCCGGCGCAGCCCAGCGGGGCGGGCCGGCAGTCGCCGGCGGCGGACCGGCCGGGCGGCTCGCGGGGGTCGCGGCGGGCGAGTTCGCCGATGGCGACGAGGAGGCCGAAGGCGAGGGCGATGCGGGGCTGGGCCACCCCGTTCCAGAGGGTGTGGCCGATCCCGGCCGCGGTGAGCGCCCCGGCCGCCCCGCGCACCGCCCAGACCGTGGCGGTGCTCATCCGCCGCCCC
>NZ_JAJAUZ010000064.1 GCF_020532645.1 Streptomyces bambusae
CCGGGGTTTCGGGGGCTCCGCCCCCGGGCCCCCGCGCCTCAAACGCCGGCGAGGCTGAAATGGGCCCGGTTCGCCTCAAACGCCGGCGGGGCTGGAGATGCCCGGCGAGGCTGGAACGGGCCCGCCGAGACCGGATGGGTCCGGCGGAACCGAGGTCGGCCGGAGCGGGTGGAGTGGGCCCGTCCGCCGGAGACGCCGGTGGGACCGGAACGCCCCGCGGGGACCCTCAGGGGGCCAGGGGCAGCGGTGGGACGTCGGGGCGGGCGAAGCCGAAGACCTGCGCGTACAGGGAGAGTTCGGCCTCCAGCGCCCGGACCATCGTCTCGGCCCGCCGGAACCCGTGCCCCTCCCCCGCAAAGGCGAGATACGCATGCGGCACCCCCCGCCCCGCAATCCGCGCAAGGAACCGCTCCGCCTGGGACGGCGGACAGACCGGATCGTCCAGTCCCTGCAGCAGAAGAAACGGCACGCCCACCCGATCCGCCCGCGCCAGCGGCGACCGCCGCTCCCGCCGCGCCGCCAGGTCCGGCAGGTACCGCGACTCCAGGTCGTGCGTCTCCGCCGCGATCCCGTCGACGTCCAGCACCGGATAGATCACCGTCCCGCACGCGTACAGCCGCGTCCCGGCCAGCGAGGCCGCCGTGGTCCAGCCGCCCGCGCTGCCGCCCCGGATCGCCAGTCGGGCCGGATCCGCCGTCCCCTCGTCGGCCAGCGCCTTCGCGACCGCCGCGCAGTCCTCGACGTCGACGATGCCCCACTGCTCGCGCAGCCGCTCCCGGTACGCCCGCCCGTACCCCGTGGAGCCGCCGTAGTTGACCTCGACCACCCCGATCCCCCGCGAGGTGAAGTACGCGATGTGCAGGTCGAGCACCGGCACGACGTGCTCGGTGGGCCCGCCGTGCGCCCACACCACGTACGGCGGCAGCTCGTCCGCGGGCGCGGCCAGACCGGGGTGGTGCGGCGGGTAGACGAGCGCGTGGATCTCCCGGTCCTCGGGGCCGGTGAAGGTCCGGCTCTGCGGCTCGGGATAGTACGCCGGGTCCACCGGCTCGGCGGCCCGCGGTCCGACCGCCCGGGTGTGCCCGGTCCCCGTGTCCAGCTCGACGATCTCGTACCCGCTGCGCGGACTGGCCGCGACCCCCGCGACCCGGGACCCCCGTACGGCGAGCGTCGGCTGCCACGAGGTCCACGGCCCGGCCGCGTCCACGAGGTCGCCCGACTCGGGGTCGAGGACGCCGAGCACCGAGGCGCCCCGCCCGTGCAGCACGGCGACCAGCCCGTCCGGTCCCACCGGCGCGAACCAGCTCAGTCCCGGCTTCCACAGCGCCCCGCCGAACTCCTCCTCCCGCGGGCAGAGGTTGACCGCCTCCCCGCCGGCCGGGTCCACCCGGTAGGGGTTCCACCAGCCGCTGCGGTCGCTGACCGCGAGCAGGGTCCCGTCGGCGGCCCAGTCGGCCTGGGCGACCGACTCGCCGGGCCCGCCGAGCACCGTCCGCACCCCGGTCAGCGCCCCGTCCGGGGTGACGTCGGCGAGGCGCAGCTCGGTGCCGTCCCACGGCATCCGCGGGTGGTCCCACACCAGCCAGGCGACCCGCTTCCGGTCCGGGGAGAGCCGCGGCCCGGTGGTGAACCGGTGCTGCCCGTCGGTGAGTTCGCGTACCGCCGAGCGGTCCGCGGCCGCGGACCCGTCCAGCGGCACGGCGGCGAGCACGCGCCGTACATCGGTGGGCAGCGGGCCCGTGAACTCCTCCAGTACGCACCAGACTTCGCCGAGTTCGGGCCGTGGCACCGGCTCCGCCCAGCGCAGTCCGCCGCCGACCGGGGACAGCGGGGTCAGCGGCCTGGGCGCGGGCGGGCCCGGCGCATCGGGCTCGTACGCGTACAGCCGCTGGTCGGCGAAGTCGACGAACAGGACGAGGGGGCCGCCGGCGGGCCGTTCCAGACCCGCCCAGGGCCGGCCGCCGTACTCGACGACCCGGCTGCGGACGTTCCACGGCGCCGGCAGCACCGTCTCGGCGGCGCCGTCGGCCCGGCTGCGCACGAGGGCGCGGCGGCCGCCCTCGGCCGGCCGGGGTTCGGTCCACCACAGTTCCCCGCCGACCGCCCCGAGGTGTTCGGGGCGCCCGTCGAGGGCGGCCGCGAGCGCGGCGCCGATGGGTGACGGCCAGCTTCCGTACGGCGCGGTGGACACCATGTCCGGCCTCCCTTCCCTACAGGGCGCGCAGGGCGTGGTCGAGGACCCTGGTCCCGAAGTGCAGGGCGTCGACGGGGACCCGCTCGTCGACGCCGTGGAACAGCGACCAGTAGTCGAAGCCGGGGGGCAGCTTGAGCGGGGCGAAGCCGTAGCCGGTGATCCCCAGGCGGGAGAACTGCTTGGCGTCGGTGCCGCCGGCCATGCAGAACGGGACCACCCGTCCTGCCGGGTCGAACCGCTCGACGGACTCCCGCAGCACGCCGAAGGTGCGGGAGTCGACGGGCGCTTCGAGGGCCGTCTCGCGGTGGTGGTACTCCCAGTCCACGTCGGGTCCGGTGAGCGCGTCGAGGGTGGCGGCGAACTCCTCCTCGCCGCCGGGCAGGAACCTGCCGTCGACGTACGCGGTGGCCCGGCCGGGGATGACGTTGACCTTGTACCCGGCGTCGAGCATGGTCGGTGTGGCGCTGTTGCGGACGGTGGCCTCGACCAGGCCGGCGGCGGGTCCCAGTTTGGCGAGGAAGGCGTCGAGGTCGAACTGCCGGGAGCCGGGGCCGGGGCCCACGCCGAGGATCTCGCCGAGTTCGGTGAGGGCGGCGCGTACGGTCGGGGTGAGCCGGACCGGCCAGCGGTGGTCGGCGATCCGGGCGACGGCGTGCGCGAGCCGGCTGACGGCGTTGGCCGGGTTGGGCTTGGAGCCGTGGCCCGCGGTGCCGTGCGCGGTGAGCCGCAGCCAGGCGGTGCCGCGCTCGCCGGCGGCGATCGGGTAGAGCGGCAGGCGGGGGGCCGCGTGGACGGTGAAGGCGCCGGACTCGCTGATCCCTTCCGTGCAGCCTTCGAACAGGCCGGGGTGCCGGTCGGCGAGGAAGCCGGAGCCGTCCACGGCGCTGTCCTCCTCGTCCGCGGTGAAGGCGAGGACGATGTCGCGGCGGGGCCGGATGCCGGCACGCGCCCAGGAGCGGACCACGGCGAGGACCATCGCGTCCATGTTCTTCATGTCGACGGCGCCGCGGCCCCAGACGACGCCGTCGCGGACCTCGCCGGAGAAGGGGTCCACGCTCCAGTCGGCGGCCTCGGCGGGCACCACGTCGAGGTGGCCGTGGACGAGGAGGGCGTCGGCGGCCGGGTCGGTGCCCTCGATGCGGGCGACGACGTTGGTGCGGCCGGGGGTGCGTTCGAGGAGTACGGGCTCCAGCCCGGCGGCGGCCAGCCGCTCGGCGACGTACTCGGCGGCGGGCCGTTCCCGGCAGTCGCCGCCACCGCGGTTGGAGGTGTCGATGCGGATCAGGCCGGAGGTGAAGGCGACGGCCTCGTCCAGGGCGGTGGCGTCGATGACGTCCGCGGCTGCCTGCTCGGGGGAGTGCATGTCAGCCATACTGCTCCTCCACCGCCGCGGAGACGATCGTCGTGACCGCTTTGAAGGTGCGGATCGCCTCGTACATCGTCCTGCTGGTGTAGGCGATGCGGCGTTCGCCGGTGCGTGCGACCCCGGGGACGACGGTGGCGGCGGCGGACAGGTGCTCGGCGTCGAACTCGACGTCGACGGTGAACGGGCCGGCGTGCACCGGGTCGTGCCGGACGGCGAGGGCGGCGGCCTCCTTGGCGGCGGCCTCGATCTGCCCGGCGGTACGGGCCGGCGGGCGGCAGACGGCGGCGTACCGGGAGACGTGGTCCTTGACGGCGACGGTGCGGGCGGCCGGGGCGTAGCCGCGGGCGTCCTCGCAGGTGAGGTCGTCGCCGGTGACGAGGACGACGGGGACTCCGTACTCGGCGACGACGTGGGCGTTGAGCCGGCCCTCGCTCGCGCGGGTGCCGTTGAGCCAGACGCCGGTGATGGAGTTGGCGAGGTAGGTGTGGGCGAGGACGCCTTCGGTGCCGGCGCCGGTGTGGTAGCCGACGAAGGCGATGCCGTCGACGTCGCCGTGCTGGACGCCTTCGACCATGGAGAGGGACTTGTGGCGGCCGGTGAGCATCTCGATGCGTTCGTCGAGCCGCTCCAGGAGCAGGTTGCGCATGGTCCAGTGGGCCTCGTTGACCAGCACCTCGTCGGCGCCGCCGGCGAAGAAGCCGAGGGCGGCGGCGTTGACGTCGGAGGTGAACAGGGCCCGGCAGCGCTCCCACTGCGGGGTGCCCGGCAGTACGTCGGCGGGCCAGGTCACCCCCGTGGCGCCCTCCATGTCGGCGGAGATGAGGATCTTCATCGGGCCCCCCGTGGGTGCGCGGACGTGCGGACGGGCCGAATGACTGCCCGCCGGGGCGGAGATCAACCCTGGCCCACGCTATGCGCTCGGCTGCGGATCGCCCCGGAACCGCGCGCGGGCCCCTGCGGCCGGTACGGCGGCAGGGGCCCGCGGGGGCGGCGGATTCCACCCGATCCGGTGACGGGCCGAGGAGGGCCCGGTGCCGGTGGGGGCGTCCGGTGCTGCTACTTCTTCTCGACCTCGGCGGCCAGGTTGGCGAGCAGGGCGTCGTAGATGCGGCCCAGGCCCTTGGGGGCGAAGGTCTTCTCGAAGAAGCCGCCGATGCCGCCGGCGCCGTTCCAGACGGTGCTGACGACGGTGCGGGACCGGCCGTCGCCGGCCGGGGTGACGGTCCAGGTGGTGACCATCGAGGAGTTGCGGTCCTTCTCGACGAGCTGCCCGTCGGTGGGCTCGGTGACCTCCAGGAGGCAGTCGCGGATCCGCTTGCTGGTGGCCTGGAGCTTCCAGTGGACGAGGGTGCCCTCGCCGTCGCCGCCCTCCTGCACCTCGTACTCGCTGAAGTGCTCGGGGAGCACCTTGGAGCGGGTGCCGCTGTAGTCCGCGAGCGCGTCGAACACGGTCTCCGCGTCGGCCGCGATGATCCGCTCCGTGGTGGCCTCGACCTGTGCCATACCTGTTCCTCCAGCACTTGTGAACGCTCGACTTCGGGGTCGGCGGCAAGCCAATCATCTCCGGCACGGCGGCCCAAATCCGGGTGTCCCGAGACGGTCCGCCCGGCCCGTCGGCGGCGGCCGCCGGCCGGGGTCGGGACCGGATCCGGCGGCGGGCTCCGGCAAGGAGTAACCGAAGCATCATCAAATCGGGCCAATGGACCGCGGAACTCCGCCGGTCCGGGGGTGCTTTCCGGGACGATTCCCCCAGACCAGCGGCTGGGAGGCCCCATGAAGAAGCGCGCAGCAGTTCTGTTGTCGATCGCCACGGTGCTGGCGGGGACGGTCACGTCCCTGCCCGCCGGGGCGGCCGGGGCGGCCGGATCCGGGAAGGCGGCTCCGCTCGCGTGGCAGAAGTGCGCGACCTCGCGGTACCCGACGCTCCAGTGCGCCTCGCTGCAGGTGCCGCTGGACCACGCCCGGCCGGACGGACGGCAGATCACGCTGGCGCTGACCCGGGTGCCGCACACCGCGAAGAAGTCCCAGGGCCCGCTGCTGGTGAACCCCGGCGGCCCGGGCGGCAGCGGCCGCAGCCTGGCCGGTTTCGTGGCCTCGGCGCTGCCGAAGGCGCTCGCCGCGCAGTACGACGTGATCGGCTTCGATCCGCGCGGGGTGGGCAAGAGCGAGCCCGCACTGAACTGCGGGCAGGGCCACTTCGCCCCGGTCCGGCCCGACTCGGTGCCGCACAGCTGGGCGGAGGAGCGGGCGAACATCGACCGGGTGCGGGGCTTCGCCGAGTCCTGCGCGACGCAGCACGCGGACGTGCTGCCGTACGTGGACACGGTCAGCGCGGCCCGGGACCTCGACCTGGTGCGCGGCGCGCTGGGCGCCCCGCAGGTGAGCTACTTCGGCTACTCGTACGGGACCTACCTGGGCGCGGTGTACGCGAAGCTGTTCCCGGCGCGGGTGAAGCGGATGGTGCTGGACTCCGTGGTGGACCCGGGCGGTGTCTGGTACGAGGACAACCTGGCGCAGGACCTGGCGTTCGACGCCCGGCACAAGGCGTTCCTGGCGTGGGTGGCGAAGCACGACGCGACGTACGGGCTGGGCGCCGATCCGGAGGAGGTGGAGCGGCTCTGGTACCGGATGCGGGAGTCGCTGCGGGACGCTCCGGCCGGCGGCAAGGTCGGCCCGGCGGAGCTGGAGGACACGTACCTGCCGGGCGGCTACTTCAACGGCTACTGGCCGCAGCTCGCGGAGGCGTTCGCGGCGTATGCGGCGAAGCAGGACACCCAGCCGCTGGTGGCGGCGTACGAGCGGTTCGGGGCGGTGGACCCGGCGGCGGGCAACAGCTACAGCGTGTACAGCGCGGTGCAGTGCCGGGACGCGGGCTGGCCGCAGGACTGGCAGACCTGGCGGCGGGACATGTGGACCACGCACGCGAAGGCGCCGTTCATGACGTGGAACAACGCCTGGTACAACGCACCGTGCGCGTTCTGGAAGACGGGTCCGCTGCAGGCACCGGACGTGGCGAACACCGAGGCGCCGCCGGCCCTGCTGTTCCAGGCGACGGAGGACGCGGCGACGCCGTTCGAGGGCGCGGAGGCGATGCGGGCGAAGCTGGCCGGGTCGGCGCTGGTGGTGGAGGAGGGCGGCGGCAACCACGGCGTCTCGCTGAGCGGGAACACCTGCCTGGACCGCCATCTGACGGACTATCTGACCACCGGCGCGCTGCCGTCCGGCGGTACGGCGTCCTGCCCGGCCCAGCCGGAGCCGAAGCCGCTCCCGGCCACGCGGGCCGCCGCCCCGTCGGCGGGCGGCGCGGCCCTGCACGGCCTGCTGGGGTTCCGGTCGTAGCGGACGCCGGCACCGACGGCCTGGTGCACGGGGCGGCGGACCCGGCAGGATGATCACATGACCAGTGATCATCTGACCCGGGTGTCCGCCCCTGCGGGCGTCAGCCCCGGCACCGGCTACAGCCACGTCGTCTGGGGCACGGGCCGGTTCGTCGCCGTCTCCGGCCAGTGCGCGTTCGACGAGCAGGGCGAGGTGGTGGGCGCCGGCGACCCGGCCGCCCAGGCCCGCCAGGTGTTCGCGAACCTGCACCGCTGCCTGGCGGCAGCCGGCGCGACCTTCGACGACGTGGTGAAGCTGACGTACTTCGTCACGGACGTGGCCCACCTGCCGGCCGTCCGCGCGGCCCGCGACGCCGTCATCCCGGCCGACCGCCTCCCGGCCTCGTCGGCCGTCCAGGTCGCCGCCCTCTTCCGGCCGGAACTCCTCCTCGAAGTCGAGGCCTTCGCGGTGGTCCCGGAGGCGTAGGGGTCCCTCACGTCAGCCGCCGGAGTGCGGCCGTCGCGGCGGTGGCCAGCCTGGGGTGGGACTGGGCGGCGGTGAGGACCGGGCGGGCCCGCGGGTCGCCAAGCACGCCCAGGCCCTCGACGCAGGCCAGGGCGACCCGCCAGTGCGGCTCGTGGGGTCCCAGCAGCCGGCCGAGGGTGCGGATCAGCGCCGGCGCCGATTCGGGGGCCCGCAGCTCGGCCAGCAGGCGCACCGGGTGCTGGGCGTACGCGGTGCGCAGCGCGTTGGTGGCGAGGGCGGCGGCGGCCCGGGCCGTGCGCGGGTCGCCCAGCCGCGCCAGGGCGTGCGCGGCGGCCGCGCAGCGCGGCGGGTCGCGGTGGTTGAGGAAGAGGACGAGGGACTCGAAGGCGCGCCGGTCGCCGGCGCAGCCGAGCCGGAACGCGGCGACCTCGCGCGCCCACAGGGGTTCCCCGGCGGCGGTCAGGGCCGCCGCCAGCTCGTCGGGGCCCGCCTCCGCCAGCAGCCGGCCGCAGTGCGCGGCCGCGGCCGGCCCGTCCCGCCCGGCCTCGGCCCGTACCCGCCCCGCCAGCGCTGCCAGTTGGTCGTCCACGCGGCCAGCCTAGGGCCGGCACAGCGCGGCGCGGTCCAGATCACACAGATCGCTCCGGCCGCCCTCTGGCCAACCGGTTACCCACCGGTTAATCTCGCAGCAACGAGTCCTTGCCGCCGCACTCCGCGGCGCGGGACCGGGTGCTCGACGCGGCCTGGTGACGCAGCCGCCCGAGCGCTGATCGATCGGTTCGGCATCCGCCGTACGGCACGGCCCCGGGACAGGGCCCTGCCGCTCCGCCGGACGCACCGGCACACCGGCTCCGGCCACGGCCTGCCCCGGCACTCCGTACGCCCGCCCGTGCCCCGCGCCCCGCCGCGTTCCTGCTCCCGTACGACCTGCGCCTGCGCCCGCGCGACCGCGTGTCCGTACCCCCGCACCGCTGCATCCGTGCTCCGCAGCACCCGTGCACCCCTGCATCCCGCTTGCATCCCGGCCTTCCGTACGCCCGGCACTTCCGTGCACCCCCGGGCGTTGCGCGCGCCGCGCTCCCAGCCGTCACCCTCTTCTTCCACTGGAGTCCTGCGATGGACCGTCAGTCCACTCCGCCCAGTCCCCTCGCCACCATTGCCGTCGTCGGTCTCGGCACCATGGGCACCGGCATCGCCGAGGTGCTCGCCGTGGCCGGCCGCGAGGTCATCGGCATCGACATCAGCGAGGCCGCCGCCCGTACGGCCGTCACCGCGCTGGAGGCCGCCACCGCGCGGTCCGTGACCCGCGAGCGCCTCACCGAGCAGGAGCGGCAGGACGTCCTCTCCCGCTTCCGCACCTTCACCGACCTCCAGGCCGCCGCCCACGCGGACCTGGTGATCGAGGTGGTTCCGGAGGACTACGCGCTCAAGCAGCAGGTCTTCACCGCGCTGGACGCCATCGTGCGCCCGGACACCGTCCTGGCCACCGGCACCAACGCGCTGTCGGTGACCCGGCTCGCCGCCGAGTCGCTGCGCCCGGAGCGGGTCGTCGGCCTGCACTTCTTCAACCCTGCGCCGGCGATGAAGCTGGTCGAGGTGGTCTCCTCGGTGCTGACGGCCCCGCCGGTCGTCGAGGCCGTCACCACGCTCGCCCGCGACCTCGGCAAGGAGCCGGTCACCGCCGGCGACCGGCCGGGCTTCGTCGCCGACGGCCTGCTGTTCGGCTACCTCAACCAGGCCGCCGCCATGTTCGAGGCGAAGTACGCGTCCCGCGAGGACATCGACGCGGCGATGCGGCTGGGCTGCGGCCTGCCGATGGGCCCGCTGGCGCTGCTCGACCTGATCGGCGTGGACACCGCCCGGACCGTCCTGGAGGCCATGTACGCGGCCTCCGGCGACCGGCTGCACGCCCCCGCCCCGGTCCTGGGCCACCTCGCCGAGGCGGGGCTGACCGGCCGCAAGTCCGGCCGCGGTTTCTACACGTACGAGGCCCCGGGCAGCGCCGTGACGGTGCCGGACGCCCGGACCCCCGCCGCCGACGCGGCCGCGGCCGCCGGGCGGCCCGTGTCCACGGTCGGCGTGGCCGGATCCGGCACCATGGCCGGCGGCATCGCACAGGTCTTCGCGCAGGCCGGCTACGACGTCGTGCTCGCGGCGCGTTCGCAGGAGAAGGCGGACGCCGCGAAGGCGGCGATCGCCAAGTCCCTGGACCGCGCCGTCTCCCGCGGCCGCCTCACCGAGGAGGCCCGGACCGGGACCCTGGCCCGGATCACCCCGGCCGGCTCCCTGGAGGCGTTCGCCGAGGTGGACCTCGCGGTGGAGGCCGTCGCCGAGGACCTCGGGGTCAAGCAGGAGCTGTTCGCCGCCCTGGACAAGATCTGCAAGCCGGGCGCGGTGCTGGCCACGACCACGTCCTCGCTGCCGGTGATCGCCTGCGCCCGCGCCACCTCGCGCCCGCAGGACGTGATCGGCATGCACTTCTTCAACCCGGCACCGGCCATGAAGCTGGTCGAGGTCGTCCGTACCGTCCTGACGGCCGACGACGTCCACGCCACGGTCCGCGCGGTCTGCGCCAAGGTCCGCAAGCACGCGGTGGACTGCGGGGACCGGGCCGGCTTCATCGTGAACGCGCTGCTGTTCCCGTACCTCAACAACGCGATCAAGATGGTCGAGGAGCACTACGCGAGCCTCGACGAGATCGACGCGGCGATGAAGCTGGGCGCCGGCTACCCGATGGGCCCGTTCGAGCTGCTGGACGTGGTCGGCCTCGATGTCTCCCTGGCCATCGAGAAGGTGCTCCACAAGGAGTTCCGCGACCCGGGCCTGGCCCCGTCCCCGCTGCTGGAGCACCTGGTGGCGGCGGGCTGCCTGGGCCGGAAGACCGGCCGCGGTTTCCGTGAGTACGCCCGGCGCTGAGCCCGGCGCCCACGAGCTGGATGCGTGGGGAGGGCTGCTCGGGTCCGCCGGACCCTCATCGCGGCGGACACACCCTCCCGAGAAGCACTCCGTGCCCAGTGCGGGCCCTCCCCCGCATCCACCCCCGCAGGCGCGCCCCGCTGCACCGATGCAGTACGTTCGCCTTATGTCCCAGTCCGCCAAGATCACCCGCGCCGCCGCGCCCGACGCCCCGGAGAGCGCCGCGGGGACCCGTGCCGCCGCCCAGCGGCTGAAGATGCGCCGTGAGCTCGCCGCCGCCGCGATGGAGCTGTTCGCGACCAAGGGGTACGAGGCGACGACGGTGGACGAGATCGCCGCTGCCGCCGGCGTGGCCCGCCGGACGTTCTTCCGGCACTTCCGCTCCAAGGAAGAGGCGATCTTCCCCGACCACGACGACACCCTGACCCGGGCCGAGGCGGTGCTGGATGCGGCTCCCGCGTCCGAGCACCCGCTCGACACGGTGTGCCGGGGCATCAAAGAGGTCATGAAGATGTACGCGGCCTCCCCCGCGGTGTCGGTGGAGCGCTACCGGCTGACCCGCGAGGTGCCCACCCTGCGGGAGCGGGAGATCGCGTCGGTGGCCCGCTACGAGCGGCTGTTCACCCGCTACCTGCTCGCCCACTTCGACGAGCACGACCACCACGACGGCAACGACGACCCGCTGCTGGCGGAGGTGGCGGCCTCGGCGGTCGTGACGGCCCACAACCACGTGCTGCGGCGCTGGCTGCGGGCCGGCGGGCAGGGCGACGTGGAGTCGCAGCTCGACCACGCCTTCGGGATCGTCCGCAAGACGTTCGGCAGCGGCATCGGGGCCGGGCGCACGGCCGCGGCCGTGGCGGAGCCGGCCGGGGAGCCGGAGCCCGAGCACGGGCCGGCGCCCGCGGCGGTCCGCTCCGAGGGCGAGGTGCTGGTCGCGGTGGCGCGTACGGACGCCCCGCTGGACGAGGTCATGAGGACGATCGAGCAGGCGCTCCGGCAGGCCTGAGCAGCCCGCACCATCTGCACCACCCGGCATTCGACGCGATGAGCGTCACAGTGGCCGCTCCCGATGTGGGGGCGGCCACTTCCGTTTGTCCAGCTTGCCCCTACTCACGGGTAACTCTGATCGATCATCGCTCAACTGCGCAGGTCAATCGCCAAATGAGAGAAATTTTTGGCACGCAGTGCCTTGCCGAGTGACACGGGGTGCCATACGTTGAAGCCGTCCGGAAGTCCCCGCGGTCCGTGCCACCACGCACCGGAACGCGCCCCGGACGGCCTGCGTCACCAGGCCCCGCGCGCCCACCACGGCGCTCCTGCACCACCGCTCCACAGCACCGCCGAACCGACGGCACACCTCCACCGGACCACCCTCAGCGTTCCCTCGACGCACCCTTTGCCGGAGGCACCACCGTGAAGGACATCCTCGACGCCATCCAGTCGCAGGCCGCTACGGCCGACGACTTCGCGGCCCTGCCGCTCCCCGAGTCCTACCGCGCGATCACCGTGCACAAGGACGAGACGGAGATGTTCGCCGGGCTCACCACCCGCGAGAAGGACCCCCGCAAGTCGCTGCACCTGGACCAGGTCCCGGTGCCCGAGCTCGGCCCCGGCGAGGCCCTGGTCGCCGTCATGGCCTCCTCGGTCAACTACAACTCGGTGTGGACCTCGATCTTCGAGCCGCTCTCCACCTTCGGCTTCCTGGAGCGCTACGGCCGGGTCAGCGAGCTCACCAAGCGCCACGACCTGCCGTACCACATCATCGGCTCCGACCTCGCGGGCGTGGTCCTGCGCACCGGCCCCGGCGTCAACGCCTGGAAGCCGGGCGACGAGGTCGTCGCGCACTGCCTCTCCGTCGAGCTGGAGTCCTCGGACGGCCACAACGACACGATGCTCGACCCCGAGCAGCGCATCTGGGGCTTCGAGACCAACTTCGGCGGCCTCGCCGAGATCGCGCTCGTCAAGTCCAACCAGCTGATGCCGAAGCCCGGCCACCTCAGCTGGGAGGAGGCCGCCTCCCCCGGTCTGGTCAACTCCACCGCCTACCGCCAGCTGGTCTCCCGCAACGGCGCCGGCATGAAGCAGGGCGACAACGTGCTGATCTGGGGCGCCAGCGGCGGCCTCGGCTCGTACGCCACCCAGTTCGCGCTGGCCGGCGGCGCCAACCCGATCTGCGTCGTCTCCTCCCCGGAGAAGGCCGAGATCTGCCGCAAGATGGGCGCCGAGGCGGTCATCGACCGCAACGCCGAGGGCTACAAGTTCTGGAAGGACGAGCAGACCCAGGACCCGCGCGAGTGGAAGCGGTTCGGCTCCAAGATCCGCGAGCTGACCGGCGGCGAGGACATCGACATCGTCTTCGAGCACCCCGGCCGCGAGACCTTCGGCGCCTCCGTCTACGTCACCCGCAAGGGCGGCACGATCACCACCTGCGCCTCCACCTCGGGCTACATGCACGAGTACGACAACCGCTACCTGTGGATGTCCCTCAAGCGCATCATCGGCTCGCACTTCGCGAACTACCGCGAGGCCTGGGAGGCCAACCGCCTCATCGCCAAGGGCAAGATCCACCCCACCCTCTCCAAGGTCTACTCCCTGGAGGAGACCGGCCAGGCCGCGTACGACGTCCACCGCAACGCGCACCAGGGCAAGGTCGGCGTGCTCGCGCTCGCCCCCGAGGAGGGCCTGGGCGTGCGCGACCACGAGCTGCGCGCCAAGCACCTCGACGCGATCAACCGCTTCCGCAACGTCTGAAGCCCGTAGCCCCCCGAACCCTCGAAGCCCCTTGAGGATCGCCTGAGATGACAGAGCGTCAGAAGGACCGTCCGTGGCTCATGCGGACGTACGCGGGCCACTCCACGGCCGAGGCGTCCAACGAGCTGTACCGCCGCAACCTCGCCAAGGGCCAGACCGGCCTGTCGGTCGCGTTCGACCTGCCGACGCAGACCGGTTACGACCCCGACCACATCCTCGCCCGCGGCGAGGTCGGCCGGGTCGGCGTGCCGGTCTCCCATCTCGGCGACATGCGGCGGCTGTTCCAGGACATCCCCCTGGAGCAGATGAACACCTCGATGACGATCAACGCCACCGCCATGTGGCTGCTGGCGCTCTACCAGGTGGCCGCCGAGGAGCAGGGGGCGGACATCTCCAAACTCCAGGGCACCACGCAGAACGACATCGTCAAGGAGTACCTCTCCCGCGGGACGCACGTCTTCCCGCCCGGGCCGAGCCTGCGCCTGACGACGGACATGATCGCGTACACGGTCAGCCACATCCCGAAGTGGAACCCGATCAACATCTGCAGCTACCACCTGCAGGAGGCCGGAGCCACGCCGGTGCAGGAGATCTCGTACGCGATGTCCACCGCGATCGCGGTGCTCGACTCGGTGCGCGACTCCGGCCAGGTGCCCGCCGAGCGGTTCGGCGAAGTGGTCGCCCGCATCTCGTTCTTCGTGAACGCGGGCGTCCGCTTCATCGAGGAGATGTGCAAGATGCGCGCCTTCGGCCGCATCTGGGACCAGGTCACCCGGGAGCGGTACGGCATCGAGGACGCCAAGCAGCGCCGCTTCCGCTACGGCGTCCAGGTCAACTCCCTGGGCCTGACCGAGGCGCAGCCGGAGAACAACGTCCAGCGGATCGTGCTGGAGATGCTGGCGGTCACCCTCTCCAAGGACGCCCGCGCCCGTGCCGTGCAGCTGCCCGCCTGGAACGAGGCGCTGGGCCTGCCCCGGCCCTGGGACCAGCAGTGGTCGCTGCGCATCCAGCAGGTGCTGGCCCACGAGAGCGACCTGCTGGAGTACGAGGACATCTTCGCCGGCTCGCACGTCATCGAGGCCAAGGTCGACGCCCTGGTGACGGAGTGCCTGGCCGAGATCGACCGGATCCAGGAGATGGGCGGCGCGATGGCGGCCGTCGAGTCCGGCTACCTGAAATCGCAGCTGGTCTCCTCGCACGCCGAGCGCCGGGCCCGGATCGAGGCCGGCGAGGACAAGATCGTCGGCGTGAACTGCTACCAGCAGAGCGAGGAGAACCCGCTCACCGCCGACCTCGACGGCGCCATCATGACGGTGGACGCGGCCGTGGAGGCGCTGACCGTCGAGCGGATCGGCCGCTGGCGCGCCGAGCGCCAGGAGTCCTCGGACCGGCAGGGCGGCGGCGACCCGTTCGTCTTCCCGACCCCCCGGCAGGCGCTGGAGCGTCTCAAGGAGGCCGCGGCGGGCGACGAGAACCTCATGGAAGCCACTCTGGAGTGTGCGCGTGCGGGCGTCACCACCGGCGAGTGGGCGGGGGCGCTGCGTGAGGTGTTCGGCGAGTTCCGGGCACCCACCGGCGTCTCCTCGGCCCCGGTCGCCGTGACCGCGGAGCCGGGCACCCCGCTCCACGAGGTCCGCGCCAAGGTCACCCGCACCGCCGAGGACCTGGGCACCGGCCGGCTGCGGCTGCTGGTCGGCAAGCCGGGCCTGGACGGGCACTCCAACGGGGCCGAGCAGATCGCCGTGAGGGCCCGCGACGCCGGGTTCGAGGTGGTCTACCAGGGCATCCGGCTCACCCCGGAGCAGATCGCGTCGGCCGCGCTGGCCGAGGACGTGCACTGCGTGGGGCTGTCGATCCTGTCGGGCTCGCACAGCGCGCTGGTGCCCGACGTCCTGGAGCGGCTCCGTAACGCGGGGGCGGCGGACGTCCCCGTGATCGTCGGAGGCATCATTCCGAACGCGGATGCCGAGGAACTCAAGGCCGCCGGTGTGGCCGCCGTGTTCACACCGAAGGACTTCGGCATCACAGAGATCATCGGACGTATCGTCGACGAGATCCGCACCGCCAACAAGCTCCACCCCCTCGAAATGTCTGCAAGCACGGAGGTCTCCGCATGACCACGCCCCTCTCCCCCGTGAACCGGCTGCGCCCGCGCCGCTCCTGCCTCGCGGTCCCGGGTTCCAACCCGCGGTTCCTGGAGAAGGCCCAGGGCCTGCCGGCCGACCAGGTGTTCCTGGACCTGGAGGACGCCTGCGCGCCGCTCGCCAAGGAGGGCGCCCGGCACACCATCGTCGACGCGCTGAACAACGGCGACTGGACGGGCAAGACCCGGGCCGTGCGCGTCAACGACTGGACCACCCACTGGACCTACCGCGACGTGATCACGGTGGTCGAGGGCGCCGGCCAGAACCTCGACTGCATCATGCTGCCGAAGGTCCAGGACGCCCAGCAGGTGATCGCCCTCGACCTGCTGCTGACGCAGATCGAGAAGACCATGGGCTTCGAGGTCGGCAAGATCGGCATCGAGGCGCAGATCGAGAACGCCAAGGGCCTGGTCAACGTCGACGAGATCGCCGCCGCCTCGCCGCGGCTGGAGACGATCATCTTCGGCCCGGCCGACTTCATGGCCTCCATCAACATGAAGTCCCTGGTCGTGGGCATGCAGCCGCCCGGCTACCCGGCGGACGCGTACCACTACATCCTGATGCGGATCCTGATGGCCGCCCGGACCCACGACCTCCAGGCGATCGACGGCCCCTTCCTGCAGATCCGCGACGTGGACGCGTACCGCGAGGTCGCCGGCCGTGCCGCCGCGCTGGGCTTCGACGGCAAGTGGGTGCTGCACCCCGGCCAGGTCGACGCGGCCAACGAGGTCTTCTCCCCCTCGCAGGACGACTACGACCACGCCGAGCTGATCCTCGACGCCTACGACTGGTGCACCTCCGAGGCGGGCGGCAAGAAGGGCTCCGCGATGCTCGGCGACGAGATGATCGACGAGGCCAGCCGCAAGATGGCCCTGGTCATCGCGGGCAAGGGCCGCGCCGCCGGCATGCAGCGCACCACCAAGTTCGAGATCCCGGAGGCCTGAGCCGTGCAGTTCGGACGCACCTACGAAGAGTTCGAGGTCGGCGCGGTCTACAAGCACTGGCCCGGGAAGACGGTCACGGAGTACGACGACCACCTCTTCTGCCTGCTGACCATGAACCACCACCCGCTGCACATGGACGTGAACTACGCGGAGAACACCACGGACTTCGGCAAGAACGTGGTGGTGGGCAACTACATCTACTCGCTGCTGCTGGGCATGTCCGTCCCGGACGTCTCCGGCAAGGCCATCGCCAACCTGGAGATCGAGTCGCTGCGGCACGTGGCGCCGACCTTCCACGGCGACACGATCTACGGCGAGACCACGGTCCTCGACAAGACCCCGTCGAAGTCGAAGAACGACCGCGGCATCGTCTACGTCGAGACCAAGGGCTACAAGCAGGACGGCACCCTCGTCTGCGTCTTCCGGCGCAAGGTGATGGTGCCGACCGAGACGTACATCAAGGAGCGCGGCGGCGAGCAGCCCGGCCGGCCCCAGCTGAAGGAACAGGGGAAGTAGCCATGGCACGACTCGCCCAGACCGCCGGACTGACCGACGTCCAGCAGGAGATCCTCAAGACCGTCCGCGAGTTCGTCGACAAGGAGATCATCCCGGTCGCGACCGCGCTGGAACACAAGGACGAGTACCCGCAGCAGATCGTGGACGGGCTCAAGGAGCTCGGTCTCTTCGGGCTGATGATCCCCGAGGAGTACGGCGGTCTCGGTGAGTCGCTGCTCACCTACGCACTGTGCGTGGAGGAGATCGCGCGCGGCTGGATGTCCGTGTCGGGCATCATCAACACCCACTTCATCGTGGCGTACATGCTCAAGCAGCACGGCACCCAGGAGCAGAAGGACCACTTCCTGCCCCGCATGGCGCTGGGCGAGGTGCGCGGCGCCTTCTCGATGTCGGAGCCGGGCCTGGGCTCGGATGTGTCGGCGATCACGTCGAAGGCGGTCAAGGACGGCGACGAGTACGTCCTGAACGGCCAGAAGATGTGGCTGACGAACGGCGGCAGCTCCACCCTGGTGGCCGTTCTGGTCCGGAGTGACGAAGGACACCCGGAGGGCACGGCGCCCCACAAGTCGATGACGACCTTCCTCGTCGAGAAGGAGCCGGGCTTCGGTGAGGTCCGTCCGGGCCTGACCATCCCGGGCAAGATCGACAAGATGGGTTACAAGGGCGTCGACACGACCGAACTCATCATGGACGGACTGCGCATTCCGGCCAATCGGGTCCTGGGCGGGGTCACCGGCCGAGGGTTTTACCAAATGATGGACGGCGTGGAGGTCGGCCGCGTGAACGTGGCGGCCCGTGGCTGCGGCGTCGCTCAGCGTGCGTTCGAGCTGGGTGTCTCGTATGCCCAGCAACGTCACACTTTCGGCAAGCCGATCGCCCAGCACCAGGCAATCCAGTTCAAGCTGGCCGAGATGGCTACCAAGGTCGAGGCCGCTCATGCCATGATGGTCAACGCAGCACGCAAAAAGGACTCCGGAGAACGAAACGACCTCGAAGCGGGGATGGCGAAGTACCTCGCCTCCGAGTACTGCAAGGAGGTCGTGGAGGACGCCTTCCGCATCCACGGCGGTTACGGCTTCTCGAAGGAGTACGAGATCGAGCGGCTCTACCGGGAGGCGCCGATGCTGCTGATCGGCGAAGGAACCGCCGAGATCCAGAAAATGATCATCGGGCGACGCCTGCTTGAGGAGTACAAGCTCCAGGGCTGAAAGTCCCTTTTGTAGCGGAAAGTCCGCGTAAAGGGTCACACCCTGTCACCGGCTTCGGGCCACCGACTCGGCTTCTGGCTTGCCCAGTTGTTGCGCGCAACCGATAGCATTCCAGTACAGCCGCCGTCCCGTCCCCCCTTTTACGGCGCGGCAACCACCCGCTACGAAGGTCTTCCATGCCCCACAGCCAAACCTCTGCACACCGAGACAGCCTCGCCGGCGTACGCCTCGCGCGCGGAGCATCGCCGTGGCTTCTGCCGACCGTCGCCACCGCGGCGCTCAGCCTGGTCCGGGCCCGCAAGTCCGGGCGCTGGGCCGCCGCAGCCCTGCCCACCACCGCTCTCGCGGCGGGCATGCTGTGGTTCTTCCGCGACCCCGAGCGCGAGATCGCCCAGGGCCGTGTCATCTCGCCGGCCGACGGCGTGGTGCAGAGCATCATGCCGTGGAAGGACGGACGGACGCGGGTCGCGATCTTCATGAGCCCGCTGAACGTCCACGTCAACCGCGCGCCCCTGGCGGGCACGGTGACGTCGGTCGAGCACATCCCCGGCGGGTTCGTCCCGGCGTTCAACAAGGAGAGCGAGAACAACGAGCGCGTTGTCTGGCACTTCGACACCGAGCTCGGAGACATCGAGATGGTGCAGATCGCGGGTGCTGTCGCCCGCCGCATCGTCCCGTACGTGCCCGCGGGCACCAAGGTGGAACAGGGCGAACGGATCGGTCTGATCCGCTTCGGCTCGCGCGTCGACATCTACCTCCCGGAGGGTGTCGAGGTCGCGGTCGAGGTCGGTCAGGCCACCACGGCGGGAGTGACTCGAATTGACCGTGACTGATCCCGAGACTCATTCACAGCCGAAGGCGGACTGGGTCCCGGCGGCCGAGGAGGAGACCGACGGCGAGGAGATGCCCCTCTCGCTGCGGCTGTCGATAGCCGACACCCTCACCCTCGGCAACGCGACCTGCGGATTCATGGCGGTGTACTTCACCACCACCGGAATCCTCATCCCGCACCTCACGGGCAGTGGCGAGTCGGGCATGGCGCGTCACAGCGCCGCCACCGCGGTGATACTGATGCTGCTCGCCGCCGTCTTCGACCTGTTCGACGGGCTCGTGGCGCGGAAGCTGCGCAGTTCGCCGATGGGCGCGGAGCTGGACAACCTGTCCGACCTGATCAGCTTCGGCCTGGCGCCGGCGTACTTCGTGCTGGTCTACGGCATGGTCGCCGACGACGCGCACCAGAAGATGTCGGCCCTGGCCGCGATCGTGGTGCTGCTGGCCGTGGTCCTGCGGCTCGCGAGATTCAGCTGCGTGACGATGAAGGACGGCATGTTCCAGGGCATGCCGAGCCCGTTCGGTGCGCTGACGGTCGTCTCGATCGTGCTGCTGGAGCTGCCGTTCGTGCCGACGCTGCTGGCGATCGTCGGTGTCGCCTGGCTGATGGTGAGTCGGGTCGAGTACCCGAAGCCGCGGGGCGTCCTCGCGGTGGCGATGCTCAGCTGGATCGTCGGTGCGATGGGGCTGCTGGCGGCCTGGGCGTTCGACGCGCCGGGCGGCCAGATGCTCCTGCAGACCGGGTGCGCGCTGCAGATCGCGATGGCGGCGACGATCCCGCTCTTCGCGACCACGCGGCGGGCGAACACGTTCCGCAACAACCGCCGCGAGGCCCGTGCCTCCGAGCTCCGCTAGTCGCAACGCCGAGGGCCCCGGACACCGACAGGTGTCCGGGGCCCTTCGCATGAGCGGGTCCCCGCACGGCAGGGGCTCCGCCCCCGGACCCCCGGTCCTCAATCGCCGGACGGGCTCGGGTTTCTCCCCCTGCCGGACCCTGCGCCCTGCGGGGCGTACCGGTGACGGGACAGGGGACGGAAATCTCGATGTCGGAAAACCGCCAGCCGGAGGCAGTCGCGTGCCGGATCCTGGAGGCATGCACACCGATACCGAGCGCTGCGTCCGGGCCGTGCAGTCGAAGGACTCCCGGTTCGACGGCTGGTTCTTCACCGCCGTGCTGACCACGCGGATCTACTGCCGGCCCAGCTGCCCCGCCGTACCCCCGAAGGTCGAGAACATGACCTTCCTGCCCAGCGCGGCCGCCTGCCAGCAGGCCGGGTTCCGGGCGTGCAAGCGGTGCCGGCCCGACACCAGCCCCGGCTCCCCGGAGTGGAACGCCCGCGCCGACAGCGTGGCTCGGGCCATGCGCCTCATCCGGGACGGGGTCGTGGACCGGGAAGGGGTCCAGGGCCTCGCCACCCGGCTCGGCTACTCCGCGCGCCAGATCGAGCGCCAGCTGAACGCCGAGCTGGGGGCCGGGCCGCTCGCCCTGGCCCGCGCCCAGCGCGCCCAGACCGCGCGGCTGCTCATCGAGACCTCCGCGCTGCCGATGGCCGACGTCGCGTTCGCCGCCGGCTTCTCCTCGATCCGGACGTTCAACGACACGGTCCGCGAGGTGTTCGCGCTCTCCCCGACCGAGCTGCGGACCCGCGCCGCCCGCGGCCCCGGGGCCGGCCCGCAGACCCCCGGTGTCCTCACGCTGCGCCTGCCGTACCGGGCCCCGCTGCACCCCGACAACCTGTTCGGGCACCTGGCCGCGACGGCCGTGCCCGGCGTCGAGGAGTGGCGCGACGGCGCCTACCGCCGCACCCTGCGCCTCCCCTACGGCACCGGGATCGCTGCGCTCGCCCCTCGCCCCGGGTACGTGGAGTGCCGGCTCGCCCTGACCGACCTGCGCGACCTGACGATCGCCATCAGCCGCTGCCGCTGGCTGCTCGACCTGGACGCCGACCCGGCCGCCGTGGACGAGCTGCTGGCCGCGGACCCGCTACTGGCCCCGCTGGTGGCGAAGGCCCCGGGCCGGCGGGTCCCGCGCACCGTGGACGCGGCCGAGTTCGCCGTACGCGCGGTGCTCGGGCAGCAGGTGTCCACGGCGGCGGCCCGTACGCACGCGGCGCGCCTGGTCGTGGCGCACGGGGAACGCGTGGAGGACCCGGAGGGCGGCCTGACCCGGCTGTTCCCGTCGATGGCGGAGCTGGCCGCGCTCGACCCGGAGGCGCTGGCCCTGCCGCGCAGCCGCCGCGCGACGCTGACCACCCTGGTCGGTGCCCTCGCGGACGGCTCGCTCCCGCTGGGCATCGACAGCGACTGGGAGCTGGCCCGGGAGCGGCTGTCGGGATTGCCCGGGTTCGGCCCGTGGACGGTGGAGGTGATCGCGATGCGCGCCCTGGGCGATCCGGACGCGTTCCTCCCCTCCGACCTGGGGATCCGCCGGGCCGCCCAGGGCCTGGGCCTGCCGCACACCCCCGCCGCGCTGACCGCCCGGGCGGCCGCCTGGCGCCCTTGGCGCGCGTACGCCGTCCAGCACCTGTGGGCGACGGACGACCACCCGGTCAACCTCATGCCCGCCTGACCACCCGCACCGCCCCCTCCTCACCACCCCCCGACCTCCCCCGACCGGAGAGAAGCAGCGTCATGGAACGACAGCACACCGTCATCGACAGCCCGTACGGCCCGCTCACGCTGGTCGCGACCGAGGGGGTGCTCAGCGGGCTCTACATGACCGGGCAGCGGCACCGGCCGGCCGAGGAGACGTTCGGGCCGCGGGCGGCACCGGAGGAGGAGCCGTTCCCGGAGGTGGTGCGGCAGCTCGCCGCGTACTTCGCCGGCGAGCGCAAGTCCTTCGACCTGCCGCTGCGGCTGGACGGCACCGAGTTCCAGCGCAGCGTCTGGGACCAGCTGGTGCGGATCCCCTACGGCGAGACCTGGTCGTACGGGGAGCTGGCCGCGCGGCTCGGCAAGCCGGGCGCGTCCCGGGCGGTCGGCCTGGCCAACGGCAAGAACCCGGTCGGGATCATCGTGCCCTGCCACCGGGTCATCGGCTCCTCGGGCAGCATGACCGGCTACGGCGGCGGTCTGGACCGCAAGGTGCGGCTGCTCGCGTTCGAGAGCGGCCGGGAGCCGGCGGCCGGCCCCGACGCGCTGTTCTGACCCCGGTCGGCGCCCCGGCCGCGGACGGGCGGGGCGCCGGCCGGGTCACGGCCGCGGAGGCTTCTCCCCCGGCATGAGCCCGGGCGCGGGACGGTCCGCACCCTCGGCCCCGCCGGCCCGCTCGCCGGGCATCAGGCCGTCCCCGCCCGCGGGGTCCTCGCCGGGCATCAGCCCGGCCCCGCCGGGCCGCTCGCCGGGCATCGGCGAGTACAGCAGGGTCTGCGGGCCCGGCTCCGCACCAATCTCCCGGGGGGCGGCGGGCGGCGCCGCGGACTCCTCGGCCGTCCGCAGCCGGGACACCAGCTCCGGCGGGGCGTCCGGCGGTACGGAGTTCCAGGCGACCTTGCGGACCCCCGGGTCGGGGTCGGCGACCAGCTCGCCCAGTACGCCGACGGCGGCCTCGGCGGGCAGGTTCACGGCCGCCCCGGCGGCGGCCACCCGCAGCAGCGGTTCGCCGCTGCGGGCCGCGCCCTCGACCACGTCGCCGCCTTGGTCCCCGTCGAGCAGGCTGGCGGCGTACACGGCCTTGGTGGCGAGCATCAGGTCGGCGCCGCGGGCCAGCTCCCTGAGGTGCGGCAGGCTGCCGGGGCCCAGCCGGGCGGCCGCGGCGTAGTCGGGCTCCTCGGGTTCGAGGGCCTGCCGGACGGTCTCCATGGTCACGGTCACGTCGGCCTCCTAGACGTCCTGGCTGAAGGGGCTGGCGAGCATGGTCTGGCGTTCGCTCGCGATCAGGTCGGGCGGCGGGTTGGTGATGTTCGCCGTGCCGTTGCCGGTCATCAGCCGGTCGTTGTCGTCGACGTGCCGCAGCCCCAGGACGTGCCCGACCTCGTGGCCGAGGGTCCACTGCGTGGCGCCCTGGGCGACGACGGCTCCCGGCCGGCCGGCGGGGTGCGCGGCGCAGCCGTTGAACGGCGGGTTGGTGGACCGGACGAAGTACACGACCACGTCGTTCGCGCCGGCGTTGTTGCGGTTGCCGAACAGCTGGTTCTGTTCGGCGGTGGTCTGGCCGAGGCGGCACTCGCCGACGTCGACGTCGTCGAGGGCCGGCAGGTTCAGGTTCTCGGTCGAGGCGAGGGTGACGGCGATGCCGGCGTTCGCGTAGACGTCGCGCATGCGCTGGACGGCGGTGGCGACGGGCACGTTCGGCGCGGTGAGGATCTTGGCGTGCAGCCGGACCGTCGGGACGAGGTCCCACCAGCGGTGCCACATGGCGCTGTCGGTGCCACCGGCGAAGACGTCGATGCGGTTGTCGTCCCAGGAGACGGCGGCGGGGGCGGTGGTGAGGGTGCCGCCGAGGCTCTCCCAGCCCGACCAGCCGTTGTCGAACCACTTGTGCCACAGCGCCGAATCGCCGCCGGTGGCGAAGACGTCGAGCCGGCCGCTGCGCCAGCTGGCCGCGGTGGGGGCGGACGTGAGGAAGCCGCCGAGGCTCTCCCAGCCGGACCAGCCGTTGTCGAACCACTTGTGCCACAGCGCCGAGTCGCTGCCGGTGGCGAAGACGTCGATGCGGCCGGAGGCCCAGGAGACGGCGGTGGGGGCGGAGGTGAGGACCCCGCCCAGCCGCTCCCAGCCGGACCAGCCGTTGTCGAACCACTTGTGCCACAGCGCCGCGTCGGTGCCGCGGACGAACACGTCGAGCCGGCCGTTGTTCCAGCTCGCGGCGGCGGGGGCGGACGTGAGCACGCCGCCGAGGCTCTCCCAGCCCGACCACCCGTTGTCGAACCACTTGTGCCACAGCGCCGAGTCCGTGCCGCGGACGAACACGTCGATGCGGCCGGAGGCCCAGGAGACGGCGGCCGGTTCGGAGGTCAGCACTCCGCCCAGGCTCTCCCAGCCCGACCAGCCGTTGTCGAACCACTTGTGCCACAGGGCGGAATCGGTGCCGCGGACGAAGGTGTCGAGCCGTCCGCGCGACCAGGACGACACCCCCGGTCCGCTCGTCAGTGTTCCCCCGAGGCTTTCCCAACCGAGCCAGGTCATCGCGCTCCCTTCCGCCGCGCAGTGTCCCCGGGCGCCGGGAGTCCGAAACGGGGGTGAACCGGTCGGGGGCGGGTCAGTGGGCCGGTTGGCCGTTCTCCAGCTCGGCGGTGCCGGCCCCGCTCTCCAGTACGTCGTACGCCGAGGCGATCCGGGTGGCCAGCTGGGCGGGGAGGTAGTCGGCGAGCTCGGCGCGCGGGACGAGGCGCCAGGACAGCAGCTCCTCCTCCTGGAGGGTGATCGAGGCGAACTGGCCGGCGTTCAGCACCCCGCCGTCGTAGACGTACGCGACGAGCGGCGGACGGTCGGCGCCGGGCACCCAGTCCACGGCCAGCAGCCGGCCCAGCGGCAGGTCCAGCCCGATCTCCTCGGCGCTCTCGCGGCGGGCGGCCTGCCGGGGCGTCTCGTCGCCGTCGGACTCGACGGTGCCGCCGGGCAGCGCCCAGCCTGCCCGGTAGTTGGGCTCGACGAGCAGCACGCGCCCCTCGTCGTCGCGGTAGAGGGCGGCGGCCCCGGCCAGCACCCGGGGCAGGCTCGCGATGTACGCGGTGTAGTCCTCAGAGGTCGTCACGTCGGCACAGCCTAGGGGGTGCTTCCGCCGCCAGGAGGACCGTACGGGCGGCCAGTTGGCGGATGGAGGCGCCGTCGAAACCGGCGACGGCGCTGCGGACCCGGTCGGCGAGGGGGCCGGTCCACTGGCCGGGGATGCGGGAGGCGCCGCACAGGACGCCGGCGACGGAACCGGCGGTGGCGCCGTTGGAGTCGGTGTCGAGGCCGGCGCGGACGGTGAGTTCCAGAGTGCGGGTGAAGTCGCCCTCGCCGTACAGGAGCCCGGCGGTGATCACTCCGGCGTTGGGGACGGCGTGGATCCAGCCGAGGCCGGCGCTCTCCTCCTCCAGTTCGGCGAGGGTGCCCTCCCAGCCGATGCCCGCCTCGTACCGGGAGACCACCCGGCGGACCGTGCGGGCGAGCCGGCTGCCGCCGGGGATGCGGGACAGACCCGCCTCGACGGCGTCGCGCGGGCCGGCGGCGGTGAAGGCGGCGGCGATGGTCGCGGCGGCCCACATCGCGGCGTACACCCCGTTGCCGGTGTGGGAGAGCACGGCGTCGCGGCGGGCCAGGGCGGCGGCGCGGCGCGGGTCGCCGGGCGAGGTCCAGCCGTAGACGTCGGCCCGGATGAGGGCGCCGATCCATTCCTGGTACGGGTTGTCGTAGGTGGCGGTCAGGGGCGGGCGCAGACCGTTGGCGAGGTTGCGGTAGGCGACGCGTTCGGCGGTGAACGTCTGCAGGTAGGGCAGGCCGAGCAGCCAGTTCTCGCCGGCCTGCTCGGTGGTGAACTGCGGGCCGTGGGTTTCCAGCAGCCGCAGGGCGAGCAGCGACCAGTCCACGTCGTCGTCCCGGCAGCTGCCGTGCACGGCGCCGCGCACGCACTGCGGCCACTCGGGGCGCAGCTGGAACTCGCCGGGTGCGGGCGGCGGGTCGAGGGCGGCCGGCGGGGGCAGGTAGCCGGTGAGCGGGAGGGCGCCGGCCCGCCGCAGGTAGGCGTCGATGCGGCTGCGGGTCCAGTGCTCGCCCTGCTCGACGGGCTTGCCGAGCATGTTCCCGGCGATCCGGCCGAGCCAGCCGCCGAGAATCCGGTCGGCGAGCGTACCGGGGGCGGGGGATCCGGCGGCGGGGGTGCCGTCGTCGTCGGGGCGGCCGGTCATGCGCTCGGGGTTCCGCCCGCGTCGTCGCGGTCGCGGCGGGCTTCGGCGGCCCGGCGCAGGCGGGGGTGGCGGGGCGCCCTGTGCTCGGTGACGGCTTCGCCGACCATGGCGCGGACCGCGTCGCGCAGCCCGTGCAGGGGGTGGTGGCGGGCGGGCCCGGCACCCGGGTCGGCCCGCAGTTCCGTGACGAGCGCCCAGCACAGCGCCAGCATGACGACCACGAAGGGCAGGGCGACCAGGATGGTGGCGGTCTGGAGGGACTTGAGCCCGCCGGCGACGAGCAGCACGGCGGCGACGGCGGCCATGAGCACGCCCCAGGTGACCACCAGCCAGGTCGGCGGGTGCAGGGAGCCGCGGCTGGTGAGCGAGCCCATGACCAGGGATGCGGAGTCGGCGCTGGTCACGAAGTAGGTCATGACGAGGACCATCGCGACCCACGAGGTGGCGGTGCCGAGCGGCAGCGCGTCGAGCATCGCGAAGAGGGAGGCCTCGGCGCCGTCCTTGACCTTGGCGGCGAGGTCGGCGGCGCCGGTGGAGTCGAGGCGGATCGCGGTGCCGCCCATCACGCAGAACCAGACGACGGTGGCGCCGCTGGGCACCAGCAGGACGCCGATGAGGAACTCGCGGATGGTCCGGCCGCGGGAGATCCGGGCGATGAAGGTGCCGACGAACGGCGCCCAGGACAGCCACCACGCCCAGTAGAAGATCGTCCAGGCGCCGAGCCAGGCGGGGTCGGTGAAGGCCCCGGTGCGGCTGGCCATGGGGATCAGCTCGTGCAGGTAGCCGCCGATGCTCGCGGGGATGACGTCGAGCACGTAGACCGTCGGGCCGAGGACGAAGACGAAGAGCATCAGGGCGGCGGCGAGGAAGATGTTGATCGTCGACAGCCATTTGACGCCCTTGTGCAGACCGGAGAAGGCGGAGAGCACGAAGGCGGCGGAGAGCGCGCCGATGATGACGAGCCGGCCGGCGGTGGAGTCCTCGACGCCGGCGGTGATGTTCAGGCCCTCGGCGACCTGGAGGGTGCCCAGGCCCAGGCTGGTGGCGGTGCCGAAGACGGTCGCGAACACGGCGAGCAGGTCGATGGCCCGGCCCTGCCAGCCGTCGGCCCGGCGGGCGCCCAGGAGGGGGACGAACGCGGAGCTGAGGCGGTTGCCGCGGCGCTTGCGGAAGGTGGCGTAGGCCAGGGCGAGGCCGACGATTCCGTAGATCGCCCAGGGGGTGAGGGTCCAGTGGAAGAAGGAGTACTCCATGGCCGACCGGGCCGCGGCGCCGGTGCCGGGCTCGGCGCCGGTGGCCGGGGGCGGGCTGAGGTAGTGGGTGAGCGGCTCCCCCACTCCGTAGAACATCAGGCCGATGCCCATGCCGGCGCTGAACATCATGGCGATCCAGGAGCCGGTGGTGAACTCCGGTTCGGAGTCGTCCGCGCCCAGCCGGATCCGCCCGTACCGGCCGGCGGCGAGGACCACGCACATGACGAGGAACAGGTCGGCGGCGATCACGAAGAGCCAGGCGAAGTTGTCGAGGACCCACTTCAGGGCGGTGCTCGACGCCGAGTCGAAGGACTCCTTGCCGAGTGCGGCCCAGGCGACCACGGCCAGCACCACCGCGATCCCGGTCGCGACCACCGCCCGGTCGGGCGGGCTGTCGGCGGCGGGGGCTCCGGCGCCGCCGGGGCCGGGGGCCGGGGCGGAGCCGGAAGGCTGGTCCAGTGATTCCGTCGTCATGCCGCCCCACTATGAGGGTGAATATCAGGATTTTCCGGCGTGGCGCGCCGGGTGTGATCCAGGGCACCCATGGGCATAGGAGGATCCTCCGGATAGGCTCGGGGTGGCGCGACTGCACGTTCGATAGCAAGGGATCAGCAAGGTGACGGACGGAGCAGTAACTGAGGCCGCGCGCGTACTCATCGCCGCGGACAAATTCAAGGGCTCGCTCACGGCCGTGCAGGTCGCGGAGCGGGTGACGGCCGGGCTGAAGGCCGCCGTACCCGGGGTGGAGGTGGAGACCCTCCCCGTGGCGGACGGCGGGGACGGCACCGTCGCCGCCGCCGTGGCGGCCGGCTTCGAGCGCCGGGAGGTACGGGTCACCGGCCCGCTCGGCGAGCAGGTCACGGCCGCGTTCGCACTGCGCGACGGCACCGCGGTGGTGGAGATGGCGGAGGCCTCCGGGCTCCAGCTGCTCCCCCAGGGCGTCTTCGCTCCGCTGACCGCGACCACGTACGGCTCGGGCGAGCTGCTGCGGGCGGCACTGGACGCGGGTGCCACGACGATCGTGTTCGGGGTCGGCGGCAGCGCCACCACCGACGGCGGCGCGGGCATGCTGGCGGCGCTGGGCGCGGTCTTCCTGGACGCCGACGGCGAGCCGGTGGCACCGGGCGGCGGTCCCCTCGCCGGCCTGGCCTCCGCGGACCTGTCCGGCCTCGACCCGCGTTTCGCCGAGGTCGAGCTGGTGCTGGCGAGCGACGTCGACAACCCGCTGACCGGCCCCAAGGGCGCGCCGGCGGTGTACGGCCCGCAGAAGGGCGCCACGCCCGAGGACGTGGCGGCGCTCGATGCGGCGCTCGCGCACTACGCGACCGTGCTGGAGAAGGCGATCGGGCCGAAGGCCGCGGAGTGCGCGGTCGCGCCGGGTGCCGGTGGTGCGGGCGGGATCGGGTACGGCGCGCTGGTCGGGCTGGGTGCGAGCTTCCGGCCGGGCATCGAGCTGATGCTCGACGTGCTGGGGTTCGCGCCGGCGCTGGAGCGAGCGACGCTGGTCATCACCGGCGAGGGCTCGCTCGACGAGCAGACGCTGCACGGGAAGGCGCCGGCCGGTGTGGCGGCGGCGGCCCGGGCTGCCGGCAAGGAGGTCGTGGCGGTCTGCGGCCGGCTGGCCCTGCCGCAGTCCGCGCTCCAGGAGGCCGGGATCCGGCGGGCCTACCCGCTCACGGAGATCGAGCCGGACACGGCGAAGTGCATCGCGAACGCGGGGCCGCTGCTGGAGCAGGTCGCGCGCAACATCGCGGCCGACGTGCTCTGAGCTGGTGCGAGAACCCCTGCCCGGGCTGCCGGGCGGGGGTTTTTGCGTCTTCCGGGCGGGGCGGGCTGCCCCTTCGGGCGGGCCGGGCCGTCGGAGCCGGGCTGCCCCTTCGGGCCGGGGCGGGGCGTCGGGACTTGAGGCGCCCCGTGTCCGGGTATGTGGTCCTCGGGACCACGGCGGCCTGGGCTGGTGAGGGGCGGCGATGAGTGTGCTCGGTTGGATCGGAGTGGGGCTGGGGGCGTGGTGCGCGCTGTCCGTACTGGCCGCCGCGCTGTACGCGTACGGCCGTACCCGCCACGACGGCCCCGAGCGGCCCTGACTTCGCACGGCGCGGCTCGAAGATCGGGGCTCCGCCCCGGACCCCGGTCCTCAGACCCGCCCAGCCCCAGGGGGCTGGGAGGTACCCCCTGGACGGGCTGGATCTTCCCCGCCGGGCACCGGGCCCACGGAGTCAGAGGAGGGCGGAGACGCCGCCGGGGGTGAGGGCCGTCACGGGAAGCCCGGCCCGGTGGAGCAGGCTGGCGGCGATCATCGCCCGGCGCCCCGTTCCGCAGACGGTCCAGATCTCACGGTCGCGGGGCAGCGCCCCGAGGCGACGCGGCAGGTCGGGCAGCGGAACGTGCACGGTCCCCGGTACGCCCCCTTCCGGCCGCGTCGGCCGGACGTCGAGCACCAGCCGCCCGTCGAGCCGCCCCGCCAGCGAAGCCGCCGGCGCCGTCCGGAAGGACCGCAGCAACCGCCCCGCCGCCACCCACGCCCCGACACCCCCCGCCAGCCACCCGGCCACGTCCTCGTACCCGATCCGCAGCAGCTGCCGCACCGCCTCCCGCGCCGCGGCCGCCTCCGGTTCCGGCACCACCAGCACCAGCCGCGCCCCGAACGGCACCACCTCCGCCACCAGCCCCGCGAACCGCTCGTCCAGCTCCTCGCACACCGCCCCCGGCAGGTGCCCGGCGGCGAACGCCACCCGGTCCCGCCCGTCGACGATCTGCGCCCCGCCCCCGGCCAGCCCCTCGACCACCACCGGCGTGAGCGGCCGCGGCTCGGGCAGGCCGCCGAGCACCCGCGGCCCGGCCCGGTTCACCGGCGCCATGTGGTGGTAGTACGCCGGGTACGGCGGCAGCCCGGCCATCCGGCCGTGGACGAACGCCTCCTCGTCCCCGGCGAGCGCCGGATTCGTGCGCCGCTCGGCACCGAGGGTGCTGGTCCGCTCCCCGCCGGCCGCCCCGGCCGAACACGAGCTGCCCGCCCCGTGCGTCGGCAGCACCCGCGTCGCATCGGGCAGCAGCGCGAGCCGCCGCAGCGAACGGAACTGGGCGCGCGCCAGCTCCTCCGTACGGTGCTCGCCGGACAGGTCGGTGCGCCCCGCGGTACCGACGAGCAGGCTGCCTCCGGTGAACACCGCGACCGGTTCCGGCTCCCTGCCCTCGCCGCCGGCATCGCCGTCGAACAGCAGGTACGACGTGTGCTCCGCGGTGTGACCCGGCGTCTCCATGGCCCGTACGGTCGCGTCGCCGATCCGGATCTCGTCGTCCTCGGCGAGCCCGAGGTGGTCGAAGGCGTACGGGGCGCGGGCCGGGCCCGCGATGACCGCGCCGGTCGCCGCGCGGAGCTCCATCGCCCCGGAGACGTAGTCGTTGTGGACGTGCGTCTCCAGCGCGTACCGGATGCGCACGCCGCGGGCGGTGCAGGACTCCGCCAGCTCCCAGCTGTCGCGCTGCGGGTCCACCACCGCCGCCTCGTCACCGCTGACCAGGAGGTAGCTGGTGTCGCCGAGGGAGGCGGTGGTCATGATCTCGATCTCCGTCACCTCGGGTCACCGGTCCTTCAGACGACGACCACGTCCACGCGGGCCACGGGGTTGCAGCCGTACCCGTGCGCGTTCCAGGGCGCACGGTCCGGCTGGCTGTCGCCGCGGGCGTCGGTGGCGCGGGACTGCAGGGTGTAGGGGCCGGGCCGGCGGGGCGTCCAGCGGCAGGACCAGGCGGTCCAGGCGTACGGCCCGGCGGGGGCTTCGAGCACGGCGTCCTGCCAGGCGGTGTCCGCGGTCCCGCCATTGCCGCCGATGCCGTCGCCGCCCTCGCCCGGGTCGCCCGCGTAGCGGGCCCGGACCTGCACCCGGCGGACCGGGACGCCGCCGCCCGACCAGGCCTTGCCGGTGACGACGGTCTCGCGGCCGCGCCGCAGGTCCTCGTCCGGTTCGGGCGCGGTGATCAGGGACTTGACGCGGAGGGTGGTGACGGGCCCGTCGGGCATCCCGCGGGAGTCCTCGTACCGGTAGTCCTCGGTCTGGAACACCCCGGTGAACGGCTCGGTCACGGCGTGCGCGCCGGCCAGCCACTTCACGTCGGCAACCGCGTACCGGCCGGGAACCACCAGGCGGACCGGGGCGCCGTGCCGGGGCGCGAGCGGCTCCCCGTTCATGCGGGTGGCGAGCAGGGTGTCGGGGTGGCAGGCCGCGTCGAGGGGCAGGCTGCGGGCGAACGGGGTGCGGCGGCCTCGTACGGTACCTGCGTCGGCGCCGGTGAAGACGACCTCGGCGGTCCGGGCGTCGAAGCGGGCCCGGGCGGCGATTTCCGCGAACGGCACCCCCGCGAACCGCGCGCAGCCGACCGCCCGCTGGTCCCAGGCGAGACCCGGCGGGCGGGGCGACATCAGGGCCCGTCCGTTGCCCGCACACTCCAGGAGTACGTCCAGCTCGCGGTGCGGCATGCCGAGCAGCTCCGCGTACCGGAGGGTGAACGGGGCGGCCGCCGCGCCGCCGATCTCCACCGTCCAGCCGCCGGGCGGGACCTCGGGGACGCCGAAGTGGTCGCGTACGAAGAGAGCGCTCACCGGGGTGACGGCCTCGGCGAGTGCGGCGGCCGGCGTCTGGGCGTTGTACGGCTCGGCCGTCACGGTCTCCGGCTCCCAGACGGCGGCGCCCCGCCCACGGGAAATCGGCGCTGCGGTCACACCAACACCTCCGCTCGGCTCCCGCGGGGCGGGACACGGGTCTCCTCCAGCGTACGTCCGGGGGTGCCGGGGCGGCCGTGCGTCAGCCGACGGCGCTGGTGAAGGCGGCGTGTGCGGCGGCGTCGAAGAGGACGAAGCGCACCTCTTCGACGGTGGTGCGGACGGACCTGACGGTGTCGACGGCGATGCGGGCGCCGTCGTCCATGGGCCAGCCGTAGATGCCGGTGGAGATGGCAGGGAAGGCGACGGTACGGGCGCCCAGTTCGTCGGCGACGCGGAGGGATTCGCGGTAGCAGGAGGCCAGCAGGGCGCTGCGGTCCTCGTCGCGGGACCAGACCGGGCCGACGGTGTGGATCACCCAGCGGGCGGGGAGGCGGCCGGCGGTGGTGGCGACGGCCGCTCCGGTGGGGAGGCCCTTGCCGTAGTGGGAGGCGCGGAGGTCCCGGCAGGCGGCGAGGATGCCGGGGCCGCCGCGGCGGTGGATCGCGCCGTCCACTCCGCCGCCGCCCAGCAGGGAGGAGTTCGCGGCGTTGACGACCGCGTCCACCGCCTGCTCCGTGATGTCCCCCTGCACGAGCCGGATCTCCACCACTGCCATGACCTCCCTCGCCGTCCTGCCCCGAGCATCGCACGGGCGCCGTCCCCGTCCCGGGGCCGCGCCCCGGACCCCGCGCCCCGGTCACCCCCTGGGCCTGGTCTCGCCCCGCAGTGTCAGGGGGTGCGCAGGTGGCGCCAGACCGCCTTGGCCGCATTGTGGCCCGACATGCCGTGTACGCCCGGTCCCGGCGGCGTCGCCGAGGAGCACAGGAACACGGCCGGGTGCGGTGTCGCGTACGGCCGCAGCGACAGCCGGGGACGCAGCAGCAGCTGCAACCCGGCCGCGGCGCCGCACGCGATGTCCCCGCCGACGTAGTTCGGGTTGCGCAGGGCCAGCTGCGGCGGCCCGGCCGTGGCCCGGGCCAGCACCAGGTCCCGGAAGCCCGGCGCGAACCGCTCCAGCTGGCGTTCCACCGCCTCGGTCAGGTCCCCGTCCCACCCCTGCGGCACGTGCCCGTACGCCCAGAAGACGTGCTTGCCCTCCGGCGCCCGCCCCGGATCGACCAGGCTGGGCTGGGCCGTGATCAGGAACGGGCTGCGCGGCGCCCGCCCCCCGGAGGCCAACTGCAGCGCCGCGTCGATGTCCCGCAGCCGCGGCCCGACCTGCACGGTCCCGGCCCGCCGCGCCTCCGGCGCCGTCCACGGCACCGGCCCGGACAGGGCGTAGTCGATCTTGAACACGCTCGCGCCGTACCGGTAGTTCCCGTACGCGTTGCCCAGTCGCGCGATCCGTGCCAGCGCGGTCGGCGAGGTGTCGAAGACGTACGCCCGCGCCGGCGGCAGGTCGTCGAGCCGCTTGACCTCGAACCCGGTGTGCACCTGCCCGCCGAGGTCCCTCAGGTAGGCCGCCAGCGCGTCCGAGACGGACTGCGATCCCCCGCGCGGCATCGGCCACCCCCCGGCGTGTGCGGCGAGCGCGAACACCAGCCCGACGGCCCCGGTGCCGATCCCGCCGAGCGGTGCGATGACGTGGGCGACCAGCCCGGCGAACAGCGCCCGGGCGGGCTCGTCGCGGAACCTCCGCAGCAGCCACGTCGACGGCGGCAGTCCGGCCAGCCCGAACCGGGCCAGCGTCACCGGGTCCCGCGGCAGTGCCGTGGACGGCAGCGACATGAAGTCCCGCGCCAGGGTGTCCCAGCGCCCGAGGAACGGCTCGACGAGCCGGCGGTACGCACCGGCGTCCCGGGGCCCGAAGGACGCCGCGGTCTCGGCGACCGAGCGCGACAGCACGGCGGCCCCGCCGTCGTCGAAGGGGTGCGCCATCGGCAGCGGGGCGTGCAGCCACTCCAGCCCGTACCGCTCCAGCGGCATCGTCTTGAAGACCGGCGAGCCGGCCCCCAGCGGATGGACCGCGGAGCACGGGTCGTGGCGGAACCCGGGCAGCGTCAGCTCCTCGGTGCGGGCTCCGCCGCCGACCGTGTCCGCGGCCTCGAAAAGGGCGACGGAGAAGCCGCGTCTGGCCAGTTCGACCGCGGCCGTCAGTCCGTTGGGACCGGCCCCCACCACGACCGCATCGAGAATCGACGGCACCTTCGGACTCCTTCGTCTGCCGGCGGTAGTGGCCTCAGGCCCGGGGCCCCAGCGTAGTGCGCCCCGCTCAAGAGGCTCTATGCCTCGCCTCGGAGGAGGTCGCGGATCCGTTCGGCGGTCACCAGGTCCCGGCCGACCGCGAACGGCAGCGCGTTGTCCCGGTCCACCCGGAAAGGCTCGCCGGCGACGGTGGTCTGCGCGCCGCCGGCCTCGGCCACCAGCAGCAGTCCGGCCGCGTGGTCCCACGCGGAGGGCCAGGTGAACGCAAGGGCGTCCATCTCGCCGCGGGCGACCTTCAGGTACTCGAGTCCGGCCGAGCCGCACGGCCGGGCGGCGACGCCGGGCACGTCGAGGCGGGCCAGGACCGCCTTGTCGTGGTCGCTCGTGTAGAGCGGGTGTGCGGTGGCGACGCGCAGGTCGGCCCCCGGCTCGGGCGAACCGCTGCTGATCCGCTGCCCGTTGACGAAGGCGCCGGCGCCGCGCACGGCGGTCGTCAGCTCCTCCAGGGCGGGGGCGTACGTCCACGAGGCGTGGATCTCGCCGCGCCGGGCGAGGGCGACGAGGGTGCAGAACTCCGGTTCGCCGTTCACGAACTGGCGGGTGCCGTCGACCGGGTCGACGATCCACACGGGGGCGTCCCCGCGCAGCGCCCCGTATACCGTCGGGTCGGCGTGGACGGCCTCCTCACCCACCACGACCGAGCCGGGCAGGAGCCGGGTGAGGGCCGCGGTGAGGTGCTCCTCGGCCTTGCGGTCCGCGACGGTCACCAGGTCGTGCGGGCCGTTCTTCTCGTCGACCTCGTGCTCGGCGAGCTGCCGGAACCTCGGCATGATCTCGACCGCCGCCGCCTTGCGGACGGCCTCCTCGACATCGGGCAGGCCGCGTGCCAGAAATTCTTCGATCATGACCCCATCACATCACGGAAGGGGAGGAATTCCCCACCGCGTTCCGGTGGACTCCCGGTGACGCGGCCGTTCCCGGCAGGCGGCCGGCCGCGTCACTGGAGCGGGCGAGGGGGCGCGCGTCACGCCTCGACGGCCACCGGCCCGGTGGCGGGCGACTCGGCGTTGCGGCGGGTCTTCGCCCAGCCGGTCCGGCCGCGCAGGATGCGGACGAACGCCCTTACCGACACCGGGAACAGGTGGTACGCGTACAGCCACAGGGCCGCGCCCCACAGCAGGGCCTGTAGCCGGGAGGCTTCGGGGGCGTGGTCCTTGCGGTACAGCGGGCCCCACAGCACGAACGGGGCGACGGACACGGCCGCGAGGACGAGCGCCGGCAGCCACAGGGTGAACGCGCCGAGCCCCGCCGCGACCAGCAGCACCCCGGTCAGCGCCACCGTGAGCAGGTGCGCGAGGGGCTGGCCGAAGGTGTACAGCGTCTCCAGGATGCCGCTGCCGCGGTAGTGCCGCGAGGAGAGGATCTTCGGTGCGTAGCGGGCGCATTGGAGGTTGCCCTGGGCCCAGCGGGTGCGCTGGGCGAGCAGACGGCGGGCGTACGGCAGACCCTCCTGGGAGACCCAGGTGTCGGTGATGTGGGTGATGCGGTGGCCGGCGAGGGTCATGTGGAGGCCGAGTTCGTAGTCCTCCAGGAGGGCGCCGCGGCGCCACGGGCGGAGTTCGGCGGCGGCGATCCGGTCGAGGGCGGAGAGGCGGGTGAACTGGCCGTTGCCGCCGAGGCCGACGGAGCCGGTACGCATGCGGAGCAGCTGCATGCCGGCGTTCGAGACGGCGAACTCCATGTCCTGGACGCGGACCAGGAGGCGGGCGAAGGCGTTGGGCAGCCGGCCGCGGTCGGGCAGCGGGCGCTCGTCGTCGACGTTCCGCATCCGCACGCTGACCTGCACTCCGCCGGTCTCGGGGTCGCCGAAGCCGGTGGGGCCGCTGACGGGGGCGAGGGCACCGGGTTCGAGGCGGCCGTCGGCGTCGACCACGCAGACCACGATCCGGTCGCGGTCGGCGTCGGCCGGCAGGAACTCGCCGAGCTGGTCGTACGCGGCGTTCAGCGCCTCGCCCTTGCCGGTACGGGCCTCCGGCCGCACCCGGCGCACGAGGTGCACGCGGCGGTCGTCCTCGGCGAGTTCCGCGACGATCGCGCCGGTGCGGTCGTCACTGTCGTCGTCGACGACCCAGACGTGGGCGGCGGGGAAGTCGGCCCGCAGCCGGCTCACGGTGCCGCCGACCACGGCCTCTTCGTCGCGGCAGGGCACGAAGAAGTGCCAGGCGAAGGCTGCGGGGTCACCGTGCGGGGCCGCCTCCCGGCGCCGGTAGGCGCGGCGGGATCCGGCCCAGTACAGCAGGAACCCTGCGAGCAGCAGAAAGGGAAAGAGAAACACGAGCGGGTGCCCGGACATGCCGACTCCAAATTCTTGTACGTACGCCCCCGAGCGGCCCTGCGGGCCGAAATCCAACCCCGCCGACGCTTCAACCCTGCGGGGGCACATCCAGCCCCCCGGCGCTTGAGACCCCGCGGGGCAAATCCGGCCCCGCCGGCGCTTGAGGCGCAGAGCCCCGGCGCGGGGTCAGGCCGCGTGGGCGGTGAGGAGGGTGGCGATGCGCCGGGAGGCCGTGCCGTCACCGAAGGGACTGGGGAGGGCCGCCAGCCGATCCCGCTCCGCCGCCCCGCCCCGCAGCCGCGCCCGCGCCGCCGCCCCCAGCTCCGGCCCCGGCCGCACCAGCACCGCGAAGTCCGCCATCGCCTCCGGCCGTTCCGTGGAGTTGCGCACCACGACGAGCGGCCGCCCCAGCACCGTGACCTCCTCCTGCACACCCCCCGAGTCGGACACGAGCAGCGCCGCGTGCCGGGCCAGCGCCAGGAAGTCCCGGTAGCCGAGCGGACGCGTCACCCGCAGTCCCGCCAGCAGCCCCGTCAGCCCGGCCGCCTCGATCCGGTCCCGGGTCCGCGGGTGCAGCGGCACCACCACCGGCAGGTCGCGCGCGAGCGCGGCCAGCTCCGTGAGGACGGCCTCCAGGGCCTCCGGATCGTCGGTGTTCTCCGGCCGGTGGACGGTGGCCAGGACGTATCCGTCCTCCTCCAGTCCGAGGGAGCTCAGCAGTTCCGCCCGTACCCCGGAGTCCGGCAGCCGGCCGTGCACGGCTTCGACGACCGTGTTGCCGGTGATCTCGATGCGGTCGGTGGCCACGCCCTCGGCGACGAGGTTGTCCCGGTTCTCCGGGGTGGCCGCGCACAGCACGTCGGCCAGCCGGTCGATCAGGACCCGGTTGTGCTCCTCCGGCATGGCCCGGTCGTGGCTGCGCAGCCCGGCCTCGACGTGGACGAGCGGCAGCCCGCGGGCGTTGGCGGCCAGCGCACCGGCCAGTGCGGCGTTGGTGTCGCCCTGGACGACGACGGCCAGCGGGGGCTGCTCGGCGAACAGCGCGTCGAGCTGTTCCAGGGCCGCCGAGATCTGCACCGCGCGGGGGCGGCCGCCGATGCCGGTCAGGTACGTCGGCTCGGGGATGCCGAGCTCGCTGACGAACCGGCCGGACATCTCCTCGTCGTAGTGCTGCCCGGTGTGGACGACGTGCGCGGCGGGGCCCAGCAGGGTGATCAGCTCGGTGAGCTTGACCAGCTCGGGGCGGGTGCCGAGGACGAGGGCGATGCTGCGGGGTGGCAGGGCGGACACGCGGGCTCCTTGCGGTGGGGGGCGGGCGGGGTCGTCAGCGTGTGCGGTGCGGGTTGCGCGGCGGGGTGTTTTCGGTTGCTGCACGGTTGCGGATGCGTCCTCCGCGGCCGCGAAGGCCTTTGGTCCCGCGACCCGCGGGACCTTCCGCCCCCGCCCTCCCGGGCCGTCCGCCCCGCCACGCCGCGCCACAGGTCCCCTGCCGGCCCCTCCGGCCCCACCGGCATTGAGACATGCGGGGGGCGCATCCAGCCCCTCCGGCAGCTTGACACCCTGCGGGGCGAATCCAGCCCCTCCGGCGTTTGAGGAGCGGGTCCGGGCAGAGCCCGTGAACCGGCCACCGCCACCCCCAGCCCCTCCGGCGCTTGAGGAGCAGGTCCGGGCAGAGCCCCGGCGGCCGGCGCCGCCACTCCCAGCCTCGCCGGCGTTTGAGGCGCGGGGTCCGGGCGGAGCCCGGGGGCCGGCGCCGCACATCCAGCCCCTCCGGCGCTTGAGGAGCAGGTCCGGGCGGAGCCCGGGGGCCGGCGCCTCCACCCCCGGCCTCGCCGGCGTTTGAGGCGCGGGGTCCGGGGTGGAGCCCCGGTGGTGATCGGGGGGCTACGGGCCGGGGAGGTAGCGGTAGCCGAGGCCTCGGATGGATTCGATGGGGGGATCGGCCCGATCGGCCGCCTGCTGGAGCTTGCGGCGCAGCCGGAGGACCGCGAACTTGACCCGGTCCCGGCCGAGCCCGGCCGGATCGTCCCAGACCTCCGTCAGCAGCTGCTCGGTGGTGACGACCCGCCCCCGATTCCGCACGAGCATCTGCAGCAACCGGTACTCGATGTCGCTGAGCCGCACCTCCACCCCCCGCCACACCGCCGACCGCCGCTCCGGCACCAGCCGCAGCGCGGTGTCCTGCGCGGCGCCCGCCCACCGCGCCGGCCCGGCCCGCCGCAGCAGCGCCTCGATGCGCGCGAGCAGCTCCTCGTGCCCGAACGGCTTCCCGAGGTAGTCGTCGGCCCCGGCCCGCAGCCCCCGTACCCGGTCGGCCTCGGCGCCCCGGGCGGAGAGCAGCAGGACCGGCAGGTCGGTCATGTCCCGGGTGCGTTCGAGCACCTGCCAGCCGTCCAGCCCCGGCAGCCCGATGTCGAGCACCATCAGGTCCGGCTCGGCGTCGAACAGCCGCCGCATCCCCTCGCGGCCGTCCTCTGCTTGCAGGACCTCGTACCCGGCCCGGGTGAGCAGGACCCGCAGGACGGTCGCGACGTCCGCGTCGTCCTCGACCACCAGGATCCGCGTCACCGGCCGGCCCCGGCGTCCGGCCCCCCGAGCGGCAGCCGCAGCGTGAACACCGCCCCGCCCCCGGCAGCCGGCCCCACGGTGAGGTCGCCGCCGTGCCGCCGGGCGATCGCCCGGCTGAACGCCAGCCCGAGCCCGGTCCCGGCGAAGCCGCCGTCCTCGGCGTTGGGGGCGCGGGTGAACCCGGAGAAGATCTCCTCGCGGTACTGCTCCGGCACCCCGATCCCGGTGTCCGCGACGGCCACCGTCCACTCCCCCGCACCGGCCTCGGCCGTCACCCGGATCCGGCCGCCGGGCGGGGTGAACTTCGCCGCGTTCTCCAGCAGATTGGCCAGTACGGCGGCCAGCCGGTGCTCGTCGCCGTGCAGCGCCGGCCCCGCCTGCGCGTCCAGCACGGTGAACACGCCCGCCGCGGCGGTCGTCGCCATCCGGTCGAGCACCGCCTGCGTCAGCATCCGCCCGACGTCGACCGGCCCGAATTCCAGCGCCAGCTGCGGCGCCCGCATCGCGGTGGTGTCCATGAGGGCGGTGATCTCGCGTTCCATCCGCCGCGCGTTGCGCGCGATCGCGTCGAGGAACTCCCGCTGCCCGGCTTCCAGCGGCCCGCCGGCGGGGTCGGCGAGCAGCGCGCAGAAGCCCAGGATGGAGGTGAGCGGCGTCCGCAGGTTGTGGGAGGCGGCGGCGAGGAAGTCGTTGCGCTGCCGGGCGAGCTCGGCGAGGGCCTGGTTGTCGCGTTCGAGCGCGTGCTCGCGGCGCTTGGCCGCGCTGATGTCCTCGGCCGTCCACAGCGAGCCGACGACGGCCCCGGACCGGTCGTAGAGGGGTTCGACGTCGCGCCGGACGGTGCGGCCGTCGACGAGTTCGATCTCGGCGGCCCGGTGCACCTTCCGTGCGGCGATGGCGTGGACCGTGTCGACGACCCAGTCGGGGCGGGCTGCGAACCGCGCGCAGACCGCCTCGACCACGGGGTCGAGCGGCGCCCCGGGCGTCAGGTCGACCTCCCGGCCGTCGAGGCCGAACATCTCGGTGAAGCGCCGGTTGACGGCGATCACCCGCTCGTCGCCGCCCTGCACGATCGCCGCCCGCGGCAGGGCCGCGACGACCGCTTGCACCCACTCCTGATCGCAGCCCATCCGCCCAGCGTACGAGTCCCCGGCCGGCCGGGACCGCCCCGCGGCGTGTCGCGGGGCGTCGTGCCGGTGCGCCTGCCGCGACCGCCGGGCGCAGGGCCCGAGCCCCCGCCCGCACCGCGCAGAACGCCGAAGTGGGGGGCCGGGCCCCCCCCGCCCCCCCCCGCCGGGCCCCCAAACCCCCCCCCCCCCGCC
>NZ_JAJAUZ010000065.1 GCF_020532645.1 Streptomyces bambusae
GGGAAACGGCCCCGGGGGGGGGGGGGTTGGGGGGGCCCCGCCCCCGGGCCCCCGCGCCTCAAACGCCGGCGGGGCTGGAATGGGCCCGGCGAGGCTGGAATGGGTTCAGCGCGACTGAGCCGGCCCGGCAAGGCCGGAAGCGACCGTTCGAGCCCCGGCACCGGACGGGGCCACTGAGGGACACCGCCGAAAGGACAGGCACGTGCACACGGAGAACACCGCCATCCGCCTCCGCCCCGTCACAGACGCCGACCTCGCCGTCTTCCGGCAGATGGCCCAGGACCCCGAGTCCAACAGGATGGCCGCCTTCACCAGCCAGGACCCCTACGACATGGCCGCCTTCGACGCCCACTGGGCCAGGATCCGCGCCGACGACACGATCGTGCTGCGCACCGTCGTGGACGGCACCGGCACCGTGGTCGGCAACGCCTCCGTCTGGGGCCCGCCCGAGGAACGCTCCGTCTCGTACGCGATCGTCCGCACGCACTGGGGCCGCGGCCTGGCGAGCGCAGCCCTCGCCGCCCTCCTCGCCGAGGTCACCGAGCGCCCCCTGCACGCCCGCGCGGCCGCCGACAACGCCGGCTCCCTCCGCGTCCTCACCCGCAACGGCTTCGAGATCACCGCCCGCGAAACGAACTGGGCGCACGCCCGGGCCGCGGACACCGAGGAGTACGTACTGCTCCTGAAGGCCTGAGCCCGGCCCGGCCGCCCGCCGCGGCGGCGGACCGTGCCGGGCCGGGCCGGGTGGGGGTCAGATCCGGTGCACGGTGTGCAGCTTCTCCGCGTACGTCCCGTTGCCGTCCAGGATCGACGCACCCGCCAGGTCCGACATCGTCGGACCGTTGCCGGTCTTGCGGCTGGACACGAAGCGCCGCTTGCCGTCGGCGTCCTTGCCCAGGTAGATGCCGACGTGGTCGACCGTGACGGTCGGGTTGTCGTCACCGGAGTCGGCGTTGAACAGCAGCAGGTCACCGGGCTGCAGCAGGACCGCGTCCGGCCGGCCGGTGCCGGTCGTCTGGTCGATGCGCGCGCCCGGCGCGTAGTCGACCATGTCGCGGGACTTGCGCGGCAGCCGCGTCTTCGAGGTGTCCGAACCGGCGGCCATCGGCACCTTGTGGTGGTGGCCGAACACCATGCGGGTGAAGCCGGAGCAGTCGAGGTTGCCGACCTGCTTGCTGGACGGGCCGGTGTAGGTGCCGTCCGGGAAGGTCCAGCCGAGGTTCATGTACTCGTGGAAGTCGGCACCCTCGTACCGGTTGCCCTGCGGGTCGAGGTAGCCGTACCCGGCCTGCCCCAGGACCTGCTTGCCGGCCGTCGGCGCCGCGCCCGAGGTCACCGCCGGGGCACCCGGCAGGAACATCGCCGCGTACGCGAGGACGTCCGGCGCGGTCGAACCCGCCCAGGCCCGGATCTGCGCCTCCAGCGCCGGGGTCACCGTACCGTCGAAGGGCTGGTCGAGGACCCGCACCCAGTCGCGGTGGGTGACCGACGGCGGGTTCTGCCAGGTCGCCTGGGTGACCTCGAAGCGGCTGACGGTCAGCTTGACCGGCAGGTTGGTGCAGCCGTCGTTCGCGAGGGCACGCAGACCGACGCGGCCCTTGCCGAACGTCGTGTCGTCGGCCTCCGCGGACCAGGCGGACGGCTCGGCGGAGTCCGTGCGCCAGGCCTTCGCCTGGATGTGGGCGCCCACGCGGCGCACCCGTATCGTCCAGTTCGTCCCTGCGGCGACACCGGTGGCCAGCGCGACGGTCGGCACCAGCTGGGTGACGACGTCGTCGACCTCCTTCTCCACGCGGAGCTCGACGGCACCGGAGGTCAGGAAGGACAGCCGGGCGCGGTAGTTGTTGTGCGTGTCCTGGTAGCCGAAGGACAGCGCGTACGAGCAGGCCTGCCCGGTGGGCACCTTGTCGAACTTCGCGACCGACCGGACGTCCACGTCGGTGATCTCGCCGTCCCGGATGCTGGCGTGCCGGCTGGCGAAGTCGGTGGTCAGGGTGATCGTGCCGGCGCCCGGGGTCACAGCGAAGTCGGTGGCGGCCCCGCCGAGCGTGGTCCAGCCGCCGCCGGCCGGCGCCGTGCCCCAGTAGACGCGGTCCGCCTCGGGCAGCGCCGGGTCCGGCAGAGTCCGCTGGAAGTCGTCGGCGAAGGGCCGCTTGTTCTCGGTGAAGGTCCGCTCGGGCCCGGGCAGCACGACGGTGCGCGCCCCGTGCGTGAGCAGCGCGACCCGCTTGCCCGCGGCCGTGACCTCGGTCCGCGCCGGCGTCCCGGCGAGCACGGCAGTGGTGAGGGTTCCGAGGGTGACCGGCGTGAACCAGTCGGCCCCGAGGGCGGCGACGGTCACGGCCGACCGGGGCGTGGTGAGCCCGGCGGCGACGGTGCCGGCGGGGGCGGCCGCGGGGGCCGCGAGGGGCACCGCAGCGGGCGCGGCGTGCGCGGTGGCGGCACCGGTCAGCGAGACGAGCGGCGCACCGGCCGCGGTCGCAGTGAGCGCGGCGAGCAGGGACCGCCGGGAGGTACCGGCGGGGCGGGTGGTGTTCGACATGCGGCCATGATGCGACCAGAGAAAAGTCGACTTTCAGCCGGGCCCCTCAAAACGGAATCCCAAATTCCGCCAGCCCCGGAAATACCGGACTCCCCCACCGGCACTCCCCCACCGGCACTCCCCGCCGGATCCCGCCCCGCCGGCCCCATCCCGCCCCGCCGGCTGCATCCAGCCCCGCCAGGGGGTACCTCCCAGCCCCCTGGGGCTGGGGGAGTTTGAGGCGCGGGGTCCGCGGCAGAGCCCCGAATCCTTGAGCCCCGCCGGCGATCGAGGCGCGGGGCCAAGGGGGGGCAGCGCCCCGTAAATAACCCACCCCCCGTCACCCCCACCTGGCATGCTGGGCCACGTGAACGCCCGCCCGGAGATCCACCTGACCCTCGCCCCCGAGCTACGCCTCTTCGCCGCGCCCGACAAGCGAGCCGACCGCACCCGCACCACCACGGACGGCACCTCCAGCCTCGGCCACGTCGTCGAATCCGCCGGCGTCCCCCTCACCGAAGTCGGCCGCCTCCTCGTCGACGGCCGCGAGGTCCCCGTCTCCCACGTCCCCCAGGCCGGCGAATCCGTCGAGGTCCACGGCGTCGAACGCCCCCAGCAGGTCCCCGGCGCCCCCCTCCGCTTCCTCCTCGACGTCCACCTCGGCACCCTCGCCCGCCGCCTGCGCCTCCTCGGCGTGGACGCCGCATACGAGAGCGAGGACATCGGCGACCCCGCCCTCGCCACCCGCTCCGCCGCCGAACACCGCGTCCTGCTCTCCCGCGACCGCGGCCTGCTGCGCCGCCGCGAACTCTGGGCCGGGGCGTACGTCTACAGCGACCAGCCGGACGAGCAGCTGCGCGACGTCCTCGGCCGCTTCGCGCCCCGGCTCCAGCCCTGGACCCGCTGCACCGCCTGCAACGGGCCGCTGCAACGCGCCACCAAGGACTCCGTCGGCGACCGCATCGAAGACGGCACGCACCGTACGTACGACGTCTTCGCGCAGTGCACCGACTGCTCGCGCGTCTACTGGCGCGGCGCGCACCACGCCCGCCTGGAACGCATCGTCGGCGAAGCCGTCGAGGAATTCGGCCCCCACCCGACCCGAACCCGCTGACCCGGTCTCCCCCGGCCCTCTGGGGCTGGGGGACATCGAGGACCGGGGTCCGGGGCGGAGCCCCGTGCAGGCGGTCAGGGCCACGCCCCCCTCAGAACGCGTACGTGTCGCCCGTGTCGAGCGCCAGCACCACATGCCGGTTGTTGGCCGCGTTGCCGTCCGCCACGCCGCCGTCCCAGAACGTGTCGATCCGCACGACGACCTCCCGCACCGCCGCCTCCTGCAACGGCAGCAGCAGCTCGATCCGCCGCCCCGCCCCCCGCTCCGGCAGCGCCCCCGTCTCGCACACCACCACCCGCGCACCCGCCCGCGCACACCCCGCCGTCAGCCGGGCACCCCCCGCCAGGTCCACCGACGCCCGCACCCGCACCGTCGCGTTCGCCACCGCGCCCGGCCCCAGGTTCTCCGGCGTCAGGGAGACCGCCAGCGCACCCCGCGCCAGCGCCACCTTCCCGTGGTACGCCACATCGGCCGCGGCCCCGTCGGCGACCGCCGGCCCGGCCGACCCCACCGCCCCGGCCACCAGCACCAGCCCGGCGGCCACCGCCGCCCTCAGCCACTTCCGGCACTTCCCGCTCTCGCACATGCCCGCACGGTAAGCGTCCCTTCGATGCCGCTCATCGGATCATCACTCGATCGAGGACGAGCCGCTCCCCCGGACGCCTGCCTATCCTGGCCGTACCGAAACGAACGCACATCCGGTCGAGGAGCCCCCATGAGCAGCGTCACCGCCCCCGCCCGTACCGCCGTCATCACCGGGGCGAGCAGCGGAATCGGCGCAGCCACCGCCCGGCAGCTCGCCGCCGCCGGCTACCACGTCGTCCTGACCGCCCGCCGCAAGGACCGCATCGAGGCACTCGCCGAGGAGCTCAACGCCGCCGGCCACTCCGCCGCCGCCCACGCCCTCGACGTCACCGACCGCACCGCCGTCGACGGCTTCGCCGCCTCCCTCGACCGCTGCGACGTCCTCGTCAACAACGCCGGCGGAGCCCTCGGCGCCGACCCCGTCGCCACCGGCGACCCCGCCGACTGGCTCACCATGTACGAGGTCAACGTCCTCGGCACCCTCCACATGACCCAGGCCCTGCTCCCCGCCCTGGTCGCGAGCGGCGACGGCACCGTCGTCGTCCTCTCCTCCACCGCCGGCCACAGCACGTACGAGGGCGGCGCCGGCTACGTCGCCGCCAAGAACGGCGCCCGCGTCCTCGCCGAAACCCTCCGCCTGGAGATCGTCGGCCGGCCCGTCCGCGTCATCGAGATCGCCCCCGGCATGGTCAAGACCGAGGAGTTCGCCACCACCCGCTTCCGCGGCGACACCGAGAAGGCCGCCAAGGTCTACGCCGGCGTGGCCGAGCCCCTCAGCGCCGACGACGTCGCCGACACCGTCACCTGGGCCGTCACCCGCCCCTCCCACGTGAACATCGACCTCCTCGTCGTCCGCCCCCGCGCCCAGGCCTCGAACACCAAGGTCCACCGCGAGCTGTAACCCGTACGCACGCGAAGGGGGCGGCCGCCCGGGTACGAACCCCGGGCGGCCGCCCCTTTCCGGTCCGCAGCCTCACACCAGCCCCGCCGCCTTCAGGTGCGGCATCAGCGGCGCCGGCTTCAGCCCGGCCGCCTTCGCCGCGTCCAGCGCCCGCTTCAGATCGGCCGCCAGCGTCGGCGTGAAGTGCAGCAGCACGATGTCCCCGGCCGCCAGCCGCGGCACGGGCGGCGGCGTCTCGCCCCACGTCGTGAAGTCGTGCGTCCACGTCACCAGCGCCTTCACCCCGCAGGCCTTGGCCGCCAGCCGCACGTCGTCGTTCACGGCCCCGTACGGCGGCCGCAGCAGCTTCGGCGTCCGCCCGAACACCGCCGCCAGCTGCTCCCCCGCCCCGCACACCTCCGCGTCCTTCCCGGCCGCGTCGAGCGTGGTCAGGTCCGGATGGTTCACGGTGTGGTTCTCGACCGTCGCCCGCCCGTCGTCCACCATCCCCGTGAAGTACCCGGTGTCGTACGCGGTGGCCCCGGGCAGCAGGAACAGCGAGACGGGCACCCGCTTCTCGACGAGCGTCCGCGCCACCGCCGGATCGTGGTACCACCCGTCGTCGATGCTGATGAACACGACCTTCTCGGCCGTGGGCACCCGCCCGACCACCGGCGGCAACCCCACCCCCGCACTGGCGGGCCCGGCCACCCCCACCACCGACAGAACTGACGCGAGCATGCCAATAACCACCCGAGATCTCCACATGCCGCCCACCTTGGTCTAGACCAAGGTGGGCGTCAATCCCCCGTGCGGCAAAAGGCAGTTGGCACTCCGCCTGCCTGCCGGTCAGCCCTTCACGCAGATGACCTGCTTCAGCTTCGCGACGACCTCGACCAGGTCCGTCTGCTGTTCGATGACGTGCTCGATGGACTTGTAGGCGCCGGGGATCTCGTCGATCACCCCGGAGTCCTTGCGGCACTCGACACCCTTGGTCTGGGCCTCCAGGTCCCGCGTCGAGAAGGCCCGCTTGGCGGCCGCGCGGCTCATCTTGCGGCCCGCGCCGTGCGAGGCGGAGTTGAAGGACTTCTCGTTGCCGAGCCCCTTCACGATGTACGAGCCGGCGCCCATCGAACCGGGGATGATCCCGTACTCGCCGCCGCCGGCGCGGATCGCGCCCTTCCGCGTGACCAGCAGGTCCATGCCGTCGTACCGCTCCTCCGCCACGTAGTTGTGGTGGCAGCTGATCTCCGGCTCGAACGCGACCTTCGCCTTGCGGAACTCCCGGCGGACGACTTCCTTCAAGAGGCTCATCATGATCGCGCGGTTGAACTTCGCGTACTCCTGAGCCCAGAACAGGTCGTTGCGGTACGCCGCCATCTGCGGGGTCTCCGCGATGAAGACGGCGAGGTCCCGATCAACCAGGTTCTGGTTGTGCGGAAGCCTCTGCGCCACGCCGATGTGATGGTCAGCAAGCTCCTTGCCGATGTTCCGGGACCCGGAGTGCAGCATGAGCCACACCGAATCGGACGTATCGACACAAACCTCCGCAAAGTGATTCCCTTGGCCAAGGGTTCCCAACTGCCTCCCCGCCCGCTCCCGCCGGAACTTCACCGCATCCGCCAGGTAGTCGAACCGCTCCCACAGCCCGTCCAGCGCCTTCGCCGGGAACCCGTACAGCCGCCCCGGGTCCAACGCCTCCCGGTGCATCCCCGCGCCCACCGGGATGGCCTGCTCGATCTTCGAGCGCAGCCGCGACAGGTCGCCGGGGAGGTCGTTCGCCGTGAGGGAGGTCTTGACGGCGGACATGCCGCAGCCGATGTCGACGCCCACCGCCGCCGGGCAGACGGCGTCCTTCATGGCGATGACCGAGCCGACCGTGGCGCCCTTGCCGTAGTGGACGTCCGGCATGACCGCCAGGCCCTTGATCCACGGCAGCGTGGCGGTGTTCTGGAGCTGGCGCAGGGCGCCCTCGTCGACGCTCGCCGGATCCGTCCACATGCGGATCGGGACCCGTGCGCCCGGTACCTCTATGTACGACATGAGTTGACCATTCCCCCGAAATCAGATGAAAGCCCGTAAAACGCAAAAGCCTCGCTCTTGGGGCCGAATGGGACATCGGACCGGCGTCAGCTGCGGTGCGTGCGATAGACATTGTTTCCGCCCGACACCCGGGCGGGGCAAACGGATTTCGCCGGCCGCACGGGCCGGACGGGGCGAAGGAGCGTGCAGGTGCAGCGCAAGGCAGTGGTCCTGCCGGGCATCGCGGCGGTGCTCGCCGTGCTCGTGTCCGGGTGCAGCGCCGGCTCCGGCGGTGACGACCTGCTCGCCGACAGCAAGCCGGGCAGTACGGCCGTCGCCGCACCGCCCGGCAAGTACCGCAGCCTGCCCGAGCCGTGCCGTTCGGTGGGCCCGAAGCGGCTCAAGGAAATGCTGCCCGCGTCCCCCGCGCTGACGACCGAGCAGGTCGAGCAGCTGTACGCGGGCAAGGCGGACCCGTCGTACGACGCGGACCGCCGGGTCGGCTGCCGCTGGAAGTCGGAGACCTCGGATGCGGCGCGGCTGCTGTACGTGGGCTACGAGCGGGTCGTGTCGTACGAACCGGCGGTCAGTGACGACGACCGGGCGGAGCAGGTGTACGAGCGGCAGCTGACGGCGGCCGGTGTCCCGGCCACCCCGGCGACCGCGCTGCCGACGCCCTCGCGGACCCCGTCGGCCACGGCGTCCCCGTCCGGTGGGGCGGCGAGCCCGCCGCCGGCCGCGGCGAGTGCGTCGGGTGCGCCGAGCGGATCGGCGACGCCGGTGCTGGGATCCCGCGTCCTGGACGACCTGGCCGACTCCGCGTTCCTCGACGACAAGCTCGGGGCGGCCGGTCCGACGGCCAAGGCGCGGACGGTCCGTATCGTGTTCCGCACATCCAATGTGATCGTCACGGTGGAGTACACGGTCCAGTCGGCACAGCCCGGTGTGGTGCCGGACGGTGAGGAAACGCAGGCCAGGGCACTGGAGTTGGCGACCGGGCTGGCCGAGCGGATCGGCGGCTGAGGGGGGTCCGGGAGCGTCCCGGCACCCCTGCGCGTGACCTCTCGCACAGCAGTGCACTGCCGGGTCGGGCTACCGTTGCACGGTCCTGACGACGAACGACAGAAGGAACCATGCACCGTTCAGCCTCGCGCCTCACCCGCGTTCTCGCCTGCGCAGCCGTCCCGGTGATCCTTGTCGCCACCGGCTGTTCGTCCGACTCCGGCAAGGATTCCGGTTCTGGTTCCGGCGGAGACAGCGGTAAGTCCAAGGACTCGGCGTCCGCCCCGCAGACCCCGACGCCGAAGCCGACTCCGACGCTGGAGAAGGCGGCTTTCGCGAAGCTTCCGGATCCGTGCAAGGTGGTGACGGCGGACACCGTCGGCGACCTGGTGCCGGAGGCGAAGGACGAGGACGGTACGGCGTCCAAGTCGAACGACCTGGCCAGCCGGGCGACGTGTTCGTGGAACGGCCTGGACGAGGACGGCCTCAAGGGTTCGTCGTACCGCTGGCTGGCGGTGTCGCTGGCCCGCTACGACTCGCACGAGTCGCTGGGCAGCGGCAACAAGCGTGCCGAGGAGCAGTACGCGAAGCAGGTCGAGGGTGCGAAGGCGACGGCCGGCGCGAAGAACGTGAAGGTCGCGGACGCGGCGGGTGTCGGCAACCAGGCGACGACGGTGACGTACAGCGTGAAGAAGGGCGTGGACTTCTTCAACCAGACGGTCGTGGCGCGGACCGAGAACGTGGTGATCACGCTCGACTACAACGGTGCCGCCTACGAGGGTGCGAAGGCTCCGGACGCGGCCGAGCTGCTGAAGGACGCGATCGCGGCGGCGAAGGAGTCGGTGGCGGCGGTGGCCGCGGCCAACAAGACGGCGTAGCGGGCGGGTCGCGGACAGTGAGTTCGTCCCCGGCCTGCGCAGGTCTGGCGGGCATGTGCCAGGCTGTGCCCGCCAGAGCCTGATAAGTGGGAGGGGATCGCGGGTGGCCGCGATGCAGCTGACGCGCACGCACCGGATACTCATCGGCGTCGTGGTCGCCGGTGCAGTGATCATCGCGGGCATCGGTTTCGCCGGTTCGTACGCCGCCGTGCGTGCGCTGGCGTTGAAGAAGGGGTTCGGGGACTTCTCCCTGGTCTTCCCGATCGGCATCGACGCGGGCATCTGCGTGCTGCTCGCGCTCGATCTCCTGCTGACCTGGATTCGGATTCCGTTTCCGCTCCTGCGGCAGACTGCTTGGCTGCTGACGGCGGCGACGATCGCGTTCAACGGTGCGGCTGCCTGGCCGGATCCGCTGGGCGTGGGCATGCACGGCGTGATTCCGATCCTGTTCGTGGTGACGGTCGAGGCGGCGCGCCATGCGGTGGGCCGGATCGCGGACATCACGGCGGACCGGCACATGGAGGGCGTGCGGATCACGCGGTGGCTGCTGTCGCCGGTGCCGACGTTCAAGCTGTGGCGGCGGATGAAGCTGTGGGAGCTGCGGTCGTACGAGCAGGCGGTCGTGATGGAGCAGGACCGGCTGATCTACCAGGCGCGGCTGCAGGCCCGGTACGGGCGGGGCTGGCGGCGGAAGGCGCCGGTGGAGGCGCTGATGCCGCTGCGGCTGGCGCGGATCGGTGTGCCGTTGTCGCAGACGGGTCCGTCGGGTCTGGCGGCGGCGGGGATCGAGCCGGCGCTGCTGCCGCCGGCTCCGGTGCAGCCGGCGCTGGCGGCGGGCGAGGTTCCGGCGCCGGTCGCGGAGGCCGGCGGTGAGGGTGCGCAGGAGGCTGTGCGGCCGGTCGGGCCGACGCAGTCCGTCCCGCAGGGGCAGTCCGTCCAGCCGCAGGAGCACGCCGTGGTGGCGGCCGCGGTCCCGGCCGCCGAGCCGGCCCAGGGGCACCCGCAGGCGGCGCAGGTCCAGGAGACCGGGCAGGCCCGGCCGGTCCCGCAGCAGGCGCAGGTGCCGGCGGGCCCGCAGCCCGGTCAGCCGGTTCAGCCCGGTCAGCCGGCCCAGTCCGCTCAGCCGGCCCAGTCCGCTCAGCCCGTGGTCCAGCAGCCCGTGGTCCAGCAGCCCGTGGTCCAGCAGCCCGTGGTCCAGCAGCCCGCCGCCCCCCAGCACGTGCAGGTGCCGCTGCCCGAGCCGCTGGAGCCGACGCAGATGCCCGGTCCGCACCCGAGTTCGTGGTTCGCGGCGCACGCGGATCCGCAGGCGGTCGTGGAGACGGGTTACCTGGCGGGCCAGGCGGACCTGCCGTACGCGGCGCAGCCTGCCGGGGCCGCGGCTCCGGCCGTCGAAGAGGCCATGGACGAGCAGGAGTTCTTCGAGGCGGCGTACGGGGTGTTCCGTTCGTACGTGGACGAGCACAACACGTTCCCGAACGCGGAGCAGCTGGACATATACCTGGCCGACCTGCACGGCATCACCCACCCGCGCGGCGGTGCGCTGCTGCGGGCGATGCTGCCGACGCTGAAGCACCGCCACCAGGCCGAACTGGAAGCCGAGCACATCGCGTAACCCGCCTCCCACCCCGGGGCTCCGCCCCGCACCCCGGTCCTCAATCGCCGGACGGGCTTGTCTTCCCCCCGGCCCGGACTTCGGCCTGCGGGTCCGGGGCGGAGCCCCGGGGGTTTGAGGGGCGGGCAAGGCGGAGGGCCGCCGCCCCGGCGTGATCCGGGGTGGCGGCCCTCCGTCGTGGTCGGGCGGGGTCAGACCGCGAGCAGCTTGCGCACGCGGTCCGCGCCGACGGCGAGCAGCAGCGTGGGCAGGCGCGGGCCCGTCTCGCGGCTGACGAGCAGCGTGTAGAGGAGCGCGAAGAAGGTGCGCTGGGCGACCTTCAGCTCGGGGGTGGGCTTGGCTTCGGGGTCGAGGCCGGCCATGACCTTCGGTACGCCGTACACGAGGGTGGTGAGGCCGTCGAGGGACCAGTGGGTGTCGAGGCCCTCCAGGAGGAGGCGCAGCGACTCGCGGCCCTGGTCGTCGAGGGAGCCGAGGAGTGCGGTGTCGGGCTCTTCGCGGACGAGGGTGCGCTGGTCTGCGGGGACCTGGGTGGTGATCCAGTTCTCGGCGCGGTCCAGGCGGGGGCGGACCTCGTCGAGGGAGGTCAGCGGCTGGGCCGGGTCGAGGTCGTGGAGGATCCGCAGGGTCTGCTCGTCGTGGCCGGCGGTGATGTCGACGACCGAGGCAAGGGTGCGGTACGGGAGCGGGCGCGGGGTGCGCGGCAGCTCGTGGGAGGCGACCTTCACGGCGCGGGAGTGGGCGGCGGCGTCGGCGGGCAGGGCGGTGCCGTCGGCGACCTTGGCCTCCAGCTTGTCCCACTCGTCGTAGAGCCGCTGGATCTCCTGGTCGAAGGCGATCTTGAAGGACTGGTTGGGGCGGCGGCGGGCGTACAGCCAGCGCAGCAGCTGCGGCTCCATGATCTTCAGGGCGTCGGCGGGGGTGGGGACGCCGCCCTTGGAGGAGGACATCTTGGCCATGCCGCTGATGCCGACGAACGCGTACATCGGGCCGATCGGCTGCTCGCCGCCGAAGATGTGCACGATCTGGCCGCCGACCTGGAACGACGAGCCGGGCGAGGAGTGGTCGACGCCGGAGGGCTCGAAGATGACGCCCTCGTAGGCCCAGCGCATGGGCCAGTCGACCTTCCAGACCAGCTTGCCGCGGTTGAACTCCGTGAGCTTGACGGTCTCGGTGTAGTCGTCCTCGGTGCAGACGTAGGTCATCTCGGTGGTCTCGTCGTTGTACGAGACGACCTTGGTGAAGTCCTTGTTGCACGAGCCGCAGTACGGCTTGTACGGGAAGTAGCCGGAGTCGCCGGTGCCGTCGTCCTCGGCGGCGGCGCCGGAGCCCTCGGCGGCTTCCAGTTCGGCTTCGTCGACGGGCTTCTGCGACTTCTTCGCGCCCGGCTTCTGCTTGGTGCGGTACTGGTCGAGGACGGCGTCGATGTCGCCGCGGTGCTTCATCGCGAACAGGATCTGCTCGCGGTAGGCGCCGGTGGTGTACTGCTCGGTCTGGCTGATGCCGTCGAACTCGACGCCCAGCTCGGCGAGCGCCTCGACCATGGCGGCCTTGAAGTGCTCGGCCCAGTTCGGGTATGCGGAGCCGGCGGGGGCGGGGACGGAGGTCAGCGGGCGGCCGATGTGCTGGGCCCAGCTCTCGTCGACGCCGGGGACACCGGCCGGCACCTTGCGGTAGCGGTCGTAGTCGTCCCAGGAGATCAGGTGCCGGACCTGGTGGCCGCGGCGGCGGACTTCGTCGGCGACCAGGTGCGGGGTCATGACCTCGCGCAGGTTGCCGAGGTGGATGGGGCCGGAGGGGGAGAGGCCGGACGCGACGACGACAGGTTTGCCCGGCGCACGCCGCTCCGCCTCGGCGATGACCTCGTCCGCGAAACGGGAGACCCAGTCGGTCTCGGTGCTGCTCTGGGCGCTCTGAGCCACGACACGTCCTTCTACTCGAATGCTGGCTGGAACATTCTCCCAGACGGACGGGGAGGCTCCGGGGTTGCTTTTATCCACGGGCCGGGTGATGCGGCCGCATGGGATACTTGCCGCTCCCGACGTATACCTACGCACCCTCACAGGAACGGCAGCTCATGGCCTCGGTCCCTTCCCTCGCGTCCGCCGTAGAACAGCGCGTCTCCGCCGCACTCTCCTCCGCCCTGCCGGAGGCCGGTGCCGCGGACCCGCTGCTGCGACGAAGCGACCGGGCCGACTTCCAGGCCAACGGCATCCTGGCGCTCGCGAAGAAGGCCAAGGCCAATCCGCGCGAGCTGGCCGGGACCGTGGTGGACGCCCTCGACAAGGGCGGTGTGATCGCCGATGTCGAGGTGTCCGGTCCGGGCTTCCTGAACATCACGGTCTCCGACCGGGCGATCGTCGAGACGCTGGCCGCGCGGGCCGGCGACGACCGGCTGGGCGTGCCGGTGAACGAGCACGCCGGCACGACGGTGATCGACTACGCGCAGCCGAACGTGGCGAAGGAGATGCACGTCGGCCACCTGCGGTCGGCGGTCATCGGTGCGGCGATGGTCGAGATGCTGGAGTTCACCGGTGAGACGGTGGTGCGCCGGCACCACATCGGCGACTGGGGCACGCAGTTCGGCATGCTCATCCAGTACCTGCTGGAGCACCCGCACGAGCTGGACCACAAGGCCGCCGGGGAGTCGTCGGAGCAGTCCGGCGAGGAGGCGATGTCGAACCTGAACCGCCTGTACAAGGCGTCGCGGGCGCTGTTCGACGCCGACGAGGAGTTCAAGACGCGGGCCCGGGCCCGGGTGGTGGACCTGCAGGCGGGCGACGAGCAGACGCTGGCGCTGTGGCAGCGGTTCGTGGACGAGTCGAAGATCTACTTCTACTCGGTGTTCGACAAGCTGGACATGGACATCCAGGACCCGGACATCGTCGGCGAGTCCGGCTACAACGACATGCTGGTGGAGACCTGCCGGCTGCTGGAGGAGTCGGGCGTCGCGGTCCGGTCGAACGGCGCGCTGTGCGTGTTCTTCGACGAGTACAAGGGCCCGGACGGCCAGCCGACCCCGCTGATCGTGCAGAAGTCGGACGGTGGTTTCGGGTACGCGGCCACCGACCTGTCGGCGATCCGCGACCGGGTGGGGAACCTGAAGGCGAGCAGCCTGGTGTACGTCGTGGACGCGCGCCAGTCGCTGCACTTCAAGATGGTCTTCGAGACGGCTCGCCGGGCGGGCTGGCTGAACGAGGACGTCCACGCGCACCAGCTGGCGTTCGGTACGGTCCTGGGGGCGGACGGCAAGCCGTTCAAGACCCGTGAGGGCGAGACGGTGCGGCTGGTGGACCTGCTGGACGAGGCGGTGGACCGGGCGACCGCGGTCGTGCGGGAGAAGGCCGAGAAGGTGGGCCTGTCGGAGCAGGAGATCGTGGAGAACGGCCGGTTCGTGGGCATCGGCGCGGTGAAGTACGCCGACCTGTCGACGTCCGCGGCCCGTGACTACAAGTTCGACCTGGACCAGATGGTGTCGCTGAACGGCGACACGTCGGTGTACCTGCAGTACGCGTACGCCCGTACGCAGTCGATCCTGCGCAAGGCGGAGGGCCGGAGTCCGGTCGCGCACCCGGAGCTGGAGCTGGCGGCGGCCGAGCGGACGCTGGGCCTGCACCTGGACGGGTTCGGTGCGCTGGTGTCGGAGGCGGCTGCGGAGTACGCGCCCCACAAGCTGGCCGCGTACCTGTACCAGCTGGCGTCGCTGTTCACGTCGTTCTACGAGCACTGCCCGGTGATCAAGCCGGAGCCGGAGCTCGCCGTCGGCGAGAACCGTCTGTTCCTGACCGACCTGACCGGACGGACCCTCGCCAAGGGCATGTCCCTCCTCGGCATCCGCACCCCCGAGCGTCTCTGACCTCGGCACGGCCCGTACGACCGCGGCCCTCGTCTCCCCTTCCGGGAGGCGGGGGCCGCGGCGCGTTCGGGGGTCGCCCGTCCGCCGCGCAGAAACGATCGTCCGGTGGTCTGCACGGATGATTCGGCCGGGGAACCCGGTGAATCCGCGTGACTCGGGCCGCGACGCGCCGGGCGCCGGTGCGGGCGCTGTCACAGTCCTCTCGCGAACAGCGCGCCCGGGCCGCGGGTCACGTGCGGCCGCCGGGCCGGAAGGAGAGGGATGTCCAGAGCCAGAGAGCAGGCCGCATGCTGACCCACCGGATCCGCCGCCGAACCGTCACCCTCGTCAGCAGCGTCCTGCTCGTCCTCCAGTCGCTCGTGGTGCTCGGCCCCGGTGCCGCGCCCGCGTGGGCGGGTGACGACCGCCGGATCGCCAGCGGCAACAACGAGCCGCACAACGCCACCGTCAATCCGCGCCGGCCGTCGCAGGTGGCGGTCATGCAGGGCTGCACCGTCCACATCGACCTGAACTGGGGCCGGGACGGTTTCCCGATCACCCGGACGTCCACCGTCGCGCCGTGCAACGGCGACCCGTCGCTGGCGTTCGACGCCGACGGGCGGCTGTTCGTCACCCACCTCTCCCGCGGCCTGAACACCAGCCCCAACCAGCTCGGCATCGGCGTCGCCCGGATCGCCGACACGACGACCACGGGCAACCAGACGTACACGCCGGTGCAGGTCAGCGCGAACGGCGCGGTCGACCACGACAAGCAGTGGCTGGTCGTGGACGCCAACCCGGTGAGCCCGTACGTGGGCAACCTGTACCTGGTGTGGACCGAGTTCAACGGCGCCAACACCCGGATCCTGTTCTCGCGTTCGGTGAACGCCGGCACCACGTGGTCCGCCGCGGCGGCGCTGTCGGTGGCCGCCGAGGGGTTCGTGTGGCCCTCGCACGCGGCCGTCGCCCGCAACGGCGACCTGTACGTGGCGTACCACACGAACACGTGCGGGGCGGCGAACACGGGCACCGTGCAGCTGCTGCGCGACGGCTCGGGCGGTGCGGACTTCGCGGCGGGCACGGTCCCGCAGAAGTCGGCGGCGTTCCCGGCCGGTCAGGCGACCGTGACCTGCAACGTGCAGTCCGGTACGGCCACGATCCCCGGCACGGACTTCTGGCTCCAGGGTTCGGTGCAGCCGTGGATCCTGCCGGACCCGGCGCGCGCCGGGCACGTGTACGTGATCGGCAACGACGACCCGGACAACGCGTTCGGCACCGGCGACGACGCCGATGTGGTGATCGCCCGGTCGACGGACAACGGCCTGTCGTTCACGCGGGGCCGGGTGGACCACGGTCCGGGCCGTACGTTCGCCGTGATGCCGACCGCGCACATCGACCAGGACGGGAACATCGCCGTCACCTGGTACGACAACCGCAGCGGCCGCCGCAACGGCGGGAACAACTTCCTGCTGGAGGTGTACGGGACCGCGAGCCGGGACGGCGGGCAGACCTTCGCGGAGGACTTCCGGATCGGTGACGAGCCGTTCGACCCGGACCTGAACGCCCCGTGCCGCTTCGACTGCGGGGCCGGTTCGACGAACCGGACGCTGCGGATCGGCGAGTACAACGGTGTGTGGGCGGTCGACGGCATCGGCTACGCGTCGTGGACGGGCAACCGGACACCGCCGACGGCGACCGCGCCGGCGCAGGGTGTGCAGGACACGTACTTCGACGTGTTCTCGCTGCTGGCGGCGTTCCCCGACGCGCACGAGCCGAACGAGTCGGCGGACCATGCGGTGGCGGCCGATCTCGGGTCGAACGAGCAGTTCAACCGGCGCGGCCTGACCCTGCATTCGGCCACGGACGTGGACTTCTTCCGGATCACGCCGCGGCACACCGGGCACGTGACGGCGGAGATCCGCTTCAACGAGGTGCTGGCGCCGCTCGCGGTGCGGGCGTACGACAAGTTCGGCAACCGGGTCGCGGCCGGCACGGTCAGCACCCGGGCGGGCACGTCCACCGGGCGGCTCGCCATCCCGGTCGTGCAGGACGAGACGTACCTGGTCGTGGTGAGCGCGGCGGCGGTGACCGATCCGACGCGGCCGGGCGACGCCTCGCCGACCGATCCGCCGCAGGGCTCGTACGACCTGGTGGTGGTGGGCAGGACGGCGCCGGAGCCGTTCGCGCTGGACCTGGCGCGCCAGTCGGACTCGGGCCGTTCGGACCGCGACGACGTCACCCGGATCGTCGGCCCGGACCTCCAACTGCGCGTGGACGACGCGGAGCTGCGGGCGGCGGGCGTCGCGTTCTCGCCGCAGAACGCGACGGCGACGCTCGCCGATGACGTGCCCGGTTTCAAGGTGGCCGTGGAGCGGGACGGCGAGCAGGTCGGTTTCGCCTCTCCGACGGCCCGGCCGGGTCTGTACGAGATCCGGCTGGACCCGGTGCTGCGGGAAGGTCCGAACCAGATCACGGCCGAGGTGGTGGTCGTCGACCCGTCGGACGACCCGCGGACCGGCGGTACCGGGCACGTGGTCGGCTCGGGTCCGGAGAGCGCGCACGCGCTGCTGGTCACTCTGGACACGACCGCCCCGGCGCGGCCGGCCACCGCCCCGGACCTGCTGGCGTCCAGCGACAGCGGCGGGGTGGACTCCGATGACGTCACCACACTGGTGAAGCCGGCCTTCCAGGGCTCGGCGGTCGAACCGAACGCGCTGGTGCGGCTGCTGGCCACACCGGCGGGCGGCACGGCGACCGTGGTCGGCAAGGACGTCGTCACCCCGGCCGGGGAGTACGAGGTCGTCAGCTCGGCGCTGCGGGACGGCCGGTACGGGGTCGCGGTGCTGCTGGAGGACCTGGCGGGCAACGTCAGCGCGTCCTCGGCGGCGCTGCCGGTGACCATCGCCCACCAGTCGCTGACCCTCACCGGGGCCACGGCCGATGTGGTGGCGGACCTCGCGGAGGGCCGGGTCACCGGCTTCCCGGGCGTTCCGGGCGGGGTCGTCGGCATCCAGGGGATCCCGGTGGTCAACCTGGACGCGGCGGGCCACGGCGCGTCGGTGCGGGGCGGCTCGGCCGACGACCGGCTGACGTTCACCCCGACCGCGGTGCAGAGCGGCCGGCTGACCCGGGCGGACTCGGCGCAGGTGCTGAACTTCTCCCACGTCACCGGTGAGGTGGGGATCGCGACCTTCGGCGGCGACGACGAGGTCACGATCGTCGGCACCACGCGGGGTGACGTGATCCGCGGCGTGGTGGACACGTTCACGACGCTGCACGTCGGCGCTCTGCCGCTGGTGCGGACCCCGTCCACGAAGGTGAACCTGCTGGGGCTGCGGATCGCGACCGCGCAGGCGGAGCGGATCGGCGTCCTCGCCCGCGGCGGCCAGGACAAGGTCGAGTTCCTCGTGAAGGACTCCGTGAGTGCCCACCTGTCGGTGCACGGCGGCCCGCCGACGGGCGTCCGCCCGGAGAAGGGCGACTCGCTCCTCGTGTACGCCACGTCCCCGCGGGCCGTGGTGAAGACGGACCGCCCCGAGCACTCCACCAGCGGCGCGATCTACGTCGCCTACCCGGAGACCACGAAGCACCAGACCCGCATCGACTTCACCCACACCGAATCCACCGACACCTCCACCCACCCCCCGAAGCCGAAAACCCCGAAGAACCCCGCGAAGAACCCCCCGAAGAAGCCCTGACCCCTCACACCCCCGGAAGGCCCCGACCGCACCACGTGCCGGGCGGGGCCTTCCGCGTTCCCCCGAACGGCCCGATTCCCGGGGTGGGGGGCGGGTAGGGGACGGCGCGTCCGGTTGGTCGTGGGGGGTGTGGAGCGGAGGTTCCGGTGGCTGTGATGCGTGGGCCGTATAGGCCCGGGACGCCCTGTTGGGTGGATCTGATGGTGGGTGATCAGCAGGCCGCGCTGGATTTCTACGGTGGGCTGTTCGGGTGGCAGGCGGAGGTGGGGCCGCCCGAGCAGGCCGGGTACTCCGTGTGTCGGCTGGCCGGGCAGCCGGTCGCCGGGATCATGGGCGCGATCAACGCGGACGGTACGCCGATGGACCCGGTGCCGCCGGCGGCCTGGACGACGTACTTCGCCACCGAGGACGCGGCGGCGGCCGTGGCGGCGGGCGGTGCGGCGGGCGGGCAGACCGTGGTGGAGACGATGGACGTCATGGACCTCGGGAAGATGGCCGTGCTCGCCGACCCGACGGGCGCGGTGTTCGGCGTGTGGGAGCCCGGCACGTTCCCCGGCGCGGGGGTCGTGAACGAGGACAACGCGGTGATCTGGAACGAGCTGGCGACCACTGACACCAAGGCGGCCGCCGCCTACTACGAGGCCGTGGTGCCCGTCACCGGCCGGCCGTCCGAGATCCCGGGCGTCACCGGGTACACGGAGCTGGTCGTCAACGGGCGGGCGGTGGCCGGGGTGATGGGCCTGGACCAGCACCCCACCGGCACGCCGCCGCACTGGATGACGTACTTCCACGTGGACGACGTGGACCGGGTGCAGGCGGCCGCCAAGCAGGCCGGCGGGCGGGTGCTGGCGCCCGCGTTCGAGATGCCGGTCGGGCGGATGGCGGTGCTCGCCGACCCGCAGGGCGCGGTGTTCGCCGTGATCCGGAGCGTGGAGGACCCGCAGGAGCCGGACCCGGCGTGAGCGCGGCGCCGTGGGGCCCGGCCGGTCCGGGTCCCACGGCGGGCCGGCCGGTTCAGGCCAGGCTGTTGAACCTGCCGCCCTCGCCCGCGTGGAGCGGCGTCGTCCGGCGGCTGAACGGGGCGGTGGCCGTGCCCGTCGAGCGGTACACGGAGGTGCCGGACGGGACGTACGCGATCAGGTCGGGCCGTCCGTCGCCGGTGACGTCCCCGGCGCCCACGAGCTGCGAAGTGGTGTCGAGGCCCGTCACGTCCGTGCCGACGCGCACCACGGAGCCGTCGGAGAACCGGTGCCACTCCAGCACGGCCGGACCGGTGTCACCCGGTCGGGTGGTCAGGTAGCCGGTGTCGCCGACGCTGACGACGTCGGCGTCCATCGGCAGGTTCACCGCGGCCGCCCCGGCAGCGGTGGCGGCCGGGGCCGTGCGCGCGGCGGGCCCGTCGGTGCGCACCGGCCCGTCGGTGCGCACCGGCCCGTCAGACTCCCGCGGCGGGACGGCGGTTGTGCGCGGCACGGGTGTGGTTCGGTTCCGGTGGATCCCGCCGGAGCGCGCGACCGGTGAACGGAAGGCGTGCGGACGCCGTCCGGGCACGGGTCTCACCCGGCCGGTGCCGCCAGTGTCACGGACTGCCCCGACCGCCGCAGCAAGTCCGCCACGAACCCGCCCGCCTTGAGCTCCTCCACGAACGCCCGCAGGTGGGCGACCGTCGCCGGTTTCCGGTCCCGGGTGGTGCCCACCGCCTGCCGGATCTGCATGAACGCCTCGCCGATCAGCCGCACTCCGTCGTGGGCGGCGGCGTACGCGGTCACCGGCTGCCGGATCCCGGCCCCCGCCTCCAGCCCCCGCTCGCGGAACACGTCCACGCCCTCCGCCCCGCGCACCACCTCCGCGTGCGCCAACTCCCGTGTGAGGAAGAGGTCGTACGCGGACCCCTCCTTGACCCCGATCCGGACGCCGGCCGTGTCCACCTCGGCCACGGTGGTCAGCGGCGAGGCTTCGGGGACCACGTACACGCCCTCGATCAGCACGTACGGCGCGGTGAACGCCACCTCCGCCTCCCGCACGGGGTCCACGGCGAGGAAGCAGATGTCGGCGTCGCCGCCGGCCATGGCCCGGTACGACTTCCGGGCGGCGTCGAAGCACCGGAACTCCACGGGCAGGCCGAGCCGGGCGGCGAGTTCCCGTGCGATGTCCACGGTGATCCCGGCGGGTGCGTCGGGCGTGCCCTGGGCGAGCACGGGGTTGCCGAGGTTGACCGAGGCGCGCAGCACGCCGGTGGTGCCAGGTCCTCGATGATGTCCGCTGCGATGTGTCCGTTCCCCATGCGGCGAAGCGTAGGGCAGGGTCCGCCGGGCGGAACTGCGGGCGCGGAGTTGTGCCATGCTGCCCACCGAAAGCCCTCAGCGGGGCCGGCAACCGACCCCGAAGGGGACCGCCGTGCGGACCGACGTCACCCTCCACCCCCTCGACGAGGCCCGGCTCCGGGCCCTGCTGGCCGCGGCCGTCGCCGACGCGGACCCGCGCGAGGTCATGCCGCCGGTCGACGGCCCGCCCGGCTGGACGCAGGCACGGCAGGACGCGTTCCTGGCCTTCCACCGGTCGCGGGCGCTCGCCGCGGAGCCGGTGGAGGTGACGTACACGATCGACGTCGGGGGCGTGGTGTCCGGCGCGGCCCGGCTGTGCCCCCTCGACGAGCCGCTCGGCACGGTCGAGGCGGGTGTGTGGATCGGCCGCAGCCAGCGCGGCGCCGGCGTCGGCGGCGCGGTCCTTCAGCGCATGATCGGCCTGGCCCGCACCGCCGGTTTCGGTGCGCTCCACATCAGCACCAAGCCGGAGAACACGGCCGTCCTCCGCCTCCTCGACGGCCTCGGCGCGGTGGCCGTCCGCGAGGGGGACAGCGTCACCAGCTGGATCGACCTGGTCGAGGACACGTCGACGGACGTCCTGGTGGACGTGGCGGAGGGACCCCGGTCCTGACCGGGGTCCCCGGGACTCACCTGTTGATCGGATACGAGTGGCGGCCGGTCGCCTCGTCGATCTCGCTGTGCGCCTTGCTCAGCAGCTGCGAGGCCATGTCCATGAGCGCACGGGCGCCCGCGATCTCCTCGCCGACCCGCAGCTGATCCGGGTCGGAGGGGTGCCGCAGGGCGTATCCGCGGCCCTTCAGTTCCGTGCCGTCGGCCAGTCTGACCAGGCATGCCGCACTGGTCCGGTGGCCCTCGTCCTCGAATTCACACTCGACGTGCCATCCCACGTGCGTGGACATCGTGGATCACCTCCGGAGGTCGCCCTCTTCCTTCCAGGGTGCGCCCGCCGGGCCCGCCCCGCGCGCCGGCGGCTCAGCCCCAGGCCGGGACCCCCGCCCCTGCCCGGGCGCCGGCCTCCAGCAGGATCTCCAGGAGTTCCTCCGGCCGGTCCCGCATCACGTCGTGGCCCGAGTCCAGGGCGTGGGCGACCCAGGACGGGTCCGCCGACAGCCGCTCGTACACCGGGCCGAAAGGCGAGACCTCGCCCCAACCTTCGGCGTACACGAAGGTCCGGGACGCGGCCGGCGGGCCCTGGAGGCGTACGGCCTGCATGAGGGAGGCCAGCGGGTGGGCGGTGGCCCGCGGGTCGAAGAACGGCAGCGGCTCGCTGGCGTAGCCGCCGGCCGCGGTGCCCTCCAGGTACCACTCGCGCTGGTGGCGGTCGACGAGCGACCAGCAGGAGTCCCCGTTCTCCGGCACCAGCGCGTCCACGTACACCAGCCCGGCCACCCGGTCCGGGGCGCGGTCCGCGGCACCGGTGATGACCATGCCGCCGTAGCTGTGGCCGACGAGCACCACGTCGGTGAGGTCCTCGTCGGCGAGCAGGCCGAGGACGTCGTCGATGTGGGTGTCGAGGTTCACGGAGGCGGTCAGCAGGTGCTTGCGCGCGCCGATGCCGGTCAGCGTGAGCGGGTAGGCCTCGTGGCCCGCGCGGCGCAGGGCGCGGGCCATCGGCTCGAAGGTCCAGGCGCCGTGCCAGGCGCCGGGGACGAGTACGTACGTGGTCATCGGGTGGTCCCCTTCTCGGTGACGTCCTTCGCGACGGTCGGGACCAGCTTTCCGGAGGCCCGTCGAGTGTCGATCGACTCGTGTGCCCGGGCCGCCTCCGCGGTCGGGAACACGGCGCGCAATCCGTCCCGTTCGGCCACCTCGGCGAGGTACGCCGCGACGGGCGAGGCCCGTGGGAAGACCGGTCCGCCGGGACGCGGGCGGGGCCGATCACGTACGCCGGTCGACCAGGACGGCGTACCGGGCGACGTTCGCCGCCCGGTACGCCTGAGGGGGTCTGCGGGGTCTGCGGGATCGGGCCGGCCGGCGGCTCAGCGCTCGCGGCGGAGCCACCCGGCGACCTCGGTCGCCCAGTACGTGAGGATCGTGTCGGCGCCGGCCCGCTTGATGCCGAGCAGGGTCTCCATGATGGCGCGGTCGCGCTCGACCCAGCCGTTCGCGGCGGCGGCCTCGATCATCGCGTACTCGCCGGAGATCTGGTACGCGGCGACCGGCACGTCCACGGCCTGCGCGACGCGGTAGAGGATGTCGAGGTAGGGGCCGGCCGGCTTCACCATCACCATGTCGGCGCCCTCTTCGAGGTCGAGCGCCAGCTCGCGCAGCGACTCGCGGGCGTTCGCCGGGTCCTGCTGGTAGCTCTTGCGGTCGCCCTGCAGGCTGGACGCGACGGCCTCGCGGAACGGCCCGTAGAACGCGGACGAGTACTTCGCCGTGTACGCGAGGATCGACACGTCCTCGTGGCCGGTCTCGTCGAGCGCGTCACGGATGACGCCGACCTGGCCATCCATCATGCCGCTGGGGCCGACGACGTGGACGCCGGCGTCGGCCTGGACCTGCGCCATTTCCGCGTAGCGCTCCAGGGTCGCGTCGTTGTCGACCCGGCCGTCGGCGTCCAGCACGCCGCAGTGGCCGTGGTCGGTGTACTCGTCGAGGCACAGGTCGGACATGATGACGAGGTCGTCGCCGACCTCGGCCTTCACGTCGCGGATCGCGACCTGGAGGATCCCGTCGGGCTCGGTCCCGGCGGTGCCGAGCGCGTCCTTCTTCTCGTCCTCGGGGACCCCGAACAGCATGATCCCCGCAACGCCCGCCTCCACCGCCTCCACGGCGGCCTTCCGCAGCGTGTCCCGGCTGTGCTGCACGACCCCCGGCATGGCCGAGATCGCCACCGGCTCGCTGACGCCCTCCCGCACGAACGCGGGCAGGATCAGATCCGACGGATCCAGCCGCGTCTCGGCCACCATCCGGCGCATCGCCGGGGTGGTGCGCAGGCGGCGGGGCCGCGAGCCAGGGAAGGAACCGTACGCGCTCATCTTCGTCGCCTCTTCAAGCCATCGACAGCAGTCGCCCCAAGCCTAGGCCCGCCCGGGGCGACGGAAGGCAAAACGCCGGCGGGGCAAAATGCAGCACGCCGGCGGGGCAAAATCAAGCCCCGCCGGCGTTTGAGGCGCGGGGGTCCGGGGGCGGAGCCCCCGAAACACCCGCGCTGCGTCAGGTCGTACGACGCCGCCGCGCCCCAGGACGCCGCTCGCTCGGCCGGAACACCGCCTCACCCGCAGACTTGGCCGCCTCCCGCCGCGCCGCCCCGTACTCCGCCAGCGCCTCCGCCAGCTTCGACACGCTCGGCTCGGGCGACAGCACGTCCACCCGCAGCCCGTGCTCTTCAGCCGTCTTGGCCGTGGCGGGCCCGATGCACGCGATCACGGTCACGTTGTGCGGCTTGCCCGCGATGCCGACGAGGTTCCGCACCGTCGACGACGAGGTGAAGAGCACGGCGTCGAACCCACCGCCCTTGATCGCCTCACGCGTGTCCGCCGGCGGCGGCGAAGCCCGCACGGTCCGGTAGGCCGTGACGTCGTCGACTTCCCAGCCCAGCTCGATCAGCCCCGCGACCAGCGTCTCCGTCGCGATGTCGGCGCGCGGCAGGAAGACGCGGTCGATCGGGTCGAAGACCGGGTCGTACGGCGGCCAGTCCTCCAGCAGACCCGCCGCGGACTGCTCGCCGCTCGGCACGAGGTCCGGCTTCACACCGAACTCCACCAGCGCCGCAGCCGTCTGCTCGCCGACCGCTGCGACCTTGATGCCGGCGAACGCGCGCGCGTCGAGCCCGTACTCCTCGAACTTCTCGCGCACCGCCTTCACCGCGTTGACCGACGTGAAGGCGATCCACTCGTAGCGCCCGGTGACCAGCCCCTTGACCGCGCGCTCCATCTGCTGCGGCGTCCGCGGCGGCTCGACGGCGATCGTCGGCACCTCATGCGGCACCGCTCCGTACGAGCGCAGCTGCTCGGACAGCGAGGCGGCCTGCTCCTTGGTCCGCGGCACCAGCACCCGCCAGCCGAACAGCGGCTTCGACTCGAACCAGGCCAGCTCGTCACGGCGCGCGGCGGCGCTGTGCTCACCGACCACGGCTATCACCGGCTGGTGCCCCTCGGGCGAGGGGAGCACCTTGCCCTGCTTGAACACCTGCGCGATGGTGCCCAGCGTCGCGGTCCACGTCCGCTGCCGCGTCGTCGTACCGGCCACGGTCACCGTCAGCGGCGTGTCCGGCTTCCGGCCGGCCGTCACCAGCTCGGCGGCCGCCGCCGACACCGTCTCCAGCGTCGCCGAGACCACGAGGATGCCGTCACTGGCACCCGCCTCGGTCCAGCACCGGGGCGACGCCGTACGGGCGTCCAGGAAGCGGACGTCCGCCCCCGCCTTGTCCCGCAGCGGCACACCCGCGTACGCCGGCACACCGACGGCGGTCGCCACACCGGGGACCACCTCGAACGGGATCCCCGCCGACGCGCAGGCGAGCATCTCCTCGGCCGCGCTGCCGTCCAGACCGGGGTCGCCGGTGATCGCACGGACGACCCGCCTGCCGGAGCGCGCGGCCTCCATGACAAGATTGGCGGCATCCCGGATCACCGGGACACCGGCGGCCGTTGACGCCTCGTCAGCGACCGTCAGCTGCGGCGTGTCGACACCCGTGCGGGCATGGGAGCGTACGACGTCGAGCACCTCGGGCTCCGCGATCAGTACGTCCGCGGCCGCGAGGGCTTCGACGGCGCGCAGCGTGAGCAGTCCCGGGTCGCCGGGGCCGGCACCGAGGAAGGTGACGTGCCCGGAGGCGGCCGGAAACGCGGAGGTGGTGGAACTTGTGGGGCTCAAAGTGCTCGCTCCCCCATCAGACCGGCCGCGCCCTTGGCCAGCATTTCGTCCGCGAGTTCACGGCCGAACGCCATCGCCTCGTCGTACGACCCGGGCACGGGACCGGTGGTGGACAGCTGCACCAGCGAGGATCCGTCGGTCGTGCCGACCACACCCCGCAGGCGCATTTCGTTGACAACCTGCCCGGCGCCGGAGGCGTCGGCCGGCGCGAAGTCGGCCAGGGCACCCACGGGTGCACTGCAGCCGGCCTCCAGAGCCGCGAGCAGGGACCGCTCGGCAGTCACGGCGGCCCGGGTGTCCGGGTCGTCGAGTTCACCGAGCGCGGCGATCAGGTCCGCGTTGTCCGCGAGACATTCGACCGCCAGTGCCCCCTGGCCGGGGGCGGGCAGAACATGGTCGACCGCCAGGTGGTCGGTCGCTTCCCCGCTGCGCCCGATCCGGTTGAGACCGGCGGCGGCGAGCACCACCGCGTCGAGTTCGCCGTCGTGGACGAACCCGATGCGGGTGTCGACGTTGCCGCGGATCGCGACCGTCTCGATGCGCTTGCCGAGCTGGCGGGCGTAGGCGTTCAGCTGCGCCATGCGGCGCGGCGAGCCGGTACCGACCCGGGCGCCGTCGGGCAGCTCCTCGAACGTCAGGCCGTCGCGGGCGACCAGCACGTCGCGCGGGTCCTCCCGCTTGGGGATGGCCGCGAGCACGAGCTCGTCGGGCTGCGCCGTCGGCAGGTCCTTGAGGGAGTGCACGGCGAAGTCGACCTCGCCGCGCAGCAGGGCGTCGCGCAGCGCGGTCACGAACACGCCGGTGCCGCCGATCTGCGCGAGGTTCTCCCGCGAGACGTCGCCGTACGTGGTGATCTCCACGAGCTCGACGGGCCGGCCGGTGAGGGCGCGCACCGCCTCGGCGACGTGCCCGGACTGGGACATGGCCAGCTTGCTGCGCCGCGTCCCGAGCTTCAGCGGCTGCTGGGCAGGGCCTGAGTTCATGATGCCCGTCCTGTGTTGGTGACGCTCTGCACGTCACCGTCGGTCGTGTCGGCCCGGCTGACGGATGCCACCGTCTCCGGATCGAGGTCGAAGAGTTCCCGCAGCGCCTCCGCGTACCCGGCACCGCCGGGCTCGCTCGCGAGCTGCTTGACCCGCACGGTCGGTGCGTGCAGGAGCTTGTCGACGACGCGGCGCACGGTCTGGGTGACCTCGGCGCGCTGGCGGTCGTCCAGGTCGGGCAGCCGCCCGTCGAGCCGCGCGACCTCGCTCGCCACGACCTCCGCGGCCATCGCGCGCAGCGCGACGACGGTGGGCGTGATGTGTGCGGCCCGCTGTGCGGCCCCGAACGCGGCGACCTCCGCCGCGACGATCTCACGCACGAGCTCGACGTCGGCCGCCATCGGCGCGTCGGCGGAAGCCTCGGCCAGCGACTCGATGTCCACGAGCCGCACCCCGGGGATCCGGTGTGCAGCGGCGTCGATGTCCCGCGGCATGGCCAGGTCGAGCAGGGCCAGCCGTACCGGCGCCCCGTTGCTCTCCGGCACCCGCCCGGCCTTGCGGGGCCCCCGCTGGGCGGCGGCCTCGCCCTGGTCGGCCCAGGCCCCGTGGAGTTCGAGCGACCCGGCGTCCACTCCGGCGATCGCCGACCGGCCGTCGGTGGGAACGGGACACCCGTCCTCCACCACAGGGGCCTCAAGCGTCCGGGCAGCCCCGGCATCGGCGATCCGCCCGAGCACCTGAGCCGCAGCCGCCAGCCGCGCCACGGCGTCGAGATCCACGGCCTGCGCGTTCCCCGCACCGGCGGCAGCGTCCGGCGCCGGCGCCCGGGGCGCGGGGTCCGGGGCGGAGCCCTGGTTCGGGAAGGGGCGGGCAGGGGAAAGGCCCGCAGGGCCGTCCACGGCCACCGCCCCGGCAACGTCCTCCCCGGTCAGCACCAGCCCGGTGGCCCCGGTACAGGAGACGGCAACGTCAACCCGCCCCAGCTCGGCGAGCACCGCATCCATCGCGACGGCCCTGGCCGAAACCCCGGACCCGCCCAGGATCTCCACCAGCCGCTCGGCCCGGGCGAACGTCCGGTTGGCGACGACGACCTCGGACACCCCGGCCCGCACCAGCGTCGCCGCGGCCAGCGAGGACATGGACCCGGCCCCGATGACCAGCGCCCGCTTCCCGGCGGCCCAGGACGGGACGTCCGTACCGGCCGCCAGCTGCTCCAGCCCGAACGTCACGAGCGACTGCCCGGCCCGGTCGATCCCGGTCTCGGAGTGCGCCCGCTTGCCGACCCGCAGCGCCTGCTGGAAGAGGTCGTTCACCAGCCGCCCGGCGGTGTGCAGCTCCTGCCCCAGGGCGAGCGCGTCCTTGATCTGCCCGAGGATCTGCCCCTCGCCCACGACCATCGAGTCCAGCCCGCACGCCACCGAGAAGAAGTGGTGGACGGCCCGGTCCTCGTAGTGCACGTAGAGGTAGGGAGTGAGCTCCTCCAGCGCGACGCCGCTGTGCTGCGCGAGCAGCGTGGACAGCTCGGCGACGCCGGCGTGGAACTTGTCCACGTTGGCGTACAGCTCGATCCGGTTGCACGTGGCCAGCACCGCGGCCTCGCTGGCCGGCTCGGCGGCCAGCGTGTCGTGCAGCAGCTTGATCTTGGCGTCCGCGGACAGCGCAGCCCGCTCCAGCACGCTGACCGGCGCACTGCGGTGACTCAGCCCGACGACGAGCAGACTCATGCCGGCATCACCGCCGGCACGTCCCCGTCGGGCCCGCCCTTGCCGGAACGGCCGGCCGGACCCGCCGCCGGAGCGGCGCCCGCCGCCGGGGCGGCAGGCGTGGCCGGCGTGGCAGGCGTGGAGACGGCAGGAGCCGTGCCGGGTCCGGCGGAGGTCTCCTCCCCCGCCTTCCGCTGCTCGTGGAACGCCAGGATCTGCAGCTCGATCGAGAGGTCGACCTTCCGCACGTCCACGCCCTCCGGCACGGACAGCACGGTCGGCGCGAAGTTCAGGATGGACGTGACGCCCAGGGCCACGAGCCGGTCGCAGACCTGCTGGGCCGCTCCGGCCGGGGTGGCGATGACCCCGATGGAGACGCCGTTGTCCGTGATGATCCGCTCGAGCTCGTCGGTGTGCTGCACCGGCATCCCCGCAACCGGCTTTCCGGCCATCGCCGGATCGGCGTCGATCAGCGCGGCCACGCGGAAACCGCGCGAGGCGAACCCGCCGTAATTGGCCAGCGCGGCGCCGAGGTTTCCGATGCCGACGATGACGACCGGCCAGTCCTGGGTCAGGCCCAGCTCACGGGAGATCTGGTAGACGAGGTATTCGACGTCGTAGCCGACGCCGCGGGTCCCGTACGAGCCGAGGTACGAGAAGTCCTTGCGGAGCTTGGCGGAATTGACGCCGGCCGCGGCCGCGAGCTCTTCGGAGGAGACGGTGGGCACCGAGCGCTCGGAGAGCGCGGTGAGGGCCCGCAGGTACAGCGGGAGCCGGGCGACAGTGGCCTCGGGAATGCCTCGGCTGCGGGTCGCCGGTCGGTGAGTTCGGCCAGTTGCCACGATGCTCCTGCGGGATGAGCGGGGCTGCAGGCGGCCACTTGTCCCAGGACCGCCCCGTCGAATGCAGGCTATGTCTTTGTGAACGCGTGCACAAAGATTGTGTCCAATTTGTCCGACCAAAGTGACCGGGGTCACGCGTCCGCGGCGCCCGGTACGGGAACTACGGGACCACGCCGTGCGTCCACATCGCGACGGGGGCAAAACGGAACACACTCCTCATCCATACGCCCCCGAGACCGCTCAAATCGCCCACGATGGTAACGGTCGCCCCGGTCAACCGACCACCGCGCGGCTCAGCCGGCCAGCGCGCGCCGCAGCCGGTCCGGGTTCACCCGCCAGAAGGTGTGCTGCTCCCCGTCGACGAGGACCACCGGAATCTGCTCCCAGTACTTCCGGTACAGCTCCTCGTCCTGGGAGATGTCCTTCTTCTCCCAGCCGGCCCCGGTCTCGGCGCAGACCGCGGCGACGACCTCCTCCGCTTCGTCGCAGAGGTGGCAGCCGGGCTTCCCGACGAGGGTGACCATCCGCTCGGCGGGGTTCTTCTTTTCCTTGCGGCGCAGCAGGGGGCTCATGCCCTCATTCTCGCCCGGCGGCCGCGTAACACCGTCGTCCCGCAGTGTTCACGGCCCCGCATCCCGGCGGTTCGGGAGTTACCGAACACAGTGGCTATGCTCGCAGCATGCCCGCTCTGAGATGGCTCACCCCAGGTAAGCGCCCGGCGACCGCCCGGAGCGTGCTGGCCGGCGAGGCCTCCGCCGAGGCCGCCCGCAAGGCCGCGGCCCCGGAGGAAGCGGACCAGAGAGCGACCGGCGGCACGGTCGCCGGGACCGGGGCCGAGGCCCCCGCCGAGCCGGCGTTCCCGGTGGCCGGCGACGAGGAGGCCGCGGCCTTCTTCGACCTCGACAACACCGTCATGCAGGGCGCCGCGATCTTCCACCTCGGGCGCGGACTCTACAAGCGCGAGTTCTTCCAGCGCCGCGAGCTGGCCCGGTTCGCCTGGCAGCAGGCGTGGTTCCGGATCGCCGGCGTCGAGGACCCCGAGCACATGCAGGACGCCCGCGACAGCGCGCTGTCCATCGTGAAGGGCCACAGCGTCGCCGAACTGACGGACATCGGCGAAGAGATCTACGACGAGTACATGGCCGAGCGGATCTGGCCCGGCACCCGCGCCCTCGCCCAGGCCCACCTGGACGCCGGGCAGAAGGTGTGGCTGGTGACGGCCGCGCCGGTGGAGACGGCCACGATCATCGCCCGCCGGCTCGGCCTGACCGGCGCCCTGGGCACGGTCGCCGAATCCGTGGACGGCGTGTACACGGGCCGGCTGGTCGGCGAGCCCCTGCACGGGCCCGCGAAGGCCGAGGCGGTGCGCGCCCTGGCCGCGGCCGAGGGCCTGGACCTGGCGCGCTGCGCCGCGTACAGCGATTCGCACAACGACATCCCGATGCTGTCGCTGGTCGGACATCCGTACGCGATCAATCCCGACACAAAACTGCGCAAGCATGCCCGGGCCCACGACTGGCGGCTGCGCGACTATCGCACCGGTCGCAAGGCGGCCAAGGTGGGCATCCCCGCGGCCGCCGGAGTGGGTGCACTGGCGGGCGGCACGGCCGCCGCAGTGGCCATGCACCGCCGCCGCAAGTAGCGGGGCGCATTCTCCCAGCAATACCCAGGGTCGCCCCGGGCCACTCCGACCTGCCCGACTCGGCCACAACTCGTGTTGGAACCAGGCATTCCGCACGCAGAAACGATCAGCAAGTGATCACCAACCGCGCTGGAATATGCCCTCGACACGCAACGGAAGTGTCGGAAGCGGTGATTTCCGCAACTGGGTGTAGTGCTGCCTGTACGAAGCGTTATTCTCCTCAAACGCATACGGGCACCCGCCTGTCGCCGCACACCAGGTCGACGAGCCCACGGGGTCCCGCACGCACGTGATGGAAGCTCTGCCTCTGGGAGTCCCGTGTACCCACCTGTCGGGGTTGACGCCTCGGGCCTGGCTACGCTCCGCGCAGTGGTCCTCGACCACCTGCGCGGCTTCGTCCCCACCGCGTACGCCACACCCGCCTTTGCCGCCGCGGTCCCTGCCGGTCTGGGACCTGCGGGTCCCTGCTATGCCCTGACCGACGGCGGAGCGACGGTCGGCAGACGCGGCCGCGGGGGCAGCGCCGCCGGCTCGGCAAGCACCGCAACCGCCCGCCGTCCCACCGCGGACAGCGACAGCGCCCGCATGATGGACCTCGTCGAGCGGGCGCAGGCCGGCGAGGCCGAGGCCTTCGGCCGGCTGTACGACCAGTACAGCGACACGGTCTACCGCTACATCTACTACCGCGTGGGCGGGAAGGCGACGGCGGAAGACCTCACCAGCGAGACCTTCCTGCGCGCCCTGCGCCGGATCTCCACCTTCACCTGGCAGGGCCGCGACTTCGGTGCCTGGCTGGTGACCATCGCGCGGAACCTGGTCGCCGACCACTTCAAGTCGAGCCGCTTCCGCCTCGAAGTCACCACCGGCGAAATGCTCGACGCCAACGAGGTCGAACGCTCCCCCGAGGAATCGGTCCTGGAGTCGCTGTCCAACGCCGCCCTGCTGGAAGCCGTACGCAAGCTCAACCCGCAGCAGCAGGAATGCGTGACGCTGCGCTTCCTCCAGGGCCTGTCGGTCGCCGAGACCGCCCGGGTCATGGGCAAGAACGAGGGCGCGATCAAGACCCTCCAGTACCGGGCCGTGCGCACCCTCGCCCGGCTGCTCCCGGACGACGCCCGCTGACCCGGCCCCTGCCCCTTGATCCCTGACCCCCATCCGGTGACCAGTCGATGACGCTGTGGTCCGATCATCCTTCGTCCGTAACCCAAGTGCCGCGCCGCTCGTTGTGCGGAATGCAGGCTCCCTGTGGACACGCCATGCCGGCCGCTCCTCACTCGAAAGAGTGCATGAGCGGACGGAAGGCAACCCTCCGGACATACAGGGGAGTCGAACGTCATGACGAGAGGAGGTGCCGCCAGTGATCGCGAACGTTTCGACGCACCGGCGGGCGAACGCCTTCGCCCAGGCCCTGGAGGATCAGACACCGTCTGATCCTCCGGAGACGGCGGCCGAGCAGCCCGAGGCCCCAGCCGACGCAGCCGAACCGGGCGAGCACAACCGGCTGTTGGCCCTGGCGAATGTGCTCGGCGAAATGCCGCGCCCGGCGCTGGACCCCGAGGTCAAAGTGGTGCAGCGAGCCCAGCTCGTGGCCGCCATGGAGGCCATGGTGATCGAGGGGACACTGGGCGGGGCCCCGACGGACCCTCAAGTGCCCGAACAGCGGGCCGGCCGTGGCGCCCACCGGGCGACCTCGCTCCGGAAACTGCGGCCCCGCTCCCGCTGGTCCAAGGGCATCGCAGCAGGCGGCCTCACGGTCGGTGTGGCCGCGGGGGCGTTCAGCGGGGTTGCCGCTGCCAGCACCGACGCCCTGCCCGGTGACTCGCTCTACCCGGTCAAGCGCGGCATGGAGGACATCGTCCTCGGCATGGCCGACGGCGACGGGGACCGCGGCGAGGTCTACCTGGACCACGCCTCGACCCGGCTCAGCGAGGCCCGGCGCCTCATGGAGCTGGAGAAGGCCGGCGAACTCGACCACGAGGCGCTGGGACAGATCAGGCGCGCCCTGTCCGGCATGAAGCACGACGCCGAAGAAGGCCACCGCCTGCTCTACTCGGCGTACGAGCGGGACGGTTCGCTCGCCCCGATCCAGGCCCTGTCGTCCTTCTCCCGCAACCACCGGGACGCCTGGGGCAAGCTGCGCGAACGGCTGCCGGCGCAGCTCACCGACGTCGGCGACCAGGTGAACCAGGTCTTCGACGCCATAGACGACGAGGTGCAGCCGCTGCAGTCCCTGCTGCCCCCGGCGCCGCAGCAGAACCGGAAGTCGGGGACCGTGCACACCACGGACGACGGCACCGGCCACCAGCCCAGCACCCGCCCGGCCACCCCCGGCGCCACCCCGGCCCCCGGCCAACAGGGCGAACCGGACCGGCCGCAGCCCAGCCGTTCCCAGGACGGCCGCGACGACGGCCTGCTCGGCGGCGGCGCCGGCGACCTGCTCGACCCCCCGCTGACGGACCCCACCCCGAGCCCGTCGGAGGACCAGAAGGAAGCCGAGCCGGACATCACGCTCCCACCGCTGCTGCCCGGCATCCTGCCGGGCCTCGGCCTCGGCAGCGAGGACGTCGGCTAGCACCACCCTGGTGCAGCGGCGGTCGGACCGTCAGAAGAACACCGACCGCCGCTGCACCAGCAGCTTGTACAGCGTGTGCTGGATCTGTTCGCGCACCTGATCCGTCAGATTGAACATCAGCATCGGATCGTCCGCGGCCTCCGGCGGATAGCCGTCCGTCGGGATCGGCTCGCCGAACTGGATGGTCCACTTCGTCGGCAGCGGCAGCGCGCCCAGCGGCCCCAGCCAGGGGAACGTCGGCGTGATCGGGAAGTACGGCAGCCCCAACAGCCGCGCCAGCGTCTTCGAGTTGCCGATCATCGGGTAGATCTCCTCGGCGCCCACGATCGAGCAGGGCACGATCGGTGTGCCCGCCTTCAGCGCCGTGGACACGAAGCCGCCGCGGCCGAACCGCTGCAGCTTGTACCGGTCCCCGAACGGTTTCCCTATCCCCTTGAAGCCCTCGGGCATCACCCCGACCAGCTCGCCCGCCGACAGCAGTCCGTGCGCGTCCTCCGCGCACGCCAGCGTGTGCCCGGCCTTCCGTGCCAGCTCGTTGACCACCGGCAGCATGAACACCAGGTCGGCCGCCAGCAGCCGCAGGTGCCGCTGCGCCGGATGCCGGTCGTGTACGGCGACCTGGAGCATCAGCCCGTCGAGCGGCAGCGTTCCGGAGTGGTTGGCGACGATCAGCGCGCCACCCTCGGCCGGCACGTTCTCGATGCCCTTGACCTCGACCCGGAAGTACTTGTCGAACAGCGGCCGCATCAGGGACATCAGGACCTGGTCCGTCAGCTCCTCGTCGTAGCCGAACTCGTCGACCTCGTAGTCCCCGGTGATCCGGCGGCGCAGGAACGCCAGCCCGCCCGCGATCCGCCGGTCCCACGCCAACCCGCCCGGCCCGGCATCCTCCCCGGGCGCTTCCGCGGGCTCCAAGGCGGGTGCTGCGGGCTGCTCGGGCTGCTGGGGCTGCTGGGGGACCGCACTCACCGCCGGGGCCGCCGGCGCGGCCGCGGGAGCCGTCTGGCCCGCGGGGGCCGCCTCCGCGGGCCTGCGGGCGGCCGCCCGGCGCCGCGGCGCCCGCTGCGGGCCCGTACGCGCCCGCTCGCGGTCCTCGTCGAACGGGATGACCTTGGCGTCCGCCATTATCGATGCGCTCCCTCTCCAGCCCGTTGGCTATCACCGTGGCTCGCGTCCACGTCCAGCATCCCGGCGACCCGGTCCACCGTCCGGGCCAGTGCCGCAGGCGGCAGCAGCCCGCCGCCCCGGCTCGCCGCGAAGTCCGCGAACGTCTCGGCGGTCGTGTACGCGGGGGTGAAGCCGAGTACGTCGCGCATCTGCGCGGTCTGCACCACCCGCCCGTGCGTGAGCAGCCGGATCTGCTCCGGCGAGAAGTCCGTCGCCCCCACCACCCGCAGCGCCGACCCCACCCACCGCACGGCGGGCAGCAGCAGCGGCACGGTGGGCCGGCCCAGCCGGCGCGAGCACTGCGCCAGCGTCAGCACCCCGTCCCCGGCGATGTTGAACGTGCCGCTGTTGAGGGTGCCTCGGCGCGGCTCGCCGGCCGCCAGCGACAGCACGTCCAGCACATCGTCCTCGTGTACGAACTGGAGCCTCGGGTCGTAGCCGAGGACGGTCGGCAGCACCGGCATCGAGAAGTACTCGGCGAGCGGAGAGTCCGCCCGCGGCCCGAGGATGTTCGCGAACCGCAGCACGCACACGGCCACGTCCGGCCGGCGCCGCGCGAAGCCCCGCACGTACCCCTCGACCTCGGAGGCGTCCTTCGGGAAGCCGCCGCCGGGCAGCGACTTGGGCTGGGTGGTCTCCGTGAACACCGCGGGGTCCCGCGAGGCGGCCCCGTACACGCTCGTGGAGGACTTCACGACGAGGCGGCGGACCGTCGGGGACTTCTGGCAGGCGCCGAGCAGCTGCATCGTCCCGATCACGTTGGCCTCCTTCACGGAGGTCCGGCCGGAACTGCCCAGCGGGGAACCGGTCACCGCCAGGTGGACCACGGTGTCCACGGCGTGCTCGGCGAGGATCCGGCCGATCGACGGCTGCCGGATGTCGGCCCGTACGAAGACGGCCGATCCGAGCCGGCGGTCCGGCTCCGCCACGTCCACCGCGATCACCCGGTCCACTCCCGGGTCCCGCTGGACCCGCCGGACGAACCGGCTGCCCAGCTGCCGGGCAGCCCCGGTGACGAGCACGACCTTCCCCACGATCAGCGCCTTCCCTTCCCCGCCGCCCGGACCCGGGCCCGAATGCACCGCAGCCCCTCCACCCATGATGGTGGAGGGGCTGCGGAGAACACGTACAGACGCCGTTTACTTCTTGTTACGACGCTGAACGCGGGTGCGCTTGAGCAGCTTGCGGTGCTTCTTCTTGGCCATCCGCTTGCGCCGCTTCTTGATAACAGAGCCCACGACTACCCTCGCTCACTTCTTCTCACTGGTGCGGGGCGTCTGGGCCCACACGACCTACGTCGGCCTAGCCTACCCGCCCGAGCGTCGAGCTTGTAATCCGAGGGGCACCGGGGGGTCATCCTCAGGCCGACTCCACCCCCACGTAGGACTCCCGGAGGTACTCGTGGACCGCGTTCTCCGGGACCCGGAAGGACCGGCCCACCCGGATCGCGGGCAGATGACCGTTGTGCACCAGCCGGTACACGGTCATCTTCGACACTCGCATCACCGAGGCGACCTCCGCCACGGTCAGGAACTGAACCTCACTGAGAGGCCTCTCGCCAGCAGCCATGACACACCTTGACCTTCCGCGCATGACGGGCACCGGCTTCCCCTCCGGTTACACCCCGTCGTCGCACGCTCACTCCCCAGAGTAGGGGCGGGTGATACGAGTGGGGAAGAGGAGCAGCAGCCACGGAATTACCGCGACAAGCTCGCCCGATTGAGTACATAGCGAGTGAGCGGCCGGTAGTAGTCCGGGCGCACGCCGTCATCAAGCGGAACGGCGACCGACACCCGCCCCTCGGCTTCCCCGACGAACAGCGCAGGATCATCCGTATCGGCCAGCCCGATGGCTTCAAAACCCAGCTGACCTGCTCCGCAGACCCATCCGTGGTCCCCGATGACCAGCCCGGGCAGCGGCCGGCCGGCATCCGCGAGAGCCCCCAGCGCGTGCCGAACCGGCAGCGGGGAATGGGAGTGTGCGCCGGTGGTACTGCCGGGCGGCTGCGCGCCGGGTTCCCGCACCAGTGCGACGCCCCGTACGTAATCGAGGGTGTACGCGCGTACGCCGTACCCGGTCGCCATGTCGACACGGCTGCCCTGCGCTGGTGTGAGGACTTCACATCCCGCCGCCGACAGGGCCTCCGCCAATGTGGCGTAGAAGGCCAGGAGCCGGTGCGGGTGACCGGTGCCGATGAGCACCGGTGCCCGGGTCGCGGCCACCCGCCGCAACCGGTCGGCGAAGGCCGCCAGTGCGGCAAGGGTGCACTCCGGGTCGATCACGTCCGGCCCGGTGACGTGGCGGGGGTCCGCGGACACCCCGCACCGGTCGGCCATCAGGTCCAGCAGCTCCCGCTCGCCCCAGTGCCGGGACGGTTCGAGTCCGAGCAGCACCCGCGGGTCGTGCGCGGCGAACAGCCGGTAGCTGCGCAGGCTTTCCTCCCGGGTCGTCGCCACGGGGCCGGCCAGCCGGGCGGCCAGCAGATGCGCTCGCAGCGCGCCGGTGCTCAACACCCTCCCGATGCTGCCCCACCAAGGGTGACGGAGCGCCAAATTCCGTACATCGCCCCACAGTTGGCCTAATAGCGACCCTGCGGCCGGGTTCCGGTGACCGCTCGTCAGGCGAGCAGTCCGCGGAGCGGGAACACGGCCCGGCGGGTGGCCAGCACCGCCTGGTCGGTGCGGTCGGCGGGGTCGTAGCCGGCGTCCCAGTCGCGCCACTGCGGGGTGCGCCCGTCGGTCATCCGGGCCGGGGCGGGCTGCCGGGTCCGCGCGTACACCTCGTCGCGCCAGGAGTCGGGGACGACCGTGTCCGGGGCCACGGGCCGGTGGGCGGCGATGGCCACGAGGTGCGTCCAGGACCTCGGTACGACGTCCACGACGGCGTAGCCCCCGCCGCCGAGGGCCAGCCAGCGCCCGCCGGCGTGCTCGTGCGCGAGACCGTGGCAGGCTTCCTGCACGGCCCGCTGGGCGTCCAGGGAGACCGCGAGGTGCGCGAGCGGGTCCTCGAAGTGGGTGTCGGCGCCGTGCTGCGTCACGAGCACCTGCGGCCGGAATTCGGCCAGCAGCTCGGGGACGGTGGCGTGGAAGGCCCGGAGCCAGCCCTCGTCGCCGGTGCCGGCGGGCAGCGCCACGTTGACGGCGGTCCCTTCGGCGGCGGGCCCGCCGGTCTCCTCGGGCCAGCCGGTCTGCGGGAAGAGGGTGCGGGGGTGCTCGTGCAGGGAGACGGTCAGCACCCGCGGGTCGTCCCAGAACGCGGCCTGCACGCCGTCGCCGTGGTGCACGTCCACGTCGACGTACGCGACCCGCTCGGCGCCGAGTTCGAGCAGCCGGGCGATGGCGAGGGCGGCGTCGTTGTAGATGCAGAAGCCGGCGGCCCCGCCGGGCATCGCGTGGTGCAGTCCGCCGGCGAAGTTCACTGCGTGCTGCGCCTCGCCGCGCCAGATCGCCTCGGCGGCGGCGACGGACTGACCGGCGATCAGTGCGGACGCTTCGTGCATGCCGGCGAAGGCCGGGTCGTCGACGGTGCCGAGGCCGTACCCGCCGTCGGCGGAGCCGGGGTCCGCGGACGCGGCGCGTACGGCGGCGACGTAGTCCTCGCGGTGCACGAGCCGCAGGGTGGAGTCCCCTGCGGGCTTGGCGGCCCGTACCTCCATCGCGCGGTCGACTTCGAGCGCCCGCACCAGCCCCATGGTCAGTGCGAGGCGCACCGGGTCCATCGGATGGCTCGGTCCGAAGTCATACTTCGTTACCGCCTCGTCCCACATCAACAGCCCGGTCACCGGATCGCCGCTCATGACCGCCACCGTATCGGGCGGGCTCCGGGCCGAACGAACGGGCGTGGACGAGCGTCACGAGCACCAGGGCCATGGGGAGGAGCATGGCGCCCCGGTAACTCCAGGCGTCGCCGACGGCGCCGACGAGCGGCGACCCGATGAGGAAGCCGACGTAGTTGAAGATGTTGAGCCGGGCGACGGCGGTGTCGGAGTCGTCGGGGCAGAGCCGGCCGGCGGCCGCGAAGGTCTGCGGCACGATCACGCACAGCCCCAGGCCGAGCAGGGTGAACCCGGCCATGCCGACCCAGGCCCCGGGCGCCGCGGCCACCACGGCGAATCCGCCTGCGGCGACCAGGGTCCCGGCGCGGACGACGGTCACGGCCCCGAACCTCCGCACTCCGAGGTCTCCGACGGTCCGGCCGATGAGGGTGGTGACCATGTAGATGTTGTAGGGGACGGTGGCGAGCTGCTCGGAGCTTCCGAGCACGTCCTGCAGGTACTTGGCGCTCCAGTTGGAGACGGTGGAGTCGCCGATGTACGCGCAGGCCATGACGAGGCAGAGGGGCAGCAGCAGCCGGAAGCCGGTACCGGCCGCGGCGGTCCCCGCGCCGGCGGGTCGGGCGACGGCGGCCCGGGGCTGGGATTGGGACTGGATCTGGTCGGCGTAGTGGCGGCTGCCGAGGAGCGCGAGCGGCAGCAGGACCAGCACGGCGGGCGCGTACGAGGCGAACAGGCCGAGGTGTTCGTGGGTGGCGAGCCAGGCGGCCGAGGCCCCGACGATCCCGCCGAGGCTGTACGCGGCGTGGAAGCCGAGCATGATGCTGCGGCCGGCCTCTCGCTGGAGGCTGACGCCGAGCATGTTCATGGAGGCGTCGAGCGCCCCGACCGCCAGGCCGAACAGGCCGAGGGCGAGGCCGACGTGCCACATCTCCCGGCCGGCGCCGACGCCCAGCAGCGCGACCAGGACGAGGGGCTGCGACCACCGCAGCACCGCACTGGGTGGCACCCGTTTCACGAGCTTCTCGGTGCCCACGCTGGCCACCCCGGCGAGCACCGGCACGGCGGCCAGGAAGGCGGGCAGCAGCCCGTCGGATATCCCGTACCGGTCCTGGATCGCGGGTATCCGCGTCACGAGGAGCGCAAAGGTCACGCCTTGCACGAAGAAGGCGAACGCCAGGGCTCCCCGGCCGCGCCGCAGCCGCACGTCTGTCATGGCGGCACAGCGTAGGGCCGGCGGCTACCGGTGGGTAGACCTCGGACA
>NZ_JAJAUZ010000066.1 GCF_020532645.1 Streptomyces bambusae
GCAGGACGGCGGCCCAGCCGCCCAGCGTCGCGGCCAGCCGCCGCAGCACCGCGGCCACCGGATCCGGCCGGGCCGCCGCCGACGCCAGCGCCTGCTGCGCCTCCGTGACCCGGCGCAGCTCCCGGGTCCGGGCCTCCGCCATCAGCCGCCACACCGCGCGCGCCACCGCCGTGAACGGGGTCCCCGGCGGCACCTCCACCAGCGGCAGCCCCGCCCGGGCACAGGCCGCCACCAGCGCCTCCGGCACCGCCGCGTGCACCGGCGCCACACCGAAACCGAGCGCCGCCACTCCGGCCGCGACCAGCCGGGCCACGTACGCCGCGTACTCCTCCGGCCGGCCCGGCTCCTGCCCGGCGGTCAGCAGCAGCTCCCCGCCCAGGAGGTACGGCGAGGGATCGGCCATCTCCGAGGCGTGCACCCCGTACACCTCGGCCCGCACGCCCCCGGCCGCGGGCCGCAGCCCCAGCGCGGCGTCCCCGAGCAGCGCCTCCAGCGCCACCGGCGTGCTCTCGGGGCCGGGCGAAGGAGCGGCCGGGGGGCCGGGCACGGCGGGATCAGGAGGGGACATGGCCATGGAGGGTCCGTACATTCAAGGGGATCTCAATGGAGGAAACGTACACTTCGCACCGCCGGGCGGGCCACTTACGCTCGGAAGGAGACCCGGGACCCCCAGCCCGGGCGGCACGACACCGAAGGCACAGAAGGGCACCCCTCATGAGCACGCAGCCGCGCGGCCCCGTCGACTCCTCCCGCATCCCCCGGTACGCGGGCCCGGCGACCTTCGCCCGCCTGCCGCGCCTCGACGAGGTCGGCTCCGCCGACGTCGCCGTCGTCGGCGTCCCCTTCGACTCCGGCGTGTCCTACCGCCCCGGCGCCCGCTTCGGCGGCAACGCCATCCGCGAGGCCTCCCGCCTGCTGCGCCCGTACAACCCGGCGCAGGACGCCTCCCCGTTCGCCCTCGCGCAGGTCGCCGACGCCGGTGACATCGCGGTGAACCCCTTCAACATCAACGAGGCCGTGGAGACGGTCGAGGCCGCTGCCGACGAGCTGCTCGCGGGCGGATCCCGGCTGATGACCCTCGGCGGCGACCACACCATCGCCCTGCCGCTGCTCCGCTCGGTCGCCAAGAAGCACGGCCCGGTCGCGCTGCTCCACTTCGACGCGCACCTCGACACCTGGGACACCTACTTCGGCGCCGAGTACACCCACGGCACCCCGTTCCGCCGCGCCGTCGAGGAGGGCATCCTCGACACCGAGGCGCTGTCCCACGTCGGCACCCGCGGCCCGCTCTACGGCAAGCAGGACCTCGACGACGACGCCAAGATGGGCTTCGGCATCGTGACCTCCGCCGACGTCTACCGCCGCGGCGCCGACGAGATCGCCGACCAGCTGCGCCAGCGCATCGGCGACCGCCCGCTGTACATCTCCATCGACATCGACGTGCTCGACCCGGCCCACGCCCCCGGCACCGGCACCCCCGAGGCGGGCGGCATGACCTCCCGCGAGCTGCTGGAGATCATCCGCGGCCTGTCGTCCTGCAACCTGGTCTCCGCGGACGTGGTCGAGGTCGCCCCGGCGTACGATCACGCCGAGATCACCTCGGTCGCGGCCTCGCACACCGCGTACGAGCTGACCACGATCATGAGCCGCCAGATCGCCGCGGCGAAGGCGAAGTAACAAGGCAAGAAGGGCCGTACGAGCGTGACGCACGACCACGACCTGGTTCTCCGTCCCACCGACGCCCAGACGGCGGCCGCTCTGGCCCCGCCGCCGGGCCGCACGGGCGGGGACCTGGTCGTGGAGACCCTGCGGAGCCTGGGCGCGACCACCGTCTTCGGCCTGCCGGGCCAGCACGCGCTCGGCATGTTCGACGCGGTGGGGCGCTCCGACCTGCGCCTGATCGGGCTGCGGGTGGAGAACAACGCGGGCTTCGCCGCCGATGCCTACGGCCGGATCACCGGCGAGGCCGCCCCGCTGCTGCTGTCCACCGGCCCCGGCGCGCTGACCTCGCTGGCCGCCCTCCAGGAGGCGGCGGCCGCCTCCGCCCCGGTCGTGGCCATCTCCTCCCAGGTCCCGTCGGCGGGCCTCGGCGGCGGCCGGCAGGGCCACCTGCACGAGCTGCGCGACCAGGCGGCGTCCTTCCGGGACGTCGTGAAGTCGGTGCATCCTGCACGCACCGCCTCCCAGATCCCGTCCGCCATCGCGGCCGCCTGGGAGTCCGCGCTGACCGCCCCGCACGGCCCGGTCTGGGTGGAGATCCCCGAGGACGTGCTCCGCGCCGAGACCGTGATCCCGCAGGTCACCGGCGTGGACGCGACCCCGCACGAGCTCGCGCCGCGCCCCGAGCTGACCGCCGTCGCCGCCCACTGGCTGGAGCACGCCTCCCGCCCCGTGATCATCGCGGGCGGCGGCGTCGTACGGTCCGACGCCTCCGGCAAGCTCCGGCAGCTCGCCGAGCGCCTCAACGCCCCCGTCGTCACCACCTTCGGCGGCAAGGGCGCCTTCCCCTGGCACCACCCGCTGTCCCTCCAGTCCTGGCTGGAGGACCGGCACATGACCGACTTCCTGGAGGACGCCGACGTCCTCCTCGTCGTCGGTTCTGGGCTGGGCGAGCTGTCCTCGAACTACCACACGTTCCTCCCCGGCGGCCGGGTGATCCAGATCGAGGCCGACCTCGGCAAGCTGGAGTCCAACCATGCCGCCCTCGGCATCCACGCCGACGCCCGGCTCGCCCTCCAGGCCCTGCTGGAGACCGTCGGCGAGCGCCCCGACCCGTACGCCCCGGCCCGCGTGCAGATGGTCCTCGCCGAGATCCAGGGCCGGCTCGCCGGCCAGGGCCTGGAGCTGGAACAGTCCCTCCTGGCCTCGATCCGCGCGGCCCTGCCGGCCCGCTCCCCGTCCTTCTGGGACATGACGGTCCTCGGGTACTGGGCCTGGTCCGCCTTCGACGCCCGGCACCCCAACACCATGCACTCCGCCCAGGGCGCCGGCGGCCTCGGCTACGCCTTCCCCGCCGCCCTCGGCGCGTCCGTCGCCGAGCCCGGCACCCCGGTCCTCGCCGTCTCCGGCGACGGCGGCGCCATGTACTCGCTCGCCGAACTCGCCACCGCCCGCCAGCACGACCTCGACGTCACCTGGCTGATCGTCGACGACGGCGGCTACGGCATCCTGCGCGAGTACATGACCGACGCGTTCGGCCGCACCACCGGCACCGAACTGACCCGCCCCGACTTCGTCGCCCTCGCGGAATCCTTCGGCGTCCCCGCCGCCCGCACCACCCCCGACACCCTCACCACCGACCTCAGGAAGGCCCTCGCCACCCCCGGCCCCTCGGTCCTGGTCCTCCCGGCCGTCCTGAAGATGTTCGCCCCGACGCACGGGTAGCCGGGCCTGCGCCTCACGGCAGCAGCGTGAAGGAAGCCGTGTGCCGCGGCCGCACGGCCGAGAAGTGCCGCCGGTCGACCGTGGCGATCTCGGTGACTCCCAGGCGCTCGGCACAGGCGATGACCGAGGCGTCGACCATGCCGAGCGGGAAGTCGACGTACTTCGCCGTCAGCTCGGCGATGCGCAGCCAGTCGGTGGGGTGGACGGGCTCGACGGCGAAATGCCCCTCGGCCAGGTCCTGCGAGAACAGCAGCTCGGCCCTGGCGCCAAGCCGACGGCCCGCGAAGTAGGCGACTTCCGCAATGACGAGCGTCGGGACCACCAAGGGGCCCGGATGCGTCCGCAGCAGGCGCACTGCCGGTTTGTGCCACGCATCGTCCTCGTCGAGTGAGGCGTACAGGGGGCCCGCGTCAACGACGAGTCCGCTCATGCGGCCGACTCCCGGAGTGCTTCTGCCGCTTCTTCCTCGGCGAGGATGTCACGACCGTCGGCCAGGCCCGCGAGGAGTTCTTCCATCCGTTCCGAGATGTCCGAACGGCCGCTCCGCCCCGCTGCCGTGGAGCGGAAAGTCCGCCGGATCTCGCCCGCCGGTACGTCGTCCGCCCCCGGCAGGTGCGCCTCGATGGCCTCCCGCACCCACTCGGAGAGCGTCAGCCCCCGCCGCGCGGCCTCGTGGCGCATCCGCGCGTCGAGCTCGTCGTCCACCTTGATGGTCGTCCGCTTCGTCATATATGCCAGCATACGAACGTCGCACCCGGCCCGGAAGTCGCCCGTTCGGGTGAGCCGTCCGAATGTTGCGGCGGGATGAAATCGGCAGCTCGCTGCGTTGGGCCTTCCGGCAGGACAGGACGATACGGGGAGGCTCACGTGGCGGTGGCGGACACGGCCGGACGGCAGGGATGGGCCAGGAGACTGGCCGGATACACCTGGCGGTACCGGCTCAACGTGCTGCTCGCGCTCGGTTCCTCGCTGGGCGGCATGGCCGTGATGGCCCTGGTGCCGCTCGTCACCAAGGTGATCATCGACGACGTCATCGGCGACCACAGCAAACCCATGGCGACCTGGGCCGGCCTCCTCATAGGCGCGGCGGTCCTCGTGTACGCCATGACGTACATCCGCCGGTACTACGGCGGCCGCCTCGCCCTCGACGTCCAGCACGACCTGCGTACCGACATGTACGCGACCATCGCCAGGCTCGACGGCCGGCGCCAGGACGAGCTGTCCACCGGCCAGGTCGTCGGCCGCGCCACCAGCGACCTCCAGCTGATCCAGGGCCTGCTCTTCATGCTCCCGATGACCATCGGGAACTTCCTCCTCTTCGGCATATCCCTGGCCGTCATGCTGTGGCTCTCGCCGCTGCTGACCCTCGTCGCCGTCGCCATGGCCCCCGCCCTGTGGTTCATCGCCCGGCGCAGCCGCACCAAGCTCTTCCCCGCCACCTGGTACGCCCAGGGCCAGGCCGCGGCCGTCGCCACCGTCGTCGACGGCGCCGTCACCGGCGTCCGCGTCGTCAAGGGCTTCGGCCAGGAGGAGCAGGAGACCGGGAAGCTCCGCGAGGCCGGCCGCCGGCTGTTCGCCGGGCGCCTGCGCACCATCCGCCTGAACTCCCGCTACACCCCCGCCCTGCAGGCCGTACCCGCCCTCGGGCAGGTCGCGATGCTCGGCCTCGGCGGCTGGATGGCGACCCGCGGCCAGGTCACCCTCGGCACCTTCGTCGCCTTCTCCACCTACCTCGCCCAGCTCGTCGGCCCGGTCCGGATGCTCGCCATGATCCTCACCGTCGGCCAGCAGGCCCGCGCCGGCGTGGAACGCGTCCTGGAACTGATCGACACCGAGCCGGCCATCGCCGACGGCACAGTCGAGCTGCCCGCCGACGCCCCCGCCACCGTCGAGTTCGACGACGTGTCCTTCGGCTACGGCACCGGGGACGGCCCCGGCGAGCGCCCCGTCCTCGACGGCTTCTCGCTCACCATCGCCCCCGGCGAGACCGTGGCCCTCGTCGGCGCCTCCGGCAGCGGCAAGTCCACCGTCTCGCTCCTCCTGCCCCGCTTCTACGACGCCACCGCCGGCACCGTCCGGGTCGGCGGCCACGACGTCCGCGAGCTCACCCAGGACTCCCTGCGGGCCGCCATCGGCCTGGTCCCCGAGGACAGCTTCCTGTTCTCCGACACCGTCCGCGCCAACCTCGCGTACGGCCGCCCCGACGCCACCGACGACGAGATCCGCGCCGCCGCCCGGGCCGCCCGCGCCGACGGGTTCGTCGAAGCCCTCCCCGACGGCTACGACACCAAGGTCGGCGAGCAGGGCCTCACCCTCTCCGGTGGCCAGCGCCAGCGCCTCGCCCTGGCCCGCGCCCTGCTCACCGACCCCCGGCTGCTCCTCCTCGACGACGCCACCTCGGCCGTCGACGCCCGGATCGAGCACGAGATCCACGATGCGCTGCGGTCCGTCATGGCCGGCCGCACCACCCTGCTGATCGCCCACCGCCGCTCCACCCTCGCCCTCGCCGACCGGATCGCCGTCCTCGACCGCGGCCGGCTCTCCGACATCGGCACCCACGAGGAGCTGGAGCAGCGCTCCGCGCTCTACCGCCGGCTGCTCACCGACCCCGACGCGCTGGCCGCAGGCTCCCCGCGGGTCCCCGACGCCGACGCCGCGGTCATCGCCGACCTGGAGCGCGACCTCGAGGACCTGGAGATCGAGGCCGAGATCGACGCCGAGCCGGTCAACGCCAAGCGGCGGGTCGCCGACGGCGTCACCCCCGAGCTGTGGCGGCGCCCCGACGGGTCCGGGTCCGGCGCCCGCGGCCCGGCCGGCCCCGCCGCCGGTTCCGGGGCCGCCGGCGGTCCGCCGTCGATGGCGGGTGCCGTCGCCGGCATGCCCGCCACCCCCGAGCTGCTCGCCCAGGTCGCGGCCCTGCCGCCGGCCCTGGACACCCCCGGCGTCGACGAGGACCGGGCCGCCGCCCCCGAGGAGAGCTACGGCCTGCGCCGCCTGCTGCGCGGCTTCTGGGGGCCGCTCGCGATCAGCCTCGGCCTGGTCGCCGTGGACGCCGCCGCCGGTCTGCTGCTGCCGATCCTGATCCGGCACGGCATCGACGACGGCGTCCAGCGGCTGGCCCTGGGCGCCGTGTGGGCCGCCGCCGGACTGGCGCTCGTGGTGGTGCTGGCCCAGTGGGCCGCCCAGATCGCCGAGATCCGGGCGACAGGCCGGACCGGCGAGCGGGTGCTCTACAGCCTCCGCGTCAAGATCTTCGCCCAGCTCCAGCGCCTCGGCCTCGACTACTACGAGCGCGAGCTGACCGGCCGGATCATGACCCGGATGACCACCGACGTGGACGCCCTCAGCACCTTCCTGCAGACCGGGCTGGTCACCGCGGTCGTCTCCGTCTTCACCTTCTTCGGCATCCTGCTCGCCCTGCTCGTCCTCGATGTCGGGCTGGCGCTCATCGTCTTCGCCACCCTGCCCGTGCTGGTCCTCGGCACCATCGTCTTCCGCCGCAAGTCGGTACAGGCGTACGAGCTGGCCCGGGACCGGGTCAGCGTGGTCAACGCCGACCTCCAGGAGTCCGTGGCGGGCCTGCGGATCGTGCAGGCCTTCCGCCGCGAGCGGACCGGCGCCGCCCGGTTCGCCGAGCGCAGCCACGAGTACCGGGAGGCCCGGGTCCGCGGCCAGTGGCTGATCTCCGTCTACTTCCCGTTCGTGCAGCTGCTGTCCTCGGTGGCCGCGGCCGCCGTGCTGATCGTCGGTGCCGGCCGGGTCGAGGCGGGCACCCTCACCACCGGTGCGCTGGTGGCCTACCTCCTCTACATCGACCTGTTCTTCGCCCCCGTCCAGCAGCTGTCCCAGGTCTTCGACGGCTACCAGCAGGCCACCGTCTCGCTCGGCCGGATGCAGGAGCTGCTGCGCGAGCCCACCACCACCCCGCAGCCCGAGCGGCCCCGCGAGCTGCCCGCCCTGCGCGGCGAGATCGCGTTCGAGGACGTCCACTTCGCCTACGGCACCGCCGAGGAGCGCGGCGCGAAGGGCGAGGCGCTGGCCGGAATCGACCTGAAGATCCCGGCCGGGCAGACGGTCGCGTTCGTCGGCGAGACCGGCGCCGGCAAGTCCACCCTGGTCAAGCTGGTCGCCCGGTTCTACGACCCGACCGGGGGCCGGGTCACCGCCGACGGCACCGACCTGCGCGAGCTTGACCTCACCCGCTACCGGCACCGCCTCGGCGTGGTCCCGCAGGAGCCGTACCTCTTCCCGGGCACCGTCCGGGACGCCATCGCCTACGGCCGGCCGGACGCGAGCGACGCCGAGGTGGAGGCGGCCGCCCGCGCGGTCGGCGCCCACCCGATGATCGCCACTCTGGAGGACGGCTACCTGCACACCGTCGCCGAGCGCGGCCGCAACCTCTCGGCCGGCCAGCGGCAGCTGATCGCCCTGGCCCGCGCCGAGCTGGTCGACCCGGACGTGCTGCTGCTCGACGAGGCCACCGCCGCCCTGGACCTCGCCACCGAGGCCCTGGTGAACCAGGCCACCGAGCGGCTCGCGGGCAAGCGCACCACCCTCGTCGTCGCCCACCGGCTGAGCACCGCGGCCCGCGCCGACCGGGTCGTGGTCATGGACCGCGGCCGGGTCGCCGAGGACGGCACGCACGCCGAACTCCTGGCGCTCGGCGGCCGGTACGCGCAGCTGTGGCAGACGTTCATCGGCAGCGTCGGCGAGGACGAGAGGGCCCCCGCGGCCTGATCGCGGCCCCGGCCGCGGCACCGGCCACCGCCCCGGCCGCGGCACCGGCCACCGCCCCGGCCGCGGCACCGGCCACCGCCCCGGCCACCCGCACCGGCCCGGCCCGGCGGAGCCCCGCCCGGCCGGGGCGGACGCAACCATCCCGGCTCTTGGTGCGTCGTAGTTGCGTACACATGGCGGAGGGGAACAAGCGTGTTCGAGACCTGGGGCGGGGCCGGCCGGGCCCGCGGCGACAGCACTGTCCGCACGGCACGCCGCGCCCGCAGCCGCGCGCGGCGCACCGCCCTGCGGGTCTGGGGGGTGCTGGCCGTCGGCCTGTTCCTTGCCGTGGGTGCGCTGCCCGCCGAGCCGGCGCAGGCGGCGTTCGGCTGCGCGGGCCGGCTGATGAAGACCCTCCCGTTCAGCACCGGCGAGGTGCGCGTGTACAAGACCCGTACCCACGCCTGCGCCGTGACCCTCGCGAAGAGGCCGGGCCGGCCCCAGTACATGATGGTGAGCATCCAGCCGCGCGGCGGGGTGCCGGTCCCGGACAGCGGCATGTTCAGCCGGCAGGCCGGACCGGTCAGCGTCTCCGCGCTGAGCCGCTGCGTGTTCGTCCGCGGCCGGGTCGGATCCGGATCCGTATCCTCCGGATGGATCCTCTGCTGACGGGACCGGCGCGGCTTTCCAACCAGGTCTGTTCACAGGCGTGTTGCCCCGGCTAGGTTTCCCTGCGTTCGCAGTGATTCCAAGGGGAGGGTGCATGCGCAAGGCGCTCAGATGGCTGCTGTCGCTCGTGGTGCTGATCGGCACGATGGGTGCGGCCGGTGCGACGGCCGGGGCGGCCACCGCCGCCGGGTCCGCCGACGGCCCGGACATCAAGGACCGCATACTCGCGGTGCCGGGGATGAGCCTCATCGAGGAGAAGCCGTACCCCGGCTACCGCTTCTTCGTACTGAACTACACGCAGCCGGTCGACCACCGGAAGCCGAAGGGCGCGAAGTTCCAGCAGCGGCTGACCCTGCTGCACAAGGACACGACCCGTCCCACGGTGTTCTTCACCTCCGGCTACAACGTCAACACCTCGCCGCGGCGCAGTGAGCCGACGACCATCGTCGACGGCAACCAGCTCTCGCTGGAGTACCGTTTCTTCAACCCGTCCCGCCCCGACCCGGCCGACTGGTCCAAGCTGACCATCTGGCAGGCCGCGAGCGACCAGCACCGCGTCTTCAAGGCCCTCAAGGCCATCTACCCGAAGAAGTGGCTGGCCACCGGCGGCAGCAAGGGCGGCATGACCGCGACCTACTACGAGCGCTTCTACCCGCGCGACATGGACGGCATCGTCGCGTACGTGGCGCCCAACGACGTGGTCAACAAGGAGGACTCGGCCTACGACCGGTTCTTCGCGAAGGTCGGAACCAAGGAGTGCCGCGACCGGCTGAACGCGGTGCAGCGCGAGGCCCTGGTCCGCCGCGCCCCGCTGGAGGCCAAGTACCAGGCCGCCGCCGCCGAGAACGGCTGGACGTTCAACACCGTCGGCAACCTCGACAAGGCGTACGAGGCCGTCGTCCTCGACTACGTGTGGGCCTTCTGGCAGTACAGCCTGCTCGCCGACTGCTCGGCGATCCCGGCCGCCGCGACCGCGACGGACCAGGAGATCTGGGACTCGATCGACGGCATCTCCGGCTTCTCCGCCTACACCGACCAGGGCCTGGAGACGTACACGCCGTACTACTACCAGGCGGGCGTCCAGCTCGGCTCGCCCGACATCAAGCAGCCCCACCTCAAGGGCCTGAGCCGCTACGGCTACCAGCCGCCGCGCAACTTCGTGCCCCGCTCCATCCCGATGAAGTTCGAGAAGCACGCGATGCGCGACGTGGACCACTGGGTCCGCAACAACGCCCACCGCATGCTCTTCGTCTACGGCCAGAACGACCCGTGGGGTGCCGAGCCCTTCCACCTGGGCTACGGCGCGCGTGACAGCTACGTCATGACCGCCCCCGGCGCCAACCACGGCGCGCGGGTGTCCATGCTGCCCGCCGACCAGCAGGCACTGGCCACCGCGAAGATCCTCAAGTGGGCCGGCGTGGCCCCGGCGGCCGTGCTGAGCGGCGACGCCAAGGCCCGCCCGCTGGCGAAGCCGGACGCCAAGCTCGACAAGCGCGACGTGGAGCGCGAGCCGCAGCTGCGGCCGTAACCCCGCACGCGCCTCCGGCAGGCACTGAGGCCCCCGGGACCCGCTTCGGGTCCCGGGGGCCTCGGCACGTCCGGCGCCGGCCGCGGTCAGTACGTCAGCCCGTGCCCCAGCGGATACGCGCCCGGCACCGGCACCGGCAGCCGTCCCGACGGGCTCGTCCGGCCCGCCAGCACCCGCGCGGCGGCCCGCAGTTCCACGTCCGTCCACGCGTACGAGGCCAGCGCCGCCGCGGTGCGCGGCAGCCGGGCCGCGTCGTACGGGTTGCGCACCGCCAGCGCGACCACCGGGACGCCCGTGTCCACCAGCCGCTGCACCAGCGCGTACTGGCCACCGGACGCCGCCTCCGCCACCGGCACGTTGTACGTGAGCACCACCACCGCGTCCTGCCCGCGGGCGGCGGCCACCGCGGCCGCCACCGCCGCCTCGGTGGGGGCGGTGCCGGTGGGCACGGTCTGCGTGGTGAAGCCGAGCGCGGCCAGCTCGCGGGCCAGTGCCGCCGTCGGCGGACCCGTGGTGCCGCTCGGCGAGCCCGGGTCGGCGCCGGTGACCAGCAGCCGCGGCCGGACGGCGGGGGAGAGCGGCAGCAGCCCGTCCGGGTCGGCCAGCAGCGTGGTGGTGCCGGCCGCGATCGCGTCGGCCGCCGCCAGGTGCTCCGCGGTGCCCACCGCGGCCGGCACCTCCCCGGGACGCGGCAGCGGACCGGCGAACAGGCCCCGGCGGAGCTTCAGTTCCAGGATCCGCAGCAGCGAGGCGTCGATCCGGTCCTCGGTCAGCTCGCCGGACCTTACCGCCGCCAGCACCGACCGGATGGCCAGCCGCAGGTCCGGCGGGTTCAGCAGCTGGTCGCAGCCCGCCTTCAGGGCCAGCACCGGCACCCGGTCGTCCCCGTACTTCTGCCGTACGCCGGCCATGTCGAGCGCGTCGGTCACCACCACCCCCCGGAAGCCGAGGCGTTCGCGCAGCAGCCCGGTGACGATCGGCCGGGACAGCGTGGCCGGGTCGCCGGACGGGTCCAGGGCCGGGAAGACGATGTGGGCGGTCATCACCGCGTCCGCCCCGGCCCGCACCGCCGCCCGGAACGGCGGCTCGTCCAGCTCCTCCCACTGCGCCCGGGTGTGCCGCATCACCGGCAGCCCCACGTGGCTGTCCGTCTCGGTGTCCCCGTGGCCCGGGAAGTGCTTGGCGGTGGCGGCGATCCCGGACTCCTGGTAACCGCGCACCTGGGCGGCCACCAGCTCCGCCACCGCCCGCGGGTCCGAGCCGAACGACCGTACGCCGATGACCGGGTTCGCCGGGTTCACGTTGACGTCGGCGACCGGCGCGTAGTCCTGGCGGATGCCCAGCGCGGCGAGTTCGGCGCCGGCGATCCGGGCCGCCTCCCGGGCCCCGGCCGCATCCCCGGCCGCCCCCAGCGCCATCGCCCCCGGGAACAGGGTCGCCGGACGGCCGATCCGGGCCACCGCGCCGTGCTCCTGGTCCACCGACAGCAGCAGCGGGATCCCGGACGGCCCGGCCAGCGCGGCCCGCTGGAGACCCTCGGACAGCTCGGCGACCAGCTGCGGACTGCGGGTGTTGTGCGCCCACCCGAAGTAGACGATCCCGCCCACGTGGTACGCCGAGACCACCTCGGCGGCGGTACGGACCCCGAAGTGCGCCAGGTTGGACTCGGCGTCCGCCGGGTCGGGCGCGGTCGCGGAGTGCCCGTAGACCCGGGTCACGAACAGCTGGCCCACCTTCTCGGCCAGGGACATCCGGGCGGCCAGGCGGGCCGGCCCGGTCACGGGCGCGGGCCGGCGGGTGCCGGCGGCGGAGGCGGACCCGGCGGCCGGGAGGGCCGCCAGGGCGGCCGCGGCGAGCAGGAGGCGGCGGGAGGCGTGGTACGGCACCCGGGCACGCTACTGCCGGCTCCCGTCCGCGGCCCCGGGGACACCCCCGGCGTCCCCCGGACGTGCGACCCGGCCCCGCGCCGGCGGCTCCGGATAGCCCGGCGGCGGCCAGTGCGCCCGCAGCACCCGCACCGCCTCGGTGATCGCCGGGCGGCGGGACGCGCCGGTCCGCCACAGCGCGTACAGCCGCCGGGTGGGGACCGGCTCCAGCGGGACGGCGACCGCGCCCGGCGGCAGCGGCCCGGTGCCCAGCCGGGGGATCACGGCGATGCCCAGGCCGGCGGCGACCAGGGCGACCTGGGTGTGGTTCTCCTCCACCACGTGCGCGATGTCGGGCTGCACGCCCACCGCCCGCAGGGTGCGCACCAGCCAGTCGTGGCAGACCCGGCCGGGCGGCTGCGACACCCAGCGCTGCCCGTTCAGGTCGGTGCGGCGGACCCGCTCCCGGCGGGTGAACGGGTGGCCCTCGGGCACCACCAGGTCGCACAGGTCGTCTCCGATGACCGCCTGCTCCACGCCGTCCGGGGTGGGCAGCCGGGCGATGTCCCAGTCGTGGGCGACCGCCAGGTCGGTCACGCCGCGGGCCACCAGGTCCGTGGACAGGTGCGGGTCGACCTCCGTGAGGCGGACCTCCAGCGCCGGGTGCGCGGCGGCCAGTTCGGCCAGGACGCCGGGCAGCAGGCCGCGGGCGGCCGAGGCGAACGCGGCCACCCGCAGCTGCCCGCTGGGCCGCCCGCGGCGCTCCTCCAGGGTGGTCTCGGCCCGCTCCACGATGGCCAGCAGCTCCTGCGCGGTGGCGGCCAGGTGCCGGGCCTCCTCGGTCAGCGCGACGCCCCGGCCGCGGCGCTCCAGCAGCGTGGAGCGGGTCTCCCGCTCCAGCTTGGCGATCTGCTGGGAGACGGCCGAGGGGGTGTAGCCCAGGGCTTCGGCGGCCGCGCCCACGGAGCCGTGGACGGACACCGCGTGGAGGGCGCGCAGTCGGGAGAGGTCGAGCATGCGGGCAGCCTAGGGGGTGTTGCCGCCCGTCGTCGGATGAAGGAATGCTTCATCCAATGGTGAAGACATCTGCGCTGGTGCTACACGGTCGCCCGGCCGGATGCTCGGACCATGCGTCCTGTGCACACCGCCCTCGCCGTCCTCGTGACCGCCGTCTGGGGCTTCAACTTCGTCGTCATCCAGATCGGGCTGGGCGACGTACCGCCGCTGCTCCTGTCCGCCCTGCGGTTCCTGGCGGCGGCGCTGCCGGCGGTGTTCTTCGTCGGCCGGCCCAAGGTCGCGTGGAAGTGGGTGATCGCGGTCGGACTCGCCCTGGGCGTCGCCAAGTTCGGGCTGCTGTTCCTGGGGATGGACGCCGGGATGCCGGCCGGGCTGTCCTCGCTCGTCCTCCAGGTCCAGGCCGTGTTCACCGCGGTGCTCGCGGCCGTGGTGCTGCGGGAGCGGCCGGGCCGGCTGCGGATCGCGGGCATGGCCGTCGCGGTCGCCGGGATCGGGGTCGCGGCGGTCGGCGAGGGCACCGCCGGGCCGCCGGCCGGCTTCGCGATGGTGGTGGCGGCCGCCGCCTGCTGGGGGGTGTCGAACGTCCTGACCCGCCGGGCGGCGCCGCCGGACGCCCTCAACTTCATGGTGTGGGTGTGCACGGTGCCGGTGCTGCCGCTGCTGGCGCTCTCCCTGCTGCTGGAGGGCCCGGAACGGGACCTGGCCGCGCTGCGCTCGCTGGACTGGGGCGCCGCGGGGGTGCTCGGCTACCTGGCCTGGGTGAGCACCGTGTTCGGCTTCGGTGCCTGGGGGTACCTGCTGCGCCGCTACCCGGCCTCCTCGGTGGCGCCGTTCTCGCTGCTGGTGCCGGTGTTCGGGATGAGTTCGGCGGCGCTGGTGTTCGGCGAGGAGGTGTCCGGGCTGCGGTGGCTCGCGGCGGTGCTGCTGGTCGGCGGGGTGGCGCTCACCTCGCTGGTGCCGGCCCGGCCGGGTACGGCTCCGGCGCCGACGGGCGCTCCGGCGCCGGTGGGTGCGCCTGGTCCGGTCAGCGTTCCTGGAGCGGCAGCCGCCAGTCCTGCCCGGTCAGGGACGCCCCGAACGACCGGTGCGGTTTCTCCGCGACGAGGGTGAACCCGGCCCGCTCGTAGAGCACGCGGGCGGCGCCCAGCACGTCGTTCGTCCACAGCACGAGGTCGCGGTAGCCCGCCTCCCGGGCGAAGGCCACCACCTCGTCCACCAGCCGGGCGCCGATGCCGTGGCCGCGGCCCGCCGGGTCGACGAGGAGCAGTCGCAGCCGTGCGGTGCCCGGCGCGTCGTCCCGTACGCACATCACGCACCCGGCGGGCTCCCCGTCGAGTTCGGCGATCCAGACCCGCTCCAGGTGCGGGTCGTGGTCCTGGGCGAAGTCCGCGACGATCCGCGCGACCAGCCCCTCGAACTCGGCGTTCCAGCCGTACTCGGCGGCGTAGAGCGCGCCGTGCCGCTGCACGATCCACCCCAGGTCGCCCGGCCGCGGACCGCGCAGGCGGACGGTGTCGTCTGGCTCCATGGGGCCGAGGGTACCGGCGCACGCCCGGCGGGCGGGGCCGCGGAAACCGTGAGGAGCAGGTCATGAAGGAGCAAAACGGAACGTCCGGGCAGTGGCGGGTGGACTTCGACGCGGAGGTGGTCTTCAGCAACGGCGGCGCCCTCCGGACCCAGGGCTTCCGCCTCGACGTCCCCGGCGATTCCATCGGGGACGCGGAACTGGGCGAACTCCTCGTCCGGCACCTCGGCCTGCTGATGGTCGGCCGTACGAGGATCACGCGGAAGGAGATGGTCCGGGAGGCGCACAAGGGGTCGCGGGGGACGGGGACGGGCTCCGGTTCCGGCCCCCGGCAGGTGGTGGACCTGACCGGGCCGGACACCCGCATCGCCCGGCCGGCCGGGGCGGAGGGCGCCTCCGGACCGGCCGCGCTCGCCGCCCTGGTGGACCTCCCCGTCGCCCTGGTCCGGCTCACCGGGGCCGCCGAGCCGGTCGCCGGCCGCCCGGCCCTGGCGCCGTTCGACCTCGCCGGCCACGCCGTCGTCGTCGAGACCGGCCGCACCGGCGGCCCGTACCTCACCGAGGACGCGGTGGCCCTGCTGGCGGCCCGGGGCGCCGCCCTCGTGGCCACCGACAGCACCGTGGACACCGGCCCGGCCGCCGCCGCGCTCGCCGCCGCCGGACTGCCCGCCGTCACCGGCCTGACCGGCCTGGCCGCGCTCCCGGCCGCCGGGGCCCGGCTGCACGCCGTACCGGGCCCGCAGGCCTGCGGGCCGTGGCTCCGGGCGTACGCGGTCGTGCCCGGCGCGGGAGGCTGAGTGCGGCCCGGCTACTTCCTGCCGCCGCCGAGGATCTGGCCGAGCAGGTCGCCGAGGCCGCCGCCGCTGCCGGCCTGGCCTGCGCCCGGTGCGGGGGCGGCCGAGCCCGGCGCGCCCTTGCCCGCGGCCCGCTTGGCGAGGACCGCCAGCAGCACCGGGATCAGCATCTCGATCACCCGGGTGACGGTGGCCGCCGGCAGACCGGTCTTCTTCGCCACCGCCGCGGCCACCGGCTTGGCGACCTTGGCGAGCACGCCCGCCATCAGCCCGCCGCTCAGCAGCCCGCCGCCCAGCGTCGCCACGCCCTGCAGCGGCGGTTCGGACACCTCGGCGAAGGCCTGCCGGGCCTCCTCGCCGTCCTGGTCGTCCGCTCCGGCCTTGTCCTGGAGCCCGCCGGCGAGCGCGCCCGCGGTGGTGCGGACCACGTCCTGCGCGCCTGCGGCGTCGGTGCCGAGGAGACCGGCGATCTCGGTGAGCCTGTCGTCGCCGAGCTCGCGGAGAACATCGGTTTCGAAGGATTCATCGCTCATGGCGGAAACGCTACGTCCGTACCGATCTGTCGGCACCTTGGGTCAAGAAAGGGTAAATCCGGAATCCGTCGTGCAACCTTCGGCCCGGGGTGCGGGTCGTATGTTGCGTCGGCACTTCCGGGGAGGGATCCGGGGGGATCGGGAAGAGCCGGCACGGGGGAGGGGAAAGCGCGAGGGGGTTCCGGCCACAGGGCCGGAACCCCCTTGCTGTTCCCGGGGATTCACGGCCCGCACGAGTTGTCCACAGGCCCGCCGCGCTGTCGGCGCACGGCGGTACCGTCGTGCCATGTCGAACATGGCAGTGGTCGAAGGGGTGCTGGAGCGGATCACGTACGCCAACGAGGAGAGCGGCTACACCGTCGCCCGGGTGGACACGGGCCGCGGCGCGGGCGACCTCCTCACGGTGGTCGGGTCCCTCCTCGGCGCGCAGCCCGGCGAGTCCCTGCGGATGGAGGGCCGTTGGGGCTCCCACCCGCAGTACGGCCGGCAGTTCACCGTCGAGAACTACTCCACCCTGCTGCCCGCCACCGTCCAGGGCATCCGCCGCTACCTCGGCTCGGGCCTCATCAAGGGCATCGGCCCCCGCATGGCCGAGCGGATCGTCGACCACTTCGGCATCGACACCCTCGACGTCATCGAGCAGGAGCCCGAGCGCCTGATCGAGGTGCCCGGGCTCGGCCCCAAGCGCACCCGCATGATCGGCGCCGCCTGGGAGGAGCAGAAGGCCATCAAGGAGGTCATGGTCTTCCTCCAGGGCGTTGGAGTCTCCACCTCCATCGCGGTCCGCATCTACAAGAAGTACGGCGACGCCTCCGTCTCCGTGGTCAAGAACCAGCCCTACCGGCTGGCCGCCGACGTCTGGGGCATCGGCTTCCTGACCGCCGACCGGATCGCCCAGGCCGTCGGCATCCCGCACGACAGCCCCGAACGTGTGAAGGCCGGCCTCCAGTACGCCCTCTCCCAGTCCACCGACCAGGGGCACTGCTTCCTGCCCGAGGACCGGCTGATCGCCGACGGGGTCAAACTCCTCCAGGTCGACACCGGCCTGGTCATCGACTGCCTGGCCGAACTCGCCGGGCAGGACGAGGGGGTGGTCCGCGAGAGCGTGCCCGCGCCCGACGGCGGGCCGCCGCTGACCGCCGTCTACCTGGTCCCCTTCCACCGCGCCGAGCTGTCCCTCGTCGGCCAGGTCCGGCGGCTGCTCGGGGCCCCCGAGGACCGGATGGCCGCCTTCGGGGACGTCGACTGGGACAAGGCCCTGGGCTGGCTGGCCGGCCGTACCGGGGCCACCCTGGCGCCCGAACAGCGCGATGCCGTCCGGCTCGCCCTCACCAGCAAGGTGGCGGTGCTCACCGGCGGGCCCGGCTGCGGCAAGTCGTTCACCGTCCGCTCGATCGTGGAACTCGCCCGGGCCAAGAAGGCCAAGGTGGTGCTCGCGGCCCCCACCGGCCGGGCCGCCAAGCGGCTGGCCGAGCTGACCGGCGCCGAGGCCTCCACCGTGCACCGGCTGCTGGAGCTGAAACCGGGCGGGGACGCGGCGTACGACCGGGACCGGCCGCTGGACGCCGACCTGGTCGTCGTCGACGAGGCATCCATGCTGGACCTGCTGCTCGCGAACAAGCTGGTCAAGGCGGTGGCGCCGGGCGCCCACCTGCTGCTCGTCGGAGACGTGGACCAGCTGCCGTCGGTGGGCGCCGGCGAGGTGCTGCGCGACCTGCTCGCCGACGGCGGCCCGGTGCCCGCCGTCCGGCTGACCCGGATCTTCCGGCAGGCCCAGCAGTCCGGGGTGGTCACCAACGCCCACCGGATCAACACCGGCCTGCCGCCGCTCACCGACGGACTCCCCGACTTCTTCCTCTTCCCCGAGGAGGACACCGAGGCGGCCGGCCTGCTCGCGGTGGACGTTGCCGCCCGGCGCATCCCGGCCCGCTTCGGCCTCGACCCGCGGCGCGACGTCCAGGTCCTCGCCCCCATGCACCGCGGGCCCGCCGGAGCCGGGAACCTCAACGGGCTGCTCCAGCAGGCCGTCACCCCCGCCCGGCCCGGCCTGCCCGAAAAGCGGTTCGGCGGCCGGGTGTTCCGCGTCGGCGACAAGGTCACCCAGATCCGCAACAACTACGAGAAGGGCGCCAACGGCGTCTTCAACGGCACCGTCGGCGTGGTCACCGCCCTCAGCGTCGACGACCAGAGGCTGACCGTCCGCACCGACGAGGACGAGGAGGTCGCCTACGAGTTCGACGAGCTCGACGAACTCGCCCACGCCTACGCGGTGACGATCCACCGCTCCCAGGGCAGCGAGTACCCCGCCGTGGTGATCCCCGTCACCACCGGAGCTTGGATGATGCTCCAGCGGAACCTCCTCTACACGGCGGTCACCCGCGCCAAGAAGCTGGTCGTCCTGGTCGGCTCGCGCAAAGCCCTGGCCCAGGCCGTACGCACCGTTTCCGCAGGCAGGAGGTACACGGCGGTTGCTCCTAGGCTGTCCGGCCGTATACCGGTGGGAAACATCACCTAGGGTTTCCGCTTTCGGGCCGGACCGGGCAGGATATGAAGGTTGGCGGCACTCAGTGCCGCCCTAGGGCCCGAAGTCCGACCCCGAGTGCACTCTCCTGCGCCAAATGGGGGAAGGTAGAGGCAGTCAGGGCACCTCGAAGAAGAGGCACTACGTCGGTGAGGGATGACGTGAGCGACAACTCTGTAGTACTGCGGTACGCGGACGGTGAATACACCTACCCGGTGGTCGACAGCACCGTCGGCGACAAGGGCTTCGACATCGCGAAGCTCCGCGCCCAGACCGGTCTGGTCACCCTGGACAGCGGCTACGGGAACACCGCTGCCTATAAATCCGCCATCACCTACCTGGACGGCGAGCAGGGCATCCTGCGCTACCGCGGGTACCCGATCGAGCAGCTGGCGGAGCGCTCGACCTTCATCGAGGTCGCGTACCTGCTGATCAACGGCGAGCTGCCCACGGTCGACCAGCTGGCGTCGTTCCGCAACGAGATCACCCAGCACACGCTGCTGCACGAGGACGTCAAGCGCTTCTACGACGGCTTCCCGCGCGACGCCCACCCGATGGCCATGCTGTCGTCCGTGGTCAGCGCGCTGTCCACCTTCTACCAGGACAGCCACAACCCGTTCGACGAGAAGCAGCGCCACCTCTCGACGATCCGCCTCCTCGCGAAGCTGCCGACCATCGCGGCGTACGCGTACAAGAAGTCGGTCGGCCACCCGGTCGTCTACCCGCGCAACGACCTCGGCTACGTCGAGAACTTCCTGCGCATGACCTTCTCCGTGCCGGCCCAGGAGTACGAGCTCGACCCGGTCGTGGTCTCCGCGCTCGACAAGCTCCTCATCCTGCACGCGGACCACGAGCAGAACTGCTCGACCTCCACGGTCCGCCTGGTCGGTTCCTCGCAGGCCAACATGTTCGCGTCGATCTCCGCGGGCATCAGCGCCCTGTGGGGCCCGCTGCACGGTGGCGCCAACCAGTCGGTCCTGGAGATGCTGGAAGGCATCCAGGCCAACGGCGGCGACGTCGACTCCTTCATCCGCAAGGTGAAGAACAAGGAGGACGGCGTCCGCCTGATGGGCTTCGGCCACCGCGTCTACAAGAGCTTCGACCCCCGGGCGAAGATCATCAAGGCGGCTGCGCACGACGTCCTCTCGGCCCTCGGCAAGTCCGACGAGCTGCTCGACATCGCGCTCAAGCTGGAGGAGCACGCGCTCTCCGACGAGTACTTCGTCTCGCGCAACCTCTACCCGAACGTGGACTTCTACACGGGCCTCATCTACCGCGCGATGGGCTTCCCGACCGAGATGTTCACCGTGCTGTTCGCGCTCGGCCGACTGCCCGGCTGGATCGCCCAGTGGCACGAGATGATCAAGGAGCCGGGTTCCCGCATCGGCCGCCCGCGCCAGATCTACACCGGCGAGGTCCTGCGCGACTTCGTCCCGGTCGAGGCCCGCTGACACCGGCAGGCCCGCCCCGCCCGCAGCCGCGGGCACCAGGAGTGAAAAGAAGCGCCCCGCCGTCGATCCCCCCACGGGTCGACGGACGGGGCGCTTCCCCATCCCCGGTTGCGGGTTCCCCCCACGGGACCCCAGCCGGGTGTCGCTGCGGAGCCGCCAGGGCTCCAAGAATGGTCTGCCGGGACCCGTACGTGTCGGGAGGGCCGCTCAAAGCTCCCCGCGATGGCACGCGCCCCGGCCTTCGGACGCCCGGACGTCCCCCAAGACATCCGTCGAACGTCCCCCAAGACGTTCCTGGCATCGCCTCATTAGACTCGCCCAGCCCCCGGTTGGTTACGTCACCCCCCGTGTGATCTGTGTCTCTTGTGAAGAACCGGTGGGGAACATGCGAAGGCCGCCCCCCTGTGCGGGAGGCGGCCGGAGGTCGCGGGACCGGCTTCCGCGGCCGGCCGGGCGGAGCGGGAACGGTCAGCGGAACCGGCGCAGCCGCAGGCTGTTGCTCACCACGAAGACCGAGGAGAAGGCCATGGCCGCCCCCGCGATCATCGGGTTGAGCAGCCCCGCCGCGGCCAGCGGCAGTGCCGCCACGTTGTAGCCGAAGGCCCAGAACAGGTTGCCCTTGATGGTGGCGAGGGTCCGCCGGGCCAGCCGGATCGCGTCCGCCGCCACCCGCAGGTCCCCGCGCACCAGGGTCAGGTCGCCGGCCTCGATGGCCGCGTCGGTGCCCGTGCCCATCGCGAGCCCCAGGTCGGCCTGGGCCAGCGCGGCCGCGTCGTTGACCCCGTCGCCCACCATGGCGACCGTACGGCCCTCCGCCTGCAGCCGCTTGACCACGTCGACCTTGTCCTGCGGCAGCACCTCCGCGATCACCTCGTCGATGCCCACCTCGCGCGCCACCGTCTCGGCCACCGCCCGGTTGTCGCCGGTCAGCAGCACCGGGGTGAGTCCGAGGGCGCGCAGCCGGGCCACGGCCTCGGCGCTGGTGTCCTTGACCGCGTCGGCGACCGTCAGGACGCCGCGGGCCGTCCCGTCCCAGGCCACCAAGACCGCGGTACGGCCCTGCGCCTCGGCGGCGGCCTTGGCCTGCACCAGCCCGGCCGGCAGCCCGATCGCCCACTCGGCCAGCAGCTGCTCCCGGCCGACCAGGACGGCGTGCCCCTCGACGACGCCCTGCACGCCGAGGCCGGGGACGTTCTCGAAGCCCTCGGGCACCGGCAGGGCTCCGGCGCGCTCGGCGGCGCCGGCCGCGACGGCGCGGGCCACCGGGTGCTCGGAGGCGTGCTCCAGGGAGCCCGCCAGGCGCAGCAGTTCGCGTTCCTCCACGCCGTCGGCGAGGTGGACCTCGGCGAGGGCCATCCGGCCGGTGGTGACGGTGCCGGTCTTGTCGAGGACGACGGTGTCCACCTTCCGGGTGGATTCCAGCACCTCGGGGCCCTTGATCAGGATGCCCAGCTGGGCGCCGCGGCCGGTGCCGACGAGCAGCGCGGTCGGCGTGGCCAGGCCCAGGGCGCACGGGCAGGCGATGATCAGGACGGCGACGGCGGCGGTGAAGGCGGCCGTGGGGTCGTCGGTGGCCAGCAGCCAGCCGACCCAGGTGGCCAGGGCCAGGACGAGCACCACCGGCACGAACACCATGGAGATCCGGTCGGCGAGCCGCTGCACCTCGGCCTTGCCGCTCTGCGCGTCCTCGACCAGCTTCGCCATCCGCGCCAGCTGGGTGTCGGCGCCGACCCGGGTGGCCTCGACGACCAGCCGGCCGGCCGCGTTGACGGTGGCGCCGGTGACGGAGTCCCCCACGCCCACGTCCACCGGGACGGACTCGCCGGTGAGCATCGAGGCGTCCACGGCGGAGCTGCCCTCGACGACGGTGCCGTCGGTGGCGATCTTCTCGCCGGGGCGGACCAGGAACCGGTCGCCGGCCCGCAGTTCCGCGACGGGGACCCGTACCTCGGTGCCGCCGCGCAGCACGGTGACGTCCTTGGCACCCAGTTCCAGCAGGGCCTTGAGGGCGGCGCCCGCCTTCCGCTTGGAGCGGGCCTCCAGGTGGCGGCCGAGCAGGATGAAGGTGACGACGCCGGCCGCCACTTCCAGGTAGACGGTGGAGGCACCGTCGGAGGCGGAGGCGGAGGCGGTGACGTCGAAGCCGTGCCGCATGCCGATCATGCCGGCGTGCCCGAAGAGCAGGGCCCACAGCGACCAGCCGTAGGCGGCGAGGGTGCCGATGGACACCAGGGTGTCCATGGTGGCGGCGCCGTGCCTGGCGTTGGCCCAGGCCGCGCGGTGGAAGGGCAGACCGCCCCAGAGCACGACGGGCGTGGCGAGCGCCAGCGAGATCCACTGCCAGTAGTCGAACTGGAGGGCCGGGACCATGGCGAAGAGCACCACGGGGGCGGCCAGCAGGCCGGAGACGGCCAGGCGGCGGCGCAGGGCGGTCGGTTCGCGGTCGGGGGCGGCGGGCGCGGCGGCGGGCGCGGCGGCGGATCCGGGGGCGGACGCGGCGGGGGCCGTTTCCGGTGCCGGGGCGGCCGGGGCGGGCGGTTCCTCGGCCGTGTAGCCGGTCCTGACCACGGTGGCGATCAGGTCCGCCACGCCGGTGGAGGCCGGGTAGGAGATCCGCGCCTTCTCGGTGGCGTAGTTCACCGTGGCGGTGACGCCCTCCATGCGGTTGAGCTTCTTCTCGATGCGGGCGGCGCAGGAGGCGCAGGTCATCCCGCCGATCGACAGCTCGACCTGCGAGGCCGGGGCTGATGCCGCGGCGACGGCCGCGTCGGCCGGTTCTTCGTGCACGGTGCTGCTGCTCATGTCCGAGCTCCAGAAGGGTGGGCCGGACCGTACGGAACCAGTATCAGCTGGCCGGCACGGTCCGGCGGAAAATGCCTGACGGCGGCCGGGGCGGCCGGTGCGGCCCCGGGGCGTGCCGTGCGGATCAGGCCTGGCCGGCGAGCTCGTAGCCCGCCTCGTCGACGGCCGCGCGGACCGCCTCGATGTCCAGCGGGGCGGCGGAGGTCACGGTGACCTCGCCGGTGGCGGCCACGGCCTTGACCGAGGTGACGCCCGGCAGTTCGGAGAGCTCGGCGGTCACGGCGCCCTCACAGTGGCCGCAGGTCATGCCGGTGACCCGGTAGACCGCGGTGACGGCGCCGACCTGCACGGTGGCCGGGCCGTCGTGGCAGGAGCCGGTGCTGGAGCAGCAGGAGGCCGTGGGCTGCTGGGTGTCCGTCTCGGCGGTCATGTCGTTCTCCTCGTATCGGGACGTTCGGGATGTCCAGGGTGCGCCGCCGTGCGGGCGGCGCGGCGTACCGAGTCTGTCGGCGGCTGGCGGCGGAAGGTTCCACCGTGCCCCGTCGATGAGAACACTATACCCCTGGGGGGTATTCCTCCAGCGGCTCCGGGTGATTCCGTTCACCTCTCCGGGCGGTCCGGCTGGCCGGTGCCCGCACTGCATGGGCATATGTCGGCTATGTCATCTTCGGGGACGCTGATCCTGATCATGGGCATCGCCGTGCTCGCGCCCCTGTTCGCATACGGCGTGGGCCGCTGGCTCCCCGTACCGCTGGTGATCTTCGAGATCGTGCTGGGCATCCTCGTCGGACCCGACGTGCTGGGCTGGGCCTCCTCGAGCGCCGTCATCGACGTGCTCTCCCAGCTCGGCCTGGCCATGCTGATCTTCCTGGCCGGCTACGAGATCCGGTTCGACCAGGTCCGCGGGGACACGCTCCGGCGCTCGGTCGCCGCCTGGCTCGCCGCCCTCGCGATCGGTCTCGCGCTGGGCGTGCTGCTGGCGCACGGCGGCGGCTTCGGCAAGGGCGTGTTCATCGGCACGGCGCTGACCAGCACCGCCCTCGGCACGATCCTGCCGGTGCTGCGGGACTCCGGCGACCTGCACGGCCGGTTCGGGTCGGTGGTGATGGCGATGGGGGCGGTCGGCGAGTTCGGCCCGATCATCGCGATGGCGCTGCTGCTCAGCGGCCGCAGCCCGGGGCGCTCGGCGGCCGTGCTGGCGGCCTTCGCACTCCTGACGGCAGGGGCGGTGCTCTGGGCGCTGCGGCCCAAGCCGCCCTGGTTCGCGGCGGTCATCGCCCGCACCCTGGACAGCAGCGGGCAGTTCGCGGTGCGGCTGGTCGTGCTGCTGCTCGTGCTGATGCTGGGGCTGGCCGACGCCATGGGGCTGGACATCCTGCTCGGCGCCTTCGCGGCCGGAATGATCACCCGGCTGGTGCTGACCGGGGCCGCACCCGGGGAGAGCGAGGTCATCCTGTCCAAGGTCGAGGCGATGGGCTTCGGTTTCCTGGTGCCGCTCTTCTTCGTGGTCACCGGCATCGAGTTCGACCTGGACTCGCTGCTCGACGGCGGCCGGACCCTGCTCCTGCTGCCGCTGTTCCTGCTGCTGTTCCTCGTCGTGCGCGGACTGCCCATGTGGCTTCTCGCGCCGCGCGACCTGGGCCGCCGGGACCGCGGGGCGCTGGTGCTGTTCGGGTCCACGGCCCTGCCCCTGGTCGTCGCGATCACCACCCTCGGCGTCGAGGACGGGGATGTGGGCCGGGGCGAGGCGGCTGCCCTGGTGGGGGCGGCGATGGTGTCCGTCCTCGTCTTTCCGCTGCTCGGGCTGAGGCTGCGGGCCGGGGCCGGGGCGGGGCGCCGGGCCGGGCCCCGGCCGCCGGAGCGGGTCAGCGGGTCGGAGTCGTGGTGACCATCGGCTCCAGGTAGCGCAGCAGTACGGTCTTCAGCTCGGCGGCGTACGCGTCCCGTTCGGCGCCCTCGTGCGCCAGGATCAGGTCGAGCCCGGCCTTGAAGACGCCCAGCACCGTGATCGCGACTCGGGTGAGCTGCTCGGGCGGGGTGTCCGGGGCGAAGGTCTGCACGATGCCCTCGATCCGGGTCACCAGGCCGGCGTGCAGCTCGTCGTGCTCCTGGGTGATGCCGGGGATCCCGGAGCCGTGCATCAGCGCCCAGAAGGCCGGGTTGTCGCAGTTGAAGGCGATGACGGGGTCGAGGACCGCGTCGATCAGCTCGGGCAGGGGGCGGGCGAGGTTCTCCGGGAGGAAGGCCTGGCCGTGCATCTCGTGGGCGCGGTGCAGCAGCTGCCCGCCGAGCTCGACGGCGATCGCCTCCTTGTTCGGGAAGAACTGGTAGAGCGTGCCCGGCGACACCCCTGCCTCGCGGGCGATGGCGTTGGTGCTCGCCGCGGCATAGCCGCTGCGGCAGAACACGCCGGCGGCGGCCTCCAGGAGTTGCGCGATCCGGCGCTCGCCGCGGGCCTGGCGGCGGCGCGGCTTCGCGGGGGCGCCGGCCGCGTCGGGCCCGTCCTGTGCCGCCTCCTGCTCGGCGACCTGCCGGCCGAGGGCTGCCTCCAGGGTGCTGCGGGCGCCGCGGCGGGGCGCCTTGGCGGCGGGCGCCTTGCGCGCGGCGGTCTTCCGGGCGGCGGTCTCCCCGGAGGCGGTCTTCCGGGTGGTGGTCTCCCGGGTGGCCGGCTCTCCGGTCCCGCCGTTCCCGGTCACCGGGTTCCCGGACGCCGCGTTGCCGGACGTCGCGTACCCGGACGTCGCGTTCGCGCCCCTCGCTTCCTCGGTCTCCGGCTTCCTGGCCTGAGGCACGGCACATCCCTTACTTCTCAGGGGTGATTGACAAACGCGAGAGGTCGCTCGCATTCTTGATCCAACGCGAGCGATGTCTCGTGTTTGCCAGTCTATGGCAATGGGCGACCCGTTTTCCGGGTCACGGTGAAGGGGACACCGCGTCATGTCCGTAGTCAAGAACGCAGCTCAGGGGGGTGGCTGGACCCGGTTCGTCACCGCCCGGCCACGGCTTTCGCTGCTGCTCGCGCTGCTCGTCACCGCGCTCGCCGTGTTCGCCGGCAGCGGGGCGGCGGACCGGATGGGCGCCGGCGGCTGGCAGGACCCGGCCGCCGAGTCCACGTACGCCACCGAGGCCCTGGAGCGGGAGTTCCCCGCCTCCCAGCCCAACCTGCTGCTCCTCCTCGACGCCGGCCCGCCGGGCGTGGACGAGCCCGCCGCGGCCGCCGCCGCGGACCGGCTGGCCCGCCGCCTGGCTGCCGAGCCGGGCGTCACCGGAGTCGGCTCGTACTGGCAGACCCGCTCGCCCGCCCTGCGCTCCGCCGACGGCCGCCAGGCTCTGATAGCCGCCCGGGTCACCGGGGACGAGAAGACGGCCTCCGAGACGCTCGGCCGGATCGCCCCGCACTACCGCGGCACCCACGGGCCGGTGGAGGTCTCCCTCGGCGGCCCGGTGGCCGTCCAGCGCGCCATGACCGCCACCGTCCAGGAGGACCTGGTCCGGGCCGAGCTGATCGCCCTGCCGATCACTCTGGTCCTGCTCGTCCTCGTCTTCGGCAGCGCCGTCGCCGCCCTGCTGCCGCTCGCCGTCGGCATCGTCGCCATCCTCGGCACCAACGCCGTGCTGCGCGGCCTCACCGAGGTCACCGACGTCTCCGTGTTCGCGATGAACCTCACCACCGCCCTCGGCCTCGGACTCGCCATCGACTACGCGCTGTTCATCGTCCGCCGGTTCCGGGAGGAACTCGCCGCCGGACACGACCCCCGGACCGCTGTCGCGACCACGCTGCGCACGGCCGGCCGCACCGTGCTGTTCTCCGCGCTGACGGTCGCCGTCTCGCTCTCCGCGATGCTCTTCTTCCCCCAGTACTTCCTGCGCTCCTTCGCCTACTCCGGCGTGGCCGTGGTGCTGCTCGCCGCGGCGGCCGCCCTGGTCCTGCTGCCGGCGGCGCTGGTCCTGCTGGGCGAGCGGGTCAACGCGCTGGACCTGCGCGAGCTGTGGCGGCGCAGGCGGGCCGGCCGGCCGGAGGCGGCCGTCACCGAGGGGGCGGGCTGGCTGCGGCTGTCCGCGCTGGTGATGCGCCGGGCCCCGGTGTTCGCCGTCGCCACCACCGCCGGCCTGCTGCTCCTCGGACTGCCCTTCCTGGACGTGCGGTTCGGCACCCCCGACGACCGGCAGCTGCCCCGCACCGCCGAGGCGCACGTCGTGCAGCAGCACATCCGCGACGGCTTCCCCGGCAGCCCCGACGGCGAACTCCGGATCCTCGCCGAAGGCCCCGCCACGCCCGCCCAGTTCGAGGAGTACCGCGGCCGGCTCACGGCCCTGCCGGGGGTGGCCCGGGTGGACGGCCCGGTGCGCTCCGGGGAGTACGCGGCCTTCTCCGTCCTGGCGAAGGGCGAAGCCGTGGGCCGGGACGCCCAGGCGCTCGTCGCAAAGGTGCGGAAGGTCGAGGCGCCGTTCGACACGGCGGTGACCGGGCGGGCGGCCGTGCTGGTCGACTCCAAGGACGCCATCGCGGCAGAGCTGCCCCGGGCGGCCGCCCTGATCGTGGGCGCCACCCTGCTGCTCGTCTTCCTGCTCACCGGCAGCCTGCTGGTCCCGCTCCAGGCGGTGCTGCTCAACGCCCTGAGCCTGACCGCGATGTTCGGCGCCGTGGTGTGGGTCTTCCAGGACGGCCACCTGTCCGGACTGCTCGGCTTCACCGCCACCGGCGACATCGAGACCACCCTCCCGGTCCTGATGTTCTGCATCGCCTTCGGGCTCTCCATGGACTACGGGGTGTTCCTCATATCCCGGATCAAGGAGGAGTTCGACCGGACCGGGGACCACGAGGAGGCGGTCCGGTCCGGACTCGGCCGGACCGGCGGGCTGATCACCGCCGCGGCCGTCATCCTCGCCGTGGTGATGGTGGCCATCGGCACCTCGCGGGTGACCAACACCAAGATGCTGGGCCTGGGGATCGCCCTGGCCGTCCTGATGGACGCGATGGTGGTGCGCAGCCTGCTGGTGCCGGCCGTGATGAAGCTGACCGGCCGCGCCACCTGGTGGGCTCCGGGGCCGCTGCGCCGGCTCCACGACCGCTTCGGGCTGAGCGAGGGGGAGTCCGCCCCCGCACCGGCCACGGCCGCCGGTCCGGCGGCCGTGGGGGAGGAGGCGGCGGAACCGGCGGCGGAAGCAGCCGGACCGGTTCCCGAGCGGGTGGGCTGAGCGGCCTCAGGCCTCGGCCTGCCGGCCCCGGTTGCCGGGCCGGCGGGCCACCCAGTCCCGGATCGTGTCGGCGAACCAGTACGGCTTCCCGGCCTCGACGTGGTCCGGGGCGGGGAGCAGGCCGTGCTTGCGGTACGAGCGCACGGTGTCCGGCTGGACCCGGATGTGCGCGGCGATCTCCTTGTACGACCACAGCTTTCGGTCGGTCATCTGCGGCACCTCCTCGTCCGCGCCGCAGGGGCGGCCGGGAGGCCGTCGGGGGGCCCGGGCGCGGACACTGGCGATCACTCGGTGATCACTCAGCCTCTGCCCCGGGAAACGAGACCTGCCGAACGCAGGGGAGCGGCTGTCGAGCTGCTGTGACCGAAAACCCGCGTAACGAGGACATGCGTGACAGGGGGGAGACGGCTGTGACGGAGGTGAAACGGGTCCGGCGGCCGCGGGCGCACCCGGCGGGGGAGCACCGCCGCCACCGGGCCGGGTCAGCGGTAGAGCGGCGGGCGCTCCGCCAGGTCCACCGCCGTGCGGGCGCCCGTGTGCAGGGCCGCGACCCCCGCCTCGCTGACGGCGGCGGCCGCGTAGCCGTCCCAGACGCTCGGGCCGGCCACCCGGCCCTGCCGGACGGCGTCCACCCACCGCCGGACCTGCCGGTCGTACGCGTCGGCGAAGCGCACGGTGTAGTCCTGGGCGATCGTGCCGCCCCAGCGGCCCCCGGACTGGACGACCATGGCGTGCCCGTCGCCGATGCGGGCGCTGCCGGAGGCGCACACCGCCTCGCACTGGACCTGGTAGCCGAAACCGCAGTTGACGAAGATCTCGACGTCGACGATCGCCCCGCCGGACGTCTCCAGCAGCACCAGCTGGGGGTCCCGCAGGCCCTCGGGAGCAGCCGGGGACGGGCGCGGGGAGAGCACCGTCACCGCGGTGATCTCCTGCCCCAGCAGCCAGCGGGCCGCGTCCACCTCGTGCACCACCGAGTCGTTGACGAGCATCTCGGAGGTGAAGAACGACGGCGAGGACGCGTTGCGGTGCCGGCAGTGCAGGAACAGCGGCCGGCCCAGCCCGCCGCCGTCGAGCAGCGCCTTCAACTGCTCGTACTCCGCGTCGTACCGCCGCATGAAGCCCACCTGAACCAGCTGGCGGCCGCGCCGCTGCTCGGCCTCCACCACCCGCAGCGCACCCGCCGCGTCCGGCGTCAGAGGCTTCTCGCACAGCACCGGCAGGTCCCGCGCGAAGCACTCCAGCAGGGCGGCCTCGTGGGCCGGCCCAGGGGAGGCGATCAGCACGGCGTCCACGCCCGGGGCGGCCAGCGCAGCGGCCGGATCCGTGTGGACGGTGCACCCCTCAAGGCCCGCCGCCGCCTCCTTGGCCCGGTCCCCGTCCGGGTCCGCGACGGCCGCGACCCGGGCCCCGCTGATCATCCGGTCGATGCGCCGGACGTGATCTGCCCCCATCCGGCCCGTGCCGAGCACCGCGATGCCGAGTGTGCCGCTCAAAACTCCCCCTCCGGTTGCCATACCGCTCCGCGGGCCATCCTGCCCGCCCCCACCTCCGCACGACAGATCCGCAGACGGACCGGAAGGCAGGTCCGCGAGCAGGACGGCGGGCAGGCCGGCGAGCAGGTCCGTGCGCCGGATCCGCCGGGCACCGCTACAGGCCGCAGGACCGCAGGTAGGTGCGGGTGCGGCGGGCGATCGGCAGCGGCCGGTCGGGCGGGCACGGGTACATGTCCTGCTCCACGATCGCGAACAGCTCGGTGCCCAGCGCCCGCGCCGCCGCCAGCACCGGCTCCAGGTCCGGCACCCCGCCCGGCGGCTCGCACATCACCCCGCGCGCCACCGCCGGACCGAACGGCACCCCGTCCGCGACCACCTCGGCGAGGATCCGCGGATCCACCTGCTTCAGGTGCAGGTAGCCCAGCCGCTCCCCGTACGTCTCGATCAGCTTCACGCTGTCGCCGCCGCAGTAGGCGTAGTGGCCCGTGTCCAGGCACAGCGACACCAGCTCCGGATCGGTGGCGTCCAGGAACCGGGCCACGTGCTCCGGGGTGTCGATGTGGGTGTCCGCATGCGGGTGCACCACGATCCGCAGCCCGTACCGGTCGCGGACCTCGCGGCCCAGCCGCTCGGTCTGCCGGGCCAGCAGGCGCCACTGCTCCGTCGTCAGCTCGCTGTCCTCCAGCACCGCACCGGTCTTGTCGTCCCGCCAGAACGACGGGATCACCACGAGGTGCCCGGCGCCCGTCGCCCGGGTCAGCCCGGCGATCCGCGACACGTGCTCCCAGGTCTGCTCCCAGACCGCCGGGCCGTGATGGAGTCCGGTGAACACCGTGCCCGCCGACACCTTCAGGCCGCGCCGGCCCGTCTCTTCGGCCAGTCGCACGGGATCGGTGGGCAGGTAGCCGTACGGGCCGAGCTCGATCCACTCGTACCCGGCCTCGGCCACCTCGTCGAGGAAGCGCTCCCAGCCGGTCTGCCGGGGATCCTCGGGGAACCACACCCCCCAGGAGTCCGGAGCCGAACCGAGCCGAATACGGGCTGACGCAGAAGGGGAGGAGGACGACATACGGCCACCTTGGGTCGGAAGACGCACGGACACTGGAGGACTGCTGTGACCACCGATCCGTTTGAACTGATCGCGATGGGGCGGATCGGTGTGGATCTCTACCCACTCAAGAGCGGAGTGCCGCTCGCCCAGGCCGAGACGTTCGGAAAGTTCCTCGGCGGCTCGCCCGCCAACGTCGCCGTGGCCGCCGCCCGGCTCGGCCGCCGCACCGCCCTCGTCACCCGCACCGGCGCCGACCCGTTCGGCAGCTACCTGCGCGAAGAACTCCTGAGGTTCGGCGTGGACGACCGCTGGGTCGGCGAGGTCGCCGCCTACCCGACCCCCGTCACCTTCTGCGAGATCTTCCCGCCCGACCGGTTCCCGCTCTACTTCTACCGCCTTCCCAAGGCCCCCGACCTGGAGATCCACCCCGAAGAGCTCGACCTCCCGGCCCTGTCCGCCGCCCGCATCCTGTGGGTCACCGGCACCGGACTCAGTGCCGAACCCAGCCGCTCCGCGACCCTCGCCGCCCTCGCCGCCCGCAACCGGGCCGGCACCACCGTGTTCGACCTCGACTGGCGGCCGACGCTCTGGGACGACGACCCCCACGAGCACTACCGCGCCGCCCTGCGCCTGGCCACCGTCGCCGTCGGCAACACCGAGGAGTGCGAGATCGCCACCGGCACCCGCGAGCCGCACGCCGCCGCCCGCGCCCTGCTCGCCGGCGGCGCCGAACTCGCCGTCGTCAAACGCGGCCCGGACGGCGTCCTCGCCGTGCACCGCGACGGCACCACCGCCGACGTGCCGGCCGTCCCCGTCGACACCGTCAACGGCCTCGGCGCCGGCGACGCCTTCGGCGGCGCCCTCTGCCACGGCCTGCTCGCCGGCTGGGAACTCGACCGCACCATCCGGTACGCCAACGCCGCCGGCGCCATCGTCGCCTCCCGGCTGGCCTGCTCCACCGCCATGCCCCACCCCGCCGAGGTCGAGGAGGTGCTGGACACGTGCCCGTGACCGCCGACCACCGCCTCGACCACACCCGCCTGCAGATCCTCACCCTCGCCCCCGGCGAGACGTACGACGGGGAGTGCGGCCCCGCCGAGTGGATCCTGCTGCCCCTCGCCGGCGCCTGCCGCACCACCGTCACCCCCGCCGGCGGCCCGCCGCAGCCCTTCGAACTCCACGGCCGCGAGAGCGTCTTCACCGCCCTCACCGACTTCGCCTACCTCCCGCGCGGCGCCGCGTTCCGCGTGGAGTCCCCGGCCGGCGGCCGGTTCGCCCTCGCCGGTGCGCCCTGCACCCGCGAACTCCCCGCCCGCCACGCCCCCGCCGCCGGCGTCCCCGTCGAACTCCGCGGCACCGGCACCTGCTCCCGGCAGGTCAACAACTTCGCCGCCGCCGACGTCTTCGACTGCGACCGCCTGATCGCCGTGGAAGTCCTCACCCCCGGCGGCAACTGGTCCTCGTACCCGCCGCACAAGCATGACGAGGACCACCCCGGCGAGGAGTCCCGGCTGGAGGAGATCTACTACTACGAGGTCGCCCCGCACGGCACCACTCCCGGCGTCGGCTACCAGCGCGTGACACCCTCCCCGCAGGGCAGGACGGATGTGCTCGCCGAAGTGCGCACCGGCGACGCCGTGCTGATCCCCGACGGCTGGCACGGACCGTCGATCGCCGCCCCCGGCCACACCCTGTACTACCTGAACGTGATGGCGGGTCCCGGCGCCACCCGCGAGTGGCTCATCCGCGACCACCCCGACCACGCCTGGATCCGCACCACCTGGCCCGACTCGCCCGCCGACCCCCGGCTCCCCCTCTACACCCATCCGGAGCCCGCCCATCCGGAGCCCGCCCATCCGGAGCCCGCCCATCCGGAGCCCGCCCACCGGCAGCCCGCCCACGGGGAGGACCCGCGATGACCGCCACCCGCCGCCTCACCACCGCCCAGGCCCTGATCGCGTTCCTCGCCGCCCAGTACACCGAGCGCGACGGCGAACGGCACCGGCTGATCGCCGCGACCTGGGGCATCTTCGGCCACGGCAACGTCGCCGGCATCGGCCAGGCCCTCCTGGAGACCGGCCCCGCCGCCATGCCGTACCTCCAGGGCCGCAACGAGCAGGCGATGGTGCACGCCGCGGTCGGGTACGCCCGCCGCCGCGGCCGGCTCTCCACCCACGCCGTCACCACCTCCATCGGCCCCGGCGCCACCAACCTCGTCACCGGAGCCGCCCTCGCCACCGTCAACCGGCTGCCGGTGCTCCTCCTCCCCGGCGACACCTTCGCGACCCGCCCCGCCGACCCCGTGCTCCAGCAGCTGGAGGTCCCGTACGCGGGCGACGTGTCCGTCAACGACACTCTGCGGCCCGTCTCCCGCTTCTTCGACCGCGTCTCCCGCCCCGAAGCCCTCGTCCCCGCCGCCCTCCAGGCGATGCGGGTCCTCACCGACCCCGTGCAGACCGGCGCCGTCACCCTCGCCCTGCCGCAGGACGTCCAGGCCGAGGCGTACGACTGGCCCGAGGAGTTCTTCGCCGACCGGGTGTGGACCGTCCGCCGGCCCCGCCCCGACCCGGCCGAACTGCACGCCGCAGCCGAAGCCGTACGGGCCGCCGAGCGCCCCCTGCTGATCGCCGGCGGCGGCATCCGGCACAGCGCCGCCGAACCCGCCCTCCGGGCGTTCGCCGAGGCCACCGGCATCCCGGTGGCCACCACCCAGTCCGGCAAGGGCGCCCTGCGGCACGACCACCCCGCCGAGGTCGGAGCCGTCGGCCACACCGGCACCGCCGCCGCCGACGACCTGGCCCGCGAGGCCGACCTCGTGATCGCCGCCGGGACCCGGCTCACCGACTTCACCACCGCCTCCGGCACCCTCTTCCAGGACCCCGGCGTCCGCTTCCTCGGGCTCAACCTCGATCCGTTCGACGCCCACAAGCAGGCCGCCCTGCCGCTGGTCGGCGACGCCCGCGCCACCCTCGACGCACTCCGCGTGGAACTCACCGGGCACCGCGTCCCCGCCCGCTACGAGCAGACGTACCGGGCCGCCAAGCGGTACTGGGACACCCTCGTCGCACAGGCCTGCCACGCCCCCGACGACACCGTCCGCCCCACCCAGGCCCAGGTGATCGGCGCCCTGGACGCGATCGCCGGGGACGAGGACGTGGTGGTCAATGCGGCCGGCTCGCTCCCCGGCGACCTGCACCGCATGTGGCGGGCCCGGTCCCCGCACCAGTACCACGTGGAGTACGGCTACTCCTGCATGGGCTACGAGATCCCCGCCGCCCTCGGCGTGGCCCTCGCCGACCCCGGCAGCCCGGTCTGGGCCCTCGTCGGCGACGGCTCGTACCTGATGAACCCGACCGAGCTCGTCACCGCCGTGCAGGAGCGGATCCCCCTCAAACTGGTGATCGTGGACAACCACGGCTACGCCTCCATCGGCGGCCTCTCCGAAGCCGTCGGCGGCGAACGCCTGGGCACCGGCTTCCGCTACCCCGAGCCCCCGCCTGGCTCCCCGGCCGTGGACCTCGCGGCCAACGCGGCCTCCCTCGGGATGGCCGTCATCCGCGCCCACACCGTCCGTGACCTGCGAGAAGCCCTCGCCGAGGCGCGGAGCGCAAACCGTCCCACATGTGTCTACGTGGAGACCGAAACGGCCGACACAGTGTCGGGCCCGCCCCCCGCACAGGCGTGGTGGGATGTTCCTGTGGCCGCGACCGCGACCCGCACGTCCGCGATCAAGGCCCGCGAAGAGTACGACCGGCAAGCCGCAGCGCGACGTCGCCATCTGTGAAGGAGTAGCAATGAAGACCGTCAACCACTGGATCGGTGGCAAGACCGTCGAGGGCGCGTCGGGCAACTTCGGCCCGGTCACCGACCCGGCCACCGGCGAGGTCACCACCCAGGTCGCGCTCGCGTCCACCGAGGAGGTCGACAACGCGGTACGCATCGCCCGCGAGGCGTTCCTCAGCTGGGGCCAGTCCTCCCTCGCCGCCCGCACCAAGGTCCTCTTCGCCTACCGCGCGCTGCTCGACGCCAACCGCGACGCGATCGCCGAGCTGATCGTCGCCGAGCACGGCAAGGTCCACTCGGACGCGCTGGGCGAGGTCGCCCGCGGCCTCGAGATCGTCGAGCTGGCCTGCGGCATCACCACCCAGCTCAAGGGCGAGCTGTCCACCTCGGTCTCCAACCGCGTGGACGTCTCCGCGATCCGCCAGCCGCTCGGCGTCGTCGCCGGCATCACGCCGTTCAACTTCCCCGCCATGGTGCCGATGTGGATGTTCCCGCTGGCCATCGCCTGCGGCAACACGTTCGTCCTCAAGCCCAGCGAGAAGGACCCGTCGGCCGCCGTCAAGCTGGCCGAGCTGGCCAAGGAGGCCGGGCTGCCCGACGGCGTGCTGAACGTCGTCCACGGTGACAAGATCGCCGTCGACGCGCTGCTCGCCCACCCGGACGTGGCCGCCGTCTCCTTCGTCGGCTCGACCCCGATCGCCCGCTACATCCACACCACCGCCTCCGCCAACGGCAAGCGCGTCCAGGCCCTCGGCGGCGCCAAGAACCACATGCTGGTGCTGCCCGACGCCGACCTCGACGCCGCCGCCGACGCGGCCGTCTCCGCCGCGTACGGCTCCGCCGGCGAGCGCTGCATGGCCATCTCCGCCGTCGTCGCCGTCGGCTCCATCGCCGACGAGCTGGTCCAGAAGATCCGCGAGCGCGCCGAGAAGATCAAGATCGGCCCGGGCAACGACCCGACCTCCGAGATGGGCCCGCTGATCACCAAGGCACACCGGGACAAGGTCGCCTCGTACGTCCACGGCGCGGCCGCCCAGGGCGCCGACGTGGTCCTCGACGGCACCGGCTACACGGTGGACGGCTTCGAGGACGGCCACTGGATCGGCCTCTCGCTGCTCGACAACGTGAAGACCGACTCCGACGCCTACCGCGACGAGATCTTCGGCCCGGTGCTGTGCGTGCTGCGCACCGAGACCTACGAGGAGGGCGTGGCCCTCATCAACGCCTCGCCGTTCGGCAACGGCACCGCGATCTTCACCCGTGACGGCGGCGCCGCCCGCCGCTTCCAGCTGGAGATCGAGGCCGGCATGGTCGGCGTCAACGTCCCGATCCCGGTGCCGGTGGGCTACCACTCCTTCGGTGGCTGGAAGGACTCGCTCTTCGGCGACCACCACATCTACGGGAACGACGGCATCCACTTCTACACCCGCGGCAAGGTCGTCACCACCCGCTGGCCCGACCCGTCCGAGGCCCCCGTCGGCGTCGACCTCGGCTTCCCGCGCAACCACTGACCGCCTGACGCCTGAGAGGCATCCCGAACACAGGACCCCCGGCCCACCCTCACCGGCCGGGGGTTCCTGCCGTCTCCGTCACGGTGTCAGCAGCGGCCAGACCTCGTCTTCGGCGGTGGGGCTCCAGAGCGGGTCCGCGTGGCCGAGGCCGGGGAGGACGGTGAACGTGACCCGGGGATTGCCCGCGGCGCGGATCAGCTCGGCGCCGCGCGGCTGGTCGCCGCGGCCCAGCTCCGTGTTGACCCACACCACCTGGGCCCGGACGCGCTCCCAGGCGATCCGGTACGTGCCCTCGTCCCCGGCCCACACCGCGGCCAGGTCCCGCATCAGCGCGGTCGGCACCAGCCCGCTGCCCAGCGCGGAGACCGCGGCGTGCCAGGCGGGCAGCGGGGTCCGGTCCAGGCGGAACACGTCCTCCGCCGCAACCGCCCCGAACGCGTACTCACCCGCGCTGTGCCCCCGTACGTAGATCCAGTTCGCGGGGCCCGGCAGCAGGGCGGTGCGGGTCAGGGCGAAGTGGGCCAGGCCCGCGTGCGTGAACCTGCTGGCCGGGTCCGCCGGACGGGGCACCGGCGAGGTCCCGTCCGGATCGGCGACCGCCCGGGCCACCAGCGGGGCCAGCCCCGGATCCGTCGCGTGGACGCCCTGCCGCAGCTGCGCCTGGAAGACGTCGCGGGTCTGCGCCGCCCGCGCGGCCAGGTCGCCGGTGTACGGGCCGGTGGTGTCGAGGACGGTCACCCGTCGCAGCCGCGGCGAGTCGTCCGCCGCCGCGGTGTCCAGCGCGAGCGCCGCTCCGGCCGAGTGCCCGAGGTACTGGTACGGCAGCCGCAGCACGGGGTCCAGCGTGCGCACCACCCGGCGCAGGTCGCGGCGGTGCGCGGCCAGCCCCCAGCCGGCGGTGACCTCGCCGGGCCCGGCCGCGTCCTCCCGCGGGGTCACCCCGATGACGAGGTGGCCGCGGCCGCGCAGGTGGTGGGCGAGGTTGTGGCCGGCCGGGGTGAAGTAGGCGGCGGAAAAGTTCAGCCCGCCGCCGGGCAGCACGTATACGAGGGAGCGCGGCAGCCGGGCGGTGTCCGCGACCACGTCCAGCGTGAGCGGCACGGGCCCGCCCCACGGCAGTGCGAACACGGCCCGGATCCACCCGTCCCCCCGCTCGACGGCCACGGGCGCGGTCCCCAGCGCCTCGGCCAGCCGCGGGACGATCACCCCCGGCCCGGTGGGCGGGAGCGTGCTCTCCCGGGCGTCCGGACGGCGCGGGGCGCTGCCCTCGCCCGTTCCGGTGGTCCCCGTCCGCGGTTCCCGGCCGGGTGTGTGCATGGTCATCGGCGCCTCCCCCTGCCCGGCGGCCGGACGGCCGCCGGGGGCACCACCCTTCCGGGTCAGTGCGCCTGCGCCAAGTCCCGTTCCGGCACGGCTTCGTCGTCCTCCGCGCGGCGGCGCCTGCGGCGTACCGCCCAGCCGGCCGCGGCGGCACCGCCGAGTACGGCGAGCAGGCCCAGCGCGAGCCAGGGCACCGCGAGCAGGGTCGCCGTACCGGTCTCGGACAGGTCCGGGTACGCGGTGGCGGTCGCGGTGACGCGCAGGGTGGCGCGGTCGAACTGCGGGGCGTCCGCCCAGGTTTCGGTGAGCTCGACGCGCTGTCCCGGCAGCAGGACCAGCCGCAGGTCGCGGGCCGGCCGGTGCAGCAGGCTGCGGCCGAAGAGGCCCTCGGCGCCCACCTTGACCTGCGGGCTGAGCACCACGTTCCCGTGGTTGACGAGCGTGTAGCGGACGGTGGCCCGGGCGTTGCGGGTCCACGGCAGCAGCGGGGCGTCCCGGCTGACCCGTACGTTCTCCACGCCGACGGCGGGGGTGAGCGGCCCGGGGACCCGCAGGTACAGGCGGGCGCCGACGGAGCGCCGGACGCCGACCTTGACCTGGCCGTCCTTCCTGACCCCCTCGACCTTGGTGTTGAGGGCGACGATGCCGCCGGCGTGGTCGCCGGGCGCGGCGTCCTCGGGCACCCGCACGGTGAACGGGATGTCCTTGCGGCCCTTCGGCGGTACGGTCACCGTGCCGCCCGTCACCTCCGGCGGCAGCGTCACCCAGGTGCCCGGCCCGCGCGGCCTGGTCTCCACGGGCAGCAGGGCGAACGCGCCGCCGACCGGGGTGTTGACGGCGTCGGTGGCGAAGACCTTGAACGTGATGGCCTCGGTGGAGGAGTTGACGAGGGTGACGCTGTCGCGGACGGCGGCCCCCGCCTCGCCCTGGTGGAAGAAGTAGGCCCGGTCGGTCACGGACTTGCCCGCGGCGGGCGTGGGGAACACCCCCCAGGTGCCGTTCTCCGCGGCCGCGGCGCCGGTCGGCGAGACCAGCCCCGCGAGCAGCGCCGGCAGCCCGAGGAGCAGGCCGGCGACGAGCCCCCGGAACGGGTGGCGGCGGGGAGCGGTGCGGGCGCCGGTGCGGGTGCGGATGCGCATGGCTCGTTCTCCAGACGACGGTCCGGGACGGGTGCGGGTGGTGGGGGGGCGGGGCCCCCCCCCCCCCCGGGGGTTGGC
>NZ_JAJAUZ010000067.1 GCF_020532645.1 Streptomyces bambusae
CCCCACCCCTACGTCGCCGGGAGCTGGGATTCGGCTTCGGCGAGGAGTTCGGTGAGGCGGAGGGCGAAGGCGGCGTCGCAGGGCGAGGGCGTGCCCGTGCGGGCGGCGGAGAGGAGCGCGTCCAGGGCGCGCCGGAAGGCCGTGGGGACGTCGGTCCAGTCGGGGAGGGACGCCGTGCCGTGGACGCCGCGGAGTTCGATGCCGACGCCCGACGCCGCCCGCGGCGCACTGAGCGTCAGGGCGGCCGTGCTGGACGCCCCGGACGCATGCCGCAGCACCAGGTGAACGGTGTCGGCGGGGCCGGAGACGGCCGTGAGGCCGGTAACCTCGCCGAGGACGGGGATCAGCACGGACAGCGCGTGCGGTCCGACGTCCCACAGCCCGCCCTTGGCCCGCCGCCACGGCGAGGCCGCGTACGGGCTCTGCGGCCCCTCCAGCGCGTAGAGCGACCCGTACCAGTGCGCGCTGGCGGTGAACCAGCCGTCCCGGGCGGCCTGCTCGGCCACCCACGCGGCCGCCGGTTCGGCGAAGCGCAGGGTGAGGAAGACGACGGACGCCACCCCGGCCGCCTCGACGGCGTCGGCCACGGCCCGCGCCCCGGCCACGGTCGTGGCGACCGGTTTGTCGAGCAGCAGGTGGCACCCGTGCTCCGCCGCCCGCACGGCCAGCGGCGCCTGCACGTCCGGCGGCAGCGCGAACGCCACCGCGTCGCAGTCGGCGAACAGCGCGTCGGGATCGTCGTACACGGGTACGCCGTACTGCCCGGCGAGTTCCGCGGCGGCGTCGGGACGCCGGCCCCAGATCCCCGCGAACACCGATCCGGCGTGCCCGGCCAGGGCGGGGGCGTGGGTACGGGCGGCCCAGGGCCCGGTGCCGAGCAGGCCGATCCGCGGGAGCGCGGCGGGCCGATCGTCGGGACGTTCGACTGACGTCATATCGTACGAAATGCTCACGCGGACAGTGTGCCCCACACCCGCCCGGAACACCTGCGACGACCCGGAAACCTCGGTAACACGGGGTTCACACATGGGCAACGGTCGGGAAATCGCCCCTTGGCACGCTGCGGACATCACCGCAGCACCCGCAGAGTCTGCGCCGGAGCGACGCACCGAAGGATGGGGCCCGTGGCTTTCAAGGCTGAGTACATCTGGATCGACGGCACCGAGCCGACGGCCAAGCTTCGCTCGAAGACGAAGATCCTCGCCGACGGGGCGGAGCTGCCCATCTGGGGCTTCGACGGCTCCAGCACCAACCAGGCCGAGGGCCACGCCTCCGACCGCGTGCTCCAGCCGGTGTTCTCCTGCCCGGACCCGATCCGAGGCGGTGACGACGTCCTCGTGCTCTGCGAGGTCCTGAACATCGACATGACCCCGCACGAGTCCAACACCCGTGCGCTGCTGCGCCCGGTCGCGGAGAAGTTCGCCGGACAGGAGCCGATCTTCGGCATCGAGCAGGAGTACACCTTCTTCGACGGCGTCCGCCCCCTCGGCTTCCCGGTCGGCGGCTTCCCGGCAGCTCAGGGCGGCTACTACTGCGGTGTCGGCTCGGACGAGATCTTCGGCCGCGACATCGTCGAGAAGCACCTCGACCACTGCCTGGCCGCCGGCCTCGACATCTCCGGCATCAACGCCGAGGTCATGCCCGGCCAGTGGGAGTTCCAGGTCGGCCCGCTGAGCCCGCTGGAGGTCGCGGACCAGCTGTGGATCGCCCGCTGGCTGCTGTACCGCACGGCGGAGGACTTCAACGTCTCGGCCACGCTGAACCCGAAGCCGGTGAAGGGCGACTGGAACGGCGCGGGCGCGCACACCAACTTCTCCACGAAGGCGATGCGCGAGGACTACCGCGCGATCATCTCGGCGTGCGAGGCGCTGGGCGAGGGCAGCAAGCCGCTCGACCACGTGAAGAACTACGGCGCCGGCATCGACGAGCGCCTGACGGGTCTGCACGAGACCGCCCCGTGGAACGAGTTCAGCTACGGCGTCTCGGACCGCGGTGCCTCGGTCCGCATCCCGTGGCAGGTCGAGAAGGACGGCAAGGGCTACATCGAGGACCGCCGTCCGAACGCGAACGTGGACCCGTACGTGGTCACCCGGCTGATCACCGACACCTGCTGCGCCGGTCTGGAGAAGGACGGCCTGGTCTGACGCACCGCCGTCCCGCACCGCCGTCACACAGCGACGACCGGTACACCCGGCAGAGGCGCCCGCCGTTCGAGTGCGGGCGCCTCTCCGCGTTTCCGGGAGGATGCCCGAGGCGGTCCCGGCTTGATCACGGAACCGCATCGACGGACCCCGCCGCAACGCGCCGACCTGCCCGAGTGGTTGCGGAGGTTCACATTCCGTATCACCTGGTGAGAGGGGGTCTGATGCTCGGCGCGGCCATCTGCTTGAATGGGGGCATGGCCAGCCCTTCGCACACCTCGACCGGTCGCAGCGACCTCGAACCGTTCTGGCCGTCCCGTCAGCACCACGATTTCGACCGGGTGTGTTGCCGCGCGAAGAACGCGCCGGCCCTCTAACGCCTCCAGGCCCCACGTCCTGACAGGCCTTCGGTCTGCGCGGTCCCGTACGTCCTCTGCCGACGACTCCGCGTGAAAGAGCTGACCACTCATGGCGAACACCCGTTCCGTCGTACCCGCTGCGGCCTCCGCTGCGACCGCCCCCCTGACCTTCCCCCGGCACCGCCTGCGCGCCGTCGAACGCGACGAGGTGCAGGCGCCCACCGTGGCCGACTTCCTCCCGCCGGGCGCCACCTGGCTGCCGGCTCCCCCGCACACCCTGCCCGTCCTGCCGGGCCGGCCCCCGATGGTCGGCTACCTGGTCCTGGTGCCCGCCGACCAGCAGCCGCCGGCCGGCTTCGTGCCGCACGCCGCCGCGGCGGCCGCCGCCCCGGTGCCCGCCCCCGCGCCGTCCGCATCCGCGGGCGACGCCCTCGTACGGATCGACAGCGCGCAGCGCACCGCCGAAGTGGACGGGGAGCTGCTCGACCTGACGTACCTGGAGTTCGAGCTCCTCGCGCACCTGGTGGCGCACCCGCACCGGGTGCACAGCCGGGACCAGCTCGTCACCACGGTCTGGGGCTACGGCCACGTGGGCGACGGCCGGACCGTCGACGTCCACATCGCCCGGCTGCGCCGCAAGCTGGGCGCGGCGCACCGCGGGGCCATCCAGACGGTGCGCCGGGTGGGCTACAAGTACGCGCCGTGACCGGCTCGCGGAACGGCGGCGGGCCCGCACCCCGGGATCGGAGTGCGGGCCCGCCGGCCTCGGGTACCGCTGCCGTTACGCGGCGGCCGCCGCCTTGCGGCGGGCGATCAGGCCGAGGACCGCGTCCAGGACGAGGAAGACGGCCAGGCTGATGCCGAGCAGCGGGACGAACCAGCCGACGACGGCGGTGGCGGCGGCCAGCGGCAGCAGTGCGGTGACCGGCAGCCGGCGCCAGGCGCCGCGGGGCTGCGGGCGGCCGAAGGACAGGCCGCGGGCCTTCGTCGGGCGGCGCAGCCACCACATCCGGTAGCCCCAGAAGACGAGGAGCATCACGGCGAGCGCGAGGGCGGCCAGCAGCAGCTGGTTGACGAGCCCGAACATCAGGCCCATGTGGGCGTCGATGCCGTACCGGGTCAGCTTGGCGAGGACCGGGTGGTCGGCGAAGCGCAGGGTGTCCATGACGGCGCCGTCCGCCGGGTTCACGGCCACCGAGTCGAGGTGGACGGGCACCTGCCTGTCGCGTTCCTTGACGACGTAGCCCTTGCCCTCGGCAGGCAGGGTGATCTGGAGGCTCTCGGTGACGCCGACGGCCTTCGCGGCCTCGACGACGCGGTCGATGCCGACGTCCTTGCCCGCCGGTGCGGGGGCCGTGCCGCTCCCGCCGCCGTGGTGGCCGGCGTGCTCGTCGCCGCCGCCGGCGCCGCCGTCGAGGGCGGCGGAGACGGCCGGGGTGGCGCCGCCGAGGCGGTCCTGGAGCTGCCCGATGTTCTCACCGGCGTACGTGGACCAGGTCAGGCCGGTCGCGGACAGGACGACCAGTCCTGCGGTGGCCCAGAGGCCGACGGTGGCGTGCCAGGAGAGGGTCCGGCGGCGGCCGGTGGCCTTGCGGTCGGGCAGGACGAGGGCGGAGCGGCGGCTGCGGCGGCGGCCGATCCAGAGGGCGAGGCCGCCGAGGGCGACCACCCACATCCAGCTGGCGGCGAGCTCGCTGTAGATGCGGCCGGTCTCGCCGAGCTGGAGGTTGGCGTGCAGGCCGGAGATCCAGGCGCGCAGCGGCAGGGCGTCACCGGAGGTGTCCAGCTGCCCCGCGACCTCGGCGGTGTACGGGTTGACGAACACCGTGTGGGTCATGCCCTCGGCGACGCCGGGGGCCTCCATGAGGACCCGGGTGGTGGACTCGGCGTCGGGCGCCGGCCACACGGCGACCACTTCGCCCTGCGGGGTGGCGGCGGTGGCCGCGGCGACCTGCTCGGAGAGCGGGCGGGCGGCGCCGCCGGCGGGGGCGGAGACGGTCAGCTCGTCCTTGTAGACGATCTCCTCCGCCTGGAAGGAGAGGGCGTACAGGAGCCCGGTGGCGGCGGCGAGGAAAAGCAGCGGGGCGATGAGCAGGCCCGCGTAGAAGTGCATGCGGAGGAGGAGCGGACGGACGGCGGCCCAGGTGCCGGTGCCGGCCTTGGAGGCGGGGTCCGGCGCGTCGTCCGGTGCGGGGTCGGATGCGGGCGCGGGGTCCTGGACGGGGACGTCGCGGACTTCGTCGATGGCCATGGAGGTCCTTGGTGAGGCGGGACATGGGGAGATGGCCCCCTGTCGCGCCGGGCGCGCCGTCAGGCGCGGGCAGGACGGCCGGGGGCCGTGGTGCGGAGGACCTGCCGGAGCGGGGGCCCGCGCCGGACCACGGCATGGGCGGGCACCGCGCCGCGCAGCCGGCGCGGCGGGGTGTGCGGGCGGGGGCGCGGGGTGCGGGCGGCCGGGACGCCCGGGACCGTCCGCAGCAGGGCGAGCGCGCGCAGCAGCGGCTGCGCGGCCAGGGCGCCGAGCGTGCGCACGGCGCGGGCCAGCCGGAACACGGCGGCCTCGCCGCGGGCCAGCCACAGCGCGCAGAGCAGCGCGGCGATGCCGTGGGCGGCGGTCATGCCGAGGGTGCCGTGGCCGGCCATGCCCGCCATGTCCCCGGCCATGCCCGCCATGTCGCCGGCGCTCCCCGCCAGGTCGCCCGTCGCCGAGCCGTGGCCGGTGTGCGGGCCGTGGCCGCCGTGGTGGCCGGGCAGGTTGCCGGTGGCCGCGGGCGGCAGGGACTCCGTACGGGAGAAGAGGAGGTGGAGGGCACCCTGGGCGGCTGTGACGCCGGCCGTGATGGCGAGGGGCCCGCGGCGGCGGCCCGCGGAGAGCCAGGCCAGGGAGGCGACCACCCAGAAGGCGGCCAGGAGGACTCCGAACGGAACATCTCCGCCAGACATGTACGAATGCCCCGCAGCAGCCAAAGCCACGCACACCGCCGCGAACATCGCGGCCCGAGGGGTGCGCAGCGGCGACCGGGCATCTGACATGACCTGCACATGTTCGCACCCGGCGGCTCCCCGGGCCACGGCGGGTACCGGGTGCGCCCGGCGCGGACCGGTGTCGGATCATGACCAGGTGATGATCGGATGACGGGGGTCCTGCTGGGCCCGTTGTACGCGGGCGGGGTGCAGCTCGGCGCGTACGCCCTGGAGCGGTGGGAGCCGGCCGCGCGCGAGCGGCTGCTGCGGGGCTGCTCCACGAACGTCGACAACCTCGCCACCGGCCGCTGGGAAACCCTGCTGAGCAGCGCGTTCGTGGTCGAGGAGCCGATGCCGCTGCCGTACGCCCTGCTCCTGCTGGCGGTGCTGGGCTACGCCGAGTACGCGTACGGGGCCTGGTGGACCGCCGGGGTGTTCCTGCTCGGGCACACCGCCGCGACGCTGCTCGTCTACGGCGGGCTGCGGCTGCGCGGGGCCGGTCCGGACACCCGCCGGGCGCTGGACGTGGGCACGAGCTACGGGTTCAACGCGGTGCTCGGTGCGCTGACCGCGGCGCTCCCCCGCGGCCGGGTGCGCGGCGCGGCGCGGGCGGGGCTGCTGGCGGTGGCGGTGCCGCCGGCCGTGGCCCGCGGGCGGACGTTCACGGATGCCGGGCACCTGGCAGCGCTGGCCCTGGGGATCGGCGTGTCCCTGGCGGTCGGCTACCGTTCCCGGAAGCGCACAAAAGCCATATAAGCGGATATTTAGAGAACATGCATCGCACTCTCGCACCGAACCGCCGGACCCTGGAGCCGCCACGATGACCGCCACCCCGTCCACCACCGTCGCCAACCTCCGCGACCTCGGCGGCACCCCGCTCGCCGGCGGCCGCACGGTCCGCCCGGGGCTGGTGCTGCGCTCCGGCCAGCTCGACCGGATGGACCCGGCCGCCGACCCGGTCGTGGCCGCCCTGGGCCTGCGGACGGTCGTCGACTTCCGCACCGACGCGGAGCGCGCGGACCACCCGGACCGGGTGCCCGAGGGCGCCCGGCTGATCGTGGCGAACGTGCTGGCGGACAAGGTCACCTCCGGCGAGATGCCGGCCGCGGCGCAGCTCAAGCACATCCTGCGGGACCCGGTCCTGGCCGAGCGGGAGCTGGGCGGCGGCAAGGCCGAGGCGCTGTTCGAGGAGACGTACCGCTCGTTCGTGTCCTCCGGCTCCGGGCAGGCCGCGTACCGGACCCTGCTCACCGAGCTGGCGGCGCCGGACGCGGGGCCGCTGCTCTTCCACTGCACGGCCGGCAAGGACCGCACCGGGTGGGCGGCGACGGTGGTCCTCGGCCTGCTGGGCGCGGACGAGGAGACGGTCATGGCGGAGTACCTGTCCGTCAACCCGGCCGTCCGGCAGGCCTTCGCCCCGATGATCGAGGGCTTCACCGCGTCCGGCGGCAACCCGGACATCGCGCTCGCCCTGATCGGCGTGGTCCCCTCCTACCTGGAGGCCGCCCTCGACGAGGTCGCGACCCGGTACGGATCGATGGAGAAGTACGTGCGCGAGGGGCTGGGCGTCCCGGACGAGGCGGTGGCGGCACTGGCGGCCCGGCTGGTGCAGTAGCCGGGCCGGCCCGGCAGTGGCGAAGCGTTCCGCCGGGGTGCCGGGCGGCCGGTGACCATCGGACGAATCGCTCGTTCTGCTGAACGTGACCGTCCCGGATGCCGCCACCCGCCCCGCGCCCGCCGCCCCGCACGCGCCCGCTCCCGAGCCCGACCTCGTCGACGTGGAGCGCGCAGAGGCCGCCATCGTCGAGCACTACCCGCGGCTGGTGCGCATCGGCTACCTGGTGCTGCCCCCGGCACTCGGCCGCAACCGCCGGGTGCTGACCGCGCACGCGCTGGCCCAGCGCGCCCTGCCGCGCGGCCGCAGCGCGCCCGCGCCGGCCGCCGGGACGGTGCCCGGGCCGCGCCGGACCGGGGACAGGGCGGGGCGGATCGACCGGGGGTACGCGTACGTCCGGCTGCGGGTGCTGCGGGCCGCGCTGGAGGCGGGGCAGCCGCTGGGTCTCCGGGCCTGGCCGCGGCGGGCCCAGCTGCCGCCGCTGCTTCCGCAGGTGTGGGGGCTGCGGCTGTTCCCGCGGTCCGGCGGTGCCGAGGAACTCGCCCTGGACCAGCGGCTGTCCGCACTCGGCGCGGCGGGCCGGGCGGCGCTCGTCCTGACCGCCCTGGAGGGGCTGCCGGAGAGCGAGGCGGTACGCGTGCTCGCCGAGGCGGGGGTCGCCGACCCGGCGGCCGCGGTGGCCGAGGCGGCCGGGTCCGGGCCGGCGCCGGGCGGGCTGCTGGACTCCCCCGAGTTCGACCCGTGCGTGCTGCAGGCCCGGCCGACGGACCTGATGCGCCGCCGGGCGCACGTGAAGGGGGCGGCGGCGGCCGTCGTCGCGGCGCTGGTGTGCGGGGCGCTGGTCGGACTGCCGGGCGGCGGCTGGGGCGCGGACGGGCCGGCAGCCCCGCCGTACGCGCAGAACACGGCCGCCGAGCAGGCGCTGGACCCGGCCCGGCTGGCGCTGGTCGGACCGGACGCGTGGCGGACCTCGTCCCGTACGGACTTCTCCGTGTGGCCGGCCCGCGGCGGCCGCACCGACGACCGGGCGCTGCTGCGGCGAGCCCTGGCGGTATGGGCGCGGCCGGGGGCGGCGGTGCAGGTGTCCGCGACGCCGGGCACGCCGTCGGGGCCGCCGATGGGGCCGGCGCAGCTGCTGTACGCGGGCGAGGTGGACCAGGCGGTGGTCGTGCTGCTGTACGACGGGCTGCGGGTCGTGCGGTATGCGGAGGCGGCCGGTTCGGAGGCCGGGGCGGCGCTGGACTTCGCACGGACGGACGGCGCGGCGGCGGACACGGCGAACGCGCTGGTGCTGAGCCGGGTCGACGGCAACGTGCGCTATCTGACGGCGCCGTGGGTGCGGGCCGCCGCGGTACGGGACCTGCTGGAGCCGGGGCGCCGGTCGGTGCCGCTGGCGCTGGCGGCGGGGATCACGGCGCCGGTGCAGGCGCCCGCACTGACCGCCTCGTGCACGGCGTGGAGCGCGCTGGAGCTGACCACGCAGAACGCGGTGCGGATGGTGACCGACCTGGGCGAGCTGACGCCGGCGCGGCTGACGTCGGGGCCGCCGGGGGCGCCGCACGAGGTGGCGGGGGCGGTGGACCTGGAGCACTGGTCGCACACGGCCTGCCTGCTGCCGGCAGTCCGCTCGCACGGCGTACGGTCCGTCAACTCGTGGCCTTACGCGCAGCAGGAGCTGCCGGAGGGGGCGGGCACCGCGCACTGGGTGTGCACGCGGGCGGAGACGTGGCGGGGCACGGCGGACCGGGTACTGGCGCAGTTCCACGCGCCGGGTGCGCGGACCGGGGCGCCGGCGGCCCGGGCGGAGGGGTCGGCGGCGTGCGGGGTCCGCGAGTCGCGGGTGCTGGCCGGGGTCCTCTGGAAGGCTCCCACCGGTGCCTGGCACCTGCTGGGGGCCGGCAGTGCGCAGTTCACCTCCCTCACGGCCTCCGGACCCGTCTCCGGCACCGCCTCCGGTCCCCTCCTCGCCCTGCCGGCCCGCGCGGGTGCCGTCGCCGACCTGACGGGCCACCTCCGCGACGGCACCCGCATCCCGTCCCTGCGGTAACCCCCGCCCTGCCGGGCCGACCCGGCCGGGATGCACACCCCAGCCTCGCCGGCGTCTGAGGCGCGGGGACCACCCCCAGCCCCGCCGGCGTCTGAGGCACGAGGACCAACCCCAGCCCCGCCGGCGTTTGAGACGCGAGGACCAACCCCAGCCCCGCCGGCGTTTGAGGCGCGGGGTCTGGGGCAGCGCCCCGGGGCTCCGCCCCGAACCCCGGTCCTCAATCGCCGGACGGGCCGGAGTGTCGCCCGACGGGCGGGAATGGCCCCGGCCGGGCCGGCCCGCCCGGCCGGTCGGGCAGGATGGGACCAGGGGGTGTGCAGACGGCTTACGCGTCAGTACATTGACGCCATGTCTAATACGCAGCCTGCCCCGGTGGCGTCCGAGCGCATAGAACTCAAGGCCCGCAACGTCGCCTTCGAATGGACCGACACGCCCCTCCACTGGCTCCCCGGCCACCCCTTCGCGACGCACACCATCAACGTGCTGCACCTGCTCCTCCCCGCCGGCGAACGCTGGTTCGTGCACGTGTACAAGCAGGCCCTGCCGCTCATCACCGACGACCGGCTGCGCGAGGACGTCATCGGGTTCATCGGCCAGGAGGCCATGCACGCCGCCGCGCACGACGACGTCCTGCCGCACCTGCGCCGCCAGGGCCTGGACCCGACCCCGTACACCGCCCAGGTGGACTGGATGTTCGAGAAGCTCCTCGGCGACCGCACCCTGCCGCCCGGCCGGGCCCGCCGGTGGTGGCTGCTGGAGCGGATCGCCATGATCGCGGCCATCGAGCACTACACGGCCTTCCTCGGCAACTGGGTGCTGAACGCGGACGAGCTGGACCGCCGCGGCGCCGACCCCGTCATGCTCGACCTGCTGCGCTGGCACGGCGCCGAGGAGGTCGAGCACCGCTCGGTCGCCTTCGAGCTGTTCATGCACGTGGACGGCAGCTACCGGCGCCGGGTCCGCACCTGGGCCTCCGCCTTCACCGCCCTGGTCTTCCTCTGGCAGCGCGGGGCCCGCTTCTTCATGGAGAACGACCCGACGCTCACCGCCGGCCGCGCCTCCTTCGGCCAGTTCTACCGCGCCGGCCGCGAGGGCGTCCTCCCGTCGACCCCGGACATGCTGCGCTCGATCCCCCGCTACCTGTCCCGCGCGTACCACCCCTCCCAGGAGGGCTCGACCTCACAGGCGGCCGCCTACCTGGCCGCCTCCCCCGGCGCGAACGGCAGGGCCCGCTGATGGCCGCCGGCAGCCGCGCCGCCGGCTTCGCGGCGGCGGCCGGCGCCGCCTGGCTCGCCAAGCGCGCCCTGCGCACCCGGATCCGCCGCTCCCCGCTGTGGCCGCTGCCCGCCCTGGAGACGCCGGTCTCGGGCCACTCCCCGCGACGCACCCTGCGGGCCACGGTCGTCGCCCGCACCGAGGCCGCGGACGGCGTCGTCCACCTGCGGCTGGCCTCGCCGGAGCTGCCCGCGTGGACCCCCGGCGCCCACGTGGACCTGCTCCTGCCCTCGGGCCTGGTGCGCCAGTACTCGCTGTGCGGCGACCCCGCCGAGACCGGCACGTACGAGATCGCCGTACGCCGTGCCGAGGACGGCCGGGGCGGCTCCCGCGAGGTCCACGACCGGCTGGCGGAGGGCGCCGAGGTGCAGCTGCGCCCGCCCCGCAACCGCTTCCCCCTGGAGCCGGCCACCCGCCACGTGTTCGTCGTCGGCGGCATCGGCATCACGCCCGTCCTGCCGATGCTCCGCGCACTGGGCCCGGAGGCCGACTGGACCCTGCTGTACGGCGGGCGCTCCCGGGCCTCGATGCCGTTCCTCCCCGAACTCGCCCGCCACGGCGACCGCGTCACGGTGGTGCCGGAGGACGAGGCGGGCCGCCCCGACCTGTCCTTCCTCTCCTCGGCCGGCCCGGGCACCGCCGTCTACTGCTGCGGCCCCGAGCCCCTGATGGCCGCCGTCGAGGAGGCCGCCCCGGCGGGCGTCCCGGTCCACCTGGAACGCTTCACCGCCGCCGCCCCGGCCGCCGGCCGGCCCTTCACCCTCGAACTCCGCCGCTCCGGCACGACGGTGACGGTGGCCGCCGGCGAGTCCGCCCTCACCGCGGTGCGCCGCGCCCTCCCGGACACCCCGTACTCCTGCACCCAGGGCTTCTGCGGCACCTGCCAACACCGCGTCCTCACCGGCCCGGTCGACCACCGCGACACCCTCCTCACCGACGAGGAACGCACGACGACCATGCTCCTGTGCGTCTCCCGCGCCGAGGGCGACCACCTGGTGCTGGACGTGTAAGCGGAGGGAGCCGCTCTGTAGGGTGGTTCATATGACAACCAATGTGCGGCGCAGGATGGGTGTCGAGGAGCGGCGGCAGCAGTTGATCGGGGTCGCGCTGGAGTTGTTCAGTCACCGGTCGCCCGACGAGGTGTCGATCGACGAGATCGCGGCGGCGGCCGGGATCTCGCGGCCGCTGGTCTACCACTACTTCCCCGGCAAGCTGAGCCTGTACGAGGCTGCGCTGCGGCGGGCCGCGAACGATCTGGCGGGGCGGTTCGACGAGCCGCACGAGGGGCCGTTGGGGGCGCGGCTGCTGCGGGTGATGGGGCGGTACTTCGCGTTCGTCGAGGAGCACGGGCCCGGGTTCTCCGCGCTGATGCGGGGCGGACCGGCGGCCGGCAGCAGCCGGACCAACGCGATGATCGACGAGGTGCGGCACGCCGCGTACGAGCAGATCCTCGCGCACCTGGGGGTCGGGGCGCCGCCGGCCCGGCTGGAGCTGGTGGTCCGGTCGTGGGTGTCGCTGGCCGAGTCGACGGCGCTGCTCTGGCTGGACGGGCGGCGGATCCCGCGCGCGGAGCTGGAGTTGCAGCTGGTGCACGACTTCGCGGCGCTGATGGCGGTAAGCGCGGCGTACGACCCGGAGATGGGGGCGGTCGTCGGGCGGATGCTCGCGGACGAGCCGGCCGACGGGCCGTTCGGCGACCTGGTGGCCCGGCTGATCGCGCTGGTGCCGGCCGGAGTGCCCGCAGCGGCCGCGGAAGCTGCGGGGCCGGCGGACGGCGGGCCCGGGGACGCCGGGGTGCCGCAGCCGAGGCGATAATTCCCGTCGTGATCATTGACGGATTGGTGTTCCGGCAGGCGGAGGAGCAGGACGCGCCTGTCCTGGTCCGCCTGTACGACGGGGCCGCGCAGTGGATGCGGGCCAACGGAATCGAGCAGTGGAAGGCCGGCGAGAAGGACACCGCGCACTTCCTGGCGCGGATGCGCGACGGCGAGGTGTGGCTGGCCCGGGACGAGAACGGCCGGGTCTGCGGCGGGTACGAGCTGTGGTGGTCCGACGAGGAGGCCTGGGGGGTGCAGCCGCCGGTCGCCGGCTACGTGCACCGGCTGATGGTGGACCGACGGACGGCTCCGGCCGGCACCGGGCGGCGGCTGCTGGAGCACGCCGAGCGGCGGATCGCCCGTACCCGGCGGGAGCGGGCCCGGCTCGACTGCCAGTCGACGAACCCGCGGCTGGTCGCGTACTACCAGGGCGCCGGCTACCGGGTGGTCGGCGAGTTCCCCCACAAGGTGGGCAAGGACGGCCGGGTGTACGGGGTGATCCTGCTGGAGAAGCGGCTGGACGTGCTGCGCTCCCTGGACGGCGGCGAATAGCCGGGCGTACGGGGGACGGAACGCGTGCGGGGTGCCGGGTGGTCGCACCACCCGGCACCCCGCTGTCGGTTCCGGCGCCGGCCGCCGCCCTGGCGGCCCGCGCGCGGCGCCGCGCTCAGCCCCGCGTGAAGACCGCCGCGGTCCGGGCCGGGACGGTGAAGGTGCCCGTCGCCCGGTCGAAGCCGGCGCGCTTCACCACCGGGTCGGTGCCCGCCGCCTGGAGCGGGTGCAGCCGGTACGGGCGGTCCGCGAAGGCGGCGGCCCGCTGGGTCTGCTCCTGCGGGGTGGCGTTGAAGACGACGACCAGGTCGCCCAGGGCCATGGTGATCACGCCCGGGGTCTCGCTGGTGCCGGAGAGCGGGAAGGACAGCTGCTGCTGGACGTCGGCGGCCGTGCCGAGGGCGAACGCCGGCTCGGTGGTGCGGATCCGCAGCAGGGTCCGGTAGGCCTCCGAGGCCCCGTCGATGTCCTGGCACTTCGGTACGGCGATCCCGGTCAGCAGCGGCTTGGCGTAGGGCCACTTGGCGCGGTTGTCGGCGGCCGGCGGGAGGCCGCGGCCGAAGCCGTTGCCGTCGGCGCAGTCCCACTGGATCGCGTTGAACCAGTCGCCGCTGTCGTACGAGTTGCGGTCCAGGGACTTGGAGCGCAGCAGGTCGGTGCCGGCCTGGCTGAGGGACGGGCCCTGGGAGAGGGCCGGCACGGCCATCGCCAGGGTCTGCATCCGGGCCCGGTCGGCGGCGGAGGTGCCCGCGGGCAGCTTGAAGGCGAGCGCGTCGAACAGGGACTCGTTGTCGTGGGCGTCGGAGTAGCCGAGGGCGTCGCCGGGGGCGGCCGCGTAGCCGGCCGGGGAGCCGTTGTAGTCGACCTGGGAGCCCTTGACGGCACGGCCCGACGAGTCGGTGAAGGAGTAGTCGGCGAGGTTGCCGGACAGTCCGACCTTGATCAGGTCCTGGGCGTGCAGGAGGCGGGCCTTCTGCTGCTCGGGGGTGCCGTTGCCGGGGGCTCCGTTGGGGTCGGTGAAGAGGCCGGAGGCGAAGCCCTGGATCCGCGGGTCCTCGTCGAAGGGGCCGCCGCCGCGGACGGCGTCGCGGGCCCGGTCGGAGAAGGTGGCGATGCCGGTGCCGGCCATGTTCTTCTGGGTCGCCTGCACGAAGCGGGCGTCGTCGGCGACCTCGCCGAAGTTCCAGCCCTCGCCGTAGAGGACGACGGCCTTCCCGTCGACCCCGTCCTTCGCGACCGTCAGGGCGTCGAGGGCCTTGCGCACGGCGAGGATGTTGGCCTTGGGGTGGTGGCCCATCAGGTCGAAGCGGAAGCCGTCGACCTTGTACTCCTTGGCCCAGGTGACGACGGAGTCGACGACGAGGCGGCCCATCATGGCGTTCTCGGGGGCCGTGTTGGCGCAGCAGGTGGAGGTGGCGACCGAGCCGTCGGCGAGGAGCCGCTGGTAGTAGCCGGGGACGATGCGGTCGAGGACCGACCTGTCGGACTGGCCGGCGGCGACGGTGTGGTTGTAGACCACGTCCATCACGGTGCGCAGTCCGGTCCGGTTGAGGGACTGGACCATCTTCCGGAACTCGACGGTGCGGGCGGTGCCTTCGGGGTCGCTCGCGTAGGAGCCCTCGGGGACGGTGTAGTGCAGCGGGTCGTAGCCCCAGTTGAAGGCGTCCTTGGCGGCGGCCTTCGCGACGCAGTCCTGCTGCTCCTCCGAGTCGGGGGCGAGGACGGCCAGGTCGCAGGCGGGTTCGGTGCGGTCGGCGGGCTTCTCCGGGATGGTGCCGATGTCGAAGGCGGGCAGCAGGTGCACGTACGAGGTGCCGGCGGCGGCCAGTTCCCGCAGGTGCTTCATGCCGGCCGAGCCGCTGTCGGTGAAGGCCAGGTAGCCGCCGCGGTGGCTGCTGGTGCGGTCGGCGACGGAGAAGTCGCGGATGTGGAGTTCCTGGATCTGCGCCTGGGCCATGCCGGTGGCCTTCGGCTTGCGCAGGGTGGTCCAGCCGGCCGGCTTCAGGGCCGGGTCGGTGAGGTCGACGGCCAGGCTGCGGGCCGAGTCGGTGGTCAGGGCGGTGGCGTAGGGGTCGGTGACCAGGTTGGTGACCACCTGCCGGACGGTGGGGGCCCAGACGGTGACGGCGAACCGGTACGGCTTGCCGCGCCAGCTGCGCGGGCCGGCCGCCGACCAGACGCCGGTGCGGTCGTCGCGGGTCATGGGCAGGGTGCGGCCGTCGAGTTCGAGGGCGACGGTGCGGGCGGTGGGCGCCCACACGGACAGCTTGACGCCGGCTGCGGTGAAGACCGGTCCGAGGGGGGCGTCGGTGGCGTACAGGTCGTCGAGGACGCCGGCGAGCTGGACGCCGGTGGCGGCGAGGACGGCGCCGTTCGCGGCGCGGGCGGTGGCGACGAGCTGGCCGCGCAGGGCGGCGCGGACCCGGTCGCGGTCGCGGGCGTCGACGGTGAACGCCGGGTGCTTCGCCAGGTGCGGGAACTTGGCCTTCTGGGCGTCGGTCAGCGCCGACCGGGTCAGGCGCAGCATGCTCGCGCTGCCGGTCAGGGTGCCGTTCTCGGCCTTGACGGAGCCGTCGCGGGAGGCGAGGAGGTGGACGGAGGCGGCGGCCTCGGGAGCCTGCCAGGCGACGGTGTCGCGGTCCAGCCAGACGGCCTTGGCTGTGGTGGGGTCGAGGGCGGCGGCGGAGCCTGCGGGCTGCGGCAGCAGGTGCTTCTCCCGGCCGGCGAGCAGCCAGACCTCGTGGCCGGCGGCCTTCAGGTCGAGGGACTGGTCGGCGGGCAGGTCCTTCTCGTCGCCCTTGTGGAGGATGTACGAGAGGGAGGTGGCGCCCGCGGCGAGCGGGACCTCGTACACGGCGCCGTACGCGTCGAAGCGGGCGGGCATCAGGGGCTTGGACCAGTCGGTGGGGTTCGCGGCCCCGGTCCAGGTGTGCAGGCCCCAGCCGTCGTAGGCGCCGTCGGCGCGGCGGAGGTGGAGGACGGCCTTGGAGGTGTCCTGGGCGGGGTACTCGGGGCGCTCGGTGCGGGCGGCCTCCTTGCCCTGCTCCAGCCAGATCTCGCCGGTCTTGGTGACGTCGATGCTTCGGTCGGCGGCGACGTCCTTGGTGCCGTTCTTGTCGATGACGAGGTAGCCGACGGAGGTGGCGCCGGGCTTGAGGCGGACGTACGCGAACGCGCCGTAGGCGTCGCGGCCGGTGAAGCCGTGGCCCTCGGGCCAGGGGGTGGCCTCGCCGTCGGCGATGTCGCCCCAGGCGTAGAGGCGCCAGTCGGCGTAGTCGCCGTCGGGGCGCTTGTAGTGGACGATCGCGTAGTCGCGCTGGGTGGCGGTCGGGACCTCCTTGGGCGGGACGGCTCCGGCCACGGACTCGGCGAGGGCGCTCGACGTCCGGCCGGCGGCGTCCACGGCCACCGCCTTCCAGCGCAGCGGAGTGCCGGCGGGGGCGGCGACGTGCTGGGTGACCCGGTACGGGGCGTGGTCGGCGGAGCCGAGGACCTGCCAGGGGCCGGTGCCGGTCTGGGCGGCGAACACGACCCGGTTGCGGCCGCCGCCGGAGACCTCCGCGGAGATCTCGACGGTGCCGGTGGCGCCGGTGGCGGGGGCCTTGAGGGTCAGGGTGGGGCCGGTGGCGGGCTCGGGGAGCGCGGTGGCGGCCTTGAGGACGACGGAGCCGAAGGCGGGGACGGTGACGGTGGTCCTGCCGTCGTCACCGGTGCGGGCGTCGGTGGTGGTGCCGTAGAGGGCGGTGAAGTCGGTGCCGGGGCGGCTGTCGACCGGGACGTCCACGGTCTTGGCCTCGGCGGCGTTGTTGACGGCGACCAGGTACTCGGCGCCGGCGTAGGCGTCGGTGCGGGTGAAGGCGTAGACGGAGCCCTGGGCGAGGCGCTCGGTCTGGGTGCCGTTCGCCAGGCCCGGGTGAGAGCGGCGCACCTTTCCGAGAGCGGCGATCTGCCGGTAGAGCGGGTGCTCCGGATCGTAGGCGTCGCTCGCGTGGGTGCGGGCGGTGCCGAGCTGGTCGTCGTCGAGGTAGTCGGCGGTCTTCGAGGCGAACAGGGTCTGGCGGGCGTCCTTGTCGCCGCCGGCGCCGGTGAAGCCCTGCTCGTCGCCGTAGTAGACGACGGGGTTGCCGCGGGAGAGGAACATCAGCTCGTTGGCGAGCCGGTAGCGGGCGAGGAGTTCCGCCTCGCCGGCGCCGGGCCGGTCCTGCTTGAGGAAGGTGCCGAAGCGCCCCATGTCGTGGTTGCCGAGGAAGGTCACCTGCTCGTAGGCGTTGGCCTTGTCGGTGGTGTACCGGTAGTCGTCGGCGAAGACGGAGGCGAGCCGGCCGGCCGGGGCACCCTGGGCGGCGTACCCGCGGATGGCGTCCTGGAGCGGGAAGTCGAGGGTGGAGTCGAGCCGGCCGCGGGTCACGTACGGCGCGGTGACCGCGGTGTCGGCGGAGTAGACCTCGCCGAACATGAAGAAGTCGGGGCGGCCCTGCTGCTCGGCGTACCGGTCGAGGGCGGTGGCCCAGCGGGTCCAGAACTCGGTGTTGACGTGCTTGACGGTGTCGATGCGGAAGCCGTCGATCTTGAAGTCGCGGACCCACTTCTTGTAGATCTCGGCCATCCCGGAGACGACCTCGGGGCGCTCGGTCCACAGGTCGTCGAGGCCGACGAAGTCGCCCTGGTCGGAGGACTCGCCGGCGAAGGTGGAGTCGCCCCGGTTGTGGTACATCGTGGGGTCGTTAAGCCAGGCCGGGACCTTGAGGTCCTTCTTGGCGGCGGGCACGACGGGGGTGCGCGGGAAGGACTGCGCGGAGACGGCGGGGAACTTCCTCTTCCCGTCGGCGTAGTCGGAGTCGTCGAAGGGGACCCCGTCCTTGGTCAGGTACGGGAAGGCGCCCTTGGAGAGGTAGGAGTAGGACTTCTCCTCGTAGTCGACGACGTCCGCGGTGTGGTTGGTGATGACGTCGAAGAAGACCTTCATGCCCTTGCGGTGGGCGGCGTCGATCAGCTTCGTCAGGTCGGCGTTGGTGCCGAAGTGCGGGTCGACCCGGGTGAAGTCGGTGATCCAGTAGCCGTGGTAGCCGGCCGAGGCGTCCTTGCCCTGGCCCTGCACGGGCTGGTTCTTGAAGATCGGCGCCATCCAGATGGCGGTGGTGCCCAGGCCCTTGATGTAGTCGAGCCTCTCGGTGAGGCCCTTGAGGTCGCCGCCCTGGTAGAAGCCCTTGTCCTCGGGGTCGAGGCCGGTCTCCAGGCGGGTGCCGGTCAGGCCGCCCCGGTCGTTGCCCGGGTCGCCGTTGGCGAACCGGTCGGGCAGGACGAAGTAGAACTGCTCGCGGGTCAGGTCGTGGCGGGCAGGCTGCCGGGCGAGCCGGGCGTCCGAGGGCGGTGCGGGCGGCTCGGCCGCGGCCGTCGCGGGGACGGCGGGGGCGAGCGTCACGGCCAGGGCGGCGGCGAGCGTGCCGGCCGCCGCGCGCAGGGCTGGGCGTATCAAGGGAGGGTCTCCTTGAAGCACTTGGAGCAGACGGGTGGGAACGGGTGAGGGCCGCCCGGCGGGTGGCGGGGTTCTTGCAGAGTGCCGGGCGGCCCTGGTCCGGAGGGGCGCGGGGAGGGGTGCCGCCGGGGCGACGGCACGACAGGCCCTAGTTGCGCCAGGTGTCGGTCAGGGTGACCTTGCCGCTCGCGGGGACGGTGGCGGTGCGGTTGGCGCCGCTCTCCCAGGTGACGTTCCCGTTCGCGTCCTTGCGGATGTACTTGTACGCGAAGCTCGTGCCGGCGGGCAGCGTGACGTCGAGCTTCCACACCGGGTAGCCGGACGGGTCGAGCTTGAGGGCGCTGCCGGTGCTCCAGTTGCCGAGTGCGGCCTGGTCGCCGGTGACGTAGATGTTCTGGCCGACCACGGTGGTGGCGTTGACCTGGAACGAGGCGCCGGCCTGGCCGGCCGGCGGCGGGGTGGTGCCGGAGCAGGTGCGGGCGCCGGCGTGCAGGGCGAGCGCGGTGCCGGGGGCCAGGGTGGCGGTGAACCGGCCGGCCGAGTCGACGGTGACGGGGTTGCCGCTCTGCACGTCGCAGTAGGCGCCGCCGGGCAGCGAGGTCTGGAAGGTGCGGGTCAGCGCGGAGCCCTCGTGGTTGAGGGCGACGTACGCCTTGTCGCCGCGGCCGAAGGCGATCTGGTCGGCGCCGTTGTCCCACCAGTTCACGACGCCCTGACCGCGGGCCGTGTTCCGGAAGGCCACCATCGAGGAGATCTCGCGCCAGGCGTGCTGGCACTTCCACCCGTCGGTGTAGCAGGCGTTGACCTGGCCCGCGTTCGGCGGGCCGGCGTCCTTGTCGGTCCACTCGTAGCCGGAGTGGACGTCCGGGGAGCCGTAGGGCCAGGCCAGCATGAAGACGGAGGCCAGGGTGTAGGCGCTACCGTCCTTGTAGTTGAGGGTGTCGCCGCCGCGCTCGGTGTCGTGGTTGTCGACGAAGACCCCGGCCTGGCCGCCGGGCATGTGGCCCCAGGCCTCGCCGAAGTTCTTGAGGTAGGCGAGGTTCTCGTTCCGGAACACCCGCTGGAGGTCGCGGGCGTAGCGGAACTCCTGGACGTCGCCGGTGCCGAGGTACTCGCTCGGGGAGACGGCCTCGCCGGCGCCGAAGATCGCCTCCTGCTTCCAGTAGACGTTCGGGCTGGTCAGGCGCGACTTGATGTTCGCGAGGTCGGTGGCCGGCATGTGCTTGACGGCGTCCACGCGCAGGCCGTCGACGCCGAGCGACAGCAGGTCGTTGAGGTACGCGGCGATCCGGGCGCGGACGTACTCCTCGCCGGTGTCGAGGTCGGCGAGCTGGACCAGCTCGCAGTTCTGGACGTTGCCGCGGTCCTGGTAGTTGGAGATTGTGGCCCGGCAGTCGTCCATGTCGGCGCCGGAGTAGGTGCCGGGGTAGTTGTACTTGGAGTACGCGGAGCCGCCGGTGCCGACGCCGGAGCCGTCCTGGCCGGCCATGTGGTTGATCACCGAGTCGACGACGACCTTGACGCCGGCCGCGTGGCAGGTGTCGATCATGTTCTTGAAGGCGGTGCGGTCGCCCAGCCGGCCGGCGATCTTGTAGCTGACGGGCTGGTACGAGGTCCACCACTGCTCGCCCTGGACGTGCTCCTGGGGCGGGGAGACCTGGACGTAGCCGTAGCCGGCCGGGCCGAGGGTGTCGGTGCAGGCCTTGGCGACCGAGGTGAACTTCCACTCGAACAGGACGGCGGTGACGTCCTTCGCCCCGGGCGGGGCGGCGGCGGCCTGCGGCGCCTGGACCGCGAGGGCGGCACCGGCGAGGGCGAGCGCGGAGGCGGTTGCGGTGGCCCTGGCTCGGGCTCCGGAGCCGGCTCGGGCTCTGTGGGGGCGTGCGGGCATGGGGTCCTCCTGGCGGGAGAGGGGGCCTCGTGCGGCAACGCGCCGTGCCCGTAAGGCCTGCTGCATTGAAAGTTGACTGAAACTTCTTGCGGTCGCGACCGTACGAGGCGGGTGCGTTGGCGTCAACCCCTTGGACATGGCTTCGACATCCTGTCGAAACCGTGCGGGTTTCTGGCCGCAACTCCTTACGCAAGAGATTGCACGGATGTTACGTTCGCCCCACCCGCGGGGCGGCGGGGCGGGGGCGCCCACCAGCGCCCCACGCGCCCGCCCCCCGCCCCGCGGGCCTGTCGGGGCTCCGCCCCGCACCCCGCTCCTCAATCGCCGGAGGGGCTGGATTTGCCCCGCCCGGCCGGCGACCCGGGCCGGCCCGCCGGCGTTCGAGGCGGACGGGCCGAATCCCAGCCCCGCCGGCGTTCGAGACCCCGCGGGGCGAAATCCAGCCTCGCCGGCGTTTGAGGCGCGGGTCCGGGCGGAGCCCGGGGGGCGGCGCAGCCGGACCTGTCTTGGGGCTCCGCCCCAAACCCCGCTCCTCAAACGCCGGAGGGGCTGAATTTGCCCCCGCCCGGTGGGCAGCCGGCCCAGGAGGGGCTGGAAATGCCCCGCCCCGTGGGCGCGCGGCCCAGGAGGGGCTGGGAATGCCCCGCCCGGTGGGCGCGCGGCCCGGGAGGGGCCGGGACGGCGGGCCCGGTGGAGGGCGGGAAGGGCTCGTTACGGGATGCGCGGTGCCTGGGCGGTTGAGCCGCGGACGACGAGCTCCGGCTGGAAGACGAACTCCGTGCGTTCCACCGGGTTGCCTCCGACCGCTTCCAGCAGCGCCCCCACCGCCGCCGTGGCCATCGCCCGGACCGGCTGGCGGACCGTGGTCAGCGGCGGGTCCGTGAACGGGATCAGCGGAGAGTCGTCGAAACCGACGACCGAGACGTCCTCGGGGACCCGCAGCCCCCGCTCACGGGCCGCCCGGATCACCCCCAGCGCCATCGGGTCGCTGCCGCACACGATCCCCGTACAGCCCCGGTCCAGCAGCGCCCCGCCCGCCGCATGGCCGCCCTCGACCGTGAACAGGGTCCGCTGGATGACCTGTTCGCAGTCGTCCGCGAAGCCCAGTGCGGCCAGCGCCGCCCGGAAGCCCTCCTCCTTGCGGCGCGAGGGCACGTACCGGGTGGGCCCGATGGCCAGCCCGATCCGCTCGTGGCCCAGCTCGGCCAGGTGCCGTACGGCCATCCCGGCCGCGGCCCGGTCGTCCGGGGACACGAACGGCGCGCTGACGTGCTCGTTGTAGCCGTTGATCAGGACGAACGGCACCCCGCGCGCCGCCAGCCGCAGGTAGCGGGCCGGATCGGCGCTGGCGTCCGCGTGCAGACCGGACAGGAACACGATGCCGGTGACCCCGCGCTCCTCCAGCTGCTCCACCAGCTCGTCCTCGGTGGCACCGCCGGGCGTCTGCGTGCACAGCACCGGCGTGTAGCCGTGGCCGGCCAGGGCCTGCTCGATGACCTGCGCGAACGCCGGGAAGATCGGGTTGGTCAGCTCCGGGATCAGCAGCCCGACCAGGCCGTTGCTCTTGCGGCGCAGCCGCACCGGACGCTCGTACCCGAGGACGTCCAGCGCGGCCAGCACCTTGTGCCGGGTCGCGGCGGCCACGCCGGCCTTGCCGTTGAGGACGCGACTGACCGTCGCCTCGCTGACCCGGGCCTGCTCGGCGATGTCCGCGAGCCGCGGGGCGGCCGGATCGGCGCCCCGCGGCAGGGGGACCGTCACACCGCCCACCAGGCGGCGCTGTCGGCGGGCAGCTCCGCGTCCGGCCCGTCGGTGGCGGGCTCGGCGCTGGCGAGCAGCAGCCGGCCGGGCAGCGGCAGCCGCACCGGCGCCCCGGTGGTGTTCACCGTGCACACGAACGCACTGCCGTCGGCGGCGGTACGGCGGAACGCAAGGACGCCCGCGGGCGACGGCAGCCAGTCGACGCTCTCGCCCGCGCCGAGCGCCGGGTGGGAGCGGCGCACTGCGAGCGCGCTGCGGTACAGCTCCAGCATGGAGGCCGGGTCGCCGGTCTGCGCCTCGACGCTCAGGCCCGCCCAGGCGTCGGGCTGCGGCAGCCAGCTGGGGCCGCCGGCCACGGGACCGAAGCCGTACGGGGCCTCGGTGCCGGACCACGGGATCGGCACCCGGCAGCCGTCGCGGAACCCGTCCTGGCCGGCGGCGCGGAAGAACGACGGGTCCTGGCGCACCTCGTCCGGCAGGTCGGTGACGTCCGGCAGGCCGAGCTCCTCGCCCTGGTAGACGTACGCCGACCCGGGCAGCGCCAGCATCAGCACGGTGGCCGCGCGGGCGCGGCGCAGGCCCAGCTCGCGGTCGCCCGGCTCGCGCAGCTGGGTACCGAGGCCGGGCGGGTTGGCGAAGCGGGTGGCGTGCCGGGTGACGTCGTGGTTGGACAGCACCCAGGTGGTGGGGGCGCCGACGGGACGCATCGCGGCGAGCGAGCCGTCGATGACCTCGCGCAGTGCGGCCGCGTCCCAGTCGGTGGTCAGGTACTGGAAGTTGAAGGCCTGGTGCATCTCGTCGGGGCGCACGTACAGGGCGGTGCGCTCGACGGTCGGGGTCCAGGCCTCGGCGACGAGGATGCGGTCGCCCTCGTACTCGTCGAGGATCCGCCGCCAGGCGCGGTAGACCTCGTGCACGGCGTCCTGGTCGAAGAACGGCATGACGTCGTTGCCGAGCAGCTTGAGCTGGTCCTTGGCGCCGAGGTCGGGCAGGCCGGGGGCCTTGACCAGGCCGTGGGCGACGTCGACGCGGAAGCCGTCGGCTCCGAGGTCCAGCCAGAACCGCAGGATGGAGCGGAACTCGTCCTGGACGGCCGGGTGCTCCCAGTTGAAGTCGGGCTGCTCGGGCGCGAAGAGGTGCAGGTACCACTCCCCGTCCTCGACGCGGGTCCAGGCGGGCCCGCCGAAGATGGACTCCCAGTCGTTGGGGGGCAGTTCGCCGTTCTCGCCCTTGCCGGGGCGGAAGTGGAAGCGCTCGCGCAGCCGGGAGCCGGCGCCCTCCCGCAGCGCCTGCTTGAACCAGTCGTGCTGGTCGGAGCAGTGGTTGGGGACGAGGTCGACGATGATGCGCAGGCCCAGCCCGTGGGCCTCGCGGATCAGCGCGTCGGCGTCGTGCAGGGTGCCGAACATCGGGTCGATGGCCCGGTAGTCGGCGACGTCGTAGCCGGCGTCGGCCTGCGGGGAGGCGTAGAAGGGGCTCAGCCAGACGGCGTCGACGCCGAGCTCCTTCAGGTAGGGCAGCCGGCTGCGGATGCCCTCGAGGTCCCCCATACCGTCACCGTTGCTGTCGGCGAAGCTGCGCGGATAGACCTGGTAGATCACCGCGTCTCTCCACCAGCCCGTGTGCGTGCCGGTGGTGCCGGTGGTCGGGGCGGCCGGAGCAGCGAGGTGCTGGGTCATGTCGTCCTTGTGAAGAGAGGTGGTCGGGTGGGACCGGCGGGCGCCGGGTGGTCAGCCCTTGGTGGCGCCCGCGGTCATGCCGGCGACGAGGTGCCGCTGGGCGAAGAGGAAGAACGCGGCCGCAGGGATCGCGATGAGGACGGATGCGGCCGTCATCGGACCCCAGTTGGCGGTGTACTGCGTGACGAAGGTCTGCAGGCCGCCGGCGAGCGTGAGGTTCTCGTCGCCGACCATGAAGGCGGAGGCGTACGCGACCTCGCCCCAGGCGGTGATGAACGAGTAGAAGGCGGTGACCGCCAGGCCCGGCTTGGCCAGGGGCAGGATCAGCCGCCAGAAGGTGCCGAACGGGTTGAGCCCGTCGACCCGGCCGGATTCGTCGATCTCCACCGGGATGGTGTCGAAGAAGCCCTTCATCATCCAGGCGCAGAACGGCACGGCGATGGTGAGGTACGTGATGATCAGGCCGACCGGCTGGTTGAGCAGGCCGAGCTGGCCCATCAGGTTGTAGAGCGGCACGATCAGGATGGCCATGGGGAACATCTGCGTGACGAGCAGGGTCCACATCAGGGGGCGCATGCCGGGGAACCTGAACCGGCTGACGGCGTAGCCGGTGGTGGCGGCGATGAAGACGCCGAGCACGGTGGTGACGGCGGCGACCATCACCGAGTTGCCGAACCAGGTGAAGAAGGAGGTCTCCTCCACCAGGTAGCGGTAGTTGTCGAAGGTGGGGTCCTTGACGAAGTCCGTGCTGATTGCGTCCTTGGCGGGCTTGAGCGAGGTCAGCAGGACCCACAGCACCGGGAAGACGGCGACGACGGACGCGACGACGAGCGTCCCGTGCAGGCCGATGGAGGCGAGCGGGCCGCGCTCGCCGCGCTTGCGTACGGAGCCGGCCATGGTCACCACACCTCTCCCTGCTTGCGGAGCGAGCGCTTGTAGACGAGCGCGAAGATCATGAGGAGGGCGAGGATCAGTACGCCCCAGGTCGCGGAGCCGGCGAAGTCGCGCGGGGATTCGACGAACGCCTCGCGGAAGGCCTGGGTCACCAGGATCTCGGTGGCGTCGCCCGGGCCGCCCCGGGTGAGCAGGAAGATCACCGGGAACATGTTGAACGTCCAGATGGTGGAGAGCAGGATCACGGTCATGCTCACCGTGCGCAGGCCGGGCAGGGTGATGTGCCGGAAGCGCTGCCAGGCGCTCGCGCCGTCCATCTCGGCGGCCTCGTACAGCTCGCCGGGGATGGACTGGAGGCCGCCGAGGAGGGCGACCATCATGAAGGGGACGCCGAGCCAGACGTTGACCGTGATGACGGACAGCTTGGCCCAGGTCGGGTCGTCGAGCCACGGGACCGCGGCGATGCCGCCGCCTTCGAGGACCTTGTTGAGGATGCCGTTGTCGCGGTTGAACAGGAACCGCCAGGCGAAGACGGAGACGAAGCCGGGGACGGCCCACGGCAGGATCAGGGCCATCCGGTAGAAGGAGCGGCCCCGGAAGCTCCGGTTGAGCATGTTGGCGAGGACGAGGCCCAGCGTGAAGGTGACGGACACGCAGGCGACGGTCCAGGTGACGGTCCACACCAGCCGCTGCAGGAACACCGGGTCGGCGAGCACGGCCGTGTAGTTGTCGAGACCGACGAACTCGTACGTGGCCGGGATCTCGTTGACGCCGATGGTGCGGGCGACGTTGCGCTCGTTGGCGTCGGTCAGCGACAGGTAGATGCCGCGGACCAGCGGCCAGCCGATGATCACGCCGAGCACCAGCACGACGGGGGCCACCATGGCCCACGCGTACCAGTGCTTCGAGATCACCTGGCCGAGGCCGGGCCTGTTCCTGCCGGACGAGCCTTCGGTCCTGCTGCCGGTCCTGCGGCTCCGGCCGCGGGCGAGGTCGTCCTCGCCCGCGGCCTTCGCCACCGACTGGCTGGTGTGAGCAGCCATGGTCGTGTTACTTCCAGCCCTTGAGGATCTTGCGGAACTCGGCGCCGGCGGCCTTGGCCGCGTCCTCCGGGCTCGACGCACCGGTCACGGCCTTCGTGTACTGGACCTGGAGCGGGGCGAACAGGCTGCCGTTCTCCGGGATCCAGGCGCGCTCGACGGCCTTGTCGACGGCCGGCTTGAAGAACTGGACCATCTCGTTGTTCTTCACCTCCGGCAGGTCGTACGCGGCGGTGCGGGTCGGCAGCAGGCTGAGCTCCTTGGCGGACTGGGCCTGCACCTCCTGCGAGGTCATGTAGTCGACGAAGGCGTGCGCGGCGTCGCGGTTCTTGGAACCGGCGTAGACGGCGAGGTCGTGGCCGCCCTGCGGGGCGCCCTGGCCGGCGGAACCGGCCGGGACCGCGGCGATGCCGAGGTTGGACTTGTCCTTGAACTGGTCGCCGGCGTAGGCGTCGGCGACGGCCCACGGGCCGTTGATCATCATGGCGACCTTGCCGGACTTGAAGGCCGTCTGCATGTTGTTCCAGCCGTCGGTCGCATTGGTGATCGCGGCGCCGGAGGTGACCAGGTCACGGGCGGCCTTGAAGGCCTTGACGCCGGCCGGGCCGTCGACGGTGACCGTCTTGTTCTTCGCGTCGACCAGGTCGCCGCCCTCGCCGTAGATGAGGGGCAGGAACCAGTACGAGTCGTCGCCGCGCAGGTAGAGGCCGGTCTTGCCGGTCTTCTTCTTGATGGCCTCGGCGGCGGTCTTCAGCTCGGCGAGGGACTTGGGGGCCTCGACGCCGGCGTCCTTGAGGATCTTCTTGTTGTAGAAGAGGCCCATGGTGTCGATGACCTGCGGGACCGCGTAGGTGGTGCCCTCGAACTTGCCGGAGGCGGCGGCCTGCGGCAGGAACTCGCTGTCGACCTTCTTCGCGGTCTCGGCGGGGACCCTGTCCAGGTAGCCGAGGGAGGCGAAGTCGGCGACCCAGCCGACGTCGGCGCGGATCACGTCGGGGGCGTCGGCGCCGCTGCTGAAGGCGTTCTTGACCTTGTTCTGGGCGTCGCCGTACGGGACGTTGACGTACTTGACGGTGACCTTGGGGTGCTTCGCGGTGAAGGCCTTGGCGATCTTCTCGAAGGTGGCCTTCTCGGCGTCGTTCGCGGTGTCCCACCACGTCACGGTGCCGGAGAGCTCGCCGCCCGCCTTCTTGTCACCGCTGTCGCCGTCCTTGTCGCCGCCGCAGGCCGTCGCCGCGAGCGCCAGGGCCGCGACCAGCGCGGTGGCCGCTATGCCACGCCGCATGTGAACTCCTTCAGTGATCCCGTCCGCCCCGTCGCGGTCCCGAGTTGCAGGGAACGTAACAAGGCTGAAAGCCGACCGAAAGGCCTTGCGGCAAATTTCTGCAAGCAGCGGGGATCGTTACATCCGTGTGTCCATACGGTTGCCGCAGCTTGCTGTTTGTTCGACGGCCGCACCCCGCAACCGGGCGGCACTCCGCGGCGTTGACCCCGATATGACCCACGAGCTGACCGATGTGCGCCTTGCAAGTCCTTCCAGCAACGCGACGGGCCGACCGGCCGGCTGGTGGCGCGACGCCGTGATCTACCAGGTGTACGTGCGGTCCTTCGCGGACGGCGACGGGGACGGGGTGGGAGACCTGCGCGGGGTCCGCGAGCGGCTGCCGCACCTGGCCCGGCTCGGCGTGGACGCGGTGTGGCTGACCCCCTTCTACGTGTCGCCGCAGGCCGACGGCGGCTACGACGTGGCCGACTACCGGGCTGTCGACCCGCTCTTCGGTGACCTGGCCGACGCCGCGGGGCTGGTCGCCGCGGCGCACGGGCTGGGCCTGCGGGTGATCGTGGACGTGGTCCCGAACCACACCTCCGACCGGCACCCGTGGTTCCTGGCCGCGCGGGCCGGCCGCCCCGGCTGCCCGGACCGGGCCCGCTACCACTTCCGCCCCGGGCGCGGGGCGGACGGGGCGCTGCCGCCCAACGACTGGGAGTCGGTGTTCGGCGGCCCGGCCTGGACCCGGCTGCCGGACGGGGAGTGGTACCTGCACCTGTTCGCGCCGGAGCAGCCGGACCTGAACTGGGCGCACCCGGAGGTCCCCGAGGAGTTCGCGGACATCCTGCGGTTCTGGCTGGACCTGGGGGTGGACGGGTTCCGGGTGGACGTGGCGCACGGCATGGTCAAGCCGCCCGGGCTGCCGGACGTGGGCGCGGCCGAGCAGGCCACGCTGATCGGCTCGCAGCCGCTGCCGTTCTTCGACCAGGACGGGGTGCACGAGATCCACCGGTCGTGGCGGCGGCTGCTGGACTCGTACGGCGGCGAGCGGATCGGGGTGGCGGAGGCCTGGGCGCCGACCTCGGAGCGGCTGGCCCGGTACGTGCGGCCGGACGAGCTGCACCAGGCGTTCAACTTCCGGTTCCTGAACTGCCCGTGGGACGCGGCGCGGATGCGCGAGGTGATCGACGAGTCGCTGGCCGCGACCACCGCGGTGGGCGCCCCCACCACGTGGGTGCTGTCCAACCACGACGTGGTCCGCCACCGCACCCGGTACGGCTCCGGCCCGCAGGGCCTGTGCCGGGCCCGGGCCGCGGCCCTGCTGATGCTGGCCCTGCCGGGTTCGGCGTACCTGTACCAGGGCGAGGAGCTGGGGCTTCCCGAGGTGACCGACCTGCCGGACGCGCTCCGGCAGGATCCGGCGTTCCGGCGCGGGGGCGGACGGGGGGCCGCGGGCGGCGGCCGTACCGATGCGCCGAGCGAGGCAGCCGGGCAGGAGGGGCTGCGGGACGGCTGCCGGGTGCCGATCCCGTGGGACGGGGCGCGGGCGCCGTACGGGTTCGGGTCCGCGGGGGCCTGGCTGCCGCAGCCGGCGGGCTGGGCCGGGCTGACGGTGGCGGCGCAGACCGGCGATCCGCACTCGACGCTGGAGCTGTACCGGGCGGCGCTGGAGCTGCGGCGGGTGCTGCCGGGGCTGGGCGCCGGGGACGGGGTGGAGTGGCTGCCGGCGCCGGCGGGGGTGCTGGCCTTCGCCCGGCCCGGTTTCGTCTGCACCGTCAACACCCTGGGGCGTCCGGTGGAGCTGCCGGTGCCCGGGCGGCCGGTGCTGTCCTCCGGACCGGTCGGACCGGAGGGGCCCATGGTGCAGATTCCCGCTGATTCCTGCACGTGGTGGGCAATCTGACATGCGACCGGTACAGTCCAATCCCATGACCGCGAGGCTTGCCGACATCGCAGCCCAGGCGGGGGTCAGCGAAGCCACAGTCAGCCGCGTGCTCAACGGCAAGCCCGGTGTGGCCGCGGCCACCCGTGAATCCGTGCTGGCCGCACTCGACGTGCTCGGGTACGAGCGTCCGGTCCGGCTGCGCCAGCGCAGCGCCGGCCTGGTCGGCCTGATAACCCCCGAGCTGGACAACCCCATCTTCCCGGCGCTCGCCCAGGTCATCGGCCAGGCGCTGACCCGCCAGGGCTACACGCCGGTGCTCGCGACCCAGACGCCGGGCGGCTCCACCGAGGACGAGCTGACCGAGATGCTGGTGGACCGCGGGGTCTCCGGGATCATCTTCGTCTCGGGGCTGCACGCGGACACCACCGCCGACATGACGCGCTACGACCAACTGCGCGGCCAGGGCGTTCCCTTCGTCCTCATCAACGGCTTCTCCCCCAAGGTGCAGGCGCCGTTCGTCTCCCCCGACGACCGGGCCGCGATGCAGCTGGCGGTCACCCACCTGACCGCCCTCGGCCACACCCGGATCGGCCTCGCCGTCGGCCCCAAGAGGTACGTGCCCGTCCTGCGCAAGATCGAGGGCTTCCGGCTCGCGATGCAGGAGCGGCTGGGCCTGGCCGAGGACGCCGTGGAGGAGCTGATCCAGCACTCGCTGTACACGCTGGAGGGCGGGCAGGCCGCGGCGGCCGCGCTGATCGGGCGCGGGTGCACGGCCGTGGTGTGCGCGAGCGACATGATGGCCCTGGGTGCGATCCGGGCGGCCCGGCAGCAGGGGCTGCGGGTGCCGCAGGACGTCTCGGTCGTCGGGTTCGACGACTCCCCGCTGATAGCGTTCACGGACCCGCCGCTGACCACCGTCCGGCAGCCCGTGCAGGCCATGGGGCAGGCGGCCGTCCGCACGCTGCTGGAGGAGATCGGGGGCACCCCGGCCCCGCACAGCGAGTTCGTCTTCCACCCCGAGCTGGTGGTCCGCGGCTCCACGGCCTCCGGGCCGGGCCGGGTCTGATCCGGCCCGTACCGTGCAGCGCCGGGCCGTGCGGAAGGGCGTCGTCCGCAGGTCTGAGGAGCTGCGGGGAAGACCGTCCCGAGGGATGATCGGGGCAGGAACGGCATCTGGCAGACTCTCTCCTCATGGGTGAAGCGAGCGTGAAGACACTGGCAACCCGGACGGACCAGTCGTCACCCCCCGTGACCGACGACCGCCCGGCGGGCCGTCGCGCCCTGCTGACCGGACTGCGGACCCCGCGCCGGCCCCGGCTCTGGTTCGAGATCCTGCTGATCGCGATCAGTTACTGGACGTACTCGCTGATCCGCAACGCGGTGCCGGAGCAGAAGGCCGAGGCGCTGCGGAACGCGGACTGGATCTGGCGGGCGGAGCACACGCTCGGCATCGCGGTCGAGAAGACGGTGAACCACGCCGTGGACTCGGTGACGTGGCTGATCGTGGGCATGAACTACTACTACGCCACGCTGCACTTCATCGTGACGATCGGCGTGCTGGTGTGGCTGTACCGCAGCCATCCCGGGCGGTACGCGGCGACCCGGCTGGTGCTGTTCGCGACCACCGCGGTGGCGCTGGTGGGGTACTACTTCTACCCGCTCGCGCCGCCCCGGCTGATGACCGGTGAGAACTTCATCGACACGGTGCTGGTCCACCAGACGTGGGGGTCCATGGCCTCCGGGGACCTCAAGAACATGTCGAACCAGTACGCGGCGATGCCGTCCATGCACATCGGGTGGTCGCTGTGGTGCGGCCTGACGATCTTTGCGCTGGCGTCGGCCCCCTGGGCGCGGATCCTGGGGCTCCTGTACCCCGCCGCCACGCTCGTCGTCATCGTCGCCACCGCCAACCACTTCTGGCTGGACGCCGTGGGGGGCCTGCTCTGCCTGGCGTTCGGCTACGCGGTCTCGTACGCCTGGTACGGGGCCACGGCCCGCGGTCTTCCCCGGTACCCCGATCGCCCCGACGCCCCCTCCGCCACCGCCACCCTCCTCAACCGCCTCCGAGGCACCACCACCTGACCCCGGGGGCTCCGCCGCAATTTCCAGCCCGTCCGGCGTTTGAGGACCGGGTTCTGGGGCGGAGCCCCGATCTTCCGGCCCGTCCGGCGTTTGAGGACCGGGGTCTGGGGCGGAGCCCCAGTTCGGGAAGGGGCGGGGAGGGGAAAAAGCCCCGCAGGGTCCGGGGTTTCGGGGGCTCCACCCCCGGGCCCCCGCGCCTCAAACGCCGGCGAGGCTGGATTTGCCCGGCGGAGCCGGAGGGTGCGCCCGGCAGCAAGGCCGGATCGGCCCGGCCGGAGCGGCGACGCCGGCTACGCGTCGTAGAAGAGGGCTTCCACCACCCCCCGCGCCCGCCGCGTCGCCCGCCGGTAGTCGTCCAGCATTTCACCGACCCGCCCCTCGCCATAGCCCAGGTAGCGCCCGACGGCAGCCAGCTCCCGCGCCTCGGAGGGGAAGGTGTCCCCGGCCCGCCCCCGCACCAGCATGACCGCGTTCCGCACCCGCGTGGCCAGCACCCACGCCTCGTCCAGCGTCTGCGCCTCCTCCGTCGGCAGCAGCCCCGCCGCGTGCGCCGCGGCCAGCGCCTCCCGCGTCCGCGTGGTCCGCAGCCCCGGCTCCGCCCACCCGTGCCGCATCTGCAGCAGCTGCACGGTCCACTCGACGTCGCTCAGGCCACCCCGCCCGAGCTTGGTGTGCAGCGTCGGGTCCGCCCCGCGCGGCAGCCGCTCCGACTCCATCCGGGCCTTCAGCCGCCGGATCTCGCGGACCGGCTCCTCCCCCAGTCCCTCCGCCGGATACCGCAGCGGATCGATCAGCTCGACGAACCGCCGCCCCAGCTCCTCGTCCCCCGCCACGGGCGCGGCCCGCAGCAGCGCCTGGCTCTCCCAGACCAGTGACCACCGCCGGTAGTAGGCCGCGTACGAGCCCAGCGTCCGCACCAGCGGCCCGCTGCGCCCCTCTGGCCGCAGGTCGGCGTCGATCAGCAGCGGCGGATCCGCGGTCGGCAGCTGGAGCAGCCGCCGCATCTCCGAGATGACGGCCTGCGCGGCCTTCGCCGCCTCCTGCTCGTCCACGCCCTCGCGCGGCTCGTGGACGAAGAGCACGTCCGCGTCCGACCCGTACGACAGCTCCCCGCCGCCGAACCGCCCCATGCCGATCACCGCGAACCGCGTCGGCAGGGTGTCGCCCCACTGCGCCCGCACCGCGGCCCGGAGCGCTCCGGCCAGGGTGGCCGCGGTCAGGTCGGTGACGGCGGTGCCGACCTGGTCCACGAGCGCCCCGTGGTCCTCCTCGACCGGCCGGTCCTCGGTCCCGTACGAGGCGATGATGTCGGCCGCGCAGGTCCGGAACAGCTCCCGCCGCCGCACCCCGCGGGCCGCCGCCACGCCCGCCTCGGCGGTGTAGGCCCGCCCGACCGCGGCCAGCACCTCCTGTTCGAGCGCCTCCCGGCCGCGCGGCCGCAGACCCTCCTGGTCGCCGAGGAGCGCCACCGCCTCGGGCGCCCGCATCAGCAGGTCGGGGGCGAGCCGCCCGGCGGACAGCACCCGCGCCAGGTTCTCGGCCGCGGCCCCCTCGTCCCGCAGCAGCCGCAGGTACCACGGCGTCTTGCCGAGCGCGTCGGACACCTTGCGGAAGTTCAGCAGCCCGGCGTCCGGGTCGGCGGAGTCGGCGAACCAGCCGAGCAGGACGGGCAGCAGCGTGCGCTGGATCGCCGCCTTGCGGGTGACCCCGGAGGCCAGCGCCTCCAGGTGGCGCAGCGCCGACGCGGGGTCGGCGTACCCGAGCGCTTCGAGGCGCTGGCCGGCGGCCCGCGGGCTGAGCCGGGTCTCGCCGGGCGCGAGCTGGGCGACGGCGTCCAGCAGCGGCCGGTAGAACAGCTTCTCGTGCAGCCGCCGGACCACGGACGCGTGCCGCCGCCAGGCCTTGTTCAGCTCGGCGACCGGCTCGGTGCGCAGCCCCAGGGAGCGGCCGAGGCGCCGCAGGTCGGCCTCGTCCTCGGGGACGAGGTGGGTGCGGCGCAGCCGGTACAGCTGGATGCTGTGCTCCATCGCCCGCAGGAACCGGTACGCGTCCCCCAGCTGCGCCGCGTCGGCCCGCCCGACGTAGCCGCCCGCGGCCAGGGCGTGCAGGGCGTCGAGGGTGGTGCCGGAGTGCAGGGTGGCGTCGCTGCGGCCGTGCACGAGCTGGAGCAACTGGACGGCGAACTCGACGTCGCGCAGGCCGCCGGGGCCGAGCTTGAGCTCGCGGTCGACCTGGGCGGCGGGGATGTTGTCGACGACCCGGCGGCGCATCTTCTGCACGTCGGCGACGAAGTTCTCGCGTTCCGCGGCCTGCCACACGAGGGGCGTTATGGCGTCGACGTAGGCGGCGCCCAGCTCCTCGTCGCCGGCGACGGCGCGGGCCTTGAGGAGGGCCTGGAACTCCCAGGTCTTGGCCCAGCGCTGGTAGTAGGCGAGGTGCGAGGAGAGGGTGCGGACCAGCGGGCCGTTGCGGCCCTCGGGGCGCAGGTTGGCGTCCACCGGCCAGATGGTGCCCTCGACGGTGGTGTCGGAGCAGATCCGCATCAGGTGGGAGGCGAGCCTGGTGGCGGCCTGCAGGGCCTTGGCCTCGTCGGCTCCGGGGACGGCCTCCGCCACGAAGATCACGTCGACGTCGGAGACGTAGTTCAGCTCGTGGCCGCCGCACTTGCCCATCGCGATGACGGCCAGCCGGCACTGCGCGGCGTCGCCCGGGTCGGCGCTGCTGGCGATCCGCAGGGCGGCCCGCAGGGTGGCGGTGGCGAGGTCGGCCAGCTCGGCGGCGGTCTGCGCGACGTCGGTGGTGCCGCAGACGTCGCGGGCGGCGATGGCCAGCAGGCAGCGCCGGTAGGCGACGCGCAGGGACACCGGGTCGTGGGCCTCGGCGAGGCCCTGCTCGAACTCGGCGATGCCGGGGTGCAGGTCGGACGACTCGTACGTGACCAGGGCCTGCCAGTCCTGCGGGTGGCGGGCCAGGTGGTCGGCGAGCGCCTCGGAGGCGCCGAGCACCCCGAGCAGCCGGTCGCGCAGCGGCTTGGCGGCGGCCAGGGTGGACAGCAGCGCGGTCCGGCCCTCGTCGTCCTGCGTCTCGGCCAGCCGTACCAGCCCGCGCAGCGCGAGGTCCGGATCGGCGGTGGCACCGAGCGCGTCGAGGAACACCGGGTCGCTCCGCACGGCGGCCAGCTCCGGCAGATCCAGCAGCCGTCCCGCCGCGGACGGGTCGGTGAACCCGTGCCGCAGCAGCCGGATGAACGTACTGCTCCTGCGCCCCGGAACCGTCATCCCGCCGCCTCCCGTTCCGTGCACCACGCAACCACCGCACCCGACTCCGGCCTCCGAGCCTATCCGGTGCCCGCCCGGCCGCCCGGAAACGGCCCGGGCCGGCGGCCTGTGACCGCCGGCCCGGTTGCCGTCCGCCGCCCTACAGGACCGGCAGGTTCTTCCGCAGTTCGAAGGCGGTGACCTCGGAGCGGTACTCCTCCCACTCCTGCTTCTTGTTGCGGAGGAACTGAGCCGCCCCCCTTGGGGACCTGGGAGAACGGCGCCGGCCCAGCCCGCACAGACATGGCACCGGTCGTCATTGGTCGTCGTTGGCCACCCTGGGCCGCCTTCCGACGGCCCACACACGGCCCGGCGCGGAGCCCGGCACCTTGGTGGCGTCGTCTCTATGCCGCCCTGCCGTTCCAATCGTCCAGATGATCACGAGCGATGTCGAGAAATCTGGCCAGAGAGTCGGCCGCAAACGCCAAAGCCGTCTGCACCTCAGCATGCCGGATGATCGGCCTGTCACTCATGATCGTGATTGGCATGTCCGGGTTGTCGACAGGCATGAGGCTGCTTGCCGTGAGGTTCATGTACTCACCGAGGGAAGTAACCACGTCCCTGCACCTGGCCAGAACGCCGTCCGCTGCCTCCGCCACGACTCTGGGGCCAGCGATTCGCACACGAACGGCCGCATCACCCATCGTCTCGACCAAGGCCAGCAGATCCGCTTGCGTCGGCAACGGACCTCGATCATCGGATCCAAATTCGAGGTTGTAAACCCGAACAGCATTCGACATGTCCTGGGCTCCGCTGATCACCCCACGCACCGCCGTTGCGAAGCCAGTACAGGCATCCAGCCTCGTCTCACGGACCGCCTTACCGTATGCGTCAGCACCGGTTTGCGCTGCGGCCCCGATTGCGCCTTGCCTGGCGAACCTGGCCGCCAGCAATGTTCCGACGGCACCAGCGGCAGCACCTACGACCGCCGCCGCTGCCGCGATCACCACGGCGCCCGTGCTCTCGATGGCCAAGTACGAGTAGGACATGCACTACATGGTCTGCGACGCTGCATGTGAAGTTCAGGGGAATGGTGCAACTCCAGCGCATCTGGCCGGCGCGGCCTCTCGGACGGTTCGCGAGACCTGGAGCGGAAGCAACGTTCCGCCCCAGCCCCGTTGGGCCTTGCCATCGCCCAGATGGGAAGTGGCTTGGGTGACCGCTTCCGAGCCGTCCGCCCTCCAGCGGGTGGTGCTACACCCTGTTGCCAGAGTGGTTACAGGCGTAGTTTCGAGCCATGATGAATCAGGCCATCGAGATGGGCGACGCAGCAACCTGGGGCGCCACCCTCACGGCGAGCGCCGCCTTGTTGCTCAGCCTCTGGCAATTTTGGGCCCAGAAGATGGAGCAAGCGCGGAGAGACGAGGTGGATAGCCAAGCGGCTGCGGTAGCGAACCGGCAGGCTGAAGCAGCAGAGCGGCGCGCCCTCGCCGTTGAGCAAAGCCTCCAGCAGCTCTTGGCGAGTTTGGCTTCTGCTCGTGACCCACTTGAGCAGGATGAGCTGGAAACGGCTGAACGAGCAGCATCGTCCGCCGAAGCAGTCAGTTGGCGCCTCGCTCGAAGCAAGAACACCTTCGTCTTGCGCAACGAAGGCAACGTAACAGCGACCGGGGTCCGTGTCGGCCTAGGCGACCACCCGGCCGGCCTGACTCGCCGGGTTCCTGAGGATGCCGTTGTTCGCCCTAATGAATCCGTTGAATTCCTGGTAATTGGCGCGTGGGGCCAGCCCGTTCCACGCGAATTCCAGATCTACCGGGACGGCCAGGAGGAGCCAGAAATCCTCGCAGTTCCCTCAACATAGCCGCGGTTCCATGCATTGCCTAACTCCGCAACGGAACATCAATTACACGCAGATTCGCCAATTGCGCTGCCTGCTTCACGCTGGCAGAACGCGACTGCTGCGTCGTCTCCGGCCTTGTAGCGTGGCCACCGCTTCCCGTAAGGGTCAGTCGACTCCACCTCCCTGACCGTGCGAATCAGCGACGCGGGGCCGTCCGTGCGCAGTTGCTTCAGCAGGGCTGCCCACGTGGCCATCTGGTACTCCGTGACGAGCCGCGAAACGCCATCAGACATGACGGCCGCCGACCGCACCTCCCTCGCATCCACTGTTCCGGCCAAGGCATGGAACGCCGCGTCCGGCGCAGAGGCCGCGACCCAGTAGCCCTGCGGTGTGTTCCGGATTTCGCGCTGGGCCGCTACAAGCCTGGCCACACTCGCTCGATGCTCCGGCGTCCCTGTCTGGAAGCGCTCCGTCTCGGCGCGGAGATCTTGACAGACGTCGTCTACACGCAAATCCGTCAGCACCCTGATGCCGGTGTCCCCTTCCAAGACCACGGGCGAATCCGCAAGAACGAGGTGATCAAAGTGGCCGGGCCGCTCACGAAGAATGGCCACCGTTGCGGACGGGGTTCCAGGGTTCTTCAAGTCACACTCGGGATGGAGTTTCGACACGCGGTCAAGCGCATCGGCTAGCCCATCGGTCAGCAACCGATCATGCTCCGCCAGCGCTGCGACAAGGTGGCCGCCCAATTGGGCGACGTACCAGGGGACACCGTGTCGACAGCCTGTATCGAGGCCAGCCGTGCTGAGCCCGTCGAGCACGATGGCGAGTGTTGAGGTACCAGCCACCCAGTCCTCGTTGGGGGCGGCACCGCCGGGTTCGGTCGCAACACTGACGTACACGTCATGCCTCGTGTCGGTAGATCGGAGTAACGCGCTTGCTCTCGATGACCTCAAGCGTCTTGGGGTCGTACCGGCAGGAGATCAACGTCGAAAACCGGCGGGTGCGGACGTCTCGGTAAAGATCCGCAAGGTTGTTTTCGAGGTAGTGCACGACCCCGTTCGCGCCGATCGCGTGGATGCCCGCGGCGTAGATGAACGTTCCCTTGCCGTCCAGCCGCGGAAGGCGCGCCAGGTATCCGACGTCGGCCGCTGATCCGTCCTCGTCCATCGGGGACCGGTAGACCTCCTGCGTCTTCAGGTCTACCAGGTGCCACGCGTGGTCCTTCTGGAACCGCAGGTTGTCATCGCCTTCAAGCACCTGGGCGATGATCGGGGACAGCCGCGGCCCACACACCACGACGTGGTTGTCCCGGTTGAGGTTCACGATCCCCGTAGGCGGGATGACCTCGTACTGCGAATCCAGCTTCAGCGCGCCCATCAACTTCCTGAGGTGGTCGAAGTTGGCGAGGTCTTCGCGTGCGATGACCTCCCCCATCTCCTCCGGAGACTTTCCTGCTTCGTACTTGCCGCCGAGCGACACGGTCACGAGGTCCGTGCCGAAGAAGGCGCGCTCAGGCGGCGGACCCTGGCTGGCCAACTGGCCGACCCGCCCGCGGCTGACTCCGAGGTGAGCGGCGATCTCGGACTGAGACATGCCGCCGGCCGCTGCCTCCTCGATCGCCTCGCGCCGGATGCGGGCTAGTTCGGTGACTCGGCCCGAGTAGTCCGCCATCAACGTGCTCGCCGCCTTGGCGCGCTCCACGGGGACCGCAACCTGGGCCACTTGCTGCATCTCTTCGTGCACCCTCAACCTCCGCGCTTAGGGGGTCTAGCAACCATATCGCGAGGGGGGCTTGACGGCTACGCCGGGACTGCCTACCTTGGCTATCAGGTCAGCGCATAGACCCCCTAAGCAGCGAATGCTTGGGAGGGCTAAGCGGCTCCTGACCTGCACAAACCTGCTCCGACTGTGTCCCCGTGCCCTCGCGTACGGGAGCCCTTGGGTTTCCACGGCCAGTCGGGAGCGCCTGTCTCTTGAGAACTGAACAGTTGTGGTCACCGCCTCCTTTAGCTGAAAAGGCGGTCGGCGCGGCTCAGGTCCGCGCACTCACCCTTCCGCCGCCCCTGCCGGGGGTTGCGGCCGGTTGCCTCCTCTGCCCGTCCGGTGCCTTCGGCGCTGCACGGGCGGGGTCGAGGGGAGCCGGGTGGTTCCAACGGCGTGAGGCCCCGGAGCGGCAACTCCGGGACCTCGTTCGGGCCGTTCCTCTGAGAAGGGAGCACGACCCAATGAATCCCATCGCTGCACTTCAGAGCGGTGTTACCCACCTGCCGGTGGACATGGAGCCGTCGGATGCGGAGCTGGACACGATCAAGGAGGAGGCGCCGCTGATCGAGGCGGAGTTGGACCTGCTTGGTCTGGAGATCGCGGTGCTGGACCGGGTGCCGTCGGAGCTGGACGCTCAGCGGATCCGGCGGGCGCAGAACCGGGTGT
>NZ_JAJAUZ010000068.1 GCF_020532645.1 Streptomyces bambusae
GGGCGGCCGCCGGCTCGGGCGCGGGCGCCGCGGGCTGCTCCTCGGCGACCTCGCCGCCGAAGTTGCGCAGCAGGGCGTCGAGTCCGCCGTCGAAGCCCTGGCCGACGGCGGCGAACCGCCAGACGTCCTTCAGGTAGAAGTCACCGAGCATGACGGCCCGCTCGGTGCTGAACTCCGCACCGGTGAACGCGTACCTGACGACTTCCTCGCCGCCGGCGACGATCCGGATGTAGCCGGGGCCGACCTGCGACATCTGCCCGGCGCCGTCGATCGTCGCGGTGAAGGACAGCTTGTGGATCGCGGCCGGGATGCGGTCCAGGGTGACCCGGAAGGACTCGCTGTCGCCGGCCTGCGGACCCAGCTGCTGGATCGACTCCTCGGGCGATTTCGGCTGGTTGTAGAAAACGAAGTACCGGTCGTCCGAAAGCTGTTCGTTCGCGTCGAGGCCGAAACAGCTGATGTCGAACGCCATACCGGGTCCGGAGATCTGAACGCCTACGTACAGATCCGTCCCGGACGTCAGATCACTGATCTTGGCCTTGTGGCCGCGTTGGAATTCCCTGGCCATGCGTAACGACCGTCCCCCATCCCGAACGTGAATGCGTCCCGCCAGGCTAACGGCAATCCGCGACATCCAGCCAAGCCGGTACCGACCCGGAACAATTCGCGGACGGCGAGGGAGCGGACGGAGGCGTTCCGGGGTGTTCCGCGGGCGGGTCGCCGGTCACTCGCCGCGGGCGGGCGGCACCCGGGGCAGCCGGTCCGCGGCGACGACGCCCTCCAGGTAGCCGCGGGCGCGCTCGGTACGGGGGTACGCCTCCAGCAGCCGCCAGAAGTCCGCACCGTGGCCCGGGACCAGCAGGTGCGCCAGCTCGTGCAGGAGGACGTAGTCGACGACGTACTCGGGCATGCCCTGGAGCCGGTGCGACAGCCGGATGCTGCCCTCGGCGGGGGTGCACGAGCCCCAGCGGGAGTTCTGGTTGGTCACCCAGCGCACCGAGGCGGGGCGGGCCCGGCCGCCGAGGTACTGGCCGGAGAGGTGGGCGGCGCGCTCGACGAGCGCGGAGTCGCCGAGGACCCGCCGGCTCTCCTGCGCGGCGAGCTTGTCCAGCATCACACCCACCCAGCGCTGCTCCTCGGCCCGGGTCATCCGGGCCGGGATCAGCACGACCGTACGGTCGCCCTCCCGGTACGCGGACACGCTCTTGCGGCGGCGCGCGCTGCGGCGGACCTCGACGGCATCGGGGCGGGCGGGCAGGTGGTCGGGCTGCGGATCGGCGGACACCCCCACGACGGTACCGGCCGGTCCCGGCGGTTGCCCGCTCCCGCCGCCGATCCGTTCATCACACGGATACCCCTCGCCTGTGGACAACTTTCCGCACGGAATTCCCGGACCGGGCATGGTGCCGGTGTGCGCACGGAACACCGCGTGCACCGGGACACCGCAGAAATCGGGCGAGTGGCCGCGCTGGGCCGCGGCCGGAATCGGGGGCCGAGATGTATCCGAAGGTGAAGCCGGCACTGGCGCGTGCGTGGCGCGATCTGAACACGGTGCAGTTCGGGGTGACGCCCGCGAGGGCGGTGGTCCTGGGGCCGGTGGATCCGGCGACGGCGCATTTCCTGGGGCTGGTCGACGGGACCCGGAGCATGGAGCTGCTGCGGGCGGAGGCCACGGCGATGGGGCTGTCCGACGGGCACGCGGACCGGGTGGTGCGCCGACTGGCGGAGGCCGGGCTGATCGACGACGGCACGGTGGGCGGCCCGGCCGCCCGTGCGGTGCGGGAGCGGACCGGGCTGGTGGAGCGGCTGGGCCCGGACCTCGGTTCGCTGTCGTTGGTGCGGCCGGAGCCGGGCGGGCCGCTGCGCGGTCTGGCGGCCCGGGCGGCGCTGCGGGTGCAGGTGCGCGGGGGCGGCCGGGTCGGTGCGCTGATCGCGTCGGTGCTCGCGGCGGCGGGGGTGGGCCGGGTGGAGGCGATGGACGGCGGGCTGGTGGAGCCGGCCGACGTGGTGCCGGGAGGGCTGCCGGCCGAGGCGGTGGGCCGGCGGCGGGCGGAGGCGCTGCCGGAGCGGGTGGCGGCGGCCGCGCCGGGTCCGCCGCCGCGGGCGTCCGGCACGGGACCTCCGGAGCCGGAGCCGGGGCTGGCTCTGGTGGTGGTCGCTCCGCGGGACGGGCTGGCGGCGTTCGCACCCGATCCGGACGGCGCGGAGGGCTGGGTGGCCGCCGGGATCCCGCACCTGTACGCGGGGGTGCTGGAGACCACCGGGCTGGTGGGGCCGCTGGTGCTGCCCGGGGCGTCGGGGTGCGCGGGCTGCATGGAGCGGGAGCGGGTGGACGAGGACGGGGCCTGGCCGCGGATGCTCACGCAGTGGCGGGCGGTGCACCGGCGCGGGGCGCCGGCCTGTGACCTGGCGCTGGCTACGGCGGTGGCGGGGGTCGCCGCGGCCCATGCGCTGGCGTTCCTCGACGGTGAGGTGCCGGATTCGGCGGGGGCCCGCTGGGAGGCCACGCTGCCGCAGCTGGGGTGGCGCCGGCGGCCGGTGCCGGCCCATCCGCTGTGCCCGTGCGGGGCGGCCGGTTCGGGAGAGGGGGTGCGCACCGCGGGGGCCCGGGAGCCACAGGACACAATGACCGCGTAACCGCCTTCCGCGGTACGGCTGTCTGGGAACTGGAGGGGCACGCATGTCGGATCTTCCCCGGAAAGCGGTCACACGCACCGCCAAACTGGCCGCGCTGCCGCTCGGGATGGCGGGGCGGGCGACCTGGGGGCTGGGCAAGCGGATCGGCGGGAAGTCGGCCGAGATCGTGGCGCGGGAGCTGCAACAGCGCACGGCGGAGCAGTTGTTCCGGGTGCTGGGAGAGCTGAAGGGCGGGGCGATGAAACTCGGCCAGGCCCTGTCGGTGTTCGAGTCCGCGCTGCCGGAGGAGGTGGCCGGCCCCTACCGGGCGGCGCTGACCCGGCTCCAGGAGGCCGCGCCGCCGCTGCCGGCGTCGACGGTGCACACGGTGCTCGCGGAGCGGCTCGGGCCGGACTGGCGGGAGCTGTTCCGGGAGTTCGACGACCGGCCGGCGGCGGCCGCGTCGATCGGGCAGGTGCACCGGGCGGTGTGGCACGACGGCCGGGAGGTCGCGGTCAAGGTGCAGTACCCGGGGGCCGGGGAGGCGCTGCTGTCGGACCTCAAGCAGTTGGGCAGGTTCGCGGGGCTGCTGGGGCCGCTGGTGCCGGGCATGGAGATCAAGCCGCTGATAGCCGAGCTGCGCGACCGGGTGTCCGAGGAACTCGACTACGCCCTGGAGGCGGAGGCGCAGCGGGCGCATGCGGAGGTGTTCGCCGGCGATCCGGACGTGGTGGTGCCGGCGGTGGTGCACCAGGGCGAGCAGGTGCTGGTGACGGAGTGGCTGGAGGGGATACCGCTGTCGGCGGTCATAGCCGACGGCACCCCGGAGCAGCGGGACGGGGCGGGACAGCTGCTCGCCCGGTTCCTCTTCTCCGGCCCGGCCCGCACGGGCCTGCTGCATGCCGATCCGCACCCGGGCAACTTCCGCCTGCTGTCGGGCCCGGACGGCCGGCCGCAGCTGGGCGTGCTCGACTTCGGTACGGTCGACCGGCTCCCCGGCGGGCTGCCGCCGACCATCGGGGTCTCGCTGCGCCGGACCCTGGAGGGGGACGCCGTGTCGGTCTACCGGCACCTGTGCGACGAGGGGTTCGTCAAGGACACCGTCGAACTCGACCCGGAGGCGGTGCTGGACTACCTGGGGCCCATCATCGAGCCGGCGCTGCTGGACGAGTTCACCTTCACCCGGGAGTGGCTGCGCGGGCAGGCGGCCCGGCTGGCGGATCCCCGCTCCCCCGCCGGGCAGTTGGGCAAGCAGCTGAACCTGCCGCCGTCGTACCTGCTCATCCACCGGGTCACCCTGAGCACCATCGGCGTCCTGTGCCAGCTGAACGCCACCGTCCGGCTCCGCGCCGAACTCGAATCCTGGCTGCCGGGCTTCGTCGCGGAAGACTGATCCGGGAGGGAGGGAGGGGCGGGGGGCGGGGGGCGGGTCACCACCAGGAGGAGTCGAGGCGGCCTTCGATGGCCCGGATGTTGGCCCGGGCGCAGGCGTCGCAGAAGTACTGTCTGGTCCCGTTTTCCACCGAGCAGGTCCAGGTGGGCGGGGCGCCTTCGGGGGAGGTCGCGCCGCAGCGGGCGCACACGACCGTCCCGCTCTCGGGCCCCGGGGGTGCGGGGTGGGGAGTCGGCTGGTCCACCTCCAGACGATATCGCCGCGGGGCGGGCGGGGGGCCGCAACGCACCGGGGGGACCGGTCCGTTCGGACCGGTCCCCCGTTGGGTGTGGTGGAGCCGGTGGGCTCCGTGTGCCGTGGTGGGCGTCAGTGCATGACGGCCATGGCCAGGGCGCGGCGGGCGCGCATGGAGACGCGCTCGGCCCTCCGCTGCATGCGCCGGGCGGCGATCAGGCGGACGGCCTGACGCTCGGCCTCGACCTCACGCATGCGGTCGTGCATATGGGCTCGGGCCAGGGCTTCTGGGATGAGTTGCATTTCGCGGGTCCTGTTCTTGCGCGCGGTGATCGCGCCGGTGGTGGTGAAGTCTGCGTGGGCGGAGCCGGACGGCTGCTCGCTCGTGGTGGGGGTCATCGGGGCCTGCTTCAGGGGGTCGTGCGTGAGGGGGCGGTCGATCGTTCCTGCGGTGTTCATGCCGCGACCGGGTTCTTGCGCGGGCGGCCACGGGGACGCTTGCGGGCGACGACCACACCCTGGACGAACAGTTCGCCACCCCAGACACCCCAGGGCTCGCGGCGCTCCTGTGCCCCGGCGAGGCAGGCCTCGACGAGCGGGCAGGTGCGGCAGAGGGACTTGGCGTACTCGACGTCCGCCGGGGACTCCGCGAAGAAGACCTCCGGGTCGAACGAGCGGCAGGGGACGGGTACGCCGAGGTTCTCGATGGCGTCGTCGAGCGCGGTGAGCGAGGTGAGCGGGGTCAAGGTGGAGTCCTCCGGGACTGCGGGCGGGGAGATCGTTTGGGTCTGCGGTACGGACGGGGCGTGCGCTTCGAGTTGCACGGTGTTTTCTTCCTCGTCTGGTCGGTAGTCGTTCCGGCTTTGTGGCCGGGGGCGGCTGGTACCTGGTCTTGCCAGTCCCGAGGCCCCTTCGCTCCGTCGTCCCCGTTCGGGGACAAACAGAAGGGCCGCGGATCCCGGGTGGGGTTCCGCGGCCCTGAAGGCGCCGGCCTGATCAGGCGATCAGGCTGGATCACTCCAGGGTTCGAGCCCGCGGAAGGCCCACATCGTGTGGTGCTGCGTCGTCTGCTGCTTGGGGAATCCGGCACCGGCCGCTTCAAAGGCATAGGCGTGGGCCTGTGCCAGTACTGCCACCGGTGCCTGGGTCGGTCGCTCATTGCCCTCAATGCGCTCCCGGACGGGCAGGGAGGCAAGGGTGGCGGCGCTGCCGAGCAGATCGGCGGACAGACGGGTGCCCTGGGCCGAAGGCAGCAGAGAGACGACGGAGGCGGAGCCGAGCATGCAGGAAACGGCGACCGAGCGATCGGTCATTTTGGTGGTGGTCATGAAGCTGGTCACTGGTCTCGCCTCCTCTCGGCGTCTCGGGGACGTGGCCCGGGGGCCTTGTCCCAACGTATTCGGATGGGTACAGCACGGAGACAGGGCTTCAGAGAAGCTCCTGTTTCCTTGGTTAAGAACCTATGGGGCCGTGCGGGGCATGTGCAAACTATTTTTCCGACGAGTTTCTACGCGTCGTCCCCGTCGCTTCCGCCAGGCTCCTGACCTGCGCAGATGGCCAGGACGTCGGTTCCGAACCGGTCCAGCTTACGACGGCCGACCCCCGAGATCATCGCGAGCTCGCCCGGGTCGCCGGGCGCGGCTTCGGCGATGGCCATGAGGGTCTTGTCGGTGAAGACGCAGAACGCGGGCTGTCCCAGCTGCCTCGCCTGCTCCGCCCGCCACTCGCGCAGCCGGTCGTAGAGGCCTTCGTCCATGTCGGACGGGCAGTCCTCGCAGCGCATGAGTTTCATCTCGCCGGCGTCGGTGAGCGTCTTGCCGCAGACCCGGCACCGGACGGGGCCGCGGCGGGTGCGGCTGCGGCCGCCCGGGGGGCCGCCTGCGGCGCTGCCGCCGGTCCGGGGTGCGGTGGCGGCCGAGCCGGGCCGCAGGCCGTTCAGGAAGCGGCTGGGGCGGCGGGAGCTGCGGCCGCCGGGGGCGCGGGAGAGGGCCCAGGACAGGGTGAGGTGGATGCGGGCGCGGGTGACGCCGACGTAGAGGAGGCGGCGTTCCTCCTCGACCTGGTCGTCGGTCTTCGCGTAGGTGATGGGGAGCATGCCGTCGGTGAGGCCGACGAGGAAGACCGCGTCCCATTCGAGGCCCTTGGCTGCGTGCAGGGAGGCGAGGGTGACGCCCTGGACGGTGGGGGCGTGCTGGGCGGCGGCCCGCTCGTCGAGTTCGACGACGAGGTCGCCGAGGCCGGCGGCGGGCTTGGCGCGCGAGAAGTCCTCGGCGAGACGGACGAGGGCGGCCAGCGACTCCCACTGGTCGCGGACGGCGCCGGAGCCGGCGGGCGGCTGCGGGGACCAGCCGTGGGCGCTGAGGACGGCGCGGACCTGCGAGGCGAGGTCGACGACGGCGTCGAGCAGCGGGTCGTTGCCGCGCGAGTGGGCGGCGCCGCGGAGGGAGACGAGGGCCTTGCGGACCTCCTGCCGCTCGAAGAAGCGCTCGGCGCCGCGGAGCTGGTAGGGCACGCCGGCGTCGGCGAGGGCCTGCTCGTAGACCTCGGACTGGGCGTTGATGCGGAAGAGGACGGCGATCTCGCCGGCGGGGACGCCGGCGTCGATCAGGTCGCGGATGCGGCGGGCGACGCCTTCGGCCTCGGCGGGCTCGTCGGGGTACTCGGCGTAGGCGGGGTCGGGGCCGCCGTCGCGCTGGGAGACGAGTTCGAGGCGGTGTTCGGCGGCGCGGCCGCGGGCCTGGGCGAGTACGCCGTTGGCGAGGTGGACGACCTGGGGGGTGGAGCGGTAGTCGCGGACCAGCTTGACGAGGGTGGCCTGCGGGTAGCGGTTGCGGAAGTCCAGCAGGTGGTCGGGGGTGGCGCCGGTGAACGAGTAGATCGTCTGGCTGGCGTCGCCGACCACGCAGAGGCTGTCGCGGTCGCCGAGCCAGAGGTCGAGGAGGCGCTGCTGGAGGGGGCTGACGTCCTGGTACTCGTCGACGACGAAGTGCTGGTACTGGGTGCGGATCTGTTCGGCGATGTCCTGGCGGTCCTGGAGGATGCCGACGGTCAGGAGCAGGACGTCCTCGAAGTCGATGACCATGCGGTCGCGCTTGAGCTGTTCGTACAGGCCGTAGACCTGGGAGATCTCGGCGGCGTCGCGGGGCGGTTCGCGGTGGGCCTTGAGGGCGGCGGCCGCGTAGTCGACGGGGACGGTCTGGGTGACCTTGGCCCATTCGATCTCGCCGGTGACGTCGCGCAGCTCGTTGCGGTCGAGGCGGAGGCCGCAGCGGGCGGCGGCTTCGGCGACGAGCTGGATCTTGCGTTCGACGAGGCGGGGCAGCTCGCCGCCGACGGCGCGGGGCCAGAAGTACTGGAGCTGGCGCAGGGCCGCGGAGTGGAAGGTGCGGGCCTGGACACCGGCGGCGCCGAGGGCGCGGAGGCGGCCGCGCATCTCGCCGGCGGCGCGGTTGGTGAAGGTGACGGCGAGCACGCCGGCGGGGGGCAGGATGCCGGCCCGGACGCCGTACGCGATGCGGTGGGTGATCGCGCGGGTCTTGCCGGTGCCGGCACCGGCGAGGACGCACACCGGGCCGCGCAGGGTCGTGGCGACCTCGCGCTGTTCCGGGTCGAGGCCCAGCAGCACGTCGTCTGCGGTCTCCGCGACGGGCGGGAAGGCTGGGGAGTGCGTTGCTGCTGTCACCATGCCATGCTGCCAGGCCGCCGGGCCGGGCGGGAAAGTTGTCCACAGGCGGGGCGGGCTGTGGCGGGTGCGACCTGCGGGTCCGCGGGCCGGCGGGGCCGGGGGTGTCGCGCGGATCACGTGGGCGGTGGGGGTCGCGTCCTGCCCGTCACGTGCCGGGGCGGCGGGGTCGGGGTCATACGCATCACGTGCCGGGGCGCTTGGGGAATGGCGGGGGCGTTCCGTACGTTCGAGTCCCTGGAATGTCCCCGTCCCCCAGAGGAGCGCACCCGCCATGCAGGGTTCCGTGACGATGTACAGCACGACCTGGTGCGGCTACTGCCGCCGGCTGAAGACCCAGCTGGACCGGGAAGGCATTGCGTACACCGAGATCAACATCGAGCAGGACCCCGCGTCGGCCGCGTTCGTGGAGAAGGCCAACAACGGCAACCAGACGGTTCCGACGGTCCTGGTCAAGGCCGTCTCGGGCAGCGAGTCGGTCATGACGAACCCGTCGCTGGCCCAGGTCAAGCAGGCGCTGGCCGTCTGACCTGCCGCACACGGACGAGGAAGGCCCCCGCTTCGGCGGGGGCCTTCTGCCGTACGGGGGTCTGCGGGTCAGGGCCGGGGGGTGGGGAGGGGGCTGCCGTACCAGAGCTCGACGAGGCGGGCGGCGATGGAGATGCCGGACGGGGGGAGGACCTCGCCGGACTCGATGGCGGTGCGGAGGTCGTCGCGGGAGAACCAGCGGGCCTCCTGGATCTCCTCGCCGTCGACGTTGATGTCGGCGGAGGTGGCGCGGGCCGTGAAGCCGAGCATCAGGCTGGACGGGAAGGGCCAGGGCTGGCTGGCGACGTAGGCGACCTCGCCGACGGTGACGCCGGCCTCCTCCCAGACCTCGCGGACGACGGACTGCTCGATGGACTCGCCGGGTTCGACGAAGCCCGCGAGGGTGGAGAAGCGGCCTTCGGGCCAGTGCACCTGGCGGCCGAGGAGGGCGCGGTCCTGGTCGTCGGTGACGAGCATGATGACGGCGGGGTCGGTGCGCGGGTAGTGCTCGGCGCCGCAGGCCGGGCAGCGCCGGACGTGGCCGGCGGCGGCCACGGCGGTGCGCTCGCCGCAGCGGGAGCAGAAGCGGTGGAGGCGCTGCCAGTTCTCCAGGGCGACGGCGTGGACCATCAGGCCGGCGTCGCGCGGGGAGAGCAGCAGGCCGGCTTCGCGGAGGCCGGCGGCGCGGGCGGACTGGTCGATGCGGCCGGGGAGGGCGTCCTTCTGGAGGGCGAAGTAGCTGATGCCGTCCTCGTCGGTGCCCAGGAAGTAGCGGTGGGTCTCGGTGGGCGGGGCCTCGAACGCCGGGGTCGTCACGATCTGCGTGGTGCCGTCGGGCATGTCGTCGATGAGGACCTGGCCGCCGGAGACGACGAACACCCGGGTGGTGGGGTGGCTCCAGGCGGCGGCCAGCCAGGCCTCGTCGAGTCGGTGGTGGGCGGCTCGGTCGATGCCGCCGGGGGCGGTGAGCGGTATGGGGCGGGCCGGGGCGGTGCCCGGGGCGGACCCGGTGGGGCCGGTGGCCGGGACGGGGCGGCCGAGGTGCTCGGTCGAGGTGCTCACAGGTGCTTCCAACTCCCCCGATGGGTGGTGAACGGGTGCGCCGTGCCGTGCGGCGGGCCGCCCGGGGCCGGGCGGTCCGCCGGTGCGGCGGTCAGGGCTTCCAGTGGGCGGACAGGTCGCCCCAGAGGTAGGCGGTGGCTTCGACGCCCTTGAGGAGGAGGTCGGTCTCGATCTTCTCGTTGGGGGCGTGCCAGCCGTCGGACGGTACGGAGATGCCGAGGAACAGCACGGGCGCGCCGAGCACGTCCTGCAGGTCGGCGGCGGGTCCGGAGCCGCCCTCGCGGGTGTAGCGGACCTTCTCGCCGAAGGCGCGGGCCATGGAGCGGGTCACGGACTGCAGGGCGGGGTGGTCGAGCGGGGTCAGGCAGGGCCGGGTGGGCGCGCCGAACGTGATCTCGTGGCGGATGCCGGCCGGGATCTGCGCGGCGACCCAGTCCTTGACGGCGGCCTCGATGACGTACGGGTCCTGGCCGGAGACCAGTCGGAACGACAGCTTCAGCTGGGCGTCCTTGGGGATGATCGTCTTGCCGCCGGGGCCCTGGTAGCCGCCGCCGATGCCGTTGAGTTCGGCGGTGGGGCGGGCCCAGACGCGTTCCAGCGTGGAGTAGCCGGCCTCGCCGAGGGTGCCGTACGACTTGGCGGTGCGCAGCCATTCGGCTTCGTCGAAGGGCAGCTCGGCGATCAGTCGGCGCTCGGTGTCGGTGAGCTCGGCGATGCCGTCGTAGAAGCCGGGGACGGTGACGCGCTCGTGCTCGTCGTGGAGGGCGGCGACGAGGCGGGCGGCGACGGTGGCCGGGTTGGGCACGGCGCCGCCGAAGGAGCCGGAGTGGATGTCCTGGTCCGGGCCGTACAGCTCGATCTCGCAGTCCGCGACGCCGCGCATGCCGGTGCAGACGGTGGGGGTGGTCTCGGACCACATGCCGGTGTCGGAGACGATCACGACGTCGGCGGCCAGCCGGTCGGCGCGGGCTTCGACGAGGTCGCGGAAGTGCGGGGAGCCGGACTCCTCCTCGCCCTCGACGAGGAGCTTGAGGTTCACGGCGGGGGCGGTGCGGCCGGTGGCGGCGAGGTGGGCGCGGACGCCGAGGGTGTGGAAGAACACCTGGCCCTTGTCGTCGGCGGCGCCGCGGGCGTACAGGCGGCGGCCGTCGTCGGTGACGTGCGGTTCGAAGGGCTCGGTGTGCCAGCCGTCCTCGCGGGCGGCGGGCTGCACGTCGTGGTGGCCGTAGACGAGGACGGTCGGGGCGTCCGGGTCGCCGCTGGGCCATTCGGCGTACACCGCGGGGGCGCCGTCGGTCTCCCAGGTCTCGGTGACCGGGAAGCCGGTCTCGGCGAGCTTGGCCGTCAGCCAGGCGGCGCTGCGGCGTACGTCGTCCGCGTGGGCGGGCTGGGCGGAGACGGACGGGATGCGCAGCCACTCGGCGAGGTCGGCGAGGAAGGCGTCGCGGTGCGTGTCGATGTACGTGCGGACGGCGCTGTCCGGGGTGTCGCTCATGCGGTCGAGCCTAGCTGTCGTACCGGGCGGGGTTTTCCGTGTCCGATTTGCCTTGGAGGATCCGCTCAAGGGCGGCCCGGCCGGGCAGGCGGCGGGGGCGGATCACGCGGCCGCTGCGGACGTGCAGGAAGGCGGTGGTGACCCGTTCGGGGTCAATGCCGAGGGATTCGGCCCAGGCCAGGCGGTACACGGCGAGCTGGAGGGGGTCGGCGTCGGTGCCGTGGCCGGTCTTCCAGTCGACGATCTCGTACGTGTCGCCGGCCGGGTCGCCGTCGGCGGCGGGCGCCCGGTAGACGGCGTCGATCCGGCCACGGACGACGGCGCCGGCGAGGGTGAGCTGGACGGGGACCTCCAGCCGGTACGGGGTGCGGTCGGCGTACGGGCTGCGCTCGAAGGCGGCCTTGAGGAGGGCGAGGTCGCGCTCGTCGGCGATGTCGCCGGCGTCCTCGGGGTCGCTGCCGGGCAGGTCGTCGGGGTCGGTGAAGGGGAGTTCCAGTTCGTCGAAGCGGGTTTCGACCCAGGCGTGGAAGCGGGTGCCGCGGCGGGCTGCGGGCTGCGGCGGTTTGGGCATGGGCCGGGCCAGCTCGCGGGTGAACGCCTGCTCGTCGGCGGCCAGCCGCAGCAGCGCGCTGGCGGACAGCGAGGCGGGCAGCGGCACGTCGCGTACGGCGGTCCGGGCGCGGCGCAGCTCGCCGGCGAGCGCGTCGAGGTCCCGGTCCCAGGATGCGACGAGGCGGGCCTCTTCGGGGGTGAGGCGGGAGGCGGCGGTGGCGGCGGGCCGGGCGGGGGCCCTGTCGGGTTCACCGGCCCGGGGGTCGCCGGCCCAGGGGTCGTCGGCCCAGGGGTCGCCGGCGGCGGCCTCGGCGTACGGGGCGGGGGCGGGCGGGTCCTCGTGGGGGGCGGCCCAGGGGTCGGCGCCCGGGCCGTACGGGTCCTCGTCGGCGGGGTCGGGGTAGGGCTCCTCGTCGGCGGGGTCCGGGTAGGGGTCTTCCTCGGCGGGGTCCGGGTAGGGGTCGGCGGTCCGGCCCGGGCCGGGCAGCGGGGCGGGGGCGGGCTCGGCGGGGTCCGGCCACAGGTGCGTGTCCGGGCCGTACGGGTCCTCGTCGGGTGCGGGCGGGGCCTCGGCCGGGTCCGGGCGGCCGGCCGGGGCGGTCGGGTCTTCGCAGTCCGGGGGCCAGAGGTAGGGGTCGGCGGAGGGGGCCGGGGCGTCGAGGAGGGCCAGGACGGTGTCGGCGGCGCGGCGGCGGTGGTGGAAGGAGTCCGGGTCCAGGGGGAGCGGCCAGGAGCGGTCGGCGAGGTCGGCGGCGAGGGCCGGGTTCTCGGCGTCGGGTTCCGGGGCGTCGGCCCAGGCCTCGATCTCGCCGTGGCCTTTCTCGCAGTGCTCGTACAGGGCCTGGAGGAACGCGGACGGGCCGCGGTGCTTCTTCTGGGTGGGCCCCCACCAGTGGCCGGAGGCGAGGAGGAGGGAGCGGGGCCGGGTGAAGGTGACGTAGCCGAGGCGGAGCTCCTCGGTGGCCTGGTGCTCCTTCTGCTCGGCCTTGAACGCCTTGAGGGCGCCGGCGGTCCAGTCGTCGAGGGCCGGCAGGGTCGGGGCGTCGCCGCGCAGGGCGTACGGGAGGACCTGCGGCTGGGCGGTCCAGGACTCGCGGGGCTGGGCGCTCGGGAAGGAGCCGGCGACCAGGCCGGGGACGGCGACGACGTCCCATTCGAGGCCCTTGGACTTGTGGGCGGTGAGGACCTTGACGGTGTCGTCGCCGCCGGGCAGGGCGTTGTCGAGGCCCTTCTCGTACCGCTCGGCGGTGTGCAGGAAGGAGAGGAAGGCGAGGAGGGTGGCCTCGCCGTCGAGGGCGGCGAAGCCGGCGGCCACGTCGAGGAAGTTGCCGAGGGTCTCGCGGCGGCGGGCGGCGAGGGCGTGCGGGGACGCGGAGAGTTCGACGTCGAGGCCGGTGGTGGCGAGGACGCGGTGCAGTACGTCCATGAGCGGGTCGGACAGCGAGCGGCGCAGGTCGCGCAGCTCGGCGGCGAGGCGGGCGAAGCGGACGCGGGCGTCGGCGGAGAACGGCAGGCCGTCGTCGGCGGCGCCGTGCGGGTCGGCGACGTCGAGGAAGGTGTCGAGGGCGTCGGCGAGGGAGACGACCTCGGAGGGGTCCACGCCCTCGACTGCGGCGGCGAGGCGGGAGTGGCCGGCGGGGGTGCCCGTGCCCGCCGGGCCGGTGTCCGTGCCGAGGCCGGTGTCCGTGCGCGCGTCCGCGCCGCCGCCCTGGCCCGTGCCGGAGCCCGTACCCGTGCTCGGGCCGGAGGGCGTGGCGGAGCCCGGGGCGGGGGCGGGGCTCGTGTCCGGGGGCGGGGTGGGGCGGGAGACCAGGAGGCGGGCGCGGCGGCCGAGGAGGGCCAGGTCGCGGGGGCCGATGCGCCAGCGGGGGCCGACCAGGAGGCGGACGAGGGCGGCGTTGGCGCCGGGGTCCTGGAGGACTTCGCAGACGGAGACGAGGTCGGCGACCTCGGGCAGGTGCAGGAGACCGGACAGGCCGACGACCTCGACCGGGACGTCGCGGGCGACGAGCGCGGCCTGGATGGCGGCGAAGTCCGTGGCCGAGCGGCACAGCACGGCGATCTCACCGGGGGCGGTGCCGGTGCGGACGCGGTGGGCGACGGAGTCGGCGAGCCAGTCGAGTTCCTCGGCGTGGGTGGGAAGCAGGGCGCAGCGGACGTAGCCGTCGCGTTCGGCGCCGGGGGCCGGGCGGAGGGCCTCGACGCCTTCGTGACGGGCGCGCAGCGGTGCGGCCAGGGCGTTGGCGAGGTCGAGGAGGCGGCCGCCGCTGCGGCGGTTCTCGCTGAGGGACTGGCGGGTGGCGGGGCTGCCGTCGGCGTGCGGGAAGTGGTGCGGGAAGTCGTCGAGGTTGGCGACGGACGCGCCGCGCCAGCCGTAGATGGCCTGGCAGGGGTCGCCGACGGCGGTGACGGCGTGGCCGGTGCCGTGGCCGAAGAGTCCGGACAGGAGGAGCCGCTGGGCGACGGAGGTGTCCTGGTACTCGTCGAGGAGGACGATCTTGAATTCCTCGCGGAGCAGCGCGCCGACCTCGGGGCGGGTGGTGGCCAGCCGGGCGGAGAGCGCTATCTGGTCGCTGAAGTCGAGGAGGTCGCGGGAACGTTTGGCGGCGCGGTAGCGGACGGTGAGTTCGAGGAGTTCCAGGCGGGCGCGGGCGGCCTCGGGGATCTTGCGGAGGTCGTCGTTGGTGAGCCGGGCGGTCGCCAGGGTGTCCAGGAGCGCGGTGTCGTGGGCGCGCAGGGCGTCGGGGTCGACGAGGTGTTCCGAGAGTTCGGCGTCGAGGGCGAGGACGTCGCCGACGAGGTCGGGGAGGGAGCGGGTGAGCGCCGGGTACGGGCCGGGGGCCTCGCGCAGGACGCGGGCGGCGAGCTGGAAGCGGGTGGCGTCGGCGAGCAGGCGGGAGCTGGGCTCCAGGCCGATGCGGAGGCCGTGGTCGGTGAGCAGCTGCCCGGCGAAGGCGTGGTACGTGGCGATGCGGGGTTCGCCGTCCGGTTCCGCGGCGGGGGACGGGTCGGGGTCGGTGATGCCGGCGCGGGCGAGGGCGGTGCGGACGCGTTCGGAGAGTTCGGCGGCGGCCTTGTTGGTGAAGGTCAGGCCGAGTACCTGGTGCGGGGCGACTTGGCCGGTGCCCACCAGCCACACGACCCGGGCGGCCATCACGGTGGTCTTTCCGGAGCCGGCTCCGGCCACGATGACCTGCGGGGCGGGCGGCGCGGTGATGCAGGCCGTCTGCTCCGGGGTGAACGGGATGCCAAGGAGCTCTTTGAGCTGCTCGGGGTCGGTGAGGTGTGCGGGCACGGTTCACCAGGCTAGCGGGCCGGTCGGACATTGCGGTCACGCTTCGGGCTCCGGCCCCGGACCCCCGCGCCTCAATCGCCGGCGGGGCTTGTTTTCGCGGCCCGGGCCCCGCGCCTCGCTCTCCCCCGGCCCCAAGGTGGCGGGGCTCAGGGATTCGGGGCTCCGCCCCGGACCCCGGTCCTCAAACGCCGGACGGGCTGGGATTGCCCCGCCCCGGGCTGGGAGTCCCCCGCACAGACTGGGATTCCCCCGGCCCGGACTGGATTTCTTCCCGCCCGGGCTGGATTTCCCCCCGCCCGGACTGGGATTCCCCCACCCCGGACTGGGATTCCCCCCGCCCGGACTTCGGCTGCCTGCTGGACCTCGGCCGGGGCGCGGGGTCAGTCGAGGAGTTGGCGGCCTTCCGGTTGGGCTGTGCAGGCGGTGCGGAAGGTGCAGTGGGTGCAGTGGCGGCCGGGCGCGGGGGTGAAGCGTTCGTCGAGGACGCGGCCGGCCGCGGTGGCGAGGAGGTCGCCGACCCATTCCCCGGCGAGCGGTTCCTGGGACTGGATCTTCGGGTGGTCGTCGCCGCCGTCCCGTTTGGCCGCGCCCTGCCGCAGCTGGACGAGTTCCGCCCCGCCGGCGGCCGGACGTACGCCGTCGAACGCCTCGTCGACCGCCCCCTCGCGCACGGCGAGCTGGTAGACGGCGAGCTGCGGGTGGCGGGCGACCTCGTCGCGGGTCGGGGCGGACTTGCCGGTCTTGAAGTCGACGACGTACGCCCGGCCCTGCGGGTCGGTCTCGACGCGGTCCATGGAGCCGCGGATGCGGACCTGGATGGTGCCGTCGGTGCCGTCGGAGTGGTCGCCGGAGTCGGCGTCCGGCCGGCTCCCCGTGCCCGCTTCGAGGGTGACGTCGAACTCGTGCTCGGTGGCAACGGTGGTGCGCCCGGCCCGGTCGGAGACGTGCCAGCGCAGGAAGCGTTCCAGGGCGGCGCGGGCGTTCTCCTTCTCCTGGCGGGACTTCCACGGCGCGTCGAAGGCGAGCGCGTCCCACACCGAGTCGAGGCGTTCCATGAGGACGGCCAGGTCGGCGGGGGTGCGGCCGGAGGCTACCTCGTCGGCGAGGACGTGGACGACGTTGCCGAAGCCCTGGGCGGCGGTGGCGGGTGCGTCGGCCTTGACCTCGCGGCCGAGGAACCACTGGAGGGAGCAGTTGTTCGCCAGCTGGTCGAGGGCGCTGCCGGACAGTGCGACCGGCTGCCGGCGGTCGCGCAGCGGGACGCTGCTGCGAGTCGGCTGGTAGAGGCCCCACCAGCGCTGCGGGTGGGCGGCCGGGACCAGCGGCTGGCCGTCCTCGTCGGCGAGCGCGGCGAGGGTGGCCAGACGGCGGGCGGCGGCGTCGCGCAGGGCGGGCGAGGCGGCGGGGTCGACGGTGGTGGCGCGGAGTTCCGCGACGAGCGCGGAGACGGCGAGGGGGCGGCGCGGGCGGCCGGCGACGTCCTTCGGCTCGACGCCGAGTTCGGCGAGGAAGCGGGAGGGCTGGTCGCCGTCCTCGGCGGGGGCCTTGACGGCGGTGACGACGAGGCGGTCGCGGGCGCGGGTGGCGGCGACGTAGAAGAGGCGGCGCTCCTCGGCGAGGAGGGCGCCGGGGGTGAGGGGTTCGGCGAGGCCGTCGTGGCCGATGCGGTCGGCTTCGAGGAGGGAGCCGCGGCGGCGCAGGTCGGGCCAGAGGCCCTCCTGGACGCCGGCGACGACGACGAGCCGCCACTCCAGGCCCTTGGAGCGGTGGGCGGTCATGAGCCGGACGGCGTCGGGGGCGGTGACGCGCTTGCCGAGGGTGTCGGCGGCGACGTCCTCGGCGTCGAGCTGTTCGAGGAGGTTGAGGGCGCCGCGGCCGCCGGTGCGTTCCTCGGCGCGGCCGGCGGTCTCGAAGAGGGCGCAGACGGCGTCGAGGTCGCGGTCGGCGTTGCGGCCGGCGGGGCCGCCGCGGCGGGCGGCGCGTTCGAGGCGGGTGGGCCAGTTGGTGCCCTCCCAGAGGGCCCAGAGGGCCTCCTCGGCGGTGCCGCCGCCTTCGAGCAGCTCGCGCGCCTTGCGGAGCAGCAGGCCGAGGTTCTGGGCGCCGCGGGCGTAGCGGGGGTCGTGCGCGACGAGCCGGTCGGGCTCGGCGAGCGCGCGCGCGAGCAGCACGTCCGACGGGGCCGGCACGGCCACCCCGGCCGCCCGCTCCTCGTCCCGCAGCGCCCGCCCCAGCCGGCGCAGGTCCGCCGAGTCCATCCCGCCGAGCGGCGAGCCGAGCAGCTCGATGGCGGTCTCGACCCCGATCCAGCCGGCGGTGACGGGGGCGGGGCCGGTCGCACCGGCGCCCCCGGATGCGCCCCCGGATGCGCCGTCGGAGGCGCCGTCGGGTGTGGGAAGCGCCGCGTCCGGATCCGCGGGCTCCGTGCCGGGCACCCCCGCGGGTCCGCCCGCCGGATCCGCGGCTTCGGCGGGCACGGCGGCGGGCGGCGGGGCGTCGTGGGCCGGGTCCGGCTCCGCGGAGCCGGCGGGGGCCGCTTCCGCCGGCAGGCCCGCTGCCGCCAGGGCCGTGGTGCGGAGGGCGGTCAGGAGCGGGGTGACGGCGGGTTCGTGGCGGAGCGGGAGGGTGGTGGCGTCGGTGGTGGTGGGGACGCCGGCGGAGATGAGGGCGCGGCGGAACGCGGGGAGGGCGCGGCCGCCGGCGCGGACCAGGACGGCCATGTCCTGCCAGGGGATGCCGTCTTCCAAATGGGCGCGGCGCAGGATGTCCGCGATGTTGTCGAGCTCGGCGCCGGCGGTCGGGTAGGTGTACGCCTCGACCCGGCCGCCGGGGCGGGTGGGTGCCAGGTCTCGGTGGGCGCGGACGGCGGCCGCGGGCAGCCGGGGCACCGGCATGCGGGTGGTGAGCAGCCGGGTGGCGGCGAGCAGGTTCGCGGCGGAGCGGCGGCCGGTGGTGAGGACGCGGACGCCGGCGCCGGGGAAGGTGTCGGCGAAGCCGAGGATGCCGCCTATGTCCGCGCCGCGGAAGGCGTAGATCGACTGGTCGGGGTCGCCGAACGCGATGGTGTCCCGGCAGCCCAGCGCCTTGAGGAGGCGGACCTGGGCGGCGTCGGTGTCCTGGTACTCGTCGACGAAGACGGCGTCGTACCGCTTCCACAGCTCGGTCTCGGGCCGCTCGGCGAGCAGCACGGCCCGGTGGACGAGTTCGGCGTAGTCGAGGGACCCGGACAGGTCGAGGACGTCGAGGTACTCGGCGAGGAACGCGGCGGCGGCCTGCCAGTCGGGGCGGCCGGTGCGGGCCGCGAAGGCGCCGAGGGCCTCCGCGGACAGGCCCAGCTCGCGGCTGCGCGCGAGGACGGCCCGTACCTCGTCGGCGAAGCCGCGGGTGGTGAGGGCGGCGCGCAGGTCGTCGGGCCAGCGGATGGAGCCGAGGTGCCGCTGGCCGTCGAGCAGCTCGCGGACCATGACGTCCTGCTCGGCGCCGGAGAGCAGGCGCAGCGGTTCGACGAACAGGTCGGCGTCCTGGTGGGCGCGGACCAGGGCGTAGCAGAAGGAGTGGAAGGTGGTGGCCTGCGGGGCGCGGGCGCCGCCGAGGCGCAGGGCGGTGCGGTCGCGGAGTTCGACGGCGGCCTTGCGGCCGAAGGTGAGGACGAGGATCCGCTGCGGGTCGGCGCCGGCCTCGACGCGGGCGGCGACGGCCTCGACGAGGGTGGTGGTCTTGCCGGTGCCGGGGCCGGCGAGGACGAGGAGCGGGCCGCCGGGGTGGTCAACCACCGCCTGCTGGGCTGCGTCCAGTACAGGAGGATCCGTCTGCCCCGGCCCGGTGCGCACCAGTCGGTACGCGTCATGGGTCCGCGTACGACGGCCGGAAGGGGAGGAGCTCACGTGGATCGCCGGTCCCTGCTGGTGGGTGTGCTGGTTGTGCTGACGGTGCCGCTGGTGGCGCGCGGCACGTCCGGTGCGGGCGTGCGGGGATGCGCGCGAGGGAAAGACGCTACGCCACGACGGGCGGTGCGCGCACGGTTCCGGGACGGTCGCCCGGACGGGTGCACGGCTCCCCGTACGGGCCCTGCATGGCGGAAGCTGTCCAGTGTGAGCTTCGTCAACCCCGCGCGCCGGCGTGCCCCGGGCAACCCGCGTACGAAGACGGCCGCGCCGCTGCCGGTACGGGGCGGCGGCGGGCCGGGCGGCGGGCCGGCGGGCTCAGCCGGGTCCGGCGCCGACCGGTGCCGTCCCGGTGCCTTCGGTGCCGTCCCAGCGGGCCCGGCGGAGGTCGAGGCGGGGGACGTGGCCGTCCGCGGAGCGGGGCGCGGGGCGCAGCGGGGTGCCTTCCTCGCGGTAGTGGGCGAGGGCGCGGAGTTCGTGGCCGGGCAGCAGGGTGCCGTCGGCGCGGACCACGCGCCACCAGGGGACGGCGCCGCCGTAGAGGGACATGGCGCGGCCGACCTGGCGGGGGCCGCCGCGGGTGGCGGGGGCGGTTCCGTCGGGGCGTTCCTCGTCTTCCTGGGCGAGCCATTCGGCGACGTCGCCGTACGTCATCACCCGGCCGGGCGGAATCCGCTCGGCCACCTCCAGGACCCGCTCCGCGTATTCGGGGAGCTCGGGCAGCACCGCATCGCTCATCCGGCCCATGCTGCCCTATGGCACCGACACCGCACCCTGCCGACCGCCCGTACGGTCCGGCCGTGCCACCATCTTCCGGGCGGTGACTGGTGATACGAGATCAAGAAGAGACGGCGGAGACGGCGAAGGAGCAGGGTGTGAGCCCTCCGGATGCGGAGTCCACACCCCGGGGCGCGGACCCCGGGGAGCCGCCCCTGCCTGCCTCCGGGCCGGAGCGGGCACCGCAGCCCCCGCACGGCGCCGACGGCATCGACGGCACCGCGGGCCTCGACGGGCCGGACGTGCGGGACCTGCCGGACGACCCGCTGTCCGAGCAGGGCGTGGAGCAGGTCGAGGTCGACGAGCCGCTGCTGGCCGCCCGGGTGCACCGCCCGTCGGACCTGGTGCGCGTCCTCGTCGGCATCCTCGGCATCGCCGTGGTCCTGGCCATCGCCGCGTTCGCCCACGGCACGACCGTGGGCTTGGAGGCGGACATCAGCAAGGGCACCGGCCAGGCGCCGGCGCTCCTCATCAAGATCGCCGGCCTGGTGTCGAGCATCGCCGTGCTGCTGGTGCCGGTCGCGTTCGCGATCGAACGGCTGATCAAACGGGACGGCCTGCGGATCGCGGACGGCGTGCTGGCCGCGGTCCTTGCGCACGGGGTGACGCTCGCCACCGATTTGTGGGTGGCGCAGACCGCCCCGGACACCATCCGGGACGCGCTGACCCGCCCGCAGGCGGGCGAGGCGATGAGCGATCCGGTGCACGGCTACCTCGCGCCGGTGATCGCGTACATGACGGCGGTGGGCATGACCCGCCGGCCGCGGTGGCGGGTGGCGCTGTGGGTGGTGCTGCTGCTGGACGCGCTCGCGATGCTGGTCGGCGGGTACACGACGCCGTTCTCGATCCTGCTGACCGTGCTGATCGGCTGGTCCGTCGCGTACGGCACGCTGTACGCGGTCGGCTCGCCGAACGTGCGGCCGACGGGGCAGAACCTGCTGGGCGGTCTGCGCCGGGTCGGTTTCCAGCCCGTGACGGCGATGCGGGTGGAGGAGCCGGAGGTCCCCGAGCACACCGACCGGGGCCGCCGCTACCTGGTGACGCTGGAGGACGGGCCGCCGCTGGACGTGACAGTCGTGGACCGGGAGCAGCAGGCGCAGGGCTTCTTCTACCGGGTGTGGCGGCGGCTGACGCTGCGCGGGATCACCACCCGCCGGAGCCTGCAGTCGCTGCGGCAGGCGCTGGAGCAGGAGGCGCTGCTCGCGTACGCGGCGATCGCGGCGGGGGCGAACGCGCCGAAGCTGATCGCGACCTCGGAGCTGGGTCCGGACGCCGTGATGCTGGTGTACGAGCACCTGGGCGGGCGGACGCTGGACGCGACGCCGGACGAGGAGATCACCGACGAGCTGATCCGCAACGCGTGGCAGCAGGTGAAGGCGCTGCAGTCGCGGCGGATCGCGCACCGGCGGCTCGCGGGGGACGCGCTGGTGGTGGATCGTTCCGGCAGGATCACCCTGACGGACCTGCGGGGCGGTGAGATCGCGGCCGGTGACCTGGTGCTGCGGATGGACATCGCGCAGCTGCTGACGACGCTGGGCCTGCGGGTGGGCGCGGAGCGTTCGGTGGCGTCGGCGGTGGCGGTGCTGGGCGGGGACGCGGTGGCGGACTGTCTGCCGCTGCTCCAGCCGATCGCGCTGTCGCGGTCCACGCGGGCGACGCTGCGGCGGCTGGCGCGGGAGCGGTCGCAGCGCGAGCGGGACGCCGTACTGGAGGCCTCGAAGGCGGCGAAGGAGGCCCGGGAGGCGATGTCGGCGGCGGCCCGCCAGTCCGCGAAGGCGGAGAAGGCCGAGAAGAAGGCCGACAAGAAGGCCGAGAAGCAGGCGCTGGACGTGGCGCTGGACGAGGCCCGCGAGGAGGACCTGCTGTCGCAGATCCGCCGGCAGGTGCTGCTGATCCGGCCGCAGGCGCCGGTGGAGCCGGCCCGGCTGGAGCGGATCCGGCCGCGGACGCTGGTGAGTTTCATCGCGGGTGCGTTCGCCGCGTACTTCCTGCTCTCGCAGCTGACGCACGTGCAGTTCGACAAGGTGATCGGCGAGGCGCAGTGGGGCTGGGTGGCGGCGGCTGCCGCGTTCTCGGCGCTGAGCTATTTCGCGGCGGCGATGAGCCTGCTGGGGTTCGTGCCGGAGCGGGTGCCGTTCCTGCGGACGGTGCTGGCGCAGGTGGCGGGGTCGTTCGTGAAGCTGGTGGCGCCGGCGGCGATCGGCGGGGTGGCGCTGAACACGCGCTTCCTGCAGCGGCAGGGGGTGCGGCCGGGGCTGGCGGTGGCCAGTGTCGGGGCCTCGCAGCTGTTCGGGCTGGGCAGTCACATCGTGCTGCTGCTGTCGTTCGGCTACCTGACGGGTACGGAGAAGACGCCGGAGATGACGCCGTCCCGGACGGTGATCGCGGGGCTGCTGACGGTGGCGGTGCTGGTGCTGGTGGTGACGGCGATCCCGTTCCTGCGGAAGTTCGTGGCGAGCCGGGTGCGGGCGCTGTTCGCCGGGGTCGTGCCGCGGATGCTGGACGTGCTGCAGCGGCCGCAGAAGCTGCTGACCGGGATCGGCGGGATGCTGCTGCTGACCGGCTGCTTCGTGATGTGCCTCGATGCGTCGATCCGGGCGTTCGGGGGTGGCCAGGCGATCAGTTACGCGAGCATCGCGGTGGTGTTCCTCGCCGGGAACGCGCTGGGGTCCGCGGCGCCGACGCCGGGTGGTGTGGGGGCGGTGGAGACGACCCTCACGCTCGGTCTGATCGCGGTCGGCCTCGACAAGGAGATCGCGATCTCGGCGGTGCTTCTGTTCCGGCTGATGACGTTCTGGCTGCCGGTGCTGCCGGGCTGGCTGTCCTTCAACCACCTGACCCGCAAGGAAGCGCTGTAGGGGGGCGGGGCCTTCGTGTCCCGCCGGGGGTGCCCGCCCCGATCGCCGGCGCGGCCCGGCCTCGGGGCTCCGCCGCAAACCCCGGTCCTCAAGCGCCGGACGGGCCGGCTTTGCCCCCCGCCGGGGTTTGAGGCGCGGGGTCAGAAGGCCAGGGGGAGGGTGGCCAGGAGGAGGAGGGAGCAGGTCAGTTCCACGGCGCCGACGACGGCGATGCGGGGCCGGCGGGGCGGGAGGAGGACCGCTCGGGCCAGGAAGACCGCGAAGGGGAGGGCGAGCCAGGGGGAGAGCAGGGCCGCGGCCGCCAGGGCGAGGGCGTGGCACGCGACGGAGGCCCGGCGGTAGACCGGGGAGTTCCGTTCGCGGATCATCGTCTTCACGTGGGGGACCGTGCCCCCGAAGTAGAGGAGGCAGGCCGCCACCGCCGGCCACGCCCCCGCGTACGACCCGCTGCCCATGCGGTACGTCACGGCCAGCATCCCGCACGCCGGCACGACCGCCGCGAGCCCGTTGAGCAGTGCCCGCTCCCGGTTGCGCCACGCGTGGTACGTGTTCACGGCGACGAACGGCACGGCGCACAGCGCGGCCGGCACCAGCCACGGGTACGGGAAGAGCAGCGGCGCCCCGAGCGCCGCGCACCCCGCCCCGAAGACCAGCCCGGGCCGTACGTGCCGCCCGGCGGCCCGCGGGTTGCGGGCGACCCGGCGCAGCCGCAGCCACTGCTGCCCGTGGTGGACGGCGACGTATCCGGCCGGCCAGGCGACGAGCAGTGCCAGGTCCGCGGGGGCGGGCCCGCCGAGCAGGATCCCGCCGAGGAAGGGGACGGCGAGCATCGCCCACGCCCCGTGCTGGTCCGGCAGCCACCGCGTCCGCCCGCCCGTCCGCGCAGCCGTCCGCCGAGCCGTCCGCACACCGTCCACCCCGGCCCCCTTCCCGCCGTCGCCCAAATCGGCATTGCAGCACGTAATTTCCGAACCTCCCAAGCCAGTTGGGGGTCTCCAGCATGGCACCGCGGGTCCCGGAAAAGTGCGGCTGGAGGTCACCGGTGGTCGGGACCTTCGACCCCGGGTCCGGGCTGGTGAGCGGGCGTACGGTCGGAATCCGGGGCCGCTGCGCCCGGCGTTCCGCACCGGGCTCCGTGCCGCCCCCTCCCCATTCGCGTGTTCCGGCCTGGAGGTCGCTTTGCAGGAGCATCAGGGCGGCCCCCGGGGGGCCGCCGATTCACTGGTCAGGGCCGGGAGCTTCTTCACCCGCGCCGAGGTCTCCGGGGACCTGCGCACGGTCCACCGGACAGGCGGCCGGGAGGCCGAGGCGTTCTACCGGGACCGCTGGAGCCACGACAAGGTCGTGCACTCCACGCACGGCGTGAACTGCACCGGCTCGTGCCGGTGGAAGGTGTACGTGAAGGACGGGATCATCACCTGGGAGACCCAGGCCACCGACTACCCGTCGGTGGGCCCGGACCGCCCCGAGTACGAGCCGCGCGGCTGCCCCCGCGGCGCGTCGTTCTCCTGGTACAGCTACTCCCCCACCCGGGTCCGCTACCCGTACGTCCGCGGCACCCTGCTGGAGATGTACCGCGAGGCGAAGAAGCGGCTGAAGGACCCGGTCGAGGCGTGGGCGGACATCCAGCGCGACCCCGGCCGGCGCCGCCGCTACCAGCAGTCCCGCGGCAAGGGCGGTCTCGTGCGCGCGAGTTGGGACGAGGCGCTGGAGATCGTCGCGGCGGCGCACGTGCACACGATCCGCGAGCACGGCCCGGACCGGGTCGCCGGCTTCTCGCCGATCCCCGCGATGTCGATGGCCTCGCACGCGGCCGGCGCCCGCTTCCACTCGCTGATCGGCGCCCCGATGCTCAGCTTCTACGACTGGTACGCGGACCTGCCGGTGGCCTCTCCGCAGGTGTTCGGCGACCAGACCGACGTGCCGGAGTCCGGCGACTGGTGGGACGCGGCGTACCTGATGATGTGGGGCTCGAACGTCCCCGTCACCCGCACCCCGGACGCGCACTGGATGGCGGAGGCCCGCTACCGCGGCCAGAAGGTGGTCGCGGTCTCCCCCGACTACGCGGACAACACCAAGTTCGCCGACGAGTGGATGCACCCGCACCCGGGCACGGACGGCGCGCTGGCGCTGGCCATGGGGCACGTCGTCCTGAAGGAGTTCTTCGTCGAGCGGGAGACCCCGTTCTTCGCGGACTACGTGCGCCGCTACACCGACCTGCCGTTCCTGGTGTCGCTGACGGAGACCGAACACGGCCTGGTGCCGGGCAAGTTCGTCACGGCCGCCGATCTCGGGCAGGACACCGAGAACGCGCAGTGGAAGACGGTCCTGGTCGACGACGCGACCGGCGCCCCGGTGGTGCCGAACGGCACCCTCGGGCACCGCTGGGGCTCCGGCGACACCCCGGACTGGAACCTCGACCTCGGCGGCACCGTGCCCCGCCTGACCCTGTACGGCGAGGACGGCGGCACCACCGCAGAGGTCGTCCTGCCCCGCTTCGAGGAGGACGAGGCCGGCACGGTGGTCCGCGGCGTCCCGGTCCGCCGCCTCGGCGGCCGCCTGGTCACCACGGTGCTCGACCTGATGCTCGCCCAGTACGGGGTGGGCCGCCCGGGCCTGCCCGGCAGCTGGCCGCAGTCGTACGAGGACGCCTCGCAGCCCGGCACGCCCGGCTGGCAGGAGTCGCTGACCTCGGTGCCCGCGGCCCAGGCGGTGCGGGTGGCGCGGGAGTTCGCGCGGACGGCCGAGGAGTCGCAGGGCCGCTGCATGATCCTGATGGGCGCGGGCACCAACCACTGGTTCCATTCCGAGACGATCTACCGGGCTTTCCTGGCGCTGCTGACGCTCACCGGCTGCCAGGGCCGCAACGGCGGCGGCTGGGGCCACTACGTCGGCCAGGAGAAGTGCCGTCCGGTGACCGGCTGGGCCACCCTGGCGGCGGCCTCCGACTGGTCCCGGCCGCCCCGCCAGATGATCGGCGCGGCCTGGTTCTACCTGCACACCGGGCAGTGGCGGTACGACTCGCTGCCCGCGCAGGCGCTGGCCTCGCCGCTGGCGACGGGCGCGTTCGCGGGGATGTCGGGTGCGGACTGCCTGGCCGCGTCGGCGCGGATGGGCTGGATGCCCTCGTACCCGACGTTCGACCGCAATCCGCTGGAACTCGGCGCGTCCGAGGACCCGGTGGCCGATGCGGTGCGCGAACTCCAAGCGGGCACGCTGCGGTTCGCGGGAGAGGACCCGGACGCGCCGGGCAACTGGCCGCGGGTGCTGAACGTATGGCGGGCGAACCTGCTGGGATCGAGCTCGAAGGGCAACGAGTACTTCCTCAAGCACCTTCTGGGCACGCACTCCAACCTGCCCGAGGGCGGGCCCCGTTGCAGCCCGAAGGACGTGGTGTACCGGGAGGCGGACGTCGAGGGGAAGCTCGACCTGCTGATGTCGATGGACTTCCGGATGACGTCGACGACGCTGCTGTCGGACGTGGTGCTGCCGGCGGCGACCTGGTACGAGAAGCACGACCTGTCCTCGACGGACATGCACCCGTTCCTGCACGCCTTCACCCCGGCGGTGGACCCGCCGTGGCAGGCCCGCTCCGACTACGACGCGTTCCTCGGACTGGCCCGCCGGTTCGGCGAGCTGGCCCGGGAGCACCTGGGGGTGCGCCGCGACCTGGTGGCCACCGCCCTCCAGCACGACACGCCGGGCGGCGAGATGGCGCAGCCGGGCGGGGTGGCGCTGGACTGGTCCAAGGGCGAGTGCGCGCCGGTGCCGGGCCGGACGATGTACGACCTGGCGGTCGTCGAGCGGGACTACGGGGCCGTCGGCGAGAAGTTCGCCGCACTCGGACCCCTGGTGGACCGGCTGGGCGTGACGACGAAGGCCATCACGTACGACGTGGCCGAGGAGGTCGCGTACCTGGGGGCGAAGAACGGTACGGTCCGCACCGGGGTGGCGGCCGGCCGGCCGCGGCTGGACACGGCGCAGCGGGCCTGCGAGGCGATCCTGTCGCTGTCGGGCACCAGCAACGGCCGACTGGCGGTGCAGGGCTTCGAGACGCTGGAGAAGAAGACCGGCACGCACATGGCCCATCTGGCGGCGGAGGCCGAGGGCAAGCGGATCTCGTTCGCGGACACCCAGGCCCGGCCGGTGCCGGTGATCACCTCGCCGGAGTGGTCGGGATCGGAGGCGGGCGGCCGCCGGTACACGGCGTTCACGGTGAACACCGAGCACCTCAAGCCCTGGCACACGCTCACCGGCCGGCAGCACTTCTTCCTGGACCACGACTGGCTGCACGAGGTCGGCGAGGGCCTGCCGGTGTTCAAGCCGCCGCTGGACATGCACCGGCTGTACGGGGAGCCCGAGGTCGGGCGGGTCGAGGGGAAGACGGTGGCGGTGCGCTACCTCACCCCGCACAACAAGTGGGCGATCCACAGCCAGTACCAGGACAACCTGTACATGATGACGCTGGGCCGCGGCGGGCAGACGGTGTGGATGTCACCGCAGGACGCCGAGGCCATCGGGGTCCGCGACAACGACTGGATCGAGGCGGTCAACCGCAACGGCGTGGTCACCGCCCGCGCGATCGTCTCGCACAAGATGCCGCCCGGCACGGTCTACATGAACCACGCGCAGGAGCGCACGGTCGGCGTGCCGAAGACGGAGAAGACGGGGCGCCGCGGCGGCATCCACAACTCGCTGACCCGCGTGATGCTCAAGCCCACCCATCTCGTCGGCGGCTACGCCCAGTTGACGTGGGCGTTCAACTACCTGGGCCCGACGGGAAACCAGCGCGACGAGGTGACGGTGATCCGCCGCCGCGACCAGAAGGTGGAGTTCTAGATGCGCGTCATGGCACAGGTCGCGATGGTCATGAACCTCGACAAGTGCATCGGCTGTCACACCTGTTCGGTCACCTGCAAGCAGGCGTGGACCAACCGGCAGGGCACCGAGTACGTGTGGTTCAACAACGTGGAGACGCTGCCCGGGCAGGGCTATCCGCGCCGCTGGGAGGACCAGGAGCGGTGGAAGGGCGGCTGGGAGCGGACCCGGTCGGGCCGGCTGCGGCTGCGGGCCGGCGGCCGCCTGGCGAAGCTGGGCAAGCTGTTCGCCAACCCGGACCTGCCGGAGATCTCCGACTACTACCAGCCGTGGACGTACGACTACAAGAACCTGACGGAGGCCCCGGCCGGCGAGGACCTGCCGACGGCCCGGCCGGTCTCGCAGCTCACGGGCGAGCCGATGGACACCGTCACCTGGGGCCCGAACTGGGACGACAACCTGGGCGGCGGGCCCGAGCACGCGCCGAAGGACCCGGTGGTGGAGCGGATCCGGGACAAGGTGGGCGAGCGGATCCGGTTCGAGTTCGAGCAGAGCTTCATGTTCTACCTGCCGCGGCTGTGCGAGCACTGCCTGAACCCGGCGTGCGTGTCGTCGTGCCCGTCGGGTGCGATGTACAAGCGGGAGGAGGACGGCATCGTCCTGGTGGACCAGGACCGGTGCCGGGGCTGGCGGATGTGCGTCACCGGCTGCCCGTACAAGAAGGTCTACTTCAACCACGCCACCGGCAAGGCCGAGAAGTGCACGTTCTGCTTCCCGCGGATCGAGGTCGGGATGCCGACGGTGTGCTCGGAGACGTGTGTGGGCCGGATGCGGTACCTGGGGGTGATGCTGTACGACGCGGACAAGGTGGCGGAGGCGGCGTCCGTCGAGGACGAGCACGACCTGTACCCGGCGCAGCTGGAGTGCTTCCTGGATCCGCACGACCCGCAGGTGGCGGCCGCGGCCCGGGCGGCGGGGCTGACCGAGGAGTGGCTCGACGCGGCCCGGCGCTCCCCCGTCTACGACCTGATCGCGACGTACCAGGTGGCGCTGCCGCTGCATCCGGAGTACCGGACGATGCCGATGGTCTGGTACGTGCCGCCGCTGTCGCCGGTGGTGGACGCGGTGGCGGCGACCGGCCGGGACGGTGAGGACGCGGGGAACCTGTTCGGGGCGATCGACGCGCTGCGGATCCCCGTCGAGTACCTGGCGGAGATCCTGACCGCGGGCGACGCGTACCCGGTGGAGGCGGTGCTGCGGCGGATGGCCGCGATGCGCGCCTACATGCGGCGGATCAACCTCGGTGAGGAGCGCGACGAGGTCATCGCGAAGGCGGTGGGTCTGACCGGGGCGGAGATGGAGGACATGTTCCGGCTGCTGGCGATCGCCAAGCAGGAGGACCGGTTCGTCGTCCCGTCGGCGGCCCGCGCCGATGCCGAGGAGCTGGCCGGCTCCCATCCCCTTCCCGCGGACGGCGTGGACGCGGGCTGCCCGGTGGCGGACGCCGCCGCCGGCCCCGGCTCGCGCGTCCTGCTCAACCTCAGCCCTGCCAGGAGGACTTCGTGAGCCCTTCGGAACCGATGAGCGGCGATGCGCTGGTGCGGCTGGTGGCCGGCTGCGTGCTCCAGTACCCGGGAGACCGCTTCCACGACGAACTCCCGCGGCTCCGTGCGGCCCTCGCCGGGGCGACCGCCGAACCGGCCGCATTGCTCGGGGAGTTCCTCGACGACGCGGAGCGGCACTCGGCGGCCGCGCTGTGCGCCCGCTACACGGACACCTTCGACACCCGCAACCGGCGCTGCCTGTACCTGACGTGGTGGACCGACGGGGACACCCGGCGGCGCGGCCTGTCGCTGGTGCGGCTGAAGCGGATCTACCGTGACTTCGGGCTGGAGTTCGCCGGCGAGGAGCTGCCGGACTTCCTGCCGGCGGCGCTGGAGTTCGCGGCGCTGCGGGAGGCCGCGGGGACCGAGCTGCTGCAGGAGCACCGGGCCGGTCTGGAGCTGCTGCGGCTGGCGCTGGCCGAGGCGGGCAGCCCGTACGCGGCCGTGCTGGCGGCGGTCTGCGCGACCCTGCCGGGGCCGTCGCCCGAGACGAAGGCAGCGGCGAGGGCACTGGCGCGCAGCGGGCCGCCGCAGGAGCTGGTGGGCGCCGGGACGGCGCTGGAGCCGTTCGGGCCCGGCATCGACGCGCCCGCCGACCTGCCCTGGCCGTCCCTCGCGGAAAGGACTCCGGCGTAATGGACCTCCTCCTGTTCGGCGTGCTGCCGTACGTGTCGGTCGCCCTGCTGGTCGCGGGGACGGTGTGGCGGGGCCGGTACGACCGGTTCGGCTGGACCACGCACTCCTCGCAGCTGCACGAGTCGCGGCTGCTGCGGATCGGGTCGCCGTTGTTCCACTTCGGGATGCTGTTCGTGGTGCTCGGCCACGTGGTGGGCCTGCTGGTGCCGATGAGCTGGACGGACGCGGTGGGGCTCGGCGACCACGCGTACCACCTGCTGGCGGTGTCCACCGGCGCGGTCGCCGGGGCCGCGGCGGCGGCCGGCGTCGGGATCCTGCTGTGGCGGCGGCTGCGGGTGCCCGCGGTGCGCCGGTCCACGCTGCGCAGCGACCACCTGATGTACACGGTGCTGCTGGGTGCGATCGTGCTCGGGCTGACGGCGACCGTCCTCAACTCGACGGGCCAGAACGGTGGTTACAACTACCGGGAGGGCATCTCCCCGTGGTTCCGCAGCCTGTTCACGCTGTCGCCGGACTACGCGCTCATGCAGGGCGCCCCGTTGGCCTTCAAGCTGCACATCCTGTTCGGCTTCACGCTGTTCGCGCTGATCCCGTACTCGCGGCTGGTCCACATGCTCTCGGCGCCGCTGGCGTACCTGGTGCGGCCGTACGTCGTCTACCGGCGGCGGGACCCGCGCCTGACGGCAAACCGGCCGCCGAAGCGGGGCTGGGAGCGGGTGTCATGAGCCGGACGGCGGGCGCGGGCAGGACGGCGGGCGCGGGCAGGACGGCGGGCGCGGGTAGGGCGGTGGTGCGGCGGCCGCGGCACGCGGTGGCGGAGCGGCCGTTCCTGGTGATCTGGGAGGCGACCCGGGCCTGTCCGCTGGCCTGCCTGCACTGCCGGGCCACGGCGCAGCCGGCCCGCGACCCGCGGGAGCTGGACGGGGCGCAGGCGCGTCGGGTGATGGACGGGGTCGCCGCGTTCGGGCGGCCGGCACCGCTGTTCGTGATCACGGGCGGGGACCCGTTCCAGCGGCCCGACCTGTGCGAGCTGGTGGCGTACGGGACCGGGCTGGGGCTGCGGGTGGCGGTCTCGCCGTCCGGTACGCCGACGCTGACCCGGGCGAACCTGGCGGCGGTGCGGGAGGCCGGCGCAGTGGCGGTGTCGCTGTCGCTGGACGGCTCGGCGGCCGGGCGGCACGACGCGTTCCGCGGAATGCCGGGGGTGTTCGACCGGACCCTCGACGGCTGGCGGGCGGCCCGTGAGCTGGGCCTGAAGGTGCAGATCAACACGACAGTGACGCGGGACAGCCTGACGGACCTCGCGGACATCGCGGCGCTGGTGCGGCGGGAGGGCGCGATGCTGTGGTCGGGCTTCCTGCTGGTGCCGACCGGTCGCGGCGGCGGGCTGGGCGCGCTGTCGGCGGCGGAGACCGAGGACGTCCTGCACTTCCTGTACGACTGCGGGGCCGCGATGGCGGTGAAGACGACCGAGGGCCACCACTTCCGGCGGGTCGCCCTCCAGCGGGCTGTGCTCGACGCGAAGGGCGAGCGGCCGGCGCTGGGCCCGCTGTACCGGCTGCTGTCGCGGCGGGCCGCCGGGCTGGGCCTGTTCGACGGGGAGCGGCGTGCGGTACGGCGGCCTCCGCTGGACGTGTCGGCGGGGCGCGGGTTCGCCTTCGTGTCGCACACGGGTGAGGTGCATCCGAGCGGGTTCCTGCCGGTGTCGGCGGGCAACGTGAAGGACGTGCCGCTGACGGCGGTCTACCGGGAGTCGGAGCTGTTCACGCGGCTGCGGGATCCGGGGCTGCTGCGGGGGGCGTGCGGGGCGTGCGAGTTCAAGGCGGTGTGCGGGGGCTCGCGGTCGCGTGCGTACGCGGCGACCGGGGACGTCCTGGCGCCGGACCCGTACTGCGACTACCGGCCGGGCGGCTTCCCGTACCAGGACGAGGTGCGGGCGCTGCTGGGCACCGATCCTTCCAAGAGAGCGGAATCATGCGTTCAGTCATCGTGATCGGCGGCGGCATCAGTGGGCTCGCCGCGGCGTGGGAGCTGCGCGGCGCGGCGGACGTCACGGTCCTGGAGGGGGCGCCGAAGACCGGCGGCAAGCTGCGGACCGGCACGATCGCCGGGGTCGCCGTGGACGAGGGGGCCGAGTCCCTGATGGCGCTGCGGCCCGAGGCGGTGGAGCTGGCCCGGGCGGTCGGGCTCGGCGGCTCGCTGTGCGATCCGGCGCAGGCGCCGGTGACCCTCTGGACCCGCGGCGCGCTGCGGCCGCTGCCGGCCGGGCACGTCATGGGCATCCCCACCGACCCCGCGGCCCTGGCCGCCACCGGGATCCTCTCCCCGGAGGGCACCGCCCGCGCGGCGGCCGAACCCCACCTGCCGGCCCCGCCGCTGACCGGCGACGTCTCGGTGGCCGCCCACCTCTCGGCCCGCTTCGGCCGGGAGGCCGTGGACCGGCTGGTCGAACCCCTCCTCGGCGGCATCTACGCGGGCCGCGCCGACGCCCTGTCGCTGCGGGCCGTCATGCCGCGCATCGCGGCCCTGGCCGAACGGGGCGGGGCGCTCGCGCCGGCCCTTCGGCGGGGCGGGGGTGCGCAGGGCGCAGGCGGTGGGGCGGGGCGGACGGCGGGCGCACCGGGCGCGGGAGGCGGGCCGGAGCGGGGCGTGGGCGTGCAGGGCTCGGGCCGTGTGCCGGGGCGGGCCGTGGCCGTGCAGGGTGTGGTGGGAGGTGCCGGGCGGTTGCCGGAGGCGGTGGCGCGGGCGAGTCGGGCGCGGGTGCTGACCGGGACGGCGGCCCGGGCGCTGGAGCGGACGGCGGGGGGCCGGTGGCGGGTGCTGGCGACGACCGCGGACGGGCCGCTGACGATGGAGGCGGACGCGGTGGTGCTCGCGGTGCCGGCGTATGCGGCGGCGGAGCTGCTGCGGCCGCACTCGCCGGCGGCGGAGGAGGGGCTGGCGGGGATCCCGCACGCCTCCACGGCGGTGATCACCATGGCCTTCGCGCGGGACCGGGCGCCCGCGCTGCCCGCGGGGAACGGGTTCCTCGTGCCGCCGGTGGACGGGCGGGTCCTGAAGGCGGCCTCGTTCCTGTCGAACAAGTGGGGCTGGCTGAGGGACGCCGCCCCGGACCTGTTCGTGCTGCGGGCGTCGGTCGGGCGGATCGGTGACGACGTCCTCGACCGGCCGGACCGGCAGCTGGTCCGCACGGCCGTCGGCGAGTTGCACCGGGCGGTGGGGCCGCTGGGCGAGCCGGTGGCTGCGCGGGTCTCCCGCTGGGACCGCGGACTTCCCCAGTACGGCATCGGCCACCGGGAGCGGGTGGCGGACATCCGGGCCGCGGTAACGAAGCTGCCGGGGCTCTTCCTGTGCGGGGCGGCCTACGACGGGGTCGGCGTCGCCGCCTGCGTCGCGACGGGCCGCCAGGCCGCCGCCCTGGCCCTGAGCCCCGCCATGTGACCGGGGCTCCGCCCCGAACCCCGGTCCCCAATCGCCGGACGGGCCGGATCTGCCCCTGCCGGACTCTGCCTGCGGGCTGGATCCTGCGGGGCCAAATCCAGCCCCGCCGGCGTTTGAGGCGCGGGGTCCGGGGCGGAGCCCCGGGGCTTTGAGGCCGGGCCCGGACACCCGCATGGGGCACCTGGCGGGCAGGGAGGGGCGACGCCGCACAGGATGGGCCGTATGACGAGATCCGGACGCCGCGCCACCGCCCTCGCCACCGTCGCCGCCCTGCTGGCCGTGGCGGCCACGGGCTGCGGCGACGACGACAAGGGCCAGGCCGCCAAGGCCCCGAAACTCACCTGGGACTCCTGCCCGGCCCCCTCCGCCGCGGAAGGCATCGGCGAACCCCCCGGCGCCGAATGGCAGTGCGCGGCCCTCGACGTCCCGCTCGACTACGCCGACCCCGACGGCGACACCATCGAGCTGGCCCTGATCCGCGCGAAGGCCCTCGACAAGAAGAACCGCATCGGATCCCTCGTCTACAACTTCGGCGGCCCCGGCGGCTCCGGCGTGGCGAACCTGCCCGGCGCCGCCAAGGACTACCAGCGGCTGCGCGCCCGCTACGACCTCGTCAGCTTCGATCCCCGCGGCGTCGGCCGCAGCGCCGCCGTGCGCTGCGAGAGCGACCAGGAGCTGGACGCCTACTACCAGACCGACTCCTCCCCCGAGGGCCCCGCCGAGGAGCAGGCCTTCACCGCCGGCATCCGCCGCTACGCGGCCGCCTGCGAGAAGAACTCCGGCACCGTCCTCCCCCACGTCGGCACGCTGAACGCCGCCCGCGACCTCGACCGGATCCGCGCCGCCCTCGGCGACGAGAAGCTGCACTACTTCGGCATCTCGTACGGCACCGAACTCGGCGGCGTCTACGCCCACTTGTTCCCGGCCAAGGTCGGCCGCGCGGTGTTCGACGCGGTCGTGGACCCGACGAAGACCGCGGAGCAGTCCGCCCTCGGTCAGGCCAAGGGCTTCCAGCTGGCGCTGGGCAACTTCGCCCAGGACTGCGTCGAACGCGGCGAGAAGTGCCTGCTGCCGGGCGCCACCGCCAAGGAGGTCGAGCAGGGGATCGTGGAGCTCCAGGAGCGGCTGCGCAGCAAGCCGATCGCGGTCGGCACCCGCAAGCTCACCGAGACCGCCGCCACCAACGGCATTGCGCAGGCGCTGTATTCGAAGGAGTACTGGCCGCTGCTGGAGCAGGGCCTCGACGAAGCCGACGGCGGTCAGGGCCAGTTGCTGCTCGCCCTGTCCGACGCGATGAACGGCCGCAACCCGGACGGCACGTACAGCAACCTGAACGCCGCGAACACCGCGATCAACTGCGCCGATTCCAAGGAGCGGTTCACCCTGGCACAGACCAAGGAGCGGCTGCCGCGGTTCCGCGCGGCCTCGGCGGTCTTCGGCGACTTCCTCGGCTGGGGCCTGATGGGCTGCAGCTCGTGGCCGGTGGCCGGGGCCTGGCAGACCCCCGACGTGTCGGCGGCCGGCTCCGCCCCGATCCTGGTGATCGGCAACACCGGCGACCCGGCCACCCCGTACGAGGGCGCCCGCCGGATGGTGCAGAAGCTGGGCCCGGGCGTGGGCGTGGAGCTGACGTACGAGGGCGAGGGCCACGGCGCGTACAACAGCGGCGACCCGTGCGTGCAGAAGGCGGTGGACGCCTACCTCCTCCAGGGCACCGTGCCGCCCGCCCGCCAGGTCTGCCCCGGCACCTGACCGGCCGCCCCGCACGCGGGAGGGCCCCGGCCGCAGCACGGCGACCGGGGGCCCTCCCGTACGGATATCCGGCGCGGCCTAGTAGACCGGCTTCTCCGGCTCGATCTGGTGCACCCACCCGATCACGCCGCCGCCGACGTGCACCGCGTCCGCGAACCCGGCGGACTTCAGCACGGCGAGGACTTCCGCACTGCGGACACCCGTCTTGCAGTGCAGGACGATCTTCCTGTCCTGCGGCAGGTCCTGGAGCGCGGTGCCCATCAGGAACTCGCCCTTGGGGATCAGCTTCGCGCCGGGGATCGAGACGATCTCGTACTCGTTCTTCTCCCGGACGTCGATGATCTCGATCTTCTCGTCCGCGTCGATCCACTCCTTGAGCTGCTTGGGAGTGATCGTGGAGCCGAGCGCCGCCTCCTGGGCCTCCTCCGACACGACGCCGCAGAAGGCCTCGTAGTCGATGAGCTCGGTGACGGTCGGGTTCTCGCCGCAGACCGCGCAGTCGGGGTCCTTGCGGACCTTGACCTGGCGGTACTGCATCTCCAGGGCGTCGTAGATCATCAGGCGGCCGACCAGCGGCTCGCCGATGCCCGCGAGCAGCTTGATGGCCTCGTTGACCTGGATGGATCCGATGGACGCGCAGAGCACGCCCAGCACGCCGCCCTCGGCGCAGGACGGGACCATGCCCGGCGGCGGGGGCTCCGGGTAGAGGCAGCGGTAGCAGGGGCCGTGCTCGGACCAGAACACCGAGGCCTGGCCGTCGAAGCGGTAGATCGAGCCCCACACGTACGGCTTGTTCAGCAGCACGCAGGCGTCGTTGACGAGGTAGCGCGTGGCGAAGTTGTCCGTGCCGTCGACGATCAGGTCGTACTGGCTGAAGATCTCCATCACGTTCTCGGCTTCGAGCCGCTCTTCGTGAAGGACCACGTTCACGTACGGGTTGATGCCCAGCACGGAGTCGCGCGCCGACTCGGCCTTGGAGCGGCCGATGTCGGACTGGCTGTGGATGATCTGGCGCTGCAGGTTCGACTCGTCGACCTCGTCGAACTCGACGATGCCGAGGGTGCCGACACCGGCGGCGGCGAGGTACATGAGGGCGGGCGAACCGAGACCGCCGGCACCCACGGCGAGCACCTTGGCGTTCTTCAGGCGCTTCTGCCCGTCCATCCCGACGTCCGGGATGATCAGGTGGCGGGAGTACCGACGGACCTCGTCAACGGTGAGCTCGGCAGCCGGCTCGACCAGGGGTGGCAGCGACACGGGGACTCCAGGGTCATCCCCGCGGGTACGGGGAGAATCAAAGGTTGTTCTTCCGTAACACTGCCACGCCCCTCTTCATTCCGAGACACCCCGTCCGATACGCGAGACGATTTCGTCCCAGTAGCCGGGCATGGCCGCCCAGGGGTCCCCGCTGCCGGGGCGTCCGGAGCGGTCCGTGAACCAGATGGTGCCGGCCCCTTGCCAGCGGGCGATCCGCAGCGCCTCCTCCAGGTGGGTGCGGGGCACTCCGTGGACCAGGTGGCAGAACCTCTCGGGCGGGTGCTCGGCCGTCCACTCGGCCACCTGCGACCACCGGTAGTCCGCCCAGGAACCTTCGAACGTGACCAGCTGGTCGGCGAGTTCGACGTATCCGGGGTACGGGTGGGTGCCGTGCCCGAGGACGATCCGGACTCCTTTCGAGGCGGGCCCGCCGAGCGTCCGCAGCGTCTGGACGAGCCGCTGTACGGCGGCCAGCGCGGCGGCTCCGGCGGGCGCGGCGGCCAGGTAGAAGCCGTCGACGCCGTACCAGTCGCGGAACCGGTGGGCGTCGGAGACCAGCTCCCCGAAGCTCCGCTCGCCGTCTCGCATGGCGAGATGACCGAGGACGGTGCCGCCGGCCTCGCGGAGCCGTCCGGCGGCTTCGGTGCAGTGCGGGTCGGGGCGCTGGCCGGGGCCGTCCGCGACGTTCAGCACGGCCCAGTGCAGCGGGGTGCCGGGGCGGCTCAGCTCGGCCCATTCGACGGGGGCGACGAGCGGGTGCGCGTAGCCGGGGGCGCCGACACCCAGCCCGCCCGCCTCGGTGGCGGCGGGGCGGGCGGCCCCGGTGCTGGTCAGATGCGACACGCGGCCTCCATCCAGATGTCCGCGAGGGACTCCTCCAGGTTGATCCGCGGCCGCCAGCCGAGCCGGTCGCGGGCGGTGCGCACGTCGGCCTGCTGCCAGGCGCCGCAGCCGTCGGGGTACGGGTACGACGGCGGCAGGGCGGCGGCGATCTGGTCGGAGGTCGCCTCGGAGCGGGGGGCGCCGATGGCGGCGAGGCCGGGCCGGCTGCCGTAGCCGGGGTGCTGCGCGGGGGCGTCGACCTCGTGGAGGGAGCCGCCGTAGCCGGCGACCCGGGCGAGCACGGCGGCCGCGTCGCGCAGCCGGACGGCCCGGCCGGTGCCGATGTTGACGACGCCCTGGGCGGCGGACAGCGAGGCGGCGTGCACGGCCCGGGCGACGTCGCGCACGTCGACGAAGTCGCGCTGGACGCCGAGCCCGCCGAGCTTGAGTTCGCTGTCGCCGGACTGCATGGCCCGGCGCATGGCCTCGGCGAGCCGGCCGAGCGGGGAGCCGGCCGGGGTACCGGGCCCGACCGGGGAGAACACCCGCAGCACGACGGCGTCGAGCCCGGAGCCGAGGACCAGCTCGGTGGCGGCGAGTTTGCTGACCCCGTACGGGCCGCCCGGTCTGGGGACGGCGTCCTCGGCGGTGGAGGAGCCGGGCTGGCTGGGCCCGTACTCAGCGGCGCAGCCGAGCTGGACGAGCCGGGCGCCGCAGCCGCTGCGGCGCAGCGACTCGCAGATGGTGGCGACGGCCACGGTGTTGTGGCGGGTCAGTTCGCGGGCTCCGCCGCGGGTGGTGCCGGCGCAGTTGACGACGACGCCCGGGTGGACGGCGTCGAGGAACCGGGTGAGGGCCCCGGGGCTGCCGGTGGCGAGGTCGAACCGGACGTCGGCGTCGTCGCCGCGGCCGAGCGCGGTGAGCTGGACGGCGGGGTCGGCGAGGAGCCGGTCGGCGACGTAGCGGCCGAGGTATCCGTTGGCTCCGATCAGCAGCACCCTCATCGCTGGCCTCCTCGGTGCCGACGGGGCGTGGCGGTCGGTTGGGCGGTCATCTGGCTGTTCTCCTTCGTGAGAGGGGTGGTGGGGTGGGTCCGCGGCGTCGGCTCCGCGGCCCGGTGGCGGGTGGCTCAGGCCCGGGAATGGGCGGAGGCGCGGGACAGGGCCGCGCCGGCATGGACGAGCAGGGCGAGGGCGGCGGCGGCCAGTCCGGCGCCGGGCAGGCCGGCTGCGACGGCGGCGGCTTCCGCGGCGCAGGCCGCGCCGAGTGCGGGTCCGGCGGCCCGGCCGTGTACGGCGAGCAGCCGGGCCTGGAAGAGCAGGCAGCCGAGGGCGAGTCCGGTGGGGAGGACGCCGCCGGTGAGCAGGAGCAGGCCGACGAGGGCGGTGGCGTAGAGCGCGGTGACGGCGGCGAACAGCGGGCGGGTGCCCGCGGCGAAGTCGTCGAGGGCCCGGCTGGCGGCGAGCCGCCGGCGGGTGCCGGCGGCGAACAGGGCGGCGCAGCCGGTGGCCGCGGCGACGGACAGGGCGAGGGCGGCTGCGGTGGCCGGGCCGGTGTACCAGCCGTAGCCGA
>NZ_JAJAUZ010000069.1 GCF_020532645.1 Streptomyces bambusae
GGCGGGGCCCCCCCCCCCCCCCCCCCCCGGGGGTGGCCCCCCGGGTCCGGGCGGAGCCCCGGTGCCCGGCGCCGGCCGGGTTGCAGTTCTGGGGGCTCCGCCCCAAACCCCGCTCCTCAAACGCCGGAGGGGCTGGACTTTGCCCCCGCCCGGCGGGCGGCCGGCCCAAGTCGGCTGGACTTTGCCCCCGCCCGGTGGGCGGCCAGCCCGAGTCGGCTGGACTTTGTCCCCGCCCGGTAGGCAGCCGACCCGAGTCGGGTGGAGTTGCCCCCGCCCCGTGGGCAGCCGACCCGAGTCGGGTGGAGTTGCCCCCGCCCCGTGGGCCGCAGGTCGGAAGGGCGGGGGCCGTCCAGTGGGGGTCCGTTCGTGTTCGAGTGGGGGCGATTGACCCGGTTCGGCGGGGCGTGGTCTACTCGCGGGCATGACCGGCACCGACGTACGCCTCTGGCGGAGGGTCCACATGGACCTGCTCCGCTTCGCAGGCTGCGTGTGTCGGCCGTCCTGCTGATTCGCCCCTTTCCCGCGCGCCCAGCGCCGCCCCGCGAACCCCAGGACGGTCCCCCATGTCTGCAACCTTGTCCCCGCATGCCCCCCGCACCGGCCCCGGCGCCGCCGAACTGCTCGACTTCGCCCGCCGGACCGCCGCCGACACCGAGCTGGTCGCCTCCCTGCCGCTCGACCCGGACGGCCGTACCTGGGTCCGGCTCGCCGGCCCCGGCGGCAGTGAGGCCTGGCTGATCGGCTGGCCCCCGGGCACCGGCACCGGCTGGCACGACCACGCCGAGTCGCGCGGCGCGTTCGCCACCGCCGCGGGCCGGCTCACCGAGCACTCGCTGGCCGTACGGCTGCCGTCGGAAGGCTGGCGGAGCCTGGAGCTGGCCGGGAACGTCGACCGCACCCGGACCCTGGCCGCCGGCACCGGCCGGGCCTTCCGCGAGTTCCACGTGCACGACGTGTTCAACGATTCCCCCACCGAGCACGCGGTCTCCGTGCACGCGTACTACCCGCCGCTCCCCCACATCCGCCGCTACTCCCGCACCGGCCACGTCCTGCGGCTGGAGCACGTCGAGCGTCCGGCGGACTGGCAGTGAGCGCCGACGCACCCGGCCCGACCGGGATCGACGAGCTGCTGGACCGGGTCCGCGCCGGCTACGAGCGGATCGACGCCCCGTCGGCGCACCGGGCCGCGGGCGGATCCGGCGCCCTGCTCGTGGACATCCGCTACCAGGCGCTGCGCGAGCGCGACGGGCTGATCCCCGGCGCGCTGGTGATCGAGCGGAACGAACTGGAGTGGCGGCTCGACCCGCAGGGCAGTCACCGCGTACCCGAGGCCACCGGCCACGACCTGCAGATCGTGGTGATCTGCAACGAGGGGTACGCGTCCAGCCTCGCGGCGGCCTCCCTTCACCAGCTGGGCCTGCACCGGGCCACCGACCTGATCGGCGGCTTCCAGGCCTGGAAGGCGGCCGGACTCCCGGTGGTCCGACCGGCCCGTGGCCCCCGTACGGGCTGACGGGCTGACGGGCTGACGGGCTGACACCAGCAGTCCGGCGGGGGTCCCGGCACCGCCCGGGGCCCCCGCCGCCCGCCGCTACTCCGCGGCGGTGGCCACCTGCACCGGCCGCACCCGCAGCGCGGCCCGGCCTGGCAGGGCGGTCGCCACCAGAGCGAGCAGGGCGGCCAGCCCGACGACCGTGCCGGCCGCCAGCGGCAGCACGGCGGGGGCCGCCCGGCCGGTCATGCCGATGCTGAAGGCGGTCAGGACGGCGAGGGCGATCGCGGCCCCGAGGACCGTGCCGGTCAGCGCCACCGCCAGGGCCTCGGTGCGCAGCATCCGCAGCACCTGCCGGCGGGTCGCGCCGGTGAGGCGGAGCAGGGCGAACTCCCGGATCCGCTCGGCGGTCGACATGGCCAGGGTGTTGACGACGGCGATCGCGGTGAAGGCGAGCACCAGGCCCATGGCGATCAGGTTGACCTCCGCGCCGGCCTGCTGCCGGCCGACGCGCAGCGCGTCGGCCTCCGCCGCGGCGAGCACCGCGGTCCCGGGGAACGGGCGGACGGCGGCGTCGAGTGCGGCCCGGCCGGTGCCGGGGGCGGTGGCGACGAGCACGCTGCCCGCGAGCGGGTTGTCCACGTGCGCGGCCACCAGGCCGCGGGCCAGGGTCAGGTCGCCGAAGCCGAGGCCGCGGGCGTAGACGGCGGTGACGGTGACGGTCACCGGCGTGCCGTCGCCGAGGGTGAGCCGCAGCGGGCTGCCGGGGTGCAGGCCGAGCCGGTCGGCGGCGAGTTCGCTGACCGCGGCGCTGCGGGCGCCGAAGCCGGCCAGGGTGCCTGCGGTGACCTGCGGGTCCCAGGTGCGGGTGAGTCCGGTGGGGGTGACGCCCTGGGCCGGGTACTTGGTGAGGCCGACGCGGACGGTGGTGGTCACGATCTCCGTGGCCGCGGTGACGCCGGGGGTGCGGCGCAGCCGTTCGGCGGTGGCCGGTGTGACGCCCGGGCCGCGGGCGGCGACCACCCAGCCGGCCCGGACGCCCTCGCGGGCCTGGGCCCGGGCCGCGTCGCCGAGGGTCGGCTGGACGAAGAGGACCGTGCAGGCCATCCCGACGAGCAGGGCGACGGGAGTGACGGCGGAGGCGGTACGGGCGGCCCGGCCGCGCAGGTTCGCGGTGGCGAGCCGGCCGCCGATGCCGGTGGTGCGCAGCGGGAGGGCCAGCAGGGCGGCGGCGCAGCGGACCAGGAGCGGACCGAGGAGGGCGACCGCGGTGGCGAGGACCACCACGGCGAGGAAGGTGACGGGGGTGGCGGCCGGCTCGGTGCGCAGTCCGGCGAGGACGACGACGAGGACGGTTCCTGCGGCCAGCAGCAGGGTGCCGGCCGCGATCCGCGGCCAGGTGGGGCGCGGGCGTTCCACGGCGGCTTCGGCGAGGGCCTCGGCAGGGCGGATGCGGGCGACCCGGCGGCCGGTGATGCGGGCCGCGGCCCAGGCACCGGCGAGCGTGACGGCGACCGCGGCGGCCATGGGGAACACGCCGGCGGTGCGTTCGAGGGTGGTGGGGATCGCCCCGGTGCCGGTGAGGCGGCCGTGCAGCCAGGCCGCCAGCGGCAGTCCGGCGAGCGCGCCCGGCACGGCGGCGGCGAGTCCGACGAGCAGGGCTTCGCGGCCGAGCAGGCGGCGCAGCTGGCCGGAGGTGGCGGCGACGGCGCGCAGCAGGGCGAGTTCGCGGTGGCGCTGGCGGACGGTCAGGGAAAAGGTGCCGGCGACGACGAGGACGGCGACGAGCAGCGAGGTGCCGCCCATGGCGCCGCCGAGGGAGACCAGCTTGGTGCGGGCGGTGGCCGCGTCTGCGAACTCGGCCCTGCCACGGGCATCACCGGTGGAGATCACGGCGGTGGTGCCGTGGAGGGCGGTGGCGAGGGTGCGGTGCAGGGCGTCGGCAGTCACGCCGGGGGCGGGCAGTACGCCGATGGCGGTGTGGCTGCCGGCGGGCCGTCCGGAGAGCCGGCGGGCCTCGGTTCCGGTGAAGAACAGCGCGCTCTGGTGGGCGAGGGCACCCCCGGGGGCGCCGCCGGCCCGGGCGATGCCGGTGACGGTGTACGTACGGGGCTCGGCGGTGGCCTGGACGGTGAGGCGGGCGCCGGGGTGCAGGGCGGCGCGGGCCGCGAGCGCCCGGTCGACGACGACCTCGCCCGGCCGGCGCGGGGCGCGGCCCTCGGCCAGGGTGAAGGGGGTGAGTGCGGCGGATTCCCAGGCGTGTCCGTACGTGCGGGGGCCGCCGGTGACCGGGACGGGGGTGGCGCCGGGGGCCGCGGCGGCGAGGGGGACGGCCTGGAAGGTGAGTTCGGGCACGGCGCGGCCGACGCCCGGCTGGGCGCGGACCTTCTCCAGGGTGCCGGCGGGCAGCCAGGCCCGTTCGGCGACCGGCTTGGCCTTGTGCTTGACCTTGGTCTTGCCCTTCTTCCGCTTGACCGTGGTCTGGTGCACGTTCTGGTCGGCGGAGACCACGAGCGGCGCGGCCGCGTACCGCTCGGGGGCGATCCGGCCCCGCAGTCCCGTCTCCAGGAGGGTGCCGCAGGCGGTGATGAGGGCGGCCGCACAGAGGAGCGCGACGAAGGCGCCGAGGAAGCCGGCGGTGCGGTACCAGAGGGTCTTGAGTGCGTAGCGCAGCAGCATGGGCCCAGCCTGCTGGCCGGAACCCCTGCCGAGCATTGGCGTGCCCCGGTCAATGCGCCCGGGGACAAACCCCACCCCGGGCGGGGGCGGGCCCCCGCCGGGTGGTGCGGCAGCCGGGGGCGGTACGCCCGGTGTCCCCCGCGGTCAGTACGCGCCGTACCCCAGGTCGTCCGTCTCCTCGCCCTCGGCTTCCAGGGCACTGCGCACCACCCGCAGGGCCATGCCCTCCGGGTAGCCCTTGCGGGCCAGCATCCCGGCGAGGCGCCGGATCCGCTTGTCGCGGTCCAGGCCGCGGGTGGCGCGGAGCTTGCGGTCGACGAGTTCGCGGGCCGTCTCCTCCTCGCGGTCGGAGTCGAGGCGGCCCATGGCGTCGTCGATGAGGGCGGAGTCCACGCCCTTGGTCCGCAGTTCGCGGGCCAGGGCCCGGCGGGCGAGGCCGCGGCTGTGGTGCCGGGACTCCACCCAGGCGCCGGCGAAGGCGGCGTCGTCGATGAGGCCGACCTCCTCGAAGCGGGAGAGGACCTCCTCGGACACCTCCTCGGGGATGCCCCGCTTGCGCAGGGCGTCCGCGAGCTGGCGCCGGGTGCGCGGGGTCCCGGTGAGCAGGCGCAGGCAGATCGCCCGCGCCTGCTCCTCGGGACTCTGGGGGGGCGTTTCCCGCTCGGCCCTCGACGAGCGGGGAACACGCTCCTCCGCGTGCTCCACGGTCAGCTCTTGGCCGTGGCGGCCTTGGCCGTCTTGGCCTTGGACGCCGGGGCGGGCACGGCGGCGGCCGCGTCCGTCTCGGCGGCGGCGCCGGCGGCGGCCTCCGGAGCGGGCTCGGCAGCGGCGCTCTTGCGGACGCCGACGCCCAGCTTCTCCTTGATCTTCCTCTCGATCTCGTTGGCGAGGTCGGGGTTGTCCTTCAGGAAGTTGCGGGCGTTCTCCTTGCCCTGGCCGAGCTGGTCGCCCTCGTACGTGTACCAGGCGCCGGCCTTGCGGATGAAGCCGTGCTCCACGCCCATGTCGATCAGACCGCCCTCGCGGCTGATGCCCTGGCCGTAGAGGATGTCGAACTCGGCCTGCTTGAACGGCGGGGCGACCTTGTTCTTGACGACCTTGCAGCGGGTCCGGTTGCCGACCGCCTCGGTGCCGTCCTTCAGGGTCTCGATGCGGCGGATGTCGATGCGCACGGAGGCGTAGAACTTCAGCGCGCGGCCACCGGTCGTGGTCTCGGGCGAGCCGAACATCACGCCGATCTTCTCGCGCAGCTGGTTGATGAAGATCGCGGTGGTCTTGGACTGGTTGAGCGCGCTCGTGATCTTGCGGAGCGCCTGGCTCATCAGACGGGCCTGGAGGCCGACGTGGGAGTCGCCCATCTCGCCCTCGATTTCGGCGCGGGGCACGAGGGCCGCGACGGAGTCGATGACGATGAGGTCGAGGGCGCCGGAGCGGACGAGCATGTCCACGATCTCCAGCGCCTGCTCGCCGGTGTCCGGCTGGGACAGGATGAGGTTGTCGGTGTCGACGCCCAGGGCCTTGGCGTACTCGGGGTCGAGCGCGTGCTCGGCGTCCACGAAGGCGACGGTACCGCCGGCCTTCTGCGCGTTGGCGACGGCGTGCAGGGTCAGCGTGGTCTTACCGGAGGACTCCGGCCCGTAGATCTCGACCACTCGGCCGCGCGGCAGGCCGCCGACGCCGAGGGCGATGTCCAGGGCGGTCGACCCGGTGGGGATCACCTCGATGGGGTCGTTCGGCCGGTCGCCGAGGCGCATCACCGCGCCCTTGCCGAATTGCCGTTCAATCTGTGCGAGCGCGGCGTCGAGCGCCTTCTCGCGGTCGGTGCCTGCCATGGGTTCCACCCGGGTTGCTTGAGTCGATCGCTTCACGTGAAAGACGCTAACGCCTGCCACTGACAATGCTCCTCCACGGCCGTTCCGGCTGTGGATAACTCATCAGAATGGATGTTCGATTTCCCTGTCAAGCGAGCCACGCCGCACCCGTCACCCGGGCCGCGCCCACCCCGCCCGGCCCCGCCGACACCCGGGACGACGCACCTAGAGCGGCGCGCTTGCGTCGGCCGCGAACGCCCCGCCGTGACCGGGCACGATGACGTCCGCCGCGGCCAGCACGCGCTGCCGGGAGGCCCGCAGCCCGTCGCGGTCGGGGGCCACCGGGTCCTCGGCGGGGCCGTCCGGACGCCACCACAGGTCGCCGACGAAGGCGACCACGCCCGCGTCCGTGCCGGCCAGCAGCGTGATGTCCTCGGGGCTGTGCCCCGGGGTGCGGATGAGCCGCAGCGAGGGCGTCAGCTCGTACCCCTCGGCGTCCCGGTCGGTCCACTGGTCGGCCTGGTAGATCGCCTTGTGGTCGTGGACGCGCGCGTTGCCGAAGAGGCCCACGTTCATGGTGTTGTCCGGGTGGTGGTGGCTCAGGACCACGTCGGTGATGTCGTCGGGCCCCAGCCCCAGGGCGGCGAGCGGGCCGAGGATCCGGTCGCGGCCCGCGACCATGCCCGGGTCGACGATGACGTGCCGGCCGGCGTCGGCGACGTACGAGACGGTGGCGGCCACGCCGGGGCCGGTCGAGAGGGTGTAGCCGGTGGTCAGGATCACGTGGGCGGCGCTGCGGCCGCGGGGTGCGTCGGTCATGACCCGATCCTGTCGGGCCCGCCGGACGGCCACGAGTGGCACGGATGCCAGTGTTCGCAGGAAAAGTGCCATACTCCGCGCGTGCCTCCCTTCACGACCGTCGCCGCGTACGCCCCGCCCGGTGTCGGCCTGCTCGCCGTCGGGATCGTCGCGGAGGTGTTCGCCGCGCGCGGGGCGGACCTGCCCGCCTTCGACTTCGCGCTGTGCGCGGACCGGGCGGGGTCCGTCGTCGCCACCGACGTCGGCGTGCCGGTGACGGTCGCGCACGGGCTGGACCGGCTGGCCGCCGCCGACCTCGTGATCGCGCTGCCGGGCGCGGGGTTCCGCACGGCGCCCGGGCCCGAGGTGCTCGGCGCCCTGTCGGCGGCCCGGGCGCGCGGCGCCCTGGTGGCCGCGCACTGCGTCGGGGCGTTCACGCTCGCCGCCGCGGGGCTGCTCGACGGGCGGCGGGCCACCACGCACTGGCGCTTCGCGGAACTGCTGGCCCGTACGTACCCGGGTGTCACCGTCGAGGCGGACGCCCTGTACCTCGACGAGGGGCCGGTCGTCACGGGAGCGGGCGCCGCGGCGGGCGCGGACCTGTGCCTGCACCTGATCCGGCGCGAGCACGGCGCCGCCGCGGCCAACGCAATCGCCCGGGACATGGTGCTGCCCTCGCACCGGGACGGCGGCCAGGCCCAGTACCTGGCGGCACCGGTGCCGGAGGACGGCCGGGACGAACGGCTCGCCGAGGTCCTCGCCTGGGCCCGCGCACACCTCGACGAGCCGCTGCCGGTGGCCGAACTGGCGCGCCGGGCCGTGATGAGCAAACGGTCCTTCGCCCGCCGGTTCGCCGCCGCCACCGGCACCACCCCGCACGCCTGGCTGCGCGACCTCCGGCTGAGCAGCGCCGAGGAGCTGCTGGAGACGACGGACCTGCCGGTGGAGGAGGTCGCCCGGCGGGTCGGCTACGGCAGTGCGGCCGTGCTGCGCGAGCAGTTCGTCCGGCGCCGGGGCGTGCCGCCGCGCGCCTACCGTCGCTCGTTCACCCGGATGGCGGATCCCCGGGCCTGACCGGCGGCGGTCCCCCGGGTGCGCCGCTCGCCCCGCCCCGCGATGCGCCCCGCCGTGCCCGGCAGCACGATGGAAGGGTCTCTGCAAGTCCGCAGGAGCCAGGGGAGTGGCCATGTCGCTCGTGAAGGCCGGACCGGATGTCACCGTGATCGCCGACCACCTGGAGGTGCCCGGCATCGGGTTCCTCCCCGTCAACGCCTTCGTCCTGCACGCGGCCGAGCCGGTGGTCGTGGACACCGGCCTGAGCCTGCCGGACCGGGACTTCCTGGCGCGGCTGGGCGAGGTGATGGACCCGGCCGACGTCCGGTGGATCTGGCTGACCCACCCGGACCGGGACCACACCGGCGGGCTGTTCGCGCTGCTGGCGGCGGCGCCGCGGGCGCGGGTGGTCACCACGTTCCTGGGCGCGGGCATCATGTCGACCGAGCGCCCGCTCCCGATGGACCGGGTCTGGTTCCTGAACCCGGGACAGTCCCTCGACGTGGGCGACCGGACCCTGCGCGGCTTCCGGCCGCCGCTCTTCGACAACCCGGCGACCGTCGGCTTCTACGACGACCGGTCGGACACCTGCTTCAGTTCGGACTGCTTCGGCGGCCCGATGCCCTCGGCGGAGCTCGCCGACGGCGGCGAGGCCGCGGACGTCGACCCGGACCGGCTGCACGCCGCCCAGCTGCTGTGGGCGGCGGTCGACAGCCCGTGGGTGGCGGTGGCGGATCCGGAGAAGTACCTGGCGACGGTGCAGCCGCTGCGGGAGATGAACGCGGCGCGGGTCCTGTCGACGCACCTGCCGCCGGCCACCGGGCTCACCGGCCGGATGCTCGACACCCTGAGCACGGCGCCGGGCCTCGATCCGTTCATCGGGCCCGACCAGGTGGCCCTGGAGCAGATGCTGGCCGGCTTCGAGCCGGGCGTGCCGGAAGCGGCCTGAACCTGTCAACCGGAGGTTGACACTCCCCGACTGTCAACCTAGGGTTGCACCCATGACGAACCCTTCGGTGGAACCCGTCCGCATGACCCATCCGGTCCGCCTCGACGACCTCATCGAGGCCATCAAGACCTCCCACACCAACGCCCTGGAGCAGCTCACCGGCGCCGTCGTCGCAGCCGAGCACCTCGGCGACGTCGCCGACCACCTCATCGGACACTTCGTCGACCAGGCCCGCCGCTCCGGCGCCTCCTGGACCGACATCGGCAAGAGCATGGGCGTCACCCGCCAGGCCGCCCAGAAGCGCTTCGTCCCCAAGGCCGACGGCGAGGGCGAGGCCGCCCAGGACTTCGCCCGCTTCACCCCCCGGGCCCGCAACGTCGTCGTCACCGCGCAGGCCGAGGCCCGGTCCGCAGGCAACGCCGAGATCCGCCCGGAGCACCTGGTCCTCGGCCTGCTGTCCGAGCCCGAAGGACTCGCGGCGGTCGCACTGAAGGCCCAGTCCGTCAGCCCCGGGGCGGTGCGCGAGGCCGTCGCGGCGGTCCTGCCGCCGGCCGCCGGAGCGGTCCCCGACCTCATCCCCTTCGACGCGGCCGCCAAGAAGGCCCTGGAGCTCACCTTCCGGGAGGCGCTGCGCCTGGGCCACCCCTACGTGGGCACCGAGCACGTCCTGCTCGCCCTGCTGGAACTGGAGCACGGCGACGGCGTCCTCAGCCGCAGCGGCGCCACGAAGGACGCCACCGAGGCCAAGGTCACCGAGATCCTCGCCGCCATGGGCGCGGTCCCCGGGGCCGGCGCGGCCCCGTGACAGCGTCCGCCACGTCGTAGCGGCGTACGTACGCACCCAGGAAGGCCTGCAGCGTGGCGACGGCCGGGATCGCGATGAGCGCCCCGACCGCGCCCAGCAGCGCGGTGCCGGCGATGACCGAACCGAACGCCACCGCCGGGTGGATGTCGACCGCCTTCGAGGTCAGCTTCGGCTGGAGCACGTAGTTCTCGAACTGCTGGTACACCACCACGAAGCCGAGGACGTACACCGCGTACCAGGGATCCCCCTTGAAGGCGATCAGCATCGGCAGCGCGCCCGCGAGGTAGGTGCCGATGGTCGGGATGAACTGGGAGACCAGCCCGACCCACACCGCCAGCGCGGGCGCGTACGGCACGCCGAGCACCGCCAGCAGGACGTAGTGCGCCGCTCCGGAGATCAGCGCCATCAGGCTGCGGGAGTAGAGGTAGCCGCCGGTCTTGACCACGGCGATCTCCCAGGCCCGCAGCACCTCGGCCTGCTTCGCGGGCGGCAGTACGGAGCACAGGGCGCGCCGCAGCCGCGGCCCGTCCGCGGCGAAGTAGAAGGAGAACAGGCCGATCGTCAGCAGCTTGAAGAGTCCGCCGAGCACGGTGGCGGACACGTCGAGCACGCCGGACGCGCTGTTCTGCGCGTACTTCTGGAGCCAGTCCGAGTGCAGCAGGCTGTCCTGGACGGCCAGCCGCGACAGCTCGGTGCCGAAGGTGGTGTTGAGCCAGCTGATCACCGAGTCGAGGTAGCGGGGGAAGTCCGCCACCATTTCGACGATCTGCTCGGCGAGCATGGTGCCGAGCAGGAGCACGAAGCCCACGGCGCCGGCCAGCACCCCGATGAACACCAGGAAGGTGGCCAGGCCGCGGCGCATGCCCCAGCCCGCCATCCGGTCGACGGCCGGTTCCACGGCGAGCGCCAGGAAGAAGGCGATCAGGATGTTGACGAGCAGCCCGATCAGCTGGTGGAAGGCCCAGCTGCCGAGCTGGAAGCAGGCGTAGAGGGCGAGGGTGAGGACCACGGCCCGCGGCAGCCAGCGCGGCATCCGCGTCGCGGCCGTGATCCCGCCGTCCCCCGCACCGCCGCCGCCCGCGCCCGCGGGAGCCGTCTCCGGAGCGGCGGGGGCGGGGCCGGCCGGGGCCTCGCCCGTCCGGGCGCCGGGCACGGACACCGCCGCGCCCACCGGGTCCGGTGCGCGCGGTGCGTCCGCCGTGCCGGCGGCCCGGCCGTCCGTCGTCCCTGCGGGCGCCCCGGCGCCCCCGGCCTGCTCGGTCTCGTCTGTGGCTGCCACCCGGCAAGTCTCCCGTACCCGCCGGGCTCCCGGCCGTCGGCCTCCCGCCGGGGGCCGAGCGCGCCTCGACCGGCCCGCGGCTCAGCGCTTGTCGGCGGGTACGTCCACGGCCGCGCACACTGCGCGCCACACGTCCTTGGCCTCCCAGCCCGCATCCAGCGCCTGGTGCACGGTCCGGCCGCCCAGTTCCGTCATCACGTGGTCGCGCGCGAACGAGTCGGCGTACCCCGCACCGAAGTGGTCGGACATCCGCTCCCAGAAAATCGTCAACCGCATGCACCCAGTATCCCGCCCCGGAGAGTGGCCCCGGCCCGTTCACCGGTGCCGGGCCCCCGCACCGCCCTACCGTTCCGTCCATGGCTGGAGACGAGGCATCCCCCCTGGCCCGCGCCGAGCAGTTCGTCTGGCTCACCGCGCGGGTGCTGGAGCAGCGCAGGTTCGCCTTCCACTTCCTGGGCGGCGGGCCCGACCCGGTCGACGCCGCCCTGGGCCCGTACCTGAACGGGGACGGCGGCTACGGGCACGCCCTCGATCCGGACCTGCGCGGCCCGGCGAGCCAGCCCCTGCACACCGCGCACGCCCTGCGCGTCCTCGACAGCCTGGGCCGGTGCGCCGGCCAGCGCATCGAGCGGCTGTGCCGGCACCTGACGCAGGTGTCCACGCCGGAGGGCGCTCTGCCGCTGCGCTGCCCCACCGCGCGCCCGTTCCCCGCGGCGCCGTGGCACCCGGACCTCGACGACCCGTCGAGCGCGCTGCTCACCACCGGGCCGGTGGTCGGTCTGCTGCACCGCAACCGGATCTGGCACGCCTGGCTGTTCCGCGCCACCGAGTGGTGCTGGGAGCGGGTGGAGACCCTGCACCACGCCCACCCGTACGAGATCCAGGCCGCGGTGTCCTTCCTGGAGGGGGTCCCGGACCGGTCCCGGGCCGCGGCCGCCGCCGACCGGCTGGGCCGGCTGGTGCGCGAGCAGGAGCTGGTGGTGCTCGATCCCCAGCGGCGGGCGGAGCACCCCGTTCCGGCAGGTGGCGGGCCCGGCGAGCAGCTGTTCCCGCACGATCTGGCGCGGCGGCCGGAGTCCCCGGCCCGCAGCTGGTTCACCGACGAGGAGATGGCCCGCTCGCTGGACTTCCTCGCCGCCGAGCAGCAGGAGGACGGCGGCTGGCCGGTCCGGCGCCGCGCCTGGGCTCCGGGCAGCTCGCTGGAACGCCGCCCGATCGCCACCATCGAGGCCCTGCTGACCCTCCGCGCCCATGGCCGCTCCGACCTGCTCAGCCGCCCAGCGCCCGTACCCCCGCGGTGACCGCCACCGCGGCCGCGACGACGACCAGGAACGGGGCGCGCAGCAGCAGGGCAGCCCCGGCGGCCGCGAGACCGGCGGCGCGGGCGTCAAGAACGAGGGCGCTGCCGGAGCTGAAAGTCTGCTGGGCGGTGAGGGCCGCGAGCAGCGCCACCGGAAGCAGCGCGGACAGCCGGCGGACCAGCGGCCGCTCCAGCGCGCCGGCCGGGACCAGCAGGCCGGCCAGTTTGACGAGGTAGCAGCCGGCCGCCGTGACGGCGATGGCGATCCAGACGTTCATCGGGTCCTTCCTTCGTCCGTGGCGCTGCGGGCCCGCTCGCCGCGCCCCTTCACGTAGAGGACGGCGGGCGCGGCGAGCGCGGCGACCAGGACCGGCACCCCGGCCGGCAGGACCGGCAGGAAGCCCAGGCCGAGGACGAGGGCCAGCACGGCCACCGCCCGCTCGGTCGCGGTCTTGAGCATCGGGGCGAGCAGCGCGAGGAAGACGGCGGGTCCGGCCGCGTCCAGCCCCCAGGCGGCGGTGTCGCCGATGGCCTCCGCGCCCAGGGCGCCGAGCAGGGTGGTCGCGTTCCACAGCACGTAGAGGCTGAGGCCGGTGACGGTGAAGCCGAGGCGGGCCGACGACCGGTCGCGCTGGGCGAGGGAGACCGCGGTCGTCTCGTCGATCACCCAGTGCGCGGCGAACGGCTTCACCGCCTTCGGCAGCGCGAGCAGCTGCGACAGGCGCAGTCCGTAGAAGGCGTTGCGGGTGCCGAGGAAGAAGGCCCCGGCGGCGGCCGTGAACGGGTTGCCGCCCGCCGCCAGCGCGCCGACCAGCGCGAACTGCGAGGCGCCGGTGAAGACGAGCAGGCTCAGTACGCAGGCCTGCGCCACGCTGAGACCGGATCCCGCGGCGGTCACGCCGAACGCGAAGCCGGAGAGCCCGACCGCGATGCCGACGCCGAGCGCGTCCCTGATGACCGCCCCGCGGGCCGCGTGTCCGGGGCCCGCGGCCGGTTCCGGCCGCTGCCCGGCCCCTGGCCCTGTCTGCCGGCCGGCCACCCGGCCCGCCACGTCGTCTGCCACTTGATCTGCCACGCCCCGACGCTATGCGCGCGGTCCGCCGGTCGTCTTGTACGTTCTTGCACCCGCAGAATGGGGTCATGGGTACGGTCAGGCCGGGGCGGGACACCGGCGAGTGGGCGCGGCACTGGCAGCCCGCGCAGCTGCCCGGCCTGGACCTCCTGCGCGCCCACTACGTACGCCACACCTTCCCGCGCCACGCCCACGACGGGTACGTGATCGCCGCGGTGACCGGCGGCATCGAGGAGGTCGGCCTGCCCGGCGGCACCGACCGGGCGGGTCCCGGCAGCGTGGTGCTGATCAACCCGGAGGTGCCGCACACCGCCCGGGCCGGCGCCCCCGAGGGCTGGGCGTACGCGACCCTGTACCCGGCCCGGGACATCGTCGCGGAGGTCGCCGGCGAGCTGTCCACGCTGCGCGGCACCCCCGGCTTCCGCGAGTCCACGGTGCCCGACGCGGAGGGCTGCCGGCTGATCAGCGAGGTGCACCGGGCGGCCGAGGAGGGCAACGCGCTGGCCGCCGACAGCCTGCTGCGGATGGCGGTGGCCCGGATGCTGGGCCGGTACGGCGGCCCCCTGCCGGTCCGCACGGCCCCGGGGGCGGGTGCCGCCACCGCCGCCCGGGCCCGCGAAGTGCTGGCGGAGCGGCTGACCGACCCGCCGTCGCTGGACGAGCTGGCGGCGCAGCTGGGGACGAGCCCGTTCGCCCTGCTGCGGGCGTTCCGCGACGCGTACGGGATGCCCCCGCACACCTGGCTCACCGACGCCCGGGTCCGCGCCGCCCGCCGGCTGCTGGAGTCGGGCACGGCACCGGGTGAGGCGGCGGTCGCGGTCGGCTTCAGCGACCAGCCCCACCTCAACCGGCACTTCACCCGCATCGTGGGCGTCCCCCCGGGCGCCTACCGCCGCGAACGCCGGGGCCTGCCGGGCTGACCCGCGCACCACCCGGCGCGCCCCCGCTGTCAGTGCAGGGGTGCACGATGGGACGCATGGCCGGATCTGCGCTCGACTCCTTCTCCCCCGCGACCCGCTCCTGGTTCACCGGGGCGTTCGCCCTGCCCACGGCCGCCCAGGAGGGTGCCTGGCAGGCGATCGCCGCCGGTTCCGACGTGCTGGTCGTGGCGCCGACCGGATCCGGCAAGACCCTCGCCGCGTTCCTGGCCGCGCTGGACCGGCTGGCCGCCGGCGCCCCGCCCGCCGAGCCGAAGAAGCGCTGCCGGGTGCTGTACGTGTCGCCGCTGAAGGCCCTCGCGGTGGACGTGGAGCGCAACCTGCGCAGCCCGCTCACCGGCATCCGGCAGGAGTCGGTGCGGCTCGGGCTGCCGGAGCCGGACATCCGGGTGGGCATCCGCTCCGGCGACACCCCGGCCGCCGAGCGGCGCTCGCTCGCCACCCGGCCGCCGGACATCCTGATCACCACGCCCGAGTCCCTGTTCCTGATGCTGACCTCGTCCGCGCGCGAAGCCCTCACCGGCATCGAGACCGTGATCCTGGACGAGGTGCACGCCGTCGCCGGCACCAAGCGCGGCGCGCACCTCGCGCTGTCCCTGGAGCGGCTGGACGAGCTGCTGCCCCGCCCGGCCCGCCGGATCGGCCTGTCGGCGACGGTCCGGCCGGTGGACGAGGTGGCCCGCTACCTGGCGCCCCGCGGCCGGGTGGAGATCGTCCAGCCGCCGTCCGGCAAGGAGTTCGACCTGTCGGTGGTGGTGCCCGTCGAGGACATGGGCGAGCTGGGCGGTTCGCCGGCCACGGAGGAGCGGGAGGGCGGCGACAAGCCGTCGATCTGGCCGCACGTCGAGGAGCGCATCGCCGACCTGGTCCAGCAGCACCGCTCGACGATCGTGTTCGCCAACTCCCGGCGGCTCGCGGAGCGGCTGTGCAACCGGCTCAACGAGATCGCGTACGAGCGGGCCACGGGCGAGGCTCTGCCCGAGGGCCCGCCGCCGGCCGAGGTCATGGCCCAGTCGGGGGCCGCGCACGGCGCCCCGCCGCTGCTGGCCCGCGCGCACCACGGTTCGGTGTCCAAGGAGCAGCGGGCGCTGGTGGAGGAGGACCTCAAGGCGGGCCGGCTGCCGGCCGTGGTGGCCACCTCCAGCCTGGAACTCGGCATCGACATGGGCGCGGTGGACCTGGTCGTGCAGGTCGAGTCGCCGCCGTCGGTGGCCTCCGGACTGCAGCGGGTGGGCCGGGCCGGGCACCAGGTCGGCGCGGTCTCCACGGGCGTGGTGTTCCCGAAGTACCGCGGCGACCTGGTGCAGGCGGCGGTGGTGACCGAGCGGATGCGCTCCGGTTCCATCGAGTCCCTGCGGGTGCCGTCCAACCCGCTCGACGTGCTGGCGCAGCAGATCGTGGCGATGACGGCCATGGACACCTGGCAGGTGGACGACCTGCTGGCGCTGGTGCGCCGGGCCGCGCCGTTCGCCGCGCTGCCCGAGTCGGCGTTCACCGCGGTCCTCGACATGCTGGCGGGCCGCTACCCGTCGGACGCGTTCGCCGAACTGCGGCCGCGGCTGGTGTGGGACCGGGTGGCGGGCACGGTGACCGGCCGCCCCGGCGCACAGCGGCTGGCGGTCACCTCCGGCGGCACGATCCCCGACCGGGGCCTGTTCGGGGTGTTCCTGGCCGGCTCCGACCCGAAGAAGGGCGGCGGCCGGGTCGGCGAGCTGGACGAGGAGATGGTCTACGAGTCCCGCGTCGGCGACGTGTTCACGCTGGGCACGACGTCGTGGCGGATCGAGGACATCACCCGGGACCGGGTGCTGGTGTCGCCGGCGCCCGGGGTGCCGGGGCGGCTGCCGTTCTGGAAGGGCGACCAGCTGGGCCGGCCGCTGGAACTGGGCCGGGCGGTCGGCGCGTTCCTGCGGGAGGTCGGCGGGCTGCCGGACGAGGACGCCCGGCTGCGGCTGCTCGCCGCGGGCCTCGACGCGTGGGCCGCGGACAACGTGCTCGCGTACCTGGCGGAGCAGCGGGAGGCCTGCGGGCACGTGCCGGACGACCGGACGGTGGTCGTCGAGCGGTTCCGCGACGAGCTGGGCGACTGGCGGGTCGTGGTGCACTCCCCGTTCGGTGCGCAGGTGCACGCGCCGTGGGCGCTGGCGCTGGGGGCCCGCCTCACCGAGCGGTTCGGGATGGACGCGCAGGTGATGCACGCGGACGACGGGATCGTGCTGCGGCTGCCGGACGCCGACCTGCTGGGGCTGGACCTGCTCGACCACGATCCGGCCGGCGGGCTCCCGGACTTCGCGTTCGACGGCGAGCAGGCCCCGCTGGGTGCCGCGGACGTGCTGTTCGACAAGGGTGAGGTGGACGGGGTCGTCACCGAGCAGGTGGGCGGCTCTGCGCTGTTCGCCTCCCGGTTCCGGGAGTGCGCGGCCCGTGCCCTGCTGCTGCCGCGGCGCAGCCCGGGCCGGCGGACCCCGCTGTGGCAGCAGCGGCAGCGGGCTGCGCAGCTGCTCCAGGTGGCGTCCGAGTTCGGCTCGTTCCCGATCGTGCTGGAGGCCGTACGGGAGTGCCTGCAGGACGTGTTCGACGTGCCGGGGCTGGTCGAGCTGATGGGGGACATCGAGGCCCGTCGGGTGCGGCTGGTCGAGGTCACCACCCCCGAGCCGTCGCCGTTCGCCCGCTCCCTGCTGTTCGGGTACGTGGCGCAGTTCCTGTACGAGGGCGACTCCCCGCTCGCCGAGCGGCGGGCGGCGGCGCTCTCGCTGGACTCGCGGCTGCTGGCCGAGCTGCTCGGCCAGGCGGAGCTGCGGGAGCTGCTGGACGCGGAGGTGCTGGCGGAGCTGGAGCGGGAGCTCCAGTGGCTGACCGAGGACAGGAGGGTGAAGGACGCGGAGGGGGTCGCGGACCTGCTGCGGCTGCTGGGACCGCTGACCGCGGACGAGCTGGCGGCGCGCGGGGCGGAGCCGGCCTGGCCGCAGCAGCTGGGCGCGGCCCGGCGGGCCATTGCGGTGCGGATCGCCGGGGTGGAGCACTGGGCGGCGGTGGAGGACGCGGGCCGGCTGCGGGACGCACTGGGCACCGCGCTGCCGGTGGGGGTGCCGGAGGCGTTCACCGAGCCGGTGAAGGATCCGCTGGGCGATCTGCTGGCCCGGTTCGCCCGGACGCACGGCCCGTTCACCTCGTCGGCGGCGGCCGGCCGGTTCGGTCTGGGCACGGCGGTGACCGAGGGCGCGCTGCAGCGGCTCGCGGCGGCCGGGCGGGTCGTGCAGGGCGAGTTCCACCCGGCGGGCATCGGCCAGGAGTGGTGCGACGCGGCGGTGCTGCGGCGGCTGCGGCGCCGGTCGCTGGCGGCGCTGCGGCACGAGCTGGAGCCGGTGCCGCCGGCCGCGCTGGCCGCGTTCCTGCCGCAGTGGCAGCACCTGGGCGGTGCGCTGCGCGGCATCGACGGGCTGGCGCGGGCGGTGGAGCAGCTCCAGGGCGCGCCGGTGCCGGCCTCCGCGCTGGAGAAGCTGGTGCTGCCGTCCCGGGTGAGCGGCTACTCCCCCGCGCTGCTGGACGAGTTGACGACGACCGGCGAGGTGGTGTGGGCGGGCGCCGGGGCGCTGCCCGGCAAGGACGGCTGGATCTCCCTGTACCCGGCGGACTCGGCACCGCTGCTGCTGCCGGAGCCGCACCCGATGGAGCAGGGCCCACTGCACCAGGCGGTGCTGGCTGCCCTGGCCGGGGGGTACGGGCTGTTCTTCCGCCAGATCGCCGACCGGGTACGAGCGGCCGGACACCCGGAGGTGACCGACCTTCAGCTGGCGGACGCGGTCTGGGACCTGGCCTGGTCGGGCCGGCTGACCAACGACACCCTGGCGCCGCTGCGCGCGCTGCTCGGCTCGGGCCGTACCGCGGGTTCGACCGCGCACCGGGCCAAGCGGACGGTGCCGCGCGGCCGTTACGGCTCGCTCGGCGCGTCGGTGTCCCGCAGCGGGCCGCCGACGGTCGCGGGCCGCTGGTCGCTGCTGCCCGCGGCCGAACCTGAGGCCACCCACCGCGCACACGCCCTGGCCCGTACGCTGCTGGACCGGCACGGCGTCGTGACCCGCGGGGCGGTGGCCGCGGAGGGCGTGGCGGGCGGTTTCTCGGCCGTCTACCGGATCCTGTCGGCCTTCGAGGACAGCGGCCAGGCCCGCCGCGGGTACGTGGTGGAGGGGCTGGGCGCGGCGCAGTTCGCGATGGACGGGGCGGTGGACCGGCTGCGGGCCGCCGCCAACGCCCGGGACCGCGGCGAGTCCGGCGGCCGCCCCGCGCTGGTGCTGGCGGCGGCCGATCCGGCGAACGCGTACGGGGCGGCCCTGCCGTGGCCCGAGCCGCCGGAGGGAGCGGGCCACAAGCCGGGCCGCAAGGCGGGTTCGCTGGTGGTGCTCGTCGACGGCGAGCCGGCCGTGTACCTGGAGCGCGGCGGCAAGACCATGCTGGCCTGGCTCCCGCCCGACGACCCCCGCCTCGCCGGGGCGGCCGAAGCCCTCACCACGGGCGCCCGCACCGGCACTCTCCCCCCTCTCACCATCGAACGCATCAACGGCACCCCCGCCCTCACCTCCCCCTACTCCGCACCCCTCGAATCAACCGGCTTCCACCCCACCCCCCGAGGCCTCCGCGCCCGCCCCTGACCCACCCACCCCGATCCCCCCCGATCCCTCCGCCACCCCGCCCAGCCAATTCCAGCCCCGCCGGCGATTGAGGCGGGGGAGCCGGGGGGCAGAGCCCCCGAAGCCGCCCGCCGGGAGGACAATGACCCCATGCCCGAAGGCGACACCATCTGGCACGTGGCACGACGACTCCACACCGCCCTCGCCACCCACGAACTGACCCGCTCGGACCTCCGCACACCCCGCCTCGCCACCACCGACCTCACCGGCCGCACGGTCCTGGACGTCACCCCCCGCGGCAAGCACCTCCTCACCCGCATCGAGGGCGGCCTCACCCTCCACTCCCACCTCCGCATGGACGGCGCCTGGCGCGTCTTCCCCGCCGGCGCACCCTGGCGCGGCGGCCCCGCCCACCAGATCCGCGCCATCCTCGGCACCGCCGGCCACACCGCCGTCGGCTACCGCCTCCCCGTCCTGGACCTGCTCCGCACCTCCGAGGAGGACCGTGTCGTCGGCCACCTCGGCCCCGACCTGCTCGGCCCGGACTGGGACGCCGGCACCGCGGCCCGCCATCTGACCGCGGACCCCGCCCGCCCCCTCGGCGAAGCCCTCCTCGACCAGCGCAACCTGGCCGGCATCGGCAACATCTACAAGTGCGAGCTGTGCTTCCTCGCCGGCGCCACCCCCTGGACCCCGGTCGGCGCGCTCCCCGAGGACACCCCGGTCCGCCTGGCCGCCGCCGCCCACCGCCTCCTGAAGGCGAACACCGGATCCGGCGGCCGCCCCCGCAACACCACCGGCCTCCGCCGCCCCGGCCAGGAGCTGTTCGTCTACGGCCGCGCCGGCCGCCCCTGCCTGCGCTGCCGCACCCCGGTCCGCGAATCCCCGCAGGCCGACCGCCCCACCTACTGGTGCCCCCGCTGCCAGCAGGGCCCGGTGCCGTGAGACGCCCGCCCCGCACCCGCTGCACCCGCCCGCTGCGCCCACACCCCGTCCCCCGAACCTCCCGGCCGACTTCTTGACGATCCGTCAGATCCGCCCGTACCGTCCCGCCATGCCCTCACCCCACGCCTCGTACGACCTCACCGGCCGCACCGCGCTGATCACGGGCGCCGCAAGCGGCATCGGGCGGGCCACCGCCCTCCTCCTCGCGAGCGCCGGCGCGACCGTCCACTGCGCCGACCGCGACGAGAAGGGCCTGGCGGAGACCGCCGAACAGGTGGCCGCCGGCGGCGGCACCGCCTCCTGCCACCCCCTCGACGTCACCGACCGCGAGGCGGTCCGCGCCGCCGTCGCGGCCGCCGGCCCGCTGGACATCGCCGCCGCGATCGCCGGGGTCATGCACACGAGCAGCGTTCTCGACACCCGCGACGAGGACCTGGACAGGGTGTTCGACATCAATTTCAAGGGGGTCCTGCGCACCTGCCAGGAGGCCGCCCGCGCCATGGCCGACGCCGGCCGCCCCGGCAGCATCGTCACGATGGCCTCCGGCGCCATGGACGCCGCCCAGCCCGGTCTGCTCTGCTACAGCGCCGCCAAGGCCGCCGTGGTGCAGCTCACGAAGACCCTCGCCACCGAGGCCGGCCCGCTCGGCATCCGGGTGAACGCCGTGGCCCCCGGCTGGATCCGCACCCCGATGACCGACCGCCACGACCCCGGGGTGCAGGAGCAGACCGAGGCCGCGATGGCCCGGATGTCCCCCCTGCGCCGGGTCGGCGAGGCCGAGGACATCGCCCAGACCGTGCTGTTCCTCGCCTCGGACGCCTCGTCCTTCATGACCGGGCAGATCCTCCGCCCGAACGGCGGCGTCGCCATGCCCTGGTAGCCGCCCCGGCGGCCATCCCTGCCACCGCCCGCCCCACCGGCCCCTCGCCCCGCCGCCGCGCCTCGGACACCCCGGCCGCCCGGGCCAGCGGGACGCAGTGCACCGGCAGCAGGCTCAGCCCCCAGCCGCCGACCGCCACCGCGCCCTCGACCACTCCGGTCCGGCCGGGCACCAGGGCCAGCCGCAGCACGGCCCACCACCACAGCACGCCGCCGGCCACCGCCGCGGCCACCAGCAGGGGCGTCCGTATCCGCCACACCGCTGCCTCCTCCGGCCGGGGTCGGGGACCCGCCCCATCCTCCCGCACCCCCGCACGGCGCGCATCCACAACGGCGCGAGGCCCCGGCCCGGTACACACGATCCCGTGCACACCCGGCCGGGGCCTCGCCCCGGGCTCGACTCAAGCGGCTACGACGTTCACCGCTTCCGCCGGCGCCTTGATGGTCACCCGCTCGGTCGGGACGGTGACCGAAGCCACCGAGACCGAATTCAGCATCGGGCGGACCGGCACCGGTTCGCTCGCCGCGGCCGACTGGGCCAGCTCGGCAAGCGACAGTTCATCGCTGACTTCGCGCATCAGCTCGGACATCCGTACGTCCAGCGCGTCACAAATCGCGGAGAGCAGTTCGGAGGAGGCCTCCTTCTGCCCCCGCTCCACCTCGGAGAGATAGCCGAGCGAAACTCGGGCGGACGAGGAGACTTCGCGCAGAGTACGGCCCTGGCGCTGGCGCTGCCGACGCAGCACGTCACCCAGCAGGCGACGGAGCAGAATCATCGGTGGCTCCCTCCTCTGACCGTGTAGCGGCATCCTTCACGCCCCACCGTACCGCCTCGCGCTGCGGCCGTGCGGGGAGCGATGTCGTGTTCACTCAGGGCTGCAAACATCAAATCCCCCCGTTCTGTTCCATACCCTGTTTCCGCGCATTCTCCAGCAGTTCGCTCAAGAGAAGTTCGAGCACCCTCCGTACACTCTCCCTACGGATTTCCGCTCGATCGCCGTTCAATCTCAAGGCGGCGGTTTTCCCGCCTGCCGGACCGGCCACCGCGACGAACACGGTCCCCACCGGCTGTCCGTCCTGCGGCTCGGGTCCGGCCACCCCGGTGGTCGCGATCCCCCAGGAGGCGTCCAGCACCTTCCGGACTCCCGCTGCCATCTCGGCGGCGACCTGCGCGTTCACCGCGCCGCTGCGCGCCAGGAGCGGGCCGTCCACCCCGAGGACCTGCTGCTTGAGCTCGGTGGCGTAGGCCGTGACCGAGCCGCGGAAGGAGCGGGAGGCGCCCGGAACGGCGGTCAGTTCGGCGGCGACCAGGCCGCCGGTGAGCGATTCCGCGACGGCGAGCGTCTCGTCACGCTGAGCAAGCAGCGCCAGAACGTCCTCCGCGGCCCCAGCCGCATCGGCCGTCCCATCCACCCCCGTGCTCGCTGTCATGACCGTTCTCGCCACTCAGTCCTGTCGCTCAGCCCTGTCCGCCCGGTACGGCGCGTTCCGCCGCCAGCCCCGCACGCCGCAGGCGCACCGCCTCGCGTACGTAGTCCAGACCGGTGAGCACCGTCAGCACCACGGCGACGGCCATCACCCAGAAGCGCAGCGTCGCGAGCGGCCCGGTCAAGGCAAGAACGTACATGCCGACCGCGGTCCCCTGGGCCAGGGTCTTCATCTTTCCACCGCGACTGGCCGAAATGACTCCGTATTTGATCACCCAGAACCGCATCAGGGTGATACCGAGCTCACGCCCGAGGATCACCCCCGTGACCCACCACGGAAGATCGCCCAGCGAGGACAGGCAGATCAGCGCCGCCCCCATGATCGCCTTGTCGGCGATCGGGTCCGCGATCTTCCCGAAGTCCGTGACCAGGTTGTACGTCCGGGCCAGGTGCCCGTCGAACAGGTCCGTGATCATGGCGATGGCGAACGCGGCCCAGGCCAGCGCCCGCCAGGCCGGGTCGTACCCGCCTTCCGCGAGCAGCAGGACGACGAAGCCCGGCACCAGCAGCAGGCGGACCATCGTGAGGATGTTCGCGATGTTCCACAGGCTGGCCTGATTGACCGCGGCAGCCCCCAGCTTTCCGCCGGGCGCAGGCCTACGGCCGGTCCCGCCCGCCGCTGAAGCCGGGACTCCGGTCATCCGGCCGCCTCCTCGAGGTCCAGGGGCTCCGCAACCAGGTCCACGCCCAGGCTGCCGACCACCTTTGCCCTGACGATACGGCCCCGGACCAGCCCCTCGCTTGTCGTGAACACCACCTGGCCGTCGGTTTCGGGGGCCTGGTGCGCGGCGCGCCCGGTGGCCCCGTCCTCGTCGCCGGCCTCCTCGCCCACGGCCTCGACGAGCACCTCCAGGGTCTCGCCGATGCGCTCCTCGGCGCGCTGCGAGGTCAGCTCCTCGGCCAGCCGCTGCATGTGCGCCAGCCGCTCGGCGATCACGTCCTCGTCCAGCTTGTTCTCGTACGTGACCGCCTCGGTGCCCTCCTCGTCGGAGTAGCCGAAGATGCCGATCGCGTCGAGGCGGGCGTTGGTGAGGAAGCGCTCCAGCTCGGCGAAGTCGGCCTCCGTCTCACCGGGGAAGCCCACGATGAAGTTGGACCGCACACCGGCCTGCGGGGCCTTGGAGCGGATCGTGTCGAGCAGCTCCAGGAACCGGTCGGTGTCCCCGAAGCGGCGCATCGCCCGCAGCACGTCCGGCGCGGAGTGCTGGAACGACAGGTCGAAGTACGGCACGACCTTCGGCGTGGAGGTCAGCACGTCGATCAGGCCGGGCCGCATCTCGGCGGGCTGCAGGTAGCTGACCCGCACCCGCTCGATTCCCTCGACCTCGGCCAGCTCGGGCAGCAGCGTCTCCAGCAGCCGGATGTCGCCGAGGTCCTTGCCGTACGAGGTGTTGTTCTCGGAGACCAGCATGATCTCCTTCACGCCCTGCTCGGCGAGCCAGCGGGTCTCGCCCAGCACGTCGCTCGGGCGGCGCGAGATGAACGAGCCGCGGAAGGACGGGATCGCGCAGAAGGAGCAGCGGCGGTCGCAGCCGGAGGCCAGCTTGACCGAGGCCACCGGGCTGGTGTCCAGGCGGCGGCGCAGCGGCGCGCGCGGCCCGGAGGCCGGGGCGAGACCGTCCGGCAGGTCGGACGGCGCCTCGGCCGGGGTGTCCTGTGCGTGGCCGGGCAGCGCCACCGCGGGCGCGGCCTGGCGCTCGGCGGGGCTGATCGGCAGGAGCTTGCGGCGGTCGCGCGGGGTGTGGGCCTCCACGCTGCCGCCGTTGAGGATGGTCTGGAGGCGGCTGGAGATGTCTGCGTAGTCGTCGAAGCCGAGCACGCCGTCGGCCTCGGGCAGGGCCTCCGCGAGCTCCTTGCCGTAGCGCTCGGCCATGCAGCCGACCGCGACGACGGCCTGGGTCTTGCCGTGATCCTTGAGATCGTTGGCTTCCAGGAGGGCGTCTACGGAGTCCTTCTTCGCGGCTTCGACGAAGCCGCAGGTGTTGACGACGGCGACGTCCGCATCGGCGGCGTCCTCGACGAGCTCCCAGCCATCCGCCGCCAAGCGGCCTGCGAGCTCCTCCGAGTCCACCTCGTTACGGGCGCAGCCAAGAGTGACAAGGGCGACGGTACGGCGTTCGGGCATGGACTCAAGAGTACTTCGTCCGGGCGCCGGCCCCTGCCGGGTGCCCCGACCAGCAGGGATCCCCGGGGCGCGGCGCTGCGCCCCGGGGATCCCGGCGGTGTGTGGCGGCGGCCCGGCCCGGCACCGCCCGGCGGATTCCGTTTCCGGATTCCGGAGCGGCCGGCCGGTCCGGTCAGCCCTCCTGGGCGGGGGCGTCGCGCTGGTCGTCCTTGGTGTAGGTCAGCCGCTCGACCTGGCCGGCCTGGAACTCGTCCTTGACCTCCTTGCCGTTCACGAACAGCGTGACCGCACCGGCGTCGCCGAGGACGAGGTCGACGGCCTCCTTGTCGGTGAACGTCTTGGAGTCGCCCTGTTCGAGCATGCCGTCGAACAGGAGTCGGCCGTTCGCGTCCTTCGCGGAGATCCAGCTCTGCCCGTCGACCGCGGACAGCACGACCGTGACCATGTCCTTCGGGGCGGCCGCGATGGCGCTGTCCGAGGGCTCGGGGCGGGGCTGCTGCGGCTTCGGCACGGCCGGCTTCACGGCCGCGGTCTGCTTGGGCGCGGGCTGCGGCGAGACGGATCCCTCCGCGACCGGCTTCTTCTGCGCGTCGTCGCCGCCGCCGAACGCGGTGAAGCCGACGAAGCCGATCACGGCGACGATCGCCGCGACCATGGCAGCGGTCCAGTTCGGCCGCTGCCGCTCCGGCCGGATCCGTTCCGCTTCGAACAGGGGTGCGGCAGGAGTGGGGGCGGGACGGCCGCCGTGGTCCGCGTCGTAGCGCTCGACCAGAGGTTCCGGATCGATGCCGATGGCGCGCGCGAGCGTGCGGATGTGGCCACGGGCGTACACATCGCCACCGCAGCGGGAGAAGTCGTCCTCCTCGATCGCGTGCACGATCGGGATGCGCACGCGGGTGGAGCCGCTGACCTCGTCGACGGTGAGGCCCGCACGGATGCGGGCCTTCTTCAGGACACGCCCGATCGAAGGCCGGTCGTCGGTCGAAGGACGGTCGTCTTCGGGGGAGTTGGAGTTGCCGATGGACACGAGAGCGCCTTTCGAGCGTGTAGCCACCTGCTGGACGTCCAGTCTAGGGGGGTGACGAAAGGGGGGAGCAACCGGAGGGTGGCCTCTGTACGCCATCGGTATGGCTCCGTGTCCGGCTCGAGTCCGGAGGAGCCGGATGACGGTCCAGTTCCGCCCCTTCCCTCAACTTGACGCACGTCCAAGGGAAACGGTTTCCCCGTGACCCCGAACGGGTGAGACTCAGGGCGCTTCGCCCCGGATGACCGCCAGCACGCCGTCCAGCTCGTCCGGTTTGAGCAGCACGTCCCGCGCCTTGGACCCCTCGCTGGGGCCGACGACGCCCCGCGACTCCATGAGGTCCATCAGCCGGCCGGCCTTGGCGAAGCCCACCCGCAGCTTGCGCTGGAGCATCGAAGTGGAGCCGAACTGGGTGGTGACCACGAGTTCGGCGGCCTGGCACAGCAGGTCCAGATCGTCCCCGATCTCCTCGTCGATCTCCTTCTTCTGCTTCTGCCCGACCGTCACGTCGTCCCGGAACACCGGCGCCATCTGGTCCTTGCAGTGCTGCACGACGCCGGCGATCTCGTCCTCGGTGACGAAGGCGCCCTGCAGCCGGACGGGCTTGTTCGCTCCCATCGGCAGGAACAGCCCGTCGCCCTTGCCGATGAGCTTCTCGGCACCGGGCTGGTCGAGGATGACCCGGCTGTCGGCGAGCGAGGAGGTGGCGAACGCGAGCCGGGACGGCACGTTCGCCTTGATCAGGCCGGTGACCACGTCCACCGAGGGCCGCTGGGTGGCGAGCACCAGGTGGATGCCGGCCGCGCGGGCCAGCTGGGTGATGCGCACGATGGCGTCCTCGACGTCGCGCGGGGCGACCATCATCAGGTCGGCCAGCTCGTCGACGATCACCAGCAGGTACGGGTACGGCTGGAGCTCGCGCTCGCTGCCCTCGGGCAGCTTGACCTTGCCGTCCCGGATGGCCTTGTTGAAGTCGTCGATGTGCCGGAACCCGAACGCCGCCAGGTCGTCGTAGCGCAGGTCCATCTCGCGCACCACCCACTGGAGGGCCTCGGCGGCCCGCTTCGGGTTGGTGATGATCGGCGTGATCAGGTGCGGGATGCCCTCGTACGCGGTGAGCTCGACGCGCTTGGGGTCGACGAGCACCATCCGGACGTCCTCGGGGGTGGCGCGCACCATGACCGAGGTGATCAGGCAGTTGATGCAGGAGGACTTGCCGGAGCCGGTGGCACCGGCCACCAGCACGTGCGGCATCTTGGCGAGGTTGGCCATCACGTAGCCGCCCTCGACGTCCTTGCCGAGCGCCACGAGCATCGGGTGGTCGTCGTCGCCGTCCGCGAGCCGCAGCACGTCGCCGAGGTTGACCATCTCGCGGTCGGTGTTCGGGATCTCGATGCCGACCGCCGACTTGCCGGGGATCGGGCTGATGATCCGGACGTCCGGGCTGGCCACGGCGTACGCGATGTTCTTGGTGAGGGCGGTGATCCGCTCGACCTTCACGGCGGGGCCGAGCTCCACCTCGTAACGGGTGACCGTCGGGCCGCGGGTGAAGCCGGTGACGGCCGCGTCGACCTTGAACTCCATGAACACGTTGGTCAGCGAGGCGACCACCGCGTCGTTGGCGGCGCTGCGGGTCTTGCCGGGCCCGCCGCGCTCCAGCAGGTCGAGCGAGGGCAGCGCGTACGTGATGTCCCCGCGCAGCTGGAGCTGCTCGGCCCGCGGCGGCAGCGGCGTGCCGGTCTCCGGCGGCGCCTTGGTGAGGTCCGGGACGGACGGGGGCGCGGCCGGGACCGGCGGCACGGCGGGACGGGCGGCGGGTACGGGCGGGGCGGGCGCCGGGTCCGCGGGCGCGGGCGCGGCGACCGGCACCGGGGTGGTGGTCTCGACCGGCGGTTCGGCGGCGACGCCCCGGGTCAGGTCGGCGACCAGTGGCGAGGGCGGCAGGCCGCCGAGCACCGCACCGTCGAGCGCGGCGGCGGCGGCCGCGGCCACGTCCACGGCGTCCAGCGGCCGGTCCAGCGGGGTCCGGGCCGGGGAGCGGCGCGGCCGCCGGCGCCGCTGGTCGAGCGCGGCCTCCTCGGCGAGGTCGGCCGGGTCCACGGGGCCGGCCGGCCGCCGGGAGCGGGCCTGCCACTGCTCGGGGTCGTGCTCCAGCCCGGTGTCCGTGCCGTACGGGTCCTCTTCGTCGGCGGCCACCACGCCGAGCCGGACGCCGAGCTGGCGCAGCCGCTGCGGGATCGCGTTGACCGGGGTGGCGGTGACCACCAGCAGGCCGAACACCGTGAGCAGGACCAGCATGGGCACCGCGAGCGGCGCCCCCATGGTGAAGATGAGCGGTTGCGAGGCGGCCCAGCCGACCAGGCCCCCGGCGTCCCTTATGGCCTCGGTCCCGGCGTCCCGTCCGGGGGCGCCGCACGCGATGTGCACCTGCCCGAGCACGCCGACGACCAGGGCGGTGAGGCCGATGCCGATCCGCCCGTTGGCGTCGGTCTGTTCCGGGTGGCGGATGAACCGTACGGCCATGAACCCGAGCAGCAGCGGCACGAGCAGGTCGAGCCGGCCGAAGGCGCCGGTGACCAGCATGGTGACGAGTTCGCCGACCGGGCCGCGGAGGTTGGACCAGGTGCCCGCGGCGACGATCAGCGAGAGGGCGAGGAGGAGCAGGGCCACCCCGTCCTTGCGGTGCGCGGGGTCGAGGTTCTTCGCGCCGCGGCCCATGCCCCGGAAGACGGCGCCGACCGCGTGGGCGGCGCCGAGCCAGACAGCGCGCACCAGCCGGACGACTCCGCCGGTGGGCGACGGTGCCGGTTTGGGTGCGGGCTTCTTCGCGGGGGCGCGGCGGGCGGGCGCGGCCGCCTTCTTGGCGGGGGGCTTGCGCGCGGGCGCGGCCTTCTTCGCCGCCGGCGTCGTACGGCCGGAGCGGGCCTTGGCGGTGCCCCCGCCGCTGCTCTGGGAACCCTTGCCGGAGGTACGTGAGGCCATGGGGGCGAGGTTACCGGTGCTTGCGGCGGCGGACACGTGTGCCCACCCCTTCACCCGTTCGTGTCGGGCCGGGTGTCGGTGGTTTGACGTACGGCCAGACCGGGCGGCCCGGCCTGAGCGTGCGTCAGGTCCGGGCGGGCGTCAGGTCTGGGCGGGCAGGACCGCCGCGGTGCCGCCCGCGCCGGGCTCCAGGGCGTCCAGGGCCCGGCGGAGTCCGGTGAGTTTGCGCTCCAGGTGGGCGGCGGTGGCCACGGCCGCGGCGTCCGCGGACTCGTCGTCGAGCTGCTTGGTGAGGGCCTCGGCCTGCTCCTCGACGGCCGCGAGGCGCGCCGAGAGTTCGGCCAGCAGTCCGGCGGACTCCTTGGCGCCGGCGCCGCCCTGGCCGCCTTCGAGCTGGAGCCTCAGCAGCGCCGCCTGCTCCCGCAGTTGGCAGTTCTTCATGTAGAGGTCGACGAACACAGAGACCTTGGCCCGCAGCACCCACGGGTCGAAGGGCTTGGAGATGTAGTCCACCGCTCCGGCCGCGTACCCGCGGAAGGTGTGGTGGGGGCCGTGGTTGATGGCCGTGAGGAAGATGATCGGGATGTCCCGGGTCCGCTCACGCCTCTTGATGTGGGCCGCGGTCTCGAACCCGTCCATGCCCGGCATCTGCACGTCGAGCAGGATGACCGCGAAGTCGTCCGTCAACAGCGCCTTGAGCGCTTCCTCCCCCGACGACGCCCGGACCAGTGTCTGATCGAGCGCAGAGAGGATGGCCTCCAGCGCCAGCAGATTCTCCGGTCGGTCGTCGACCAGGAGGATCTTGGCTTTCTGCACCATGCCCTGTCCTCCTCGCCCCGGCGTGGGGCCTCCCCGACACGCAGAGCCCGCCCGTCCTTGTGCCGGTCATGGTAGCCCCCATCCCGAGATCGCCACACCCTGTCACCGAGATGTCACTGTGCACGTAGCAGGAACGGCGTGGGAGAGCAGAAGGTTCCCCGTCTCCCGCCCGCCCACCGCCGTCCGGCCACACTGCGTCAGCAACCGGCCCCGGAGACCGGCCGGACGGTCATTTCCCGCGCATCCACTGCTCCATCACGGTCAACAGGTAGTCGGGATCGACCGGCTTCGTGACGTAGTCGGAAGCGCCCGAGTCGATCGCCTTCTCCCGGTCGCCCTTCATCGCCTTCGCCGTCAGCGCGATGATCGGCAGCCCCGCGAACTGCGGCATCCGCCGGATCGCCGCCGTCGTCGCGTACCCGTCCATCTCCGGCATCATGATGTCCATCAGGACGACCGTCACGTTGTCGTTCTGCTCCAGGACCTCGATGCCCTCCCGGCCGTTCTCCGCGTAGAGCACCGCCAGCCCGTACTGCTCCAGCACGCTCGTCAGCGCGAACACGTTGCGCACGTCGTCGTCGACGATCAGCACCTTCTCGCCGTGGAAGTCGTACGTCCGCGGCACGGGCGGCTCCTCCTCCTGGAGGCTCCCCCACAGCTCCTCGGCCGCCGGCAGGCCGTTCGGCTGCCCCGGCAGCGCCGCGGGCCGCCGGTCCTGGTCGCCCAGCACCTTGCGGCGGCGCCGGAACAGCGTCGGGCTCGCCGCCTGCCCCTGCGCCGCGGCCCCCGCGTGTCCGGCCGGCACCGGCGCGGGCGCCGGCGGCTCGGCCGGCGGCAGCTCCGCCAAGGGTGCCCGCCGCGCCAGGTCCGGGCGGCCGCCCGGCGCCGGCTGCGCGTAGCCCTGCGGCGGCAGCTCGCTCGGGTGCAGCGGCAGGTACAGCGTGAACGTGGAGCCCCGGCCGAGTTCGCTCGCCGCGTGGATCTCGCCGCCCAGCAGCCGGGCGATCTCCCGGCTGATCGACAGGCCCAGTCCGGTGCCCCCGTACTTGCGGCTGGTGGTCCCGTCGGCCTGCTTGAACGCCTCGAAGATCACCAGCATCTTGCCGGCCGCGATCCCGATCCCGGTGTCCGTGACCGAGAAGGCGATCAGGTCGCCGTCCGCCTCCTGGAGCGAACCCGCCTCCAGCAGCTGCTGCCGGATCGCCACCGGCACGTCCGCCCCGGCCGGCCGGATCACCAGCTCCACGGCCCCGCTGTCGGTGAACTTCACCGCGTTCGACAGCAGGTTGCGCAGCACCTGCAGCAGCCGCTGCTCGTCGGTGTGCAGGGTGGCCGGCAGCTCCGGCGAGACCCGCACCGAGAAGTCCAGCCCCTTCTCCGCCGTCAGCGGGCGGAAGGTGGCCTCCACGTAGTCGACCAGCTGCACCAGCGCGATCCGGGTCGGACTGACGTCCATCTTCCCGGCCTCCACCTTCGACAGGTCGAGGATGTCGTTGATCAGCTGGAGCAGGTCGGATCCCGCCCCGTGGATCGTCTCCGCGAACTCCACCTGCTTCGGCGACAGGTTGCCCTCCGCGTTGTCCGCGAGCAGCTTCGCCAGGATCAGCAGCGAGTTGAGCGGCGTGCGCAGCTCGTGCGACATGTTCGCCAGGAACTCCGACTTGTAGCGCATGGAGACCGCGAGCTGCTCGGCCCGCTCCTCCAGCACCTGCCGGGCCTCCTCGATCTCGGTGTTCTTCACCTCGATGTCGCGGTTCTGCTGCGCCAGCAGCTCGGCCTTCTCCTCCAGCTCCGCGTTCGCGGCCTGCAGCGCCTTCTGCCGGTTCTCCAGCTCGTCCGAGCGCTCCCGCAGCTGCTCCGTCATCTCCTGCGACTGCTTCAGCAGCACCTCGGTCTTGGAGTTGACGCTGATGGTGTTGACGCTCGTACCGATCATCTCGGCGATCTGGCTCAGGAAGTCCTTCTGGATCTGCGTGAACGGCTGGAACGACGCCAGCTCGATCACCCCGAGCACCTTGCCCTCGAACAGCACCGGCAGCACGATCACATGGGCCGGCGGCGCCTCCCCGAGCCCCGAAGAGATCTTCAGGTAGCCCGGCGGGGTGTTCTCGACCAGGATGGTCCGCTTCTCCTCCGCGACCGTCCCGATCAGCCCCTCCCCCGGCCGGAAGACCGTCGGCATCGCACTGCCCGCGTACGCGTAACTCCCCCGCATCCGCAGCTCGTACGGCCCGCCCGCGCCGAGCTCCGGCCCGATCTCCTCGGCCCCGCCCGCCGGCTGCACCAGGTAGAACGCGCCGTGCTGCGCCGACACCACCGGCGTCAGCTCGCTCATGATCAGCCCGGCCACGTCGTCCAGCTCCCGGCGGCCCTGCATCAGACCCGAGATCCGGGCCAGGTTGCCCTTCAGCCAGTCCTGCTCCTTGTTGGCCAGGGTGGTGTCGCGCAGGTTGACGATCATCGTGTTGATGTTGTCCTGGAGGACCTGGATCTCGCCCGCCGCGTCCACGTCGACCTTCAGGCTCAGGTCGCCACGGGTCACCGCAGTCGCCACGGCCGCGATCGCGCGCACCTGCCGGGTCAGGTTCCCGGCCATCTCGTTCACGGACTCCGTCAGGTCCCGCCAGGTGCCGTCCACGTCCCGGACCCGGGCCTGGCCGCCGAGGATGCCCTCGGTGCCCACCTCGCGGGCCACCCGCGTCACCTGCTCCGCGAACGACGACAGCTGGTCCACCATCGTGTTGATGGTCGTCTTCAGCTCCAGGATCTCGCCGCGCGCATCGATGTCGATCTTCTTGGTCATGTCGCCCTTGGCGATGGCGGTGGTGACCATGGCGATCTGGCGGACCTGGCCGGTCAGGTTGGACGCCATCGAGTTCACCGACTCGGTGAGGTCCTTCCACGTGCCCGAGACGCCCGGTACGTGGGCCTGCCCGCCGAGCCGGCCCTCGGTGCCCACCTCGCGGGCCACCCGGGTCACCTCGTCGGCGAACGAGGACAGCGTGGTCACCATCGTGTTCACGGTGTCGGCGAGCTGCGCGACCTCGCCGCGCGCCTCCACCGTCACCTTCTTCGTCAGGTCGCCGTTGGCCACGGCCGCCGACACCTGCGAGATGTTGCGCACCTGCAGGGTCAGGTTGTTGGCCATCAGGTTGACGTTGTCGGTGAGGTCCTTCCAGATGCCGGTGACCCCGCGCACGCGGGCCTGACCGCCCAGCTGGCCCTCCGAACCCACCTCGCGGGCCACCCGCGTCACCTGCTCCGCGAACGACGACAGCTGGTCCACCATCGTGTTCACGGTCGTGACCAGTTCGAGGATCTCGCCCTTCGCGTCGACCGTGATCTTCTTCGACAGGTCGCCCGTGGCCACCGCCGTGGTGACCTCGGCGATGTTGCGGACCTGCGAGGTCAGGTTGTTCGCCATGAAGTTGACGGACTGGGTGAGGTCCTTCCAGGTGCCCGAGACACCCTTCACTTCCGCCTGCCCGCCGAGGATGCCCTCGGTGCCCACCTCGCGGGCCACCCGCGTCACCTGCTCCGCGAACGACGACAGCTGGTCGACCATCGTGTTGAGGGTGTTCTTCAGCTCCAGGATCTCGCCGCGCGCATCCACGTCGATCTTCTGCGACAGGTCACCGCGCGCCACCGCCGTGGCGACCTGGGCGATGTTGCGGACCTGCGAGGTCAGGTTCCCCGCCATGCCGTTCACCGAATCCGTCAGGTCCCGCCACACGCCGGCCACGCCCGGCACCTGCGCCTGCCCGCCGAGCCGGCCCTCCGTACCCACGTCCCGGGCCACCCGGGTCACCTGCTCGGCGAACGCGGAGAGCTGGTCGACCATCGTGTTGATGGTGTTCTTCAGCTCCAGGATCTCGCCGCGCGCATCCACGTCGATCTTCTGCGACAGGTCACCGCGCGCCACCGCCGTGGTCACCTGCGCGATCTGCCGCACCTGCGAGGTCAGGTTCCCCGCCATGAAGTTGACGGAGTCCGTCAGCTCCTTCCAGGTGCCGGATACCCCCTCCACCCGCGCCTGGCCGCCGAGCCGGCCCTCCGTACCCACGTCCCGGGCCATCCGCGTGACCTGGTCCGCGAACGACGACAGCTGGTCCACCATCGTGTTCACGGTGTTCTTGAGCTGGAGCATCTCGCCGGACACGTCCACGGTGACCTTCTGCGACAGGTCGCCGTTCGCCACCGCCGTCGTCACCTGCGCGATGTTGCGGACCTGCCCGGTCAGGTTCCGGAACGCCGTGTTCACCGAGTCGGTGAGGTCCTTCCACGTCCCCGCCGCACCCGGCACCTGCGCCTGCCCGCCGAGCTCGCCCTCGACACCCACCTCGCGGGCCACCCGGGTCACCTCGGAACCGAACGACTGGAGCTGGTCCACCATCGTGTTGACGGTGTTCTTCAGCTCCAGCATCTCGCCCGCGACGTCGACGGTGACCTTCTGCGACAGGTCGCCGTTCGCCACCGCCGTCGTGACCTGCGCGATGTCCCGCACCTGGGTGGTGAGGTTGCGGAACACCGTGTTCACCGAGTCGGTGAGGTCCTTCCACGTCCCCGCCGCACCCGGGACCTGCGCCTGCCCGCCCAGCAGGCCCTTCGCGCCGACCTCGCTGGCCACCCGGGTGACCTCGTCCGCGAACGTCCGCAGCGTCTCCGTCATCTGATTGATCGTTTCGGCCAGCTGCGCCACCTCGCCGCGCGCGCTGACCGTCACCTTCTGCGACAGGTCGCCGTTCGCCACGGCCGTCGTGACCTGCGCGATCCCCCGCACCTGCGCGGTCAGGTTGCCCGCCATCGTGTTGACGGAGTCGGTGAGGTCCTTCCACACCCCGGCGACGCCCGGCACCTGCGCCTGCCCGCCGAGCTCGCCCTCGGTACCGACCTCCCGGGCCACCCGCGTGACCTCGGAGGAGAACGAGGACAGCTGGTCCACCATCGTGTTGACGGTGTTCTTCAGCTGCAGCATCTCGCCGGCCACGTGCACCGTGACCTTGCGCGACAGGTCGCCCTTGGCCACCGCCGTCGTCACCAGTGCGATGTCCCGCACCTGGGCGGTGAGCCGGTACGCCATCGTGTTGACGGAGTCCGTGAGGTCCTTCCAGGAACCGGACATCCCGCGCACCTGCGCCTGGCCGCCGAGCTTGCCCTCGGTGCCGACCTCCAGCGCGACCCTCGTCACCTCGTCGGTGAACGCGGACAGCTGGTCGACCAGGTTGTTGACGGTCCGCCCGACCTTCAGGAACTCGCCGCGCAGCGGGTGCCCGAGCCCGTCCGCGGCCTGTGTCCGCAGGTCCATCCGCTGGTCGAGGTCGCCCTCGGCGACCGCCGACAGCACCCGGCCGACCTCCGAGACCGGCCGGGCCAGGTCGTCGACGAGCGCGTTGGACGCATCGATCGCGGCCGCCCAGGAGCCCTCGCAGGCCCCCGTCTCCAGCCGCTCGCTCAGCTTGCCCTCCCGGCCCACGGTCCGCCGGACCCGGGACAGTTCCCCGGTCAGGTGCAGGTTCCGGTCGGCGACCTCGTTGTAGACGGCGGCGATCTCCGCCATCAGACCGTCGCCGGAAACCGTCAACCGCTTGCGGAAGTTGCCGTCCCGCATCGACACCAGTGCCGTCAGCAACCGGTTCAGGGCGGCGGTGTCCACTTCCGTGGTCCCGTTCCGCCGGGACCGACCGCCCTTCGCACGCGTACTGGTACGCCGCGCCGCCACGCCAGACTCCACCGTGTCCCTCCCGAAAGGGTTCGACCGCTCTGCCCGGGCTCTTCAGCCAAGCCTTCCCAGTGTTTCACCAAGCCGGAACCCGGCCATAACACTTCGGCACCTTCGTACAACGACCCGCACCCGTGGGGGGAATCCGGGCCGAGCACGCCCGTACCGACCGTGAAGGTAAGTAACCTGGCACCCGACTGTCCAACCGCTCCGGTCCGCCCGGCAGGGGCGGGGTGCGTACGACGGAGCAGCGAACACCGGGCACCGGAGGGGTGGTCCGATGGCGGAGCCGGGCCTTGCAACACGATCGGGGAGTCTTGTGATCACGGCCCGGGCGGCTGCCTGCTTTGAACCCGTTCCGCGGTCCGTGGCCGCCGCCCGCGCGTTCGTCCGCGACACCCTCCAGGGCTGGGGCTTCTCCGACATCGTCGACGACGCCGTCGTCCTCACCAGCGAACTCGTCACCAACGCCGTGATCCACGCCGGCACCAGCGCCGACGTCCTGGTGCTCCGCTCGGCCGGCGAATGCATCCGCGTCGAGGTCTCCGACCGCTACCCGGAGCGCGAGGTCCCGCTCCAGCATCCCGAGCGCGGCCTGCCCGCCCCCGACCAGGAGAGCGGCCGCGGCCTCATGCTCTGCTCCGCCCTGGCCACCCGCTGGGGCGTCGACTACGCCCCGGCCCGCAAGCACGTCTGGTTCCAGCTGGACCTGCCCGCCCGCCCCGTCGGCACCCGCTTCGCCGGCCCCGCCCTCCCCGACCGGCAGCTCCCGGTCGCGGACAGCCGGGTACGGGTCGCCGTCCTGCAGATCGGCACCGACGGCACCGTCACCACCTGGAACGAGGACGCCGAGCACCTCTTCGGCTACCCCGCCGGCAAGGTCACCGGCCGCCCGCTCGGCGAGCTGGCCGCCTGGCCGCACACCCCGGGCACCGGCACCGGCCTCGCCGAGGCGCTCGCCCTGTCCCGCTGGGAGGGCAGCTACGGCATCCGCTGCGCCGACGGCCGTGTCATCCCCGTCTACGCCTCGCACCTGCGCGTCCGTGACGCCGAGGGCACCGCCTCCACGGTCTGCCTGCTCGTCCACGAGCAGGAGCGCGCCGTCCTGCAGACCCCGGCCCGCACCCAGAGCACCGACCCCGGCCAGCACCCCGAGCCGCGCAGCGCCGACCCGTTCGAGGTGTTCATCGGCTCCCCGGCCCCGGACGACCTCGACGGGCTGCTCCAGCGCACCGTGGAGCGGGCCCGCGACATGCTCGACGCCGACGCCGCGTTCCTCCTCCTGGCCACCGACGACGAGACCGAGCTGGAGGTCCGTGCGACCACCGGCCTGCCGTCGACCCGCCAGCGCTTCGCCCGGGTCCCGGTCGAGGCCGGCACCGGCCGCTACGGCTCGGCCCGCATGCCGGCGGTCCACGACGACCTGGCCGCCGTTCCCGGCGCGGTCCCCCTGCTCGGCGGCACCGGCATGCGCTCGGTGGTCACCGTCCCGCTGAAGGTGGAGGGTCGGCTGACCGGCTCCCTCGGCGTCGCGACGGAGGCCCCGGGCCGCTACTCGAACGAGGAGGCCCTGCGTCTCCAGTTCGCCGCCGACCGCATCGCCCTGGCCGTGGAGTCCGCCCGTCTCGGCGAGCTGGAGCGGCTGCGCCGCGGCTCGCTGTCCTTCCTGGTGGAGGCCTCGGACCTGCTGGCCGGCACTCTCGACCGGGACCAGACGCTGGCGCTGATGGCCCAGATGACGGTGCCCACCCTGGCCACCTGGTGCGCCGTCTACACGATCGCCGACCAGGCCTCCGACCCCCATCTGGCGTACGTCCTGCACGAGGACGAGGACCGCATCGACGGCCTGAAGGCCCTGCTGACCAGGATCAGCCCGCCTGAGCCGGTGAACACTCCCGGCGCCCGGCCGTGGACCGCGCCCACCGAGGCCGCCCACCAGGCGGCTCTGCGGACGTCGATGCGGGCCCTCGACCACGGCGCCCACGACGGCCCGGACGGCCGCACCCCGGGGCTCGGCGCGGTCCTGGCGACCGCGGCTGCCGTCGGCGGCGAGACGGTGGTGCTGCCGCTGATGGCCCGCAACCGCGTCATCGGCATGCTGACCCTCGGCAAGCCCACGGACGAGCACTTCCGGCAGGAGATCGTGGAGCTGGCCGAGGACCTGTCCCGCCGCGCCGCCCTGGCCCTGGACAACGCCCGCCTCTATTCGGAGCGCATGGCGATCAGCCGTTCCCTCCAGCGCAGCCTGCTGCCGCCCAGCGCCCCTGCGATCCCCGGCGTCGAGGTGGAGGTCATCTACCGCGCCGCCGGCGAGGGCAACGAGGTGGGCGGCGACTTCTACGACGTCTTCCCGATCCGCGACGGCTCGTACGGCTTCGCCATCGGCGACGTCTGCGGTACGGGTCCGGAGGCGGCGGCGGTCACCGGCCTGGCCCGGCACGCCCTGCGCCTGCTGGCCAGGGAGGGCTTCGGCGGCCCGGCGGTCCTGGAGCGCCTGAACGCGGCCATCCTCGACGAGGGCACCCGCAGCCGCTTCCTGACCCTGCTGTACGGGGAGCTGCGCCCCCGCGAGGACGGCGGTGCCCAGCTGAAGCTGGTCTGTGCGGGCCACCCGCTGCCGCTGCGCCTGCGCCCGGACGGCCGGGTGGAGCCGGCCGCGGAGCCGCAGCCCCTGCTCGGCGTCATGGACGACCTGGAGCTGTACGAGGAGAACGTGACGCTCGACCCGGGCGATGTCCTGCTGTGCGTCACGGACGGCGTGACGGAACGCCGCGAGGGCACCCGCATGCTCGGTGACGACGGCCTGACCGAGGTCCTGACCTCCTGTACGGGTCTGACGGCCGGCGCGGTCGCCGCCCGGGTCCTCCGCGCGGTCGAACGCTTCGCCGCGGAGCCGGCTTCGGACGACATGGCCATCCTGGCCTTCCGCATCCCGGGGCCCCGCCAGGGCGACTGAACGAGCCGCCGGCCCACCTCGTCGGGGTGGGCCGGGAACCGGCATCCTGTCGGACTCCGGGCCCTCGGCGCCTGAAAACGCAAAAAGGCCCCCGCCAGATGGCGGGGGCCTTTTTCTCGGAGCCCTTTAACGGAATCGAACCGTTGACCTTCTCCTTACCATGGAGACGCTCTACCGACTGAGCTAAAAGGGCGGGTTGTTCGG
>NZ_JAJAUZ010000007.1 GCF_020532645.1 Streptomyces bambusae
GGCCCCGGCCCGCCGGACCGGGCGGGCCCCCGTGCCCGGAGGACTTCCCCGCGGACCGGTGCGTCGCGCCCGCCCATGGCGCAGCGTGCCCGGTGACGCCCCGCCGGGTCCATGCCCGGCCCCGCCCCACCCGCAGGACGTGCCATGCCCCATCCGCCGCCGCCCCGGCCGCGCCGCTCCGACGCCCGTCGGCCCGCCCCCCGGCGGTCCCGCGGCGCGGAAACCACCGGCGCCCGCCGGCCGGCCCCGCCGAACCGCGGACGCGGATCCCGGCGCGGTGCGCGGCGCCGTAGCTCGTTCGGCAGCAAGTTCGGCGCCCTGCTGTGCGTCATGGGTCTGCTCCTGGGCCTCTACACGGCCTACTCCCTGTGGGGGACGGACTACCTGGCCAACCGGAAGGCCGACAGCCTCTCGGCCGACCTGCGCAGGGACTGGCAGCAGTCCCCGCCCGATCCCACGCGCAAGCCCCCCGCCGGCAGCGCCGTCGGGTTCCTCCACGTCCCGCGCATGAGCAAGGCGCCCATCCTCGTCGAGTCCGGAACGGCGCCCGCCGTCCTCGACCGCGGAGTGGCCGGCGTCTACGACCACGCCGCGATGCCCTGGGACGAGGAGGGCAACTTCGCCCTGGCCGCCCACCGGGACGGACACGGGGCGAAGTTCCACCACATGGACCGGGTGCGGCCCGGCGACATCGCCGTCTTCGAGACCCGCGACACCTGGTACGTCTACAAGTTCGACAAGGTGCTGCCGCAGACCTCCAACGACAACACCGGCATCATCCAGGCCGTCCCCGAGGGCTCCGGTTACGACGGCCCCGGTCGCTACCTCACCCTGACCACCTGCACCCCCAAATACACGTCGGACTACCGCATGGCCGTCTGGGCCCACCTGGTACGCACCCTGCCCGTCGACGGCCCCCGCACCCTCCCGGCGGAACTGCGGTGACCGGTGTGACCGCCCGCCCCGCGCACCGACCGAGGAGCAACCCGCGGTGAACCCCACGAGGATCGACCTGGCCGTGGGCCAGTCCCAGGCCGCCGGCCTGGTCAAGCGCTACCGCGACCGGCTCGTCGCGCAGGACCGCCTCCCGCCCGACCGGGCCCTGCGGCTGGCCTGCCGGACGTACGCCGAGGGCTACGTCCACGTGGTCGCCGCACCCGGCCAGGTCTGGCAGCGGACCGCCCCGGACGGCACGGGCCGCGACCTGCTCCTCGTCCTCGCCTTCGACCTGTCCCGCGAGGGCCGCACCGTGCTGTGCGAGTACGTCGACGGGGAGTACGACGAACTGCTCCTGGAGGATCTCCGCGACCACTACGCCCTGCACTCCTGGCCGGCCGGCATCGACGGCGAACCGGCCTGGGAGGTACCCGGCGGCGCGGACGGCTGACGCCCGGACGGCGGCCCGATCCCCCGGCCGGTCCCACGACCGGGGGATCGGATGGGCGGGCCCGGCCTTCCAGACTGGACAGAGGCCGCCTCATTGGCCTCCGCCCATCCCCTGACCTGCCCCTTCGGGCACACCTTGGGGAAGTGGCGTCACTCCGGCCCCGGGAGTCACCTTGTCTGCCACGCTGACCCAGCCCTCGCCGACCGACCGGCCCCCCGCGGGCAAGGGATTCCTCGGACACCCCCGGGGCCTGGCCACCCTCTTCATGACCGAGATGTGGGAGCGCTTCAGCTACTACGGCATGCGCGCCCTGCTCGTCTTCTACCTGATCTCCGGCGGCCCGGACGGACTGCGGGCGCACCTGCCCGGCGGCGGCCTGGGCGTCACGCTCACCACCGCCACGGCGATCTACTCGGTCTACCTGGCGGTCGTCTACCTGCTCACGATGCCCGGCGGCTGGTTCGCGGACCGGCTGTGGGGCGCGCGCAGGACCGTGATGATAGGCGCGCTGGTGATCATCGCCGGGCACTTCGTCCTGGCCGCCCCCGGCATGACGGCCTTCCTGGGCGGCCTCGCGCTGGTGGCCATCGGCTCCGGCCTGCTGAAGGCCAACATCGCCCCCATGGTCGGCCACCTCTACCGGGCCGACGACCCCCGCCGCGACGGCGGCTTCACGCTCTACTACGTCGGCATCAACCTCGGCGGACTGCTCGCCCCGCTGGTCATCGGCACCATCGGCGAGACCGTCAGCTGGCCGCTCGCCTTCGTCCTGTCCGGCATCGGCATGGCCCTGGGCCTGGCCCAGTACCTGCACGGCACCCGCCACCTCGCGAAGGCCAGTGACCACGTCCCGCACCCGCTGGACACCGCCGAGCGCCGCGTCCTGGCGCGCCGCGCCGCCGCTGTGCTCGCCGTCGTGGTCGCCTTCTACGCCGTGGTCGCCGCCACCGGTCACTACACGCTGACCTGGATCCTGCTGCCGCTCACGCTCATCGGCCTGGCCGTCCCCGTCGTCGTCCTGGTGAGGATCCGGCGCGACCGCGGCCTCACCGCGGACGAGCGCGCGAAGATGCGCGGCTACACCTGGCTGTTCGCCGCCGCGGCCGTCTTCTGGATGATCTACGACCAGGCCGGCTCGACTCTCCTGGCCTTCGCGAAGACCAGCACCGACTCGACCATCGGCGGATTCACCGTCCCGGGGTCCTGGTACTCGTCCCTCAACCCGGTGTTCATCATCGTTCTGGCCCCCGTGTTCGTGTGGCTGTGGCTGCACCTGGCGCGCCGCCGCCGGCCCGCCACCAACGCCGGCAAGTTCAGCGCCGGACTGCTCCTCATCGGCGTCTCCTTCCTGGTCTTCCTGATCCCCCTGGCCCTGGCCTCCGGCGGGGCGCGCGTCAGCCCCTGGTGGCTGGTCCTGATCTTCCTCGTGCAGACCTTCGGCGAGCTGAGCCTCTCCCCGGTCGGCCTGTCCGCCACCACGAAGCTGGCCCCGCGCAAGTACTGCAGCCAGATGCTCGGCGTGTGGTTCCTGGCCGTCACCGCGGGCGACTCCGTCACCGGCCTGCTGTCCATGGCCCACGTCAACCTCTCCGACCTGCCCGCCGTGGCGGTGGAAGGCGCCCTGGCGACCCTGGCCGGCCTCGCCGTCCTGCTCCGCCGCAAGCACATCAGCCGCCTGATGGGCTCGGCCGCGTAACACCGGAACCGTTCCACCGCCTGCAAGGAAGGACCCGCACCCCATGACCCCCGAAGCCCGCCTCGCCCGCGCCAGGAACGCGACGATGACCACGTTCGGCCTGGTGGGAGCCATCAGCGCGGTCTGGGTGGTGCGGATCCCCGCGCTCCGCGACAAGTTCGGCCTCACCGAACTCCAGGTCGGTCTGGAAGTGCTCGCCTGGGGTCTGGGCGCGCTGATCGCCATGCAGGCGGCCACCCGGCTGCTCACCCGGCACGGCAGCCACCGGGTCCTGTGCCTCGCCGTCCCCGCCTCCGTGGCCGGGCTCCTGCTCCTCGCCTTCGCCCCCGCCTTCCCCTTCCTCGTCGCCGGCGGACTCGTCTTCGGCGGACTCTTCGGCCTCGTGGACGTGGCCGCCAACGCCCAGGCCTCCCACCTCGAACGGGTCGGGGGCCGGCCCCTGATGGGACGGATGCACGCGGGCTGGAGCCTGGGCGCCGTGATCGGCGGACTGGCCGGAGCCGGCCTCGCCGCCGCCGGACTCGGCTTCACCACCTCCGTCGCCGCCACCGCCGTGGTCGCCCTCGTGCCGGCCGCCTGGGTCATGTTCCGCTTCCTGCCCGACACCCCGCCGCCGGCCGCGGTCCCCGCCGGACCCGGCCGGCGCCCGCGGCTGCCCCGGGTCGTCCTCCTGCTCGGCGCCCTGATGTTCTGCGCCTTCCTCGCCGAAGGAGCCGTCGCCGACTGGAGCGGCCTGCACCTGCACGACGGACTCGGCGCCTCCGAGGCCGTCGCCGCCCTCGGCTACCCCGCGTTCGAGCTGGCCATGCTCATCGGACGGCTCTGGTGCGACCGCGTCACCCGGCGCTGCGGCGCCCGCACGCTGCTCACGGGCGCCGGGCTGGCGGGCGCCGCCGGCTTCGCCGTCTTCGTCACCGCCCCGACCCCGCCCCTGGCGGTCGCCGGGCTGGTCCTGGTCGGCGCCGCCGTCTGCGTCGTCGTCCCCCTGACCTTCTCCCTCGCCGGGCTGGCCGGTGGCGAGCGGTCGGCAGCCGCGATCGCCCGGGCCGGCATGCTCGGCTACTGCGGACTGCTGCTCGGCCCCGTGGCCATCGGCCTCGTCGCCGACCACGCCTCCCTGCACGCAGCCTTCCTCCTCCTCGTCCCGGTGTGCCTGGCCGTCGCCGCCGGTGCCTGGGCGCTCCCCGACCTCCGGGTCCCGGGACACGCCGAGGCCGCCGGCACCCCGGCCGAGCCCGCACCGCACCCCTGACCGAAAGAAGACGGACGACCATGACCGACCTGTTCCTGCTGGCCACCGGTGGTGTGACCGTGTCGAAGTCACGCGCCCGGGTGCCCGGCTGCCGCAGCCTGATCACGTACGCCCCGCTGGGGGACGGCCTCCCGCCGGCGCAGATCCGGCGGCTCCTCTCCGGGGCACCCGGCGGCCCGGAACCCCGGCTCCACAGCGCCGCCGTGGTCGAGAACGCCCGTCTCCTGCCAGTGTCCGAGGCACAACGGCTCACCGTGGCAGCCGACTTCGAGGCGGAGCGCGGCGAACTCTCCACGCTGCCGAAGCCGATGTGGCTCTGCTCAAGCCCCACCCTCTGCTCTCCCCACCGGCACGTCTGCACCGGAGTGCTGGGACCGGCCTTCGACGCGTACAAGAGGATCCACGTACTGGAGCTCCGTGACGGTACGGAGCGCGGCGGCCCGGTGGCCGGCGCCCCGGAGGCCGGAGCCCTCGCTCGTGCCGCCGAAGCCTTCCTCTGCGCCGACTACGCGACGACGCGGGTGCGCTGGGAGGAGCTGAGCCGCACGGAGCGCGCCCGGCTCCTCGCCTTCGACGGGGTGCTCCTGTGGTTTCAGGTGCACGGCAGCAACATGCGGGCCGCGGGAGCGGAGGGCGAGTTCTCCCGGCTGCACGACGTCCTGTCGGCGGCGACCCCGGAGCAGTGGGACGCCCTCCACATGCCGGAGGCCGGACACTGGCCGTGGGCGGTCGAGTTCACGGAACAGCTCCGCGCCGAGGAGCGGGTCCTCGACGAGCTGGCCGAGTGCTTCGACCACGACACCTGGACGGCACTGAGCGAGACCGGCCGGCTGCGCGCCCTGGAGATCTACCGGGCCTGGGGCTCCCACTATCCGGACAGCGTGATGGACGCCCTCGCCACTGCCGGTCTGCTCGTCCCCGGCCGCCTCACGGCCGGCTGACGAGGAGCGGACCGTCCGGGGGAGACGGCATCCTCCGATCGCCGTCCCCGGATCCCGCCCGGTGTGGCCCGATGGCCGATGTGGGGAGCACCCCGGATCAGCTGAGATGGAGAAATGGCGTAAAAAGCATCAAGTCAGACTTATTCTGACTTATCTCTTGAATGGGGCAGCCCATGAATACCTGCACCGCCACCGCCACCGCCACCACGTCCACGTCCACCATCACCACCGCCACCGCAGTCATCCATCCCGAGCAGGGGGCCGAAGTGGTGCGGGAGGTACGCAAGTTGGTCGCCGAGGCCCTGGACGCCTGCTGCCGCGCCGGCTGCGAGGAGGCCGGGAACCGGGCCGACGACGTCCTGCTCGTGGTGTCGGAACTGGTCACCAACGCCTGCCGGCACGCCGGCGGGGTGGACGAGGTGCGCGTGCAGGTCTGCCGGGGTGAGCTGATGGTGGAGGTCGCCGACGGCTCGGACGCCGTACCCGCCGAGCCCGCCGACGAGGCCAAGGGGGAGTCCGGAGGCTACGGCTGCCAGCTGGTGACCGCACTTGCGGACCGCTGGGGCGTGACGTCCCGCACGGCGCCCGGCACGACGGAGACCTGCGGCAAGACCGTTTATGCGGGCTTCGCCCTCGGGTGAGGGCGGGCCGGCGGGGAGCCTGCGGGCGGGGCCTGGTTGGCGCAACCTGAACGGATCCTTAGGGCCTCCTGAGCGGATCCGGAGAACCATGTTCCGGGCGTCCGCAGAGCCCTACGCTCCGGCTTAGGGGCGCGGCGTGCAGGACGCTGCCCTCCTGCCGCGGCGTGCGTGCCCGCCCCGCGGCCAGCCTGCCCGTACGTTCCGGAGGTTCCCCGCGATGAGTCCCCGTGCCACCCGCAGAAGCCGCGCGCACCGAGCACCCAGGCCGCTGCGCGTCAAGGCCGCCCTGGCGGGCGCGGGAGTCCTGGCCGTCGGCGCGGTCGGGATGGCGGCAGCCGAGCTGATGGGGTCCACGGCCGAGCAGGCGACCACCGTCGCCCTCGACACGGGGGCGCCGGGCGCCGACTCTCCCGCGCCGTCGACCTCCTCCGCCGCGCAGGCCCCCGTCCCGCCTTCCACCCCGCCGGCGCCCACGCGTGCCGCCCCGAAGTCGTCGGAGGCCACGAAGCCCGCGACGCCGTCCAAGACCGCGAAGCCGGCCGCGCCCCGCACGGTCCGTCCGACCACGGCGGCCCCGAAGAAGACCGCCACGAAGAAGCCGGCGGCCCCGAAGCCCGACACCGGCTCGCAGCCCGCGGGCGGCGGCCAGACGGCGGAGGTGGTCCGCCTGGTGAACGTCGAGCGCGCGGCGGCGGGCTGCGGTTCCCTGTCGGTCGACGGGGACCTCACGGAAGCCGCCCAGGGCTACAGCGACACGATGGCCGCCACCGGCAACTTCTCCCACACCGGCACCGACGGCTCCCAGCCGGACGACCGCATCGAGGCGGCCGGCTACGACTGGTCCGGCTACGGCGAGAACATCGCCATGGGCCAGGCCGACGCCGCCGCCGTGGTCGACGCCTGGATGAACAGCCCCGGCCACCGCGCCAACATCCTCAACTGCAAGTTCACCGAAATAGGCGTCGGCCTCAACACCGACGGCGGCCCCTGGTGGACCCAGAACTTCGGCACACCGGGGTGACCCGGAAATGAATTAGATCTTCCCGTTCGGCTGGCCCTCGACAGGCCGGGATCCGCGGTCTGAAAGCTACGTTTGATTACCGGACCGGCAGTTGTGCCGAATTCCGGTGATCCGCGAGCAGGAGGACCGATATGGAGCAGAACCCCAGGCCGCAGTGGCATGGCGGCGACAACGGTAATTTCGGGTGGGACGGTGCCAAAATTGCAGGCAGTGTCCGGTGTAAGGGGCGATCGAACGGGTTTCAGGGAAATCCGGGTGAGCTGTGGCTCTGGACGATTCAGAACCAGCCGGATCAGGCCGGCGTTACGCGCGTCTATCACATCACGGTGCAAGCCGACGCATGGATCAACCATGGGCAGATCGTGAATCTCCACCTGAAGGTGGAGAATAATGAGCACCTGTCGACCTCTCTCCAGCACTTCTATTGGAGCAACAACCCGCCGGCCGGTGCCGTGACAGGCTATCCCGGCGTGGTTAACGGCGGTCAGGCGGGTTTTGTTCCCCCTCTCCTCCCGGCAAACTCCTGGACCATCCTGGACAATTTCAGGACTGCGATGACGAATCACCGGGCAGATTGGCAGGCGGCTGATGCGCAGTGGCTTGTCGACGAGAAGGAGCGGACCTATCAGGGGTTCGACAAGAACGCCGTGCTTTCGTCGGTGCAGTGTGTGTACCAGCACAGTGCGAATGAAATCGTAGTTGCCGAGCAGGGTGGGGAGAAGCTCATTTGGCTCACCCTTCCCGGGACTCCGGCCCTGGTGGACGACGTACCGACCGCAGATTTCAAGGACAAGTGCTACGAGTACAACGGTCATGGGAACTACATGTTCCGAGCCAAGCTCGTGAGGGACCGGAGGGGGCGTCACTGGAAGGTCAATGACGCTCAGTTCCAGCAGGCCAACCCGATCCTTGGGAAGATCGGCAACCTCTGCCTGCCCCCGCAGAATCCGCTGATCGGGCGCCTGGACCTGGGTGATCGCTATGTGGTCGTCGGTGATGGCGGCGGTCTCGGGTCCCTTTCTGTGGTGGAAAAGAAGAACACCACTGAAGTCAAGGCCGATGCCGTCATGGCGAAGCTGAGGCAGGAAGCGGTCGCCGAGGGGCGGCTGGGAAGTGTTCTCACGGACCTCATTCCCTGCCTGACGTTCTCGGGCAAGGTGGTCTACCTCCTCGCTCCGCCGGTCAAGGCGTCCGGTGAGATGCAGCAGCAGATCTTCGCCTGGTGGAAGGACGAACTGCCGGAGGACAGGCACTACGAGGCTCCGGACTTCAAGGAGAAGGGCGGGAAGATCATCCTGACGGGTCCGGATGGTGGCTTCCATGAAATATCCGTGCCGCCTGTGATCGACCTTTCCAAGCCCGATGCGGAGCAGATCGTCCTGACGATCAAGGGGTCGACCATCATCTGCTCCGACAAGCCGCAGCGGCATCGGTTCCCTGGGGCGTTCCTATTCCTGGAAACTGATGCCGAGATCATCGGAAGCCTGGACCCGAACAAGTATTTCAAGATCGGGAAGAATCTCTTCGCGGCCAAGCCCGACTCGCTCCAGGGCTGGTGCGAGATGGATCTGGGAGGCGGAAACGTGGGCTACTTCAAGCTGAAGGACGTCCGGCCGATCAGGTCCGTGAAGGAGTTCGCGAAGGGCCCTGCCGACGGTCAGGTGTTTGTCAGGACGGGTGAAGGTCGGGAGTGGAACCAGCTCAAGCTGGCCACGCTGGATCCGCAGGCAGATGTCGAAGTGGTCGTGCTGAACAGCGACGGCCAGGTCTTGGGCTCTTGCGGCAAGGCAGGACTGGTCCACGGCCGGCAGGGCTGGCTGAAGAGCCTCCGGGAGGAGGAGCAGGTGTGGGAATACATGGCAGCCCCTCAGTGCGGCTTCATCTTCGATGTGGCAAACCCGGAAAAGATCTACCTGTACTCGATCCGACATTCGACGGATCTCCCGGCCCCTGCTGCCTGCATTGGAAAGCCGGGGTGGATCAAAACCCCGACCGGGGCTGGCAAGTATCGTAGTGAGTTGCTCGCGGTCGAGTGCTTCCCCGGAGGTGAACACTGGACCTTCGTTGTTGCCGCCAGTCTGAAGGGGGGATGGGAAGGAGTCTGGCAGGTCCCCTCCGATAGCGTGTCCCACCTCCTCCTGGAAAACGGTGGGCAAGACCTCGTGATGTTCACCCCGGATCGTTCCGACATCATCGGGTTTGCCAGTCGCGCGGACGCTCGGGCGGCGACGATGGAGAGCTGGATGAACTCGCTCATCGACATTTCTGGCGAGGTCGAGAACGGCCGATGGGGACCCAATAGAATCATCCCGGTCGTTAATCCCACCCCTGCCGACATCATCGCTGGTGTTACGGCGGGTCAAGCCTATTATCACTATGATGGCGGTGTGGTGGTGATCGGCTCCGACGACCAATCCGACGACTATTCATCTGACCCGGAAAACGACAGCGGATACGAAAGCCGGGACGAGCTTCTCCCGCGCGAGTACCAGGACTTCGTCGCGAAGTGAGGGCCCTGGCAGCCGACGCTGCCAGGCCCGCCTGCCACCCGTGAACCCCGCCGTGGACGTACGCGTCCGCGGCGGGGTTCACGGGTCCTGGGGCGCTCGGTCCTCGTGTCCGGGCCCGAGCGCTCGCACCGCGCGGGCCGGGCGGGCAGCAGGGCTGTGACCGCCAGTCGGTCGATCCATTCGGTGAGCAGCCTCTCGCCCCGGGTAGCGGGCACGAGTTCCGCCCCTATGGTGGAAGGGTGACCGGAGAACCTGCTCAGGACGGTCTCCCGGCGGACGCCGGCAGCGACGAGCGTGCCGCCGACGGGGGCTGTGACCGGCACGTCGTGACGTTGCGGTTCCTCGCCGAGCCGAGCACCGTGAACTTCGGGGGGAAGGTGCACGGCGGTGCGCTGATGAAGTGGATCGACGCCGCCGGCTACGCCTGCGCAGCGGTCTGGTCGCGCCAGTACTGCGTGACCGTCAGCGTGGGCAACATACAGTTCCGCAAGCCCGTCACCGTGGGGAACCTCGTCGAGATCGAAGCGCGCATCGCGGCCACCGGGCGGTCCAGCATGCACATCCTCGTGACGGTGTCCGCCGGCGACCCGCGGTCGGACGGCCTGGAGCGCACCACGGACTGCGTCATCGTCTTCGTCGCCGTCGACGCGGACGGTCACCCGGTGCCCGTGCCCCCCTTCACCCCGCGCACGCCGCACGAGCAGCGCCTCGCGCGCTACGCCACCGATCTGCGGCAGGCCCACGCGCAGCTGGACGCCATCAAACCCTGACCCGCGGCCCCCGCCGGTCCGGCCCGGGCGGTGCCTTGCCTCAGAGGACGCGGACCGCCCCCGACGGCGTGCCGCCGTAGCCCACCGGGTGCAGGCGGACGCCGTCTCCCGGGTTCTGCGCGCCGACGTACTGGCCGTCGCCCACGTAGATGGCGACATGGGTGGCGCTGCCCTTGCCGCCCCAGTACAGGATGTCGCCGGGCTGGAGGTCGCTCAGTGACACCTCCCTTCCGACGGTCGACTGGTCCTGGGACGTGCGGGGCAGCTCGACTTTGCCCGCGTACGCCTGCTTGACCAGGCCGGAGCAGTCGAAGCCGGCGGTGACGCTCATGCCGCCGTACACGTACGGCTTGCCGACCTGGGCGCGGGCGAACGCGGCCACGGCCGCTCCGGTGCCGCCGCTCTCCGACCCGGAGTCCGAGGTCGTGCCCGCCGACGAAGCGGACGCGGCCTGAGCTGCCTGCGCCGCCTTGGCCCTCGCAGCCTTCGCGGCCTTCTCCCGTGCGGCCTTGGCCTTGGCGGCCTTCTCCTTCGCCGCCTTGGCCTTGGCGGCCTTCTCCTTGGCCGCCTTCTCCGCCGCGGCCTTCGCCTCGGCCGCCAGCCGGGCGTGCCGTTCCGCGCTTTCGAGCAGGGCTTCCGAGGTGAGGCTGCTGCTGGACTGCACGAGGGAACGCAGGTCGAGCTCCTGGGTCGACGCGGTGTCCGTGTGCTGGTCTCGCGTATCGCCCTGGGCACCCACCGGCGACACGGCCGCAACGGTACCGAGCACGCCGGTGGTCACGCCGGCGCGGAGGGCGATCAGACGGCCCCGGCCGGGCGGCTTGCGGTGCCGGCCCGGCGAAGGCCGGGCGCGGGTGGGGGAGTGCGGACGCCATCCTGTGGTGTCGGTCATGTCGTGGGGACCTTCCGTTGCGGAGTCGGGACCGGCCGCGGGGGGCCGGCCGGGGGGACAGCGGGGATGTTCAGAGGCGGGACCACGGCGGACCCTGTCCGGGATCCGTTCCGTTGCCCGGGTCCGTCGGCCCGGGGGTCTCCGGCGGACCGGACGGCAGGCCGGGGGTCTCCGGCGGACCGGCCGGCGGCGGGGTGCTGGGCACGGCGGGGCTCGACGGAGCGGTCGGCGGCGGAGTACTCGGCGTGCCCGGCGATGACGCGGACGGCTTCGGTGCCCGCCGCACATCGCGCTCCGGCGACGGGTCGCGGTCGGGAGCGGAACCGGTACCGGCCCCGCCGTCCTGAACGGTCGCCGAGCCCTTGAAGTACCCGACGGGCGTGCCGGCGAGCGCGGTCTTCGTGTACGCGGCCCAGATCCGGGCCGGGAAGCCGCCGCCACCGCTGGTCTCACCGCCCAGACCCTTCAGGCCGAGCCGGGCGTGGCTCTTCGGGTCCTCGCGGAACACGCCGACGGAGGTGGTCAGTTCGGGCGTGTAGCCGACGTACCAGTACGACTTGCTCTCGTTCGTCGTACCGGTCTTGCCCGCCGACGGCCGTCCGGCGGCCTTCGCGGCCTTACCGGTGCCGTACGAGGCGTCCACCGTGCTGCGCAGCACGTCGGTCACGGTGTCCGCGGTCTGCGTGCTGAACGCCCGCTCGCCCTGCGTCTCCGGCAGGTCCCGGGGCTCGCCGCCCCGGCTCAGCTCCAGGACCATGCGCGGCGCGTGGTGCACGCCGCGATCGGCGAACGTGGCGTACGCGCCCGCCAGGTCGACGGCGCTGGGCGTGGCCACGCCCAGCGGCAGCGAGGGCACGGCGGCGAGGCCCGGCGTGTCGTCCGGGAGCCCCGCGTCGACGGCGGCCTTGCGGACCGAGCCCAGCCCGGCGTCCGCCGCGAGCTGGACGAAGACGGTGTTGACGGACCGGCCCATCGCCTCGCGCACGGACACCTGGCCGTAGCTGCGGCCGCCCTGGTTGCCGGGCGCGTAGCCGTTCGTCGCGGTGTACGAGTCGTTGCCGTTGTACAGCGTCCGCGGGCCGATCGGGCTGCCCTTGCCGTTGGTCGCGTCCTCCTCCAGGGCGGCGGCGAACGCGAACGGCTTGAAGGTGGAGCCGGCCTGCACGTCCCGCCGCGTCGCGTCGTTGACGTACTGCTTCAGGTAGTCGCGGCCGCCGTACAGGGCCACCACCTTGCCCGACTTGTTCTCCACCGACGCCGCGCCCGCGCGCACGTTGCGGTCCACCGACCGGGACTGCGGGTCGAGGCGGGTCCGGAGCTGCTTGTCGACCGCGGCCACCAGGTCCGCCTGCTTGGCCTTGTCGAACGTCGTCTTGACCGTCCAGCCGCCCGCATCGAGTTCGGCCGCGGTCACGACGCCGTCGGCGATCAGGGTCTCGCGGGCCGCCTGCATCAGGTAGCCGTTCTGGCCCGCCATGCCCTCGGACTGCTTGGGCGCACGGGGCTCCGGGAAGGTCGCACCGGCGCGCTCTTCCGCGGTGATCGCGCCCATGGACCGCATGCCGTCCATGACGTAGTTCCAGCGGGCGACGGTCCGCTCCCGGTTCTCCGGGTTCTGCTTGACGTCGTAACGGCTGGGTGCGTTGAGGAGGGTGGCGAGGTAGGCGCCCTGGGCGGCGGTGAGGTCCTTGGCGTCGATCCCGTAGTACGACTGGGCCGCCGACTGGATGCCGTAGGCGCCGCGGCCGTAGTAGCTGGTGTTGAGGTATCCGGCGAGGATGTCGTCCTTCGACATCTTCTGGTTCACCTTGACGGCGATGAAGAGTTCCTTGAACTTCCGCGTGTAGGAGGTCTCCTGCGTCAGGTAGTGGTTCTTCACGTACTGCTGGGTGAGGCCTGAGCCGCCCTGCTGGCTGCCGCCGGTGAGGTTGTTGACCGCGGCGCGGCCGATGCCCTTGAACGAGATGGCCGGGTCCGTGTAGAAGGTGCGGTCCTCCGCGGCGAGCGTCGCGTCCTGCGCGGCCTTCGACACTTCGACGAGGGGGACGCTGGTCCGGCGGGCCACGCCGGACCGCCCGATTTCGGTGCCGTCCTCGTACAGCCAGACGTTGCTCTGGGCCACTGCCTTCTTGTTCGGATCGGGGATCTCGACCAGGTAGTAGCCGGCCGCGAACGCACCCATCAGCAGAAGCAGGCCGGCGACGAGAGTCCACAGGACGGTGCGCGGGCGTGGGACGAAGCGGCGCCACCCGGTCCGGCGCGGCGGGGTCTCGTCCTGCTCGCTCCCGTCGTCGTCCGCGGGCGCGGGTCCGTGCCCTTGCCCGTGCCCTTGCCCTTGCCCGTGTCCTTGCCCGGGTCCGGGGAGGTACCCCGGCCCGTGATGACCGTGACCGGAGTCCGGCGGACCGGCAGGGCCGCCGCCACGTCGTGCCGCGCGGGGGTACGGAGCGGTCGGCTCACCGGGGCCGAAGGGCTGCCGGTCGTACGGGGGTTCACGGTGTGGGCGCATGCGGCAGAAGCTACGGATCCGCGCCCTAACGGCAGGTTGCGCGGGACTCCGCGGCAGGCAATGCGGAGCGCGGTGGACACATGGCCGCGTGGTCCCGAGCATCGGGGGTCCCTCCCCCCTCAGATGTCCGAGAGGCCCCCGCATGTTTCCCTCCACCGGTGCCGCGCACCCGGACGCCACCGGCTACGGCGTCCCGTCCGCACCCGCCGGGCCGGCCCAGCCGGCCGCAGCTCCCCTGATGACTCCGGTGCCCGCGATGCATCACGTCCCGCCCGCAGCGCCGTTCCCCGTGATGTCCCCCGGCCCGCCGACGGCCCCCTTCCCCACGGCGACCGCCCCGATGGCCGCTGTTCCGGTGATGCCCGCCATGCCCGCCATGACCACGCCGACCGGCTTCGACCCCGGCTTCAGGGCCGCCGTGCCGGGTGCCATGCCCGCGGCCGCTCCGTTCGTGCCCACGCCGGCCCCCATGCCGAGGGTCCCGGCACCCGCCCCGGCGGCGTCGCGGATCTCCACGCCGGTGTACGACGAGGTGGTGGCCGAATGGGCCGCGTTCGGCCGGTACTGGCCCGGCGCCGACTGGTTCGCCGACGTGGAGCTGCCCGGTCACGTGTACGCCCCCCACCCGCCCGCGCCCGGCGACCCCTCCCGGCCGCAGCCCTTCTGACGAGGTCGGCCCTGGCCCGGAGTTCCCGTACGGGCAGCCCTCCGGACAGGCCGCCGGGCACGTCAAGCCTCCGAAAAGCCCCCGGCAAGGCGAGGCCGAGGAAGCGTCCGCCACTGACGGCGCTCCCTTCGGCCCGTCGCCGGGCGCCCCCGCACCACCCGTTCCCGAAGAGGAGAGCATGTTCCAGCACCCGCACGGCCCCGACGGCCCTGCCGACCCGACCGCCGCCTGTGGCGGCCCGCTCGCCCCCGCGCCCGCCCGCGAAGGGCGCCGCTCCCAGGGTGATGCAGCCCCCGCCGCACTCTGCCTCGGTCACGACCCCGGACGGAACCGCTATTTCTGGCGGTGCCGGCTGTGCATGCTCCTGCACGAGGGCTTCGAGACGGAGCAGGAGGCCCGCCGCATGCTGCGCGTGCACTGCGAACTCCGTCGGGTCGAGCACTGCGTCGGCGCGGCGGTCCGCCGCAAGCGGGCCGCGGGCCGGCCGGCGGAGCTGAGCCGGGCCGAGCTCACGCAGGCCCTGCGCAGGGATCCCGGCGCCCGGTGGTGCGAGCCCTGCGGGGACACGGCAGAGGCTGCCACCGGCGCCGCCGCTCCGAGTCCTCCGAGTGGGGGAGCGGCCGGGGGATGACGGGCGCCCGCCAGTCGGAGAGCGGCTCTCACCTGGCACTTTTCCAGCCGTACCAACAGCGGCGTGACCCACGTCACAGTGAAGTGGCGGTCTACGAAGACGCATAGGAGAGGCGGAGGTCCAGGATCCGCGGCGGGTGCCGCCTGCGCGGCGCCGTGGTCCCGCGGCGCCCCGCGGGGCGCCGGACTACTAGCGGCGATAGCAGCAAGGGGCCGTTGCAGGGCCTGCGGCGCCTGGCTACAACGGTGAGACCGGTCCGAACGCCACGGCCCCAGGCCGCAGTCGGCGCCGACCGGACCAGAGCCCCCAACGGAAGGCCCCGCCATGTCCAGCGTCCCGATGTCCCGCTTCCTCCAGCGCAAGAGGAGCCTCGCCGGCCTCACGGCCGCGGCGGCCGTCCTCGTCGCCGGAGGCGCGCTGACCGGCGCCGCTCCGGCCCAGGCCGCCACCCTCAGCCCCCAGACGGTCGCCCACTCGCTGATCCCGAACCCCGCCGAGTACGCCGCGTTCAGCCACATCGTCCAGAAGGAGAGCGGGTGGAAGGTGACGGCCAGGAACGCGTCGTCGGGCGCCTACGGCCTCGGCCAGGCCCTGCCCGGGGAGAAAATGGCCGCCTTCGGCCCGGACTGGCGTACCAACCCGACCACCCAGATCGAGTGGTGCCTGAACTACATGCAGACCCGGTACGGCAGCTGCACGCACGCCTGGGAGTTCTGGAAGGCGCACCACTGGTACTGACCGCACGCCCCGGTCGCCCGCCGCCCGCCGCCCGCCGCCCGCCGTCTGCAGCCCGCCGCGGTCCGGACCCGGCGAGCCGCCCCACCCTCGCGCAACCTCAGCCGTACCTGCGGAGAACCTGAAGAGGCCCGCAGGGTGCGGTGCGGTCCGGGCACGATACAGCCGATCTTCGGGTGACCCGACGGAGGCTGGGGGGACCGTGCATGCAGGACATCGCCGGCAGGAACGGCGGCGCGACCGAACTGGACCGGGTACGCGCCCACCTGCACCAGGCGTACGCCCCGGGCGACCTGCTCGCCCCACTGAACGTCATCGCGGCCCTGCTGGGCCTGCCCCACAACTCGGTGCGCCGTGCCGTCCGGCAGCTCGACACCCTCGGCGAACTGGCCATCTGCCGGCCGAGGACCCGCATCGTGCTCGCCCGCGACGAGGTGCACCCGCACGACCGGGACCTCGTCGCCGTCGTGGGCGCCCGCATCCGGGCGGGCCGTTACCGACCCGGCCACGCCCTGCCCACCGGCCTGCTCGGCGAGGAGTTCTCCCTGCGCCCCGAACACGTCCGGCGGGCCTGCGCCCACATGGTGGCCGCAGGCCTGCTGGTCCAGGACGACGCCGGCCCGTACGGGCCGGCGTATTACGTGCGCTGAGCGGCACGCTCCTGGGCCTTGCGGGCGAGCCGCGCGTAGGTCCGGGAAAGCGAGTCGTTGGCTTCCAGGACCGCTTCCGTGCAGGTGGAGGCGACGGCGGCACGGCGGGTCGTGTAACCGGTGAAGCCCTCGACGCTCTGGAAGTCGAGGCTGTTCGCCTTCGTGCTGTGCGTGAAGTCCTTGTCGGCGAGGATCCTGTTGACCCGCGCGACGAGACGGGCGCACTTCCCGGCGCCTTCGAGGCTGCGTTCCGCGAGCCGCTCGCACGCGCCGCGAGTCCCCGGGTCGTCCAGCAGCGTGCCGCGCTGGTGTTTGAGGGCGTTCACGGCATGGGCGGCGGAGAGGGCCGGCATGACCTGCCGGTCCAGCTTCTCCGCGGCGTCCGCGAGCGCCGCGTAGGCCTCCGCCGCGGCCTCGGCCGCGTGCTCCAGCGCCGCGGTGTTCGCGCTCTTCCGGAAGACCGTCTCGTACCGGCCGAACCGGTCGACGGCGTACTCGGCTGCACTGAGCGCCTGGCGAAACGTGTCGGTCGCCAGGCTCGGTTCCGGATAGGCGTCCTTCAGCGGGGTCCTCTGCGCGTAACCGAGGAATTCCTTGACGAACCCACCCGGCCCGAAGGCGAATTTCCGCATGCTGCGCGTCGTGAGCAGCATGACGTATTTGTTGACGACGACCGCATTGGCGAGTGCTTCGGCTTCGGACGCGCTGAGCGGCGCGCTCTTCCGGGAGAAGAGCTTCTTGACGAACGGCTTGGCGGCCGCGGGGGTGGGCCGCCCCTTCGGCTTCTTCTTCCGCGCCGGCTTGTAGGCGGGGAGCAGCCTCGCCGGGACCGCCATGCGCGCCGAAATCGCCTCCTCGCGAGCTGCTGCCGGCCCCGGCCCCGGCACCGCGGAGCCCGCCGGTCCGGGCACACCGGCCGCAACCGTCCCACCCGGGGACCCCGCGGGCGGCACCGGATCGGCCGGCAGCTGCTGCCACAGGAACCTGAAGCACTGGTCCGCGTACTGGTGCCACGGATACATCTGCGCTTCGAGCTCCGCCAGGCTGGTCCGCTCCAGCGGCCGGATGACGTCGCGCAGGGACGCCATGTGCTGGAGGATCACGGAGACCGTCCCCAGCAGGTCGGCGAACGCCGTCCAGGCGGCTTCGAAATCGCCGCGCACCTCGGCGGCGGTGCTGCCGTGCGGCACCTTCGCGTAGGCGGCGGAGACCGCCTCCCAGCCGGACGTGTTCTTGCCCAGCAGGTCCTTGGTGAACGCGTCGGTGAAATCGGACAGGGCGGCGGCCATCTCCTCGAACACCTGCTGGGCGCCGTGCACGTCGGGCATGTCCTCGAAGTCGGCGATCGCCCTGATCAGCGGCTCGGGCTTGAGGGTCCGGGCGAACACCACGTCCCCGCCCCGGAGGAACGCGTCCCAGGGGCGCGACGTCCCGAACACCGCCACGGACCGGTACAGCTCGTCCAGGCACAGGTACTTCCCGACGACGACCTGACAGGTCTCGACGGGACCGCCCGCCGGTGTCATGGTGCTCACCCCGACCTCCCCCCGCGGTACGCGCCGCCCGGCCGGGCCGCCGACGTGCGCGTACGCACGTCCCGCTCGCGGACCAGCGGAGCCGGCGCCACCGGATCGGGCAGAAGGTCCGCCGCCAGGGCCACGTGCAGCGTGGTTCGCGGTGCCAGCCCGGCCGCGCTCCACACCCCGTCCGCCGCGGTCTGACCCTCCGGCGCGAGCGTCAGCCGGGTCGGCCCGCCCGCGGCGAGCGGGCCGGACAGGCACCAAGCCGGCAGGTGCGGGTGACCGGCCAGGAGGCCCAGGGCGTCACCGAGCAGCCGCAGCTCCTCGGCCGGGTCCTGCTCGGACCAGGCCCACAGCAGGTAGCCCAGCCGGAAGCGGCGGGCCGGTCCGCCCCGGGCGACCACCCGGCCCGCGTCGTCGCGCACGTCGTACCAGTCGCCGCCCAGGCCGGTCGGGACCTCCTCGATCCGGTGCAGGTACAGGCCGAGGCCGCTGGGCTGCACCAGCACGGCGGCCGGCCAGTGGGCGAGCGAACCGGAGAACACGGAAGCGCCGTCCGGCAGGAGCGGTTGCAGCAGCCGGCACAGCGAACGGGTGGCATCGGTGAGAGGCATGCCGGAATTCTGTTCCGCGCGAGGGTTTCCCGCGCCCGGCGGACGGACAGCCCGACATGCCGTCGCGGTGCCCTTTCGGGCGGCCCGTCCGGGAATTCCCGAACAGGGAAATCGCGAGCCGCCGGACTGCCCGTTCGCTTCTATTTCCGTACACCGCCCCGAGGGATCGTTTTCTCACGAGAAACGACCGTCGGAGGACGCATTGCCCAGCTACTTGTCACCAGGTGTGTACGTGGAGGAAGTCCCGTCGGGCTCCAAGCCGATCGAAGGGGTCGGCACCGCGGTCTGCGCCTTCGTGGGACTCACCGAGAAGGGTCCGGTCAACGAGCCCACGCTCGTGACCAACTGGACCCAGTACGCCCAGACCTTCGGAGAGTTCACGGAGGACTCCCACCTCGCCCACAGCGTGTACGGCTACTTCCTCAACGGCGGCGGCAGCGCGTACATCGTCCGCATCGAGGCCACCGCCGACGAGCACGCTCCCGTCGCGGCCCAGGCCGTCCTGCGCACCGTGCACGGTGAACCCGCCCTGCTGGTGCGGGCCGCGGAAGAGGGCGCGGCCGGCAACGGCCTGCGCGTCGTCACCGAACCGGCCCACGACCGCGAGGACGGCCTCTTCAAGCTCACCGTCCTCAAGGACGGCCGGCCCGCCGAGACCTTCGACAAGCTCCTGCCCGCCAAGGCCGCCGCGGCGGTCAACCAGCGCTCCAAGCTGATCCGGCTGGAGGCGGCCGGGCCGGACACGGCCGCGCCCGCCCAGCAGGGCGTGCCCTGCGAAGGCGGCGAGGACGGCGGCACCGGACCCGCCACGCTCAGCCCGGTCGCCTTCGTCGGCGACGCCCTGGCCCGGACCGGCATCGCCGCGCTCGAAGCCGTGGACGGCGTCACCATGGTCGCCGTCCCCGACGCCATGGCCGCCTTCGCCACCGGGCTGCTGGACGCCGACGGCGCCAAGGCCGTCCAGCTCGCCGTCATCGCGCACTGCGAGCTGATGGCCGACCGGGTCGCCGTCCTCGACACCCCGGCGGGGCTCAATGCCCAGCAGGTGCGCGACTGGCGGGTCGACGAGGCCGGCTACGACTCGAAGTACGCGGCCCTCTACTGGCCGTGGATCAAGGTCATGGACCCCGCCACCGGCAAGCCGCGGTTCGTGCCGCCGAGCGGTCACATGGCCGGCATCTGGGCCCGCAACGACGACACCCGCGGCGTCCACAAGGCACCCGCCAACGAGCCGATCCGCGGCCCGCTCGCCGTGGAACTCGCCATCACCCGCCGCGAGCACGACCTGCTCAACCCGCTCGGCGTCAACTGCATCCGCGTCTTCCCCGGCCAGGGCATCCGCGTCTGGGGCGCCCGCACCCTCAGCAGCGACCCCGAGTGGCGCTACCTCAACGTCCGGCGGCTCTTCAACTTCGTCGAGACCTCCATCCTCCAGGGCACGAACTGGGTGGTGTTCGAGCCGAACGACCCCAAGCTGTGGGACTCGGTCAAGCGCACCATCACCATGTTCCTGCGCGGGGTCTGGCGGGACGGCGCCCTGTACGGACGCACCCCCGACGAGGCCTTCTACGTCAAGTGCGACGACGAGAACAACCCCGAGGACAGCCGCGAGCGCGGCGTCCTGACCGTCGAGGTCGGCATCGCGGCCGTCAAGCCCGCCGAGTTCGTCGTCTTCCGCATCTCCCAGTACTCCGAAGGCGCCTCGCTGGACGAGTAGGCCGCCCCGGGTGCCCGCCGGAACGGCCGGCGGGCACCCGCCCGATAGCAGTACCCCCCACCGCACCCCCACGAAGGGAGACTGCCCGTGTCGGCAGGACTCGGAGACCACGACGCGCTCACAGCGGCACGCTTCTCCATCACCATCGACGGACACGAGATCGCCTCGTTCTCGGAACTGTCGGGCATCACGACCGAAGTGGAGCCCGTCGACTACCTGTCGTCCAACGACAAGGAGATCATCTTCAAGAAGCTGCCCGGCAAGGCCAAGCCGCCCACCGTCGTGCTGCGCCGCGGCAAGACCGCCGGCATGGAGCTGTGGGCCTGGCACCAGTCGGTGCTGGCCGGGAACATCACGAGCGCCCGCCGCAGCTGCTCGCTCGTCATGTACAGCTTCGACGGAAAGCCGGTGGCCCGCTACTACCTCTTCAACGCCTGGCCGTCCAAGCTGGAGATCGGTGCCCTGAAGGCCGGCGCGACGGAGGTCCTCATGGAGACCACCACCCTCGTGTGCGAGAGCATCCAGCGGGTGTCGGCATGACGGACACCCTGCGCACCGAGTACCCGTTCACCCTGCCCCGCGGATACGTCGACCAGAACGGCACCGTCCACCGCGAGGGCGTCATGCGCCTGGCCACCGCCCGCGACGAGATCAGCCCGCAGTCGGACCCCCGGGTCCGCGGCAACCCCGCGTACCTCACCGTCCTCCTGCTGGAGCGCACCCTGGTCGAGCTGGGCGACCTGCCGGAGGTCACCGGCTACGTCGTCGAGAACCTCTTCGCCTCGGACCTGGCCTTCCTGCAGGACCTGTACAAGCGCATCAACCAGCAGGGCACCACCGAGGCCGCGGTCGCCTGCCCCGAGTGCAGCCACGAGTTCGCCGTGGACGTCTCCGGTGATGCCCCGGGGGAATCCTGACGTACGCAGCCGACCGCCTCTGGGAGGAGGCTGCGTACGTGGCGTACTACCTGCACTGGTCCCTCGACCAGGTGCTCGCCCTGGAACACCCGGTACGGGCCCGGATGATCGAGGAGATCGGCAAGATCAACCGGCAGTTGTCCGAAGAGGACTGACCGGGTACGCACCGGCGCCGGCCCCCGCCCGGGGCCCACTGCCCCGCCTGAGGCCCACCGCCCCGCCCGGAGCCCACCGCCGAGCCCGGGGCCGTCAGCCCCGCCCGGGGCCGGGCCCCGGCTTCCGGCCCGGCCCGCACCCGCGGCCGCAGCCGTCTTCCGCCGCGCGCCCCGTGCCGCAGCCCTCGGGCGGCCGTCCCACGACCTCCGGCCCCGCCGGGAAGGAACGAGATGAACTGGCCCTTCCGCCGCCGTGGCGGCACCCCCGCAGCTGCCCGGCCGCCGGCCGCACCCCCGCCCGCCCGGGCCGGATCCGGGCCGGGACCCGCCCCCGCGGTGCCCGCGGAGCCCCCCGCCTGGCGACACCTTCCGCCCCTGTCGGGCCCCCTGACCGGGCCCCGCGGCCGGGCCGCACAGCGCCTCACGGCCGCACCCGTCACCGACCCGACCCTGCGGGCCGCCGACAGCATGCTGGCCACCTCGGGCACGGGCGCCGCCGGCGGGTCCGAGGTGCCCGCCGGCCGTGTGGAGGGCCTGGCGAAACCGGCGCCGCTGCGCCACGTGCAACCGCGCCGCCCCGCGGACGCGGCTCCCGCCCCCGCTCCGGCGGGCCCCCTCGGCCACCCCGGTGCCCGAGCGGCCCAGCCCGGGCCCCTCGGCCCTGCCCCGGCCCTGCCCGCACCCGCCGAGGAGCAGCCCGATCCGCCGGCCGCCCCCGCGCCCCGCCGCGTCGCCCCGGCGCCGCTGCGCGAGCCCGCGCCCGACCTGACCCACGTCACCGACGGCACCGTCGGAGAACCCCGTGCGGCCACCGTGTCCACCCACCCACCGGCCTGGATGAACGCCGGACCCGTCGGCGGCACCGACCTCGCCTCGCTGCTGTTCCCGCAGGCCGGTGACGCCTCCGCGCTCTTCCCCGAGGCTCCGCCGGCTCCCGCGCCGGCCACGGCCGCGCGGCCCGAGCACCCCGTGGGGGACCACCCGGCGAGGCGCCGAAACCTGGGCCAGAGCCGCCGGCTTGGCCTGGGCCCGGCGCTGTCCCACACCCCGCACGCCGACCCGGCGGCCCTCGGAGAGGAGGACGGCAGGCCCCCGCCGGAGCCCGCCGCCAGGGCTGCCGCACCCGAGACCCTGCCGACGCACCCCACCGACCCGCCGGGCCCGGAAACGGCACCGCCGCACCACCACGAGCGCCCCGCCGCGCCCGTCGGCCCGGCCGCCACCCGACCGGACGCCGACGGCACCACCCCGCCCCACCCGGTCGAGACCGGCCCCGCGCCGTCCCGCCCGCCCCTGCACCACCGGGCGACCCCCCGCCCCCCGGCCGGCGCGAGCACGGCGCCCGCCGACCTCGCCCGCGCCGTGTCGAACCTGCACGGCATCGACGTCACGGGCACCGCGCTGCACACGGGGGAGCGGGCCACCCGCATGGCCCGCGACATGGCGGCGAAGGCCTTCACGAAGGACGCCGAGGTCTACCTCCCGGACACCGCCGCCGCCCTCGACTCCCCACGCACCCGGGGGCTCATCGCCCACGAACTGACCCATGTCGCCCAGCAGAAGCGGTACGGCGGCAACCTGCCGCCCGAGAACTCGCCGGCCGGACGCGCCCTCGAAGCCGAGGCCGTCTCCGCCGAGCGCTACTTCCGCGGCGACCCCGGCGCCCCCGCCCCGCTGGTGCACCGCAGGCCGGTCACCGCGTCCCCCGACCCCGAGGAGATCCGCCGCCTCGTCGCCCAGATGACCCCGGCGGCCCCGCCGCCGCCCCCGCCGGCCCCGGAGCCCGTCCCCGAACCCGAGACGCCCGCCCCGCCGCCCGTCCCCGAGCCGTCGTACACCGGCCCGGAGATGTCCTGGACCCCCGAAGGCGGGCTGGTCGACGGAGTCCAGCGGGCCAGCCGCGAGGAGGTCGTCGACGAGTACCTTGCCGAGCTCAACCATGCGATCAGCCGCAAGGGCGAACAGCGCAAGCTCACCACCCATGACCTGGAGACGAACCAGGAGCACCGGGAAATGATCGGCTTCCTCATGGGCGAGGGCAAGCACCGGGAGAAGGCCACCCGCGAGGAGATCATCCTCGAGTTCCTGGCCGACGAGGAGTTCAAGCGGCGCCGCTCGCGCGGGGACGCACCGCCCCTGTCGCAGTCCGACATCCTGACCGACCCGGACCTGAAGGAAGCGCTGGATTTCCGTATCGCCGAAGCGATCAGGAAGAAGAGGCTCGTCCAGGGCGACAACGACGACGACGTCCGGGAGGACCGCGACATCCACTGGCTCAAGGGCCAGATGGGGCTGGGCATCGTCCAGGCGCTCGCCTCCGAGGTCGGCATCAAACTGGACCGCAAGCGCCGGGACGCGCTGCGCCAGTACTTCGGAGGGCGTCCGCCGAAGGAGCATGCGGAACAGGACGCCGACCCGGCGGCGGAAGGCCTCCCGGTGACGTCGGGAGCGCTGGACGCCCTCGGGCCGTCCGCCGTGCCCGAGGCCGCGGACGGGGCGGCACGGCCGCTCCCGCCCTGGGCCCGGGACAACCGACCTGCAGCCCCCGCACAGCAGTCCCTTAAGGGACCGGCCGAAGACAATGGGGCATCGGCGCCCGCGCCCACCGCCGGCCGCAAGGACCGGCCGCTCCCGCCGTGGGCGCGGACCGCCTCCGCACCGGCCGTCGCGGAGTACGGGGACGAGGACGAGGACCCCGGCACCACCCCCGGATCGGGTCTCGACGTCTGGAACGAGGTCAAGAACGCGCTGCGGGCGGCGGCCAGGTCCGAATTCCTGCCGCCGTCCGACAAGAAGGCAGAACCGGACAAGAAGAAGGACGCCGAGGACGGCGGCGGCACACCCCCGGCCCTCGCGGTCGACGCGTTGGGAGACGACCAGGTGAACGACCTGGCCCAGCGCCTCTACCCGAAGGTCCGGGACATGTGGAACAGCGAGCAGCACCTGCGCTCGGCCGTCAAGCAGGAACGCTACGGATACAGGTATTAGGAGCCCACACATGCCACTGAACGACGACAGCACGCTCGCACTCGCCAACCGGTTCTTGGTGCACATCGAAAACGCCGAGTACAACCTGGGCAGTTGGGCCCAGGTCCAGGGCCTCGACGTGCAGTGGAAGATGGCCGACTACCGGGCCGGGGACGCCGGCAACGACCGCTGGTACTTCCCCGGTTTCACCGAGTACACCCCCCTCAAGCTCACCCGGGCGGCGTGCAGCGATTCCTCGAAGGTCCAGGCCTGGCTGTCCAGCAACTCCTTCAAGAGCAAGGCTCAGACAGGTCACATCACTCTGATGGACCCGCACAACAAGCCCGTCATCAAGTGGGAGATGCGGCGCATCATCCCCGTCAAGTGGTCCATCGCCAGCTTCGAGGCGGGCCAGAGCAAGGTGGCGCTGGAGACCCTGGAACTCCAGCACCTGGGCTTCCTCTCCGACGACGTCGCAGCATGACCGAGTCCCCCATGATCCAGCCCGTCACCCCCCCGACCGGCTCCGGCAGCCGCTGGGCGCAGGGCGACTGGCACGTCGACAAGGCCATGCTCGGCATGGCAATGCGCTTCAGGGTGGTCGTGGACGGCGTGCGGGACCTCGGCCACTGGTCCTCGTGCCGTGGGCTCAGCGTCTCCTTCGAGCACGAGGAGATCGAGTGCGGCGGCAACTACGAAAACGTCGTCATCCTCCCCAAGCGCATGAAGTACGGCACGATCACGCTCCAGCGGGCAGTGAAGTCCGGCGACACGCAGATGCTGGAAGGCTGGCTCCGGCAGGTCAGGGACGACTGGTACGGCTACGAGTTCGGCCAGGCCGAGTACTCGGGCGCCACCGCCGAAATCATCCTGATGGACGCCCACAACAACCGTGTCCACTCCTGGAGCCTGCGCGGCGTGTTCCCCAGGAACTGGAAGGGTCCGGACCTGGACGCCGACACCAACAAGGTCGCGCTGGAGACCCTCGAACTGGCCCACCAGGGTTTCTACTAGGAGACGCACGGCCATGACCACGACGAACGCAGCCCTGATCTGCAAGCAGCCCTCCATGCCCGGAGCGGTGCCCTTCCTCCTCAACCCCGACAAGATCACGATCAGTCGCGAGGTGGGCTACCGCTCGCACGGCAGCAGTTCGGCGAACGGCTCCCAGCAGGGCGAGACCGGCACCTCGTTCCAGCGCGCCGAGGCCCTGAAGATCAACCTGAGCGACGTGGTCTTCACCGGCCCGGAGACGAAGGAGCTGTGCGACCAGCTGCTCAACTGGATGAGCCCCGGAGGCGGCGCCGCCGGCCAGGTTTCCGCCGCCAAGCACGTCCAGAAGCGCAGCGCGCTCTCCCGGTACGGCTTCCTCGACGACGACTCGTACAACCAGCTGCCCGTCGTCACCTTCACCTACGGGCCGCCGATGCAGGGCTTCTACTACAACGTGGTGCTGCTCAGCGCGTCGATCAACTACCAGCGCTTCACCCGCGCCGGCATTCCGATCCGGGCCCGCGCGACGATCCAGATGAAGGAGCAGCCCACCCTGCTCGGCACCCTCCCGACCAACCCCACCTCGGGCGGTCTGCCCGGCCGGCGCGCCTACACCGTCACCGAGGGCGAGGACCTGGTGAACCTCGCCCGGTCCCAGTACGGCAGCACCTCGCACTGGCGCAAGGTCGCCGACGCCAACGCCATCGACGATCCGCTGCGCATGCGGCCAGGGACGACCGTCTATCTGCCCAGCCCCCAGGAACTCGCCTGACCGCCGGAGGAACACCGTGAAACTGAAGCCCTCGGCGATCGCCTCCGCGACCACGCCACCCGTCAGCCGCCCAGGGCCGGCCCGCGCCGACGTGCGCATCGGCGCGACGCTGCCGACGGAAGTGCCCGGACGGCTGGAGCAGATGATCGTACGGGTGGTGGTCGACACGCACCTCCACCTGCCCGGCATGTTCGAGATCACGTTCCTCGACAACAGCGGCTGGGCGGCCGAACAGCTCGACGTCGGGCACAAGGTCGAGATCTGGGCCACCGGCGGCAGCGCCCCGCTCATCCACGGCAAGATCACCACGCTGGAGGCGGTCTGCGAGGAACTGGTCACCTACGTCGTCGCCCGCGGCTACGACCTCTCCCACGTCCTCCAGCGGTCCCGGCGCACCCGGACCTTCGTCAACACCAAGGACTCCGACATCGCGCAGCAGATCGCGGAGGCGGCCCGCCTGAACATCGGGACGATCGACGAGACCCAGTACGTCCACGGGCACCTCGCCCAGGTCGCCCAGACGGACTGGGACTTCCTCCAGGCCCGGGCCCGGGCCAACGGCTTCGAAATGGGCATGACGGGCAAGGAGTTCCACTTCCGCCGGGCCGCGGCCGGCGCGGCCGGGGCGGGTCCCAAGGGCGCGAAGGGCCCCAAGGGCGTGGGTAAGCCGGCTGCGCTGCCCGACACGGCGGCCGAGCCCACCCTCACCTTCCGCGACAACCTGCTCTCCTTCCGGCCCCGGCTCGTCGCCCCCGAAATGCTTCCCGACCAGGTGGAAGTGCGCACCTGGGACGAGGAGAACACCGAAGTGGTCGTCGCCACCGCACCGGTACGGCCCGTCACCCCCGACGCCGGGGCCGCCACGGCACCGTCCGCGCCCGCACTTCCCGCCGGGAAGTTCAAGATGGGCGGCCTCCTCGCCGGCGACACCCACGTCGTGGTGAACCACCCGGTGGGCGCCGGCGCGGACATCGCCGTCGCCGCCGAGTCGCTCGCCGCCGGTACTGCCGAGCGGATCGGCGCCACGTCCGCGCAGGCCGAGGGGTTCGCCTTCGGTGACAGTGCCATCCAGGCCGGCGGGACGGTCCAGGTGGAAGGCGTACCCGGACCCTTCTGCGGGACCTGGACCGTCACCCACGCCCGCCACACCTTCAGCGACGACGACGGCGGCCACTTCACCCGCTTCACCGTCAGCGGCGCGGACACCGGCCTCCCCACCGGACCTGCCGGCGGCCCCGCCGCCGACGCCGACCGGCGGGCCGGCCTGATGTGCGGCATCGTCACCAACGTCGCCGACCCCACCGGCCGCAACCGCATCAAGGTCCGTCTCGACCTGCTGTCCCCGGACTACGAGACCGACTGGGTCCGCGTCGTGCAGCCGGGCGGCAACCGTGGCGCCGTGATCTTCGTGCCGGAGGTCGGGGACGAGGTCCTGGTCGCGTTCGAATGGGACGACGTCAACCGGCCCGTCGTCCTCGGCGGCATGCGCAACGGCGCCAGCACCCTCACCCTCGGCGGCGCCGCCGTCGAACGCAAGGGCGACCGCGGCGACGTGATGCGCCGCGGCCTCGTCAGCAGCAGCGGCAGCCGGCTCGCGTTCGTGGAAGTGCCGCCCAACCGCTCTCCGCTGCGCGAACAGTCCGCCATCGTCCTCGCCACCGCCCAGGGCGACCTGGGCCTGACCATCGACCAGACCACCGGCCAGGTGCTGCTCACCTGCAAGCCGCAGACCGGCAAGACCCGCGGCAAGGGCGACCTGACCATCTCCACCGACGGCACCGGCGCCATCACCATCGACGCCGGCAAGCAGGGCGTCGTCAACGTGACCGGCAGCGACATCAGTGTCCGCGCCACCAAGAGGCTCGAACTGGCCAGCAACGGCGACCTGGAGATCAAGGGCACCAAGGTCAAGGTCACCGGCACCACCATCGACCTCAACTGACCCAGCCCACCCACCCGTTCACCCCCCACGCGCGCGACCCGAGGACACCGACATGGCTGCGAACAGAGCAGACGACTTCATAGGCGCCGGCTGGGCCTTCCCCATGGGGGTGGGACCCACCGGCGGCATCGCCCTGGTCCGGCGCGAAACCGAGCTGGAACAGGCCATGAAGCTCATCCTGTCGACGTACCCGGGCGAACGCCCGATGCGTCCGGGCTTCGGCTGCCGGCTCCGCGACTACGTCTACCGCGACACCGGTCACCAGACCATGGCCATGCTCGCCGAGGAAGTGCGCACCGCGCTCATCGGCTGGGAGCCCCGGATCGACGTCCTCAGCGTGTGGGCGGCACCCGCCCCGGACGAACCGAGCCTGGTCCACATCGACATCGTCTACGGCATCAAGGCCACCAACGACCGCCGGAACCTGGTGTTCCCGTTCTACACGATCCCGGAAGAGGAAGAGGACTACTGATGGCGCTCCCGTCGCCCGATCTCGACGACCGCCGGTTCCAGGACCTGGTGGACGACGCCAAGCGCATGGTCATGCGCCGCTGCCCGGAATGGACCGACCACAACGTCTCGGACCCGGGCGTCACGCTCATCGAGACGTTCGCGTTCATGACGGACCAGCTGCTGTTCCGGCTCAACCGGGTCCCGGACCGCATGTACGTGAAGTTCCTCGAACTCCTCGGCGCCCGGCTGCTGCCACCGGTACCCGCGCAGGCCCCCGTCACGTTCTGGCTGTCCGCCCCGGCGACCACGGCGGTGACCGTGCCCTCCGGGACCAACGTGGCCACCCTGCGCACCGAGACCGAGCGGTCCGTCGTCTTCGCCACCCGGCACGAACTGCGACTGCCGCCCGCCGCGCTCCGGCACCTCATGACCCTGGAAGCGGGACCCGGCACGCTGCTCGCCCGCGACGAGCAGCACCGCCTCCGGGTCGGCTTCCCGGCCTTCGGCGCGCAGGCACCGGCCGTCGACGACTGTCTCCTGGTGGGCCTGACCGACGCCGTGCCCCGGGCCGTCCTCAGCCTCGACTTCACGTGCGGCATCCAGGGCGTGGGCGTCGACCCCGACCACCCGCCGCTGGTGTGGGAGGCCTGGGACGGCGACGACTGGCAGCCCTGCCGGGTGTACTCCGACGACACCGGCGGCCTGAACCGGCCCGGCGCCGTCGTCCTCCAGGTCCCGGCCGGCCACCACGCGAGCATCCTCGACGGCCGGCGTGCCGGCTGGCTCCGCGCCCGCGTCACCGCCCCCCGGCCCGACTGCCCCGCGTACAGCACCTCGCCCGTCGTCGACTCGATGGACGTGTCCGTGATCGGCGGCACCGTCGACGCCGTCCACGCCGAGATCATCCACGACGACGACCTCGGCGTCTCCGACGGCACCGCCAACCAGCGCTTCCAGGCCTCCCACACCCCCGTCCTGGCCACCGCCGTCCCCGCGGTCGTCGAGGTCAGCGGCGAGGACGGCTGGACCCGCTGGACCGCGGTCGACCACTTTGCGGCCAGCGGCCCCGACGACCTGCACTACGTCATCGACAGCACCAACGGCACGGTCTGCTTCGGCCCGATGGTGCGTCAGCCGGACGGCACCATGCGCCGCTACGGAGCCGTTCCCGCCAAGGAGTCGACGGTGCGCCTCGCCCGCTACGCCACCGGCGGCGGAGCCGTCGGCAACGTCGGGCGCGGGGCCATCCGTACCCTCAAGTCCTCCATCCCCTTCATCGCCCGCGTCGAGAACCTCGCCGCGGCCACCGGCGGGGTGGACGGCGAAACCGTGGAGGAGGTCAAGTCCCGTGCGCCGATGCTGATGCACACGCGCGGCCGTGCGGTGACCGCCGAGGACTTCGAGGTCATCACCCGTGAGGCCGCCCCGGAGCTCGCCCGGGTGCGCTGCCTGACCGCGGACGAGGCCGGGCTGCCCGCGGGCACGGTCAAGGTCCTGGTGGTCCCCGGTCTGCCCGACGAACCCGGCCCCGCCCGCTTCGCCGACCTCAAGCCCCGGCGGGGCACGCTGGACACGGTGGCCCGCCGGCTGGAGGAGCGCCGGCTCGTCGGCACCACCGTGCTGGTCGAGCCGCCCCTGTACCGGGGCGTCACGGCAGTGGCCCGGCTGCGGGCCGTCCCCGGCGCCAAGACCGACCGGGTCACCGACGACGCCCTGAACGTCCTCTACCGCTACCTCAACCCGGTCACGGGCGGACCCGACGGCACCGGCTGGCCGTTCGGCCGCCCGGTCCAGGCGGGCGACCTCTACGCGGTCCTCCAGCAGGTGGACGGCGTGGGCATCGTCGAGGACGTACGCCTGTTCAACGCCAACCCGGTCACCGGCGCCCGCGGTGAGGAGACCGACCGCGTCACGCTCGACCCGGACAGCCTGGTCTTCTCCTTCGAGCACCAGGTCCTCGTGGAAGGCAGCGGCGCATGAGGGGCACCGTCGCGGGTCTCGTCACGCCCTACCCGATCGGCAGCTACCTGCCGGCCGTCTACCAGGAGGACTCCTTCGCCCAGCGGTTCACCGGCGGCCTCGACGACGTGCTCGCCCCCGCGATCGCCGTGCTCGACTCTCTGGAGGCCTACGCCGACCCGGACCTGGCGCCCGTGGACTTCCTCCCGTGGCTCGCCGCCTGGCTCGGTGTGACCGTGGAGGAGACGCTCCCCGAGGACGCCCGGCGGGCGCGGGTCAAGCACGCGGCCGAGTCGTTCGTCGTCCGGGGTACGTACGAGGGCCTGCGGAGTGCGCTGCACACCCTGACGGGTTCCTGGCTGGAGGTGCGGGACAGCGGCGGCGTGCGGTGTTCCGACCGGGCCGGCGGCTGCGACCCGGCCGCCGCCGAGCCGCGGGTCGCGGTCCTGCTGCCGCAGGCCCTGGCCGACCGGCGGGAAGCGGTCGAGTCGCTGGTCGACGGGGCCGTGCCGGCGCACGTCCTGCGTTCCGTGGAGTTGCCGGACGATGACCACGTGTCGTAAGTGCGGGTTCAACAACCACGCGAGTGACAAGTTCTGCGGCTCGTGCGGATCCTTCCTCGAGTGGACCGGCAAGAAGCAGAAGATCGACCTGCCCGAGGACCTGCGGCAGGAGGCCGAGCAGCAGGCGCAGGGCCCGACGCCGTCCGCGTTCGCGCGGATGCAGCGGGGCCTCTACGTCGACGTCGGCAGCCGGGACGCGCTCCCGGGCCGCACCGGGCCCGCGGGCGTCCCCGGCATGCCGATGGGAGGCATGGGCGGCCCTCCGGGCATGGGTGGCATGCCCGGCATGGGGGGCCCGCCCGGGATGGGGCGGCCGCCGGGCATGGGCGGTCCTCCCGGCATGGGCGGTCCTCCCGGGATGGGGGGCCCTCCCGGGATGGGGCGGCCGCCGGGCATGGGTGGTCCTCCCGGCATGGGCGGTCCGCCGGGTTTGGGCGGTCCTCCCGGCATGGGCAGGCCGCCGGCTTTCGCGGACGACGACGATGAGGACGAGGACGACAAGTTCCTTTCGTCCTTGCTGAAGGGCAAGGACGGCGGCCCGGGAGGCAAGGGAGGAGCGGATGACGACGAGGAGGATGCGGAAGAGGAGGACGACTGGCTCGCGGCGCTCCTCAAGGACGACGAGGACGACGAGAAGGACGGCGAATCCGGCAAGGACGACGAGGGGGACGACTGGCTCGCGGCGCTCCTCAAGGACGACGAGGACGGCGAGGACGGCGAGGAGGAAGAGAAGGGGGGGCCGGAGGACGAGGACGGGCAGCCGTCGGGCGCAGCCGATGAAGACGACGAGGACGCCTGGCTGGCCGAACTCCTTGAGGACGACGAGGACGACGAGGACGACGAGGACGGGGGGGACGGAAAGGCCCGCGGAGACGAGGCCGACGACGCCGGCGACCGGGAGGTGGACGAGGGCGACGCGGTCCGGGAAGCGGAGGACGGCGCGGACGCCGAGGACGAGGACGCCTGGCTGTCCGAACTCATCGAGGACGACGAGGACGAAGCACGCGGGGACGCGGACGACGACGAACTTCCGGCTCTCCCGGGTGACGGGGAGGACGAGTGCGAACCCGGCCTCGTGGCTCCGGCCGAGCCCGAGACCCGGCGGCCCGTTCCCCACCGCAGCCGGGCCACCCGTCCCGCGCTGCCCGGCGACCTCGTGTGCCCGGAGTGCGGCGAGAACAACGACGAGGAGCGGAAGTTCTGCAGCCGCTGCGGATCGTCGCTGGAGCAGGCCGAAGAGGCCACGCTGCCCTGGTGGCCGCGGTTCTGCGCGCGTTTGCGCCCCGGCCCGACCGTTCTGGCCGCCGGTCAGCGGCCGGGGCAGGCGGGCGTACGGGACAAGCGCCGTTTCGCCCCGTCCGCCCTGCTGGGGCCCACTCGCCTCATCGGCAGCGTCGCCCTGTTCACCCTGGTCACGCTCTACATGGTCCACCCGCCCTTCCGTACGTACGTGACCACGGAGGCACGGGAGGTGCAGACGAGGCTGAAGGCCACGGTCAAACCCGAATTCGAGCCGGTCAATCCCGTGCACGTGGAAGACGACAGCTCCGGTGACCCCGCCCACTCGGGGTCCCTCGCCTTCGACAACTGGTCGGACACCTTCTGGCTGTCCAAGGCCGAGGGCGACCAAGGGGTGAAGCTCACCTTCGCCGAGCCGGTCGACCTGACGCACCTGGTGGTCCGCAACGGCGCCTTCCCGGACTTCAAGGCGTACGACCGGGCCAAGGAGTTGGAGATCTCCTACTCGAACGGCCAGACGCAGAAGGTGACTTTGCAGGACAAGAGCGAAGAGCAGTCGGTGGAGCTCGACGCGCGCGGCAAGGCCGACTGGATCAAGGTCCGGGTGGTCGGCGCGTACGGCACGAGGCCGGGCAACATGGTGGCCCTGTCGGAGCTTGAGTTCAACACTACGGTCCGGGGCTATTTGTTCTGACGGAGCGTCAATGGCCGAGCGGTCCTCGCCTTTTGGGGCGGGGACCGCTTGCGTATAGCCGGGCGTTAAGCCGCCACTGCCTACCGTGACATCACGTCGCTTTTCCCAGGCACCGGTTGACCGAGCAGGGAGGTGACCCCACCCACACACGGACAGTCGCGCAGGCGGCGCAGAGGAGGAAACCATGCTTGGAAAAGGAACGGGCCGGCGCCGCCGCCCCAGGATCACGTGCACCCGGCGCGTGGCGGCCGCGGCGGGCGTGACGGGAGCGGGCATCGCGCTTCCCCTGATGTTCAGCGGCACCGCGGAGGCGGCCAGCGCGGAGTCCTGGGCGAAGGTGGCCACGTGTGAAAGCGGCGGCGACTGGGCGATCGCCACGGGCAACGGGTATTACGGCGGTCTGCAGTTCTCGCCGAGCACCTGGGAGGCCTTCGGAGGACACCAGTACGCCCCGAACGCGCATCAGGCCACGAAGGAACAGCAGATCGAGATCGCCGAGAAGGTGCTCGCGGGGCAGGGCCGGGGGGCCTGGCCGCATTGCGGGAAGTCCCTGGACGACAAGCCGTGGGAGGGGGGCGGGCAGTCCGGGGAGAAGGGAGACCAGAAGCAGGACGAGAAGCAGGTCAAGGGCCAGGGTGACGGCGCCTCCGGCGCGGACAGTGGTTCCGCCCAGGGCTCCGGCAGCTACACCGTGCAGCCGGGCGACACCCTGTCGGACATCGCGCTCGACCACGGACTGGACGGCTGGCGCCCGCTCTACGACGCCAACACGTCGGTCCTCACCGACCCGAACCAGATCCAGCCCGGCCAGCACCTCACCGTCCCGGGCGGCGGCTCGGCCTCCTCGGACGCGACCGCTCCGAAGGGCAAGCCGGAAGACAAGCCGGGAGGCAAGCCGCCCGCCGAGACGGACGACGACACCGCCGTCCTGCCGGTCCAGGGCAGCATCAGCCAGGGCTACGGTGCCCCGGGCAACTACACCCTGGGCATCCACACGGGCGTCGACTACCAGGCGCCAGCCGGCACGTCCGTGGCCTCCATCCTCGACGGCGAAGTCGTGGAGGTCGGCTACAACGGCGCCTACGGCAACCAGGTGACCATCAGGCACGAGGTCGACGGCGAGGAGCGGTTCTCGTCATACGCCCACCTGCAGGGTTTCGCCGTCCAGGAGGGCGACCGGGTGGAGGGCGGTGACCAGATCGGCTTCGTGGGCAGTACGGGCAACAGCAGCGGCCCCCACCTGCACCTTGAGGTCGGCACGTCCGAGGACACCTTCACGGACCGCATCAACCCGGTGGCCTTCCTCGCGTCCCAGGGCGCCCCGCCCGCCGCGGCGGCCTGACGGAGGGAGACACAGTGATCCGGCACGACATCTTCCAGCAGGACATGCTGCGCACCCGCCCCGCCGACGAACAGGAGGAACAGGCCGCCCGCGAGGTCGTGGCCTCCCGCTCCCGGGACGCCGCCGACTGCGAAATCCTCCTCGGCATGCTGGGCCTGCTCCGCGAACCGCCGCCCCCGGAGCCGGACCCCACCCCCCGCATCCACGTCCTGGGCCCCCTGCTGGAGGGCAGACGAGGAAGCCTCCGCGCCTGACCGACCGAGTACGCCGATCCCCCGGTGCCCCATGGGCACCGGGGGATCGGCGCATGCGCGAAGGGATCGTGGAAGCCGGCATGCGAACGCGACCTCTGATGAGCAACGGCCAGTAGCCGTGATCGTCAGAGGTCGCGTCCTGCTGTTATTCGGAATCGCTGTCGGGAAGGATGGGATCCACCGAGTAGATGCTGCTGCCCACCTGGAACTCCTTGAAGGCGATGTAGAATTCCTTTCCGTGTTCCCTCGTCTTTCCGTTGCAGGTGATCACAGTATTTTTGCTTGGCGGAGAGATCTTTACGCCGAGACCGCCTGCCGTCTTGACGAACTCGGTGTAATATGTGCCGCCGGTTGCGCCCGCTTTATCGAAGTCGGAGCCGAACCGGACCTTCTTCTTGTGGATTCCCAGGACGTCTGTACCTTTCTCGCATCGAACCCTCCAGGTTGCCGAGCCGTCGCTCTTCGGCTTCGGGGCTGCAGGTTTGGGTTTGGCCCCGTTTTCCGTTGCGGTCCGGTTGTCGTGCTCCACGCGCTCGTCATCCGAATGCGTGGGAGATGGCATTCCCCTCTGCTGTGCGGACGGAATCTTGCTGTTCTTCACCCGTTGCTCGTGGCGCACGGACGTTGCGACGTTGCTGCCGGGGAGGGCGAGAGCGACGAACTCGTCGAACTCTTTTACCAGTGCACCTGCGACCATGCGGTGGACCGAGTCCTCCGTTTCCTCCTCGGACAGGGAGAGTTCGATGTCTTCCTTTCCCTGCTCGATCATCCAGCTGGATGCCGCGTCGATGAAGCTTTCCATGCTCGCCTCGGAGCTCTTCTCCCAATAGCCGCCGGGCGGGTTGTCATCGAGCGAGAACGTGAGGTTGAGCAATCCCTTGTCGGCCCCGAACTTCAGGACCAGCCAGCATGTGAGGCAGTTGCGCATGGTCCCGGCGATCGTCGCCTTGTAGGTCTTGCCCGATCTGAGCAGTGCGGTGGCGAGTGCCTGTTCGGCATGGCAGTCCCCCTGCGTGGTGAGCCAGAAGACCTTGGACGTGGTCTTCTTGTTCAGCAGCCACTCGGAGCACTGGAAGGAATTGCCGCCCTCTTGGATGGCGCCCTTGTAGGCGATCGTCTCGAGTGCCGCGAGGAAATTTTCCATCTCGTTCTGGTTGATGGCTCCGCTGGCCTTCGTACCTGCGTAGGTGGGCTCGTTGATCAGCTTGTTCAACTCCCTGACCTTGTTCGCCTTGTGGGCGTTGTATGCCTCTGACGGCAGCTGCAGATTCCATTCCGACCCGGCGAGCTCCTTCGCGTAGGACTCGATGAGCTCGCGCAAGTTGATGTTCTTTTTCAGGATGGCCTGGGCGTCGCACTGGTTGGCCGCTATCACGATGCTGCCGTCATCGAAGAGCATGGCCTGCATCTCGGCGCTCACCGCGAGCTTTTCATAGAGAGCAGTGCACAGGCGGGTGGCAAGGGTCTTGGCGACTTCCTTCCGTTTCTGCGGGTTGCGGAGAACCCAGTCGACCTGGAAAGTTCCCGCTTGATTGCCTCCCGGGCTCACCTGCCACGTCGGTCCGTCATCAGCCAGCGGTGTCGCCGTCCCCTCGATGCGCTTCGCTATGGCACTCACCATCAGTTCGCCCTTCTTGGCGAAGGCCTGTTCGAGCTGCAGGAGCTTTTCTTCCTCTTGGGGCAACCCGTACCAGTTCAGCAGCTTGCCGGCCACCCTGACTGCTTTCTCCTTGTAGTCCTCTTCCGATTTTTCCATGTTCAGATCCTCCTACTTCTTCTTTGCTGACGCGACGGCCTCGCGCAGGGCCTCGAACAAGATTTCCGCGTTGCGCTCCGGGTCGATTCCCGCGGGCGTCACTTCCGAAAGTGCCGCCGTGTACGTGTGCAGCAGGGCGGGGAGCGAGAATTCCCCACTTTTTGAGGTGATGTCGGTCTTCCTCGTGGTGGTGCGGTCCTTCTTCGGGTTGTTCCGTTCTTGCCCCGTCCCAGGCGGTGGCGGAGTCGTACCGTCGAGTCCGCCTCCGTCAAGGGCGGGCGAAGGTACGTCGGGGAGCCACTGGGTCCCGTCCCACCGGTACCGCGCACGCTTCGGGCCGAAGGGGCCGGTCGGCAGGTGCTGCCAGTCCGTGCCGGCGTACGGGTCGGGCACGTTCCGGAGGCAGGCGTGGTTCTTGATGGCGGCGACGATCCCGTCGGCTGCGGTGCCGGCGAACTCGACCTCCGTCGTCAGGTACGTCCAGACCTCCTGGACGCTCGCGTCCGTTTCCATCACGGCGCATGCGGCGGGATCCGACGCCAGTGCCCCACGGAGCGCGGTTTCGAAGGCGGCCCAGTCGGTGGCCTGCGTTTCGTACAGGCGTGTTGTTGCGGCGGCGCAAGCCCAATACGTCAGATTCATCAATGGTCTCCTCGGAGTCCGTATCCATCGGCTGCGTGGGCGAGTGTGCTGCCGCGGCGGCCGAGGACCCTTCACCGAAGAGGCAGACCATCGGGTGCTGCCAACGCCCTCCGCTCCTGCCGAGCCGCCCAGGCGGCCGGGGGCTATCCTCGGGAGGGAGAGCCCGTCCCGCGGTGCTGCCCACGAGTCCGAGGTGAGGCCTCCATGACGGAACGCACCCGGGTGGTCATCGCCGACGATCACCCGCTGTACCGCGAAGGTGTGCGCCGCGCGCTCGCGTGGAGCGGGACCATCGACGTCGTGGGCGAGGCGTCGAGCGGCCGTGAAGCCCTGAAGATGATCAAGGACCTGACCCCCGACGTCGCACTCGTCGACTTCCGGATGCCCGACATGGACGGCATCGCCGTCACCCGCTCCGTGGCCCAGTGGAAGCTGGAGACCCGCGTCGTCATCGTGAGCGCCTTCCAGAACAGCGAGCTGGTCTTCCGGGCGCTCGAAGAAGGCGCCGCCGGGTACCTGCTCAAGGACGCCAAGCGGACCGAGCTGGTCGAGGCGGTCCGCCAGGCCGCCCTGGGCAAGACGGTGATCCCCCCGGAGCTCGCCGGCGGCGTCGCGGAGGAGATCCGCATGCGCGCCCAGTCCGGCGGACCCGTGTTCACCGCCCGCGAGCTGGAGGTCCTGCGCGACTTCGCGGAGGGCATGAGCATCCCGCAGATCGCCCAGAAGCTCTTCCTCGCCCCCAGCACCATCAAGACCCACGCCCAGCACCTCTACGAGAAGCTCGGGGTGAGCGACCGGGCCGCCGCCGTGGCGGAGGGCATGCGCCGCGGCCTGCTGGACTGACCCGTCCACCGATCGGGGGGCCCGCACTCTCCGACCGGTTCCCTCGATCACCTGATCCGGCCCCGCCGCCGGCGGCGCACTCTGGATCCGAGGGCGCCGGCGAGGCGCCACCGAGGGCACGGAGACGGGCTATGGCTTGGACGCGCGTGACAGTGATCGAGGACGACGCGGAGATCCGCGAGTTCCTCTCGGCCTCCCTGCGGAAGATGAAGTACGACGTCCACGCCGTCGCCCGCGGCACCGACGGCCTGAGCCACGCCGCCGCCTCCGCCCCCGGCGGAGTGATCATCCTCGACCTCGGGCTCCCGGACATCGACGGCCTGGACGTCCTGAAGATGCTCCGCGCCACCGTCAACACCCCGGTCCTGGTGGCCAGCGCCCGGGACGACGAGAGCCACATCGTCCGGGCCCTGGACCTCGGCGCCGACGACTACGTCGTCAAGCCGTTCTCCGCCGAACACCTCGACGCCCGCATCCGGGCCGTCCTGCGGCGCACCGGGGACCGGCGCCAGGAGAGCGCGTACCACGTCGGCGGTCTCACCGTCGACATGGAGGCCCACACGGCCACGCTCGACGGCCGGGACCTGGAGATGCGCCCCAAGGAGTTCCGCCTGCTGGCCTACCTCGCCCGCAACGCAGGGCGCGTGGTGAGCAAGGACGAACTGCTCGGCGAGATATGGGACGACGCGTTCGGGGCCAGTGAGAAGACCATCGACGTGCACCTGTCCTGGCTGCGCCGCCGGCTGGGGGAGACCGCCGCCGAGCCGCGCTACCTCCACAGCGTGCGCGGCGTCGGCGTGAAGATCGTGGAACCGGCAGCCTGACATGCGCCGCAGGTTCGCCCTGATCAGTGCCCTGAGCACCCTGCTGACCGTCTTCCTGCTGGGCATACCGCTCACCTTCTACGCCCGGTACGCCCACCTGGCCCAGGCCGACCACGACGCCGTCATGCAGGCCCAGACCCTCGCCACGCTCACCCGCGAGTCGGCCGCATCGGGCACCGACCAGGTCAGTTCCTGGATCGCCGACCAGCACAAGACCGTCCGTGCCACGGTGATGATGCCCTCCGGGATGCGCTACGGGACCACGGTGCCCTGCCTGGTGCAGCCCGAACCCGACCGCCCCGGCCAGATCGTGCAGTGGTCCTGTGGTGGTGACCGCGTCGCCAGCCTTTCGGTGGCCCTGCCCCAAGGCCAGGCGCAGATCGACGTGTCGGTGGACACGGAGGGGGCGACCGAGTCGACCTTGGAGGTCGTGGCCGCGCTGCTCGCCGCAGCCGTGGTCCTGCCCGCCGTGTCCGTCGTCTTCGCCGACCGGCTGGCCCGGTCGCTGGTGCGCACGGCGGGGGAGCTGACCGACGTGGCGGCCAGCCTGCGTCAGGGACGCCTCGACGCCCGCTTCACCGGCGACGGCCCGCCCGAGCTCCAGCAGCTCGGCGACACCCTGAACGCGCTGGCCGCGAGGACCGGCGCACTGGTGACCAACGAACGCGAGTCGCTCGCGGACCTGTCCCACCGGCTGCGCACCCCCATCACCTCACTGATGCTGCAGGCCGAAGCCCTCAAGGGGCACCCGGGCGCCGACCGCCTCCTCGCGGGCCTCGACGAGCTCAACAGCCAGGTCACCCGCGTCATCCGGCACGCCCGCAAGCCGATTTCCGCAGAAGGCGGCCTGACGGCCTGCCTGGACACGGTCGTCACCGACCGCGTGGCCTTCTGGGCGGCCCTGGCCGAAGAGCAGGGGCGCTCCTGCGAACTGACGGTCTGTGACGAAGCGCTCCACGTGTACGTTCCACAGGCCGAACTGGAGGCCGCGGTCGACGTGCTGCTGGAGAACGTCTTCACGCACACGCCCGAAGGGACGGGCATGAGGGTCTCGGCGCGCTCCCTCGCGGGCGGAGGCGCGGAACTCACCATCGACGACGACGGACCGGGGTTCGCCGACCAGCGGGTCGTCGAACGAGGCCGCAGCACGGGCGGCTCCAGCGGTCTCGGGCTGGACATCGCCCGCCGCACCGCGACGATCTCGGGGGGACGCCTCCTGCTGGGCGTCGCGCCCTCGGGAGGCGCCCGCGTCGCCGTCTCCTTCGGCGGTCCGCGCAAGACCGCCGCGACCAACTGCCAGCCCCCGAAAGAGAAGCCGAAGGAGAAGCCATGGGAGCGATGCTCCACCTGATCTACCGTCACTGGCGCACCTGCCGGCGGGGCCGCCGCGAGCTGCGGCGCCTGCGCAGGTGACCCGGAACCACCGTGCCCCCGCGCGATGCACCTCGCGCGGGGGCACGGGCATGCCCGGGCACCGCCGGAACACCGGAGCGGTCGGCCGGGTCAGATCAGGCCTTCGCGGATGGCGTAGGCGACCGCGTGCGGCCGGTTGCGGAGGTTGAAGCGGTTGTTGATGGCGTGCAGGGTGTTCTTGACGGTCCGTTCGGAGTAGCAGAGCTCCTGGGCGATCTCGTTGGTGTCCAGTCCCTGCGACACCAGGCGCAGGACGTCCGCCTCGCGGTCGGTGATGCCGGAGTAGCGCTGGCCCCGCGGTACCGAGGTCTGGTGCTGGAGCTTGGAGACCTGCTTGAGCAGGCTGCCGACCAGGTCGGGCGGCAGTACGCCGGCCCCGCGGTCGACCGAGCAGATGACCTGCACGAGGCCGTCGGCCGTGACGTCCTTGCGCCGGGCGAGGCCGCTGATGCCGGCTTCCGCGGCGGCGAACACGCCGTCGTCCTCCAGGGAGGAGGCGACGAGGACGATGCGCTGGGTGCCGCGCCCCCGGGTCGACTTGACCAGGGCGATGGCGGCGTCGTCGATCTCGTCGACGACGAGCACGGCAACGGTGTCCGCCTCCGCGTCCTGACGGTCGACGATGTGGACTTCGGGACGGATGCGGAGGGCCGCGATGACCCCCAGCTCCGATATGGAGTCCAGTGCGTGGACGAAAACAGAGATCCGCTTCGACATGAAGTCCCTCTCGGAAAGGGCGAACTGAGGAGGACCAACCGCCGGATTGTCCGTCCGGACCGTCCGTCCGCGGTTGATGTATCCATGGTGTGCCCGCGGAGCTTAAGAGAGGGCTAGAGGAGTCGGTGCGAAGGACTGTCCGTTCGGGAGGGCCGCCGGGGAGGCCCGACGGGAAGCCGTACGGCCCTACAGCGGCCGGTCCTCGCCGCCGACGGCGACCCGTACCGTGGAGTCGCCGTCGAGCGACACCCGGTAGTGGCACAGGCCCACCGGCCGGGTCATGGCCGTGTCGTACCAGCCGAACCCGGCGAAGCAGAGCCAGACATCGGTGGTCTGGTCGGGCTCGATCACCACCGTCTCGGTGCCGCCCAGCAGCGGGTTGCCCGCGAGTCCGCCGCCCGTGTACTCCCGCAGTTCGACCGTGCACTCCAGCCGTCCGGTCTGCGGCCGCGGGGTGAAGCGGAAGGCGAGGGTGTCCGCGTCGAACGCGATCAGTCCGTCCCGGATTTCGTTGCTCGTGATGTCGAACTCCCAGAGCAGGGCGGGGTTCCACGTCGTCGGTTCCGCATTGCGTATCTCCATGCCCGTATTGTCCTGGTCCGGCCCGCGACCCCGGTGGAACGGGGGAGGGACTGCCCGAATGCGTTCGACCTCTGCCCGTGGCGACCGGGGGACTGCCCGGCAGCCTGGCCGGGCGTCGATCCCCGGCCCCGGCCCGGGCCGTCACAGTGACCCCATGGGAGTCATCGCATCGCTGGACGAACGGGACGTCGCCGTTGAGGCCGGTGACAGCGCCACCTGCTCGGTGCGCCTGCACAACACCGGCCACACGGTCGACACGTTCACCCTCGACGTGCTCGGCGACGCCGCCGAGTGGACCACCGTGGAGCCGGAGACGGTCAACGTCTTCCCCGGCGACGACGCCGTGGCCGTCATCACCTTCGCCCCGCCGCGCTCCTCCGAAGTCCCCTGCGGGAAAAAGGCGTTCGCGCTGCGCGTGATGGCGCAGGAGGACACCGACGGCTCGGTGATCGAAGAGGGCACCGTCGACGTCACCGGCTTCTCGGAGGTTTCTGCCGAACTCGTCCCGCGCACCGTTCGCGGCGCCCGCCGGGCCCGCACCAGACTGGCCGTCGACAACCTGGGCAACGGCCCGGTCACCGTCCAGCTCACCGGCAAGGACGAGAGCGGCTCCGTGGCGTTCCGCTTCAAGCCGCAGCAGACCGTCGTCGACGGCGGCACCACGCAGCTGATCCCGGTCCGCATGAAGATGAAGCAGCGCTTCCTGACCGGCCAGCCCAAGACCGTGCCCGTCGAGATCGGGCTGACGGCCTCGGACGGCACCCGGTTGGAGACGGCCGGCGTGGTCGTCCAGCCCGCGCTGCTGCCGCGCTGGCTGCCCAAGGCCCTGACCTTCGGCGTCGCCGGGGTCGTGGTCCTGGCCGTGCTCGGGCCGAGCATCTTCGATGCCCGGCCGACGTCGAAGGCCATCGCGGGCGGAGCCCCCAGCGCCTCGCCGGGCACCGGCCCCACCGCCCCGGCCCCCGGCACCACGCCCGCGCCCGGTGCCTCCGCACCCTCCCCGGGCGCATCCGGCGGAGGGGCCGTGCCCCCGCCGGCCCAGGGCGGCAACCCGGGCGCCGGCCAGGCGCCGGCCGGCCCGGGCGGCTCCGGTGGCGCGGACAACGGCCAGGACCCGGGCGGTTCGGCGGACTCCGGCGGCACCGGCGGCGGCAGTGGCGGCAGCGGCGGCGCCGCCAAGCCGCCCGCCGGCGGAGGCCCGGAGGTCACCTCCGAGAACATCGTCATTCAGGGATCCGGCAGCGAGATGAGCAGCACCGCCTCGACCCGCAGCCGCAAGGTCCCGGCCGGGCAGACGATCACCGCCGACGAGGTCATCCTCACCAACCAGGCAGGCAACGAAGGCACCTTGGAGATCCGCCGGAACAGCACCGTGCTGTTGAAACGCTCACTGGCCACCCTGACGCACGAGCGCTACACCTTCCCCGGCGGAGCCACCTTCCGGGCGGGCGACTCGATCGTGGTCGCCGTGCGCTGCGAAGAGTCCAGCAGCGGCACCTGCCAGCCCACCGCACTCTTCCCGGCCACCGTCACCACCACCACCTGACCCGGGCCTCCGCCCGCCCGTCCACCGTGAAAGGAAGCGCCATGCCCGGAATGCCCGCAGCCCGCCTCGGCGACAAGGTCACCGGCACCGACATCCACATCGTCCTGGTACCGGCCCCGCCCGGTCCCCCCACCCCGCAGCCCATGCCCTTCGCCTACCAGGCCACTCTGACGGGCGGCTGCTGCCCGACCGTGCGCATCGGCGGCAAGCCGGCCGCGACCCTCTCCTCCACCGCCGCCATCAGCCCCCCGCACATCGCGCCGGCACCGGCGACGTTCTCCGTCCCGCCCACCCACACGGGCATCGTGCTCAAGGGCAGCGGCACGGTCCGGATCGGCGGCAAGCCGGCCGCGCGCGCCGGTGACACCGTGCAGACCTGCGCCGACCCCGTACCCGCCCCCAACGGCCGGATCATGCCGGCCGCCCCCGCGCACAACGTCCGCATCGGCGGCTGACTGCGCGCCGACCGGTCCCGGACACACACAAAGCCGCCTGCGGGCCGGGAATCCCGGCCCGCAGGCGGCTGCCCACGGTGTGCCGTCAGAGCACGGCGGCCCCGTATGCGAAGGTCGACAGCTCGAAACCCACGGCCCCCGGATCACAGCCCGGCCCCGCCACGACCGCCAGCACACCGCCACCGGGCGCCTCGGCGACGAACAGGACCCCGTCGTCCATCTCCACCAGCGTCTGCACCACCTCCCCGCCGCCGAACAGGGCCGACCCGCCCGCGGACAGGCTCGCCAGGCCGGTGGCGAGCGCCGCCAGCTGATCGGCGCGGTCCCGCGGCACGCCGGCCGACAAGGCGACCACCAGGCCGTCTCCGGATGCGACGACCCCCTCCTCGATGCCCGGGGTACGGGCGACGAACCCGGCGAACGCCGCCTGGAGACCGGCGGTCCGTACTGCTGTGCTGTTCACGGGTGTACCTCCTGACCGGTCCATGCACTGCTCTGCTCCCCCGCCACGCCCACGCCCCCGTCCGGGTGCACCCCCTGGGCGCGAAGCGCCTCCCGGACCACCTCGACGAGCATCTGCCGTACGTCCTGCCGCTCCCGGGCATCGGTGTACACGACCGGTACGGACCCGGCCACGCCCAGTGCGGCCCGGACCTCTTCGGGCGGATGCAGCCGGCGCCCGTCGAACGGGTTCAGGGCCACCACGTACGGCAGCCGGCAGTTCTCGAAGTAGTCCACGGCCGCGAAGCTGTCCTCCAGGCGCCGGGTGTCCGCGATGACGATCCCGCCCACGGCGCCGCGCACCAGGTCGTCCCACATGAACCAGAAGCGGTCCTGGCCCGGCGTACCGAACAGGAACAGCACGAGGTCCTCGTCGATCGTGATGCGCCCGAAGTCCATCGCGACCGTCGTGGTCCGCTTGTCCGGGGTGTGGCCGAGCGCGTCCACGCCTTCCGAGGCGGCCGTCATGACGGCCTCGGTCCGCAGCGGCTCGATCTCGGAGATCGCCCCCACGAACGTGGTCTTGCCCGCGCCGAACCCGCCGGCGATGACGATCTTGGCGCTGGTGATCAGGCGGCTGCCCGTCGTGTTCACTCGTTTCTCCTTGCTCTCCTGCATGAGGACGTCAGAGGCGTTCCAGGCCGTGCAGCAGCCGGCCCAGCATCGAGGCGGGGGCGCTGTGCCCGTCCTGCTCGTGCACCCGCAGCTGGCCGCCGTCGGCGAGGTCCGACACCAGGACCCGCACGACACCGACGGGCAGCCCCACCAGGGCCGACACCTCCGCCACCGAGCGCGGCCGCCCGCACAGGTCCAGGATCCGGTCGTGCTCCGGCAGCGCCGCGTACCCGTCCGGTCGTCCCACGGTCTCCACCAGCGTCTCCAGCCGCAGCGGACGGCTGGCGTGGATGCGGCCGCGGGTCAGCGTGTAGGGCCGCGGGCCGAAGCCGTCGGCGACGGCGTCCGGGCCTTCGGGCCCGCCGGACACCGTGCTCATGCGGCCGCTCCGGACCCGCGCGGCAGCGCCGGCACCACCGGCAGCCCGGCGGCGGCCGCGTCCCGCCGGGCGGGCGTGAGGACCTCGCCGCACTGCCGGGCCAGCCGGGCCATGTGGTAGCCGGCCACCCCCAGGTCGCACTCCGGAGTCGCGAGCACGGCCAGCAGCGAGCCGTCGGACACGGACATCACCACCACCGTGCCGTGCGCCATCTCCACCACCGTGCGGGAGACCCCGCCGCGGCCCAGGAGCTGCGCCCCGCCGCTGCTCAGCGCCACGATGCCGCTGCTGACGGCGGCCAGCCGGGTGGCTTCGCCGAGCAGTCCCGCGGACGAGGCGAGCAGCAGGCCGTCCGCCGAGACGACGGCCGCCGCTCTGATGCCCACGACCCGCTCGGTGAACCGGTTGACGATCCAGTCGAGGCTCTCGGCAGCCGGCACGGCCACCGGGTCCGTCGATGCCTGCCCTGCGGTGCGGTTCATGCCCGGTCTCCTTCCACGGCCTGCGGTACGTCCTCGTCCGCGGCCCGCGCGATGCCCTGGTGCAGGGCCCCGAGCCGGCTGCGGAGCCGCTCCGGCGGCGGCGCGGACGGCGCCGCGAACGGCGGTGCTGCGGCCGCTGCCGGGCCGGTCGCCGCCGGACCTTCGGCAGCCGCCCCGTGCTCCGCCGCCTGCGGGGCGTACGGGTCCTGCCCTGCCACGCTGCCGGGCAGCAGGTGGGCCATCGGGACGCGGCGCGGCAGACCACCCGGGCCCGCGGCCGGCTCCGTACGGGGCGCCGCCGGCTGCCCGGAGCCGTCGGCCGCGGGGGCGGGCGGGGGCGGGAACGCCGGCCCGGACCGGCCCGAAGGAGCGTCGGAGGGCGGGCCGCCGGCCGCCTCCGGCCTGCCCGGACCGCTCGGGTCCGGACGGCCCGGCGGGCGCGTCGGCCCGGTCTGTGCGGCCGCGGGCGCGGCGCCGGGGCCTTCGGCGGCCGGGATGGGCTGCTCCGGCCGTGCGTACGGCAGGGCGGCGGCCGGCGGGCTCTGCACGGCGTCCGGCTGCGCCGCCACGCGTACGGCGAGCTCCTGCGGCAGGATCACGAGCGCCGAGGTGCCCGATGCCGCCGCCCGCAGCGCGACCTCGATGCCGTGCCGGCGGGCCAGCAGGCCGACCACGTACAGGCCCATGTGGGCGGACGCGTCCGGGGCCAGGGCCTCGCCCGACGCGAAGTGGCTGTTCGCCACCTCCAACTTGGCCGCGTCCATGCCGATTCCGTGGTCCCGGACCTCCACCAGCACCCGGCCGTCCGGGAGTTGCTGGCAGCCGATCTGCACTTCGGTCTGGGGGCTGGAGAACATCAGGGCGTTCTCCAGGAGTTCGGACAGCAGGTGGACGACGTCACTGACCGCGTAGCCGGCCACGAACACCGGCGGCAGCGCCGGGTGGCCGACCCGCTCGAACTGCTCCACCTCGGACATCGCCGTCCGCACCACGTCCAGCAGGGACATCGGCCGGGCCGCCCGGGACGTGCTCTGACCGCCGGCCAGGACGAGCAGGTTCTCGCTGTTGCGCCGCATCCGCGCCGCGAGGTGGTCGAGTTCGAACAGCCGCTTGAGCTGCACTCCGTCGTCCTCGTGCTGCTCCAGCGTGGTCAGGATGGACAACTGGCGCTGGACGAGGCTCTGGTTGCGGTGCGACAGGTTGCGGAACAGGGTGCTGACGGACTCCCGCAGCCGCGCCTGGTCGCCCGCGAGCCGCACCGCTTCCCGGTGCACCGCGTCGAAGGCCTGTGCCACGTCGCCGATGTCGTCACGGGTGGCGATTCCCGTCGTCGGGACGTGCAGGTCGACGGCGGCCAGCGGGTTGTCCTGGAGATCCCGCATCAGGTGCGGCAGCCGGACCTCGGCCACGTCGGTCGCGGCACCGTGCAGCCGCGCCAGGCCCTGCGAGATGCTGCGCGACACCGCGAACGCCAGACCCAGGGCCGCGACCAGCAGACCGGCCGTGATTCCTGCGTCGATGCGGGCCTGCGTCATCGCGTCGTCGTACTGCGCCTTGCTCTCCGACACCAGCTGGTCGGAGACGGACCGGCCGAGTTCGTCGAGCGCCTGGACGCGGGTTCCGAAGTCGGCGTACCAATTCGCCGGCAGGTCCGGTGCCTTCGCCAGGTCCTCCGGCGCGGCCAGCATCTGCTGCAGCGCCTTCTCCGCGTTCTGTGCCGCCGGAGACTCGGTGATCTTCGCGTAGGCGGCGCGGTCGGCCGGGGGCGCGGCCATCGTGAACTCGCGCTGGGCCATGTCCCGGACCATGACGGTCGCCAGCAGCGACGCCCGCTGGGTGGGGGACAGGGCGCCCTTCTCCGCGGACTGCGACATCAGGGCGCGCTCACTGGAGAGCATCGACGTGCTCAGCGCCAGCGTGTACAGGCCCCAGCCGCGGGAGTGCGACTGCGCCAGCTGGCCGTCGAGCTCGTTGTCGATGCCGAGCAGCGGCATGATCAGACCCAGGTAGGCGGTGTCGGTCTTGGTGCCGGACTTCTCATGGTCCGCCGCCGTCCTGATCTGCGGGAACTCCGCGAAGGCCTCCTTGACGGCGGCGAGCCTGGTCTTCAGCTGCCCGGTCTGACCGATCTTGCTGCTCTCGTCGGTGAAACGCTGCTCCAGCTCGTTCGTCTTCTCCCGTACGGCGGTCAGCCCGCTCCCGGTTTCCCCGGTCGCCGCCTGGGGGTCGATCGCGACGTCGCGTTCGTGCTGGAGCTGCTGGACCAGTTCCGTGCCCGTACGGGCCAGCTGGGCGACCTCGTGGAACTGCTCGTACCGCCCTGCCACGTCGAGCGCGCTGTTCACCCGCAGGGCTCCCAGCACGGTGGCCACGAGCAGCGGGATCGCGATGACGGCCAGCAGGCGGGTCCGCACGCGCAGGTCCCCGAGGTGCAGCCGCCGTCCGCCGCGGGGCGGGGGAGGCGTCTGCGGCGGCGGGTCCGCGGCGGGCGGCGGGGGATCCTGCTGCGGTCGGCCGGACCGCGGCAGGCGCAGCGAAACCTTCGGCAGCCGCTTCCGGCCCTCTCTCTGCATGCGCATGGGTGTCACTTCCGCTTGCTCGGAGCCCCGGGGCGCCGCATCGGCGCAGCTGGAGCGGACGGCCTCCGCCGACCGGCGGCGGAGCGGGGGCCTGCCCGTGCGGGTCGGTACACCGCGGTTCCGGCAAGGCCACCTGCTCCGACCCTAGGGACGGGCCCGTCTTCCGGGACCGTCCGGTCACCGGAGGGGACCGGGGGAGCAGCCCGTCCCCCGATCGGCCCGCTGCCCTGCACCGCAAAACGCCGGCGGGGCCGGAAAGTCCAGCCCCGCCGGCGTTCGCGGTACGGGTCCGCCCGAGTCCCGGGGAGGGCTCACCGGCCCAGGACCTGGGTCCACCAGATGACCTCGGGTGTGGTCACGGTGGACACGCCCAGGGCGGTGTAGTGCGGGTCGAGCAGCTTCGCGCGCTGGGCCGGATCGGCGAACCAGTCGTTCGCCGCCGCCTGCGCCCCGACCTCGTTGCGGCTGATGCCGACCGCCTGCCCGGCGGACGCGCCTGCCGCCACACCCGTCACGACGCCCGCCGGTCCGGCCTGCTCCGGCAGGCCGGCGGTGATCCGGTCGGCGTCCGCGGTGAGCGTCGGGCTGAGCTTCAGCGGCGGGCTGCCGGCCTGGGCGCGGGCCTGGTTCACCAGGCTCAGGACGGCCTCGGGGGAGGTGGAATCGCGCTCTCGCCGGAGTGCGTCCAGGCGCCGGGCCGAGGCGGCCGAGGGCATGCGGGCCGTCACCCCGGCCCCGGCCCCCGGGGTGCTGTGCCGGGCCTTGGCGGCGCCGGCGGACCCGCCTCCCGCGGGCTGCTGCCCGCCCCCGGACTTCCCGTCGCGTGCTGCCGGTGCGGGGGCCGCGGGAACCGGGTGTGCGGCGGCCACGTGGGCGGTGCGCGGTGCGGTCGCGTGCACGGCGGCGTGGCCGCCGGCCGGAACCAGCGCTGCGGCCAGCGCACCCGCGCCCGCCGCGGCCGCCGCCACGGAGGCGATGAGCCTGGCACCGGTCGGCAGTGCGTGGGCCCCTCGGGCCGGGGGGATCTTGTGCCGTCCCATGAACGGGCCTTCCTTGCCGTGCTGCCCGTCCGCTTGGCCGGACGGGCACCGTAGTCGTCAATGTGCCGCCGGTCGGCGGCAGGTCGTGCAGGTCGCTGGCCCCGCGGGTCCGCCCGGACCCGCGGCGCGCGTCAGTACGCGCTGGAGACGTTGTTGATCGAGCCGTAGCGGTGGTACGCGTAGTTGCAGGCGGCCACGATGTTGGACACCGGGTTGAGGATGTCCCGGGGGGTGCTTGCGACGTGGTACGCGTCGAAGGTCGGCTGGATCACCTGGAGCAGGCCCTTCGAGGGGGTGCCGTTCACCGCGTTGATGTCCCAGGTGTTGACGGCGTTCGGGTTGCCCGACGATTCGCGCAGGATGTTGGACCTGATGCCTTCGTACGTACCGGGGATGCCGTGCGCCTGCATGATCGCGAGGGCCTCCCGGATCCATCCGTCGAGGTTGTTCGCATGGCCCGACGCCGATGGCGGGGACTGCGTCCGGTCGTGCCGCGCCGCCAGCATCTTCCCGGGGTTCATCGGGACGACCAGGACCAGTCCGGCGGGGAGGCTGTGACGGTTCGGTCCGATCCGCCGCTTGTTGCTCTCGTAGAGACGCGCGGCGCTCACACCGGTCTTGCGGGCGATCCCCTCCAGGGTCTCGCCCTTGCGGACCACGTGGCTGGTGGGGCGGCTCTTGGCCTTCGCCGCCGGTGCCGTGCCCGCTGCGGGCCGCTTCGCCGCTGCGGGCTTCGCCGTGCTGCCCGACGCGGTACGGGCGGGGTGGGCCGCAGCGGGGCGGTGGGCCGCGGTCGCCGCACCCGCCCCGGAGGAGGCCGGCTTGGAGGACGGTGCGGCGCCGGCGGCGCCCACGAGGACGACCGGCAGGGCGAGTCCGGTGCCCGCGGCGAGGATGCGTCGCCGGAACGCATGGCCCTTGGGGCGCCGGTGCTTTGCGTGGGGTGGCATGGGTGCCTCTCGGTCGTCCGGTCCCGGAGAACGGGGCGGATGCGGGACGGCCGGCTGGGTGCCGATCCGAGCGGTTGAAGTGACCGTAGGCAAACAGCAATCGCCGGACAAGGAACCGGTCCCCGGGATCCGTGCCCGAAAGGGAAGGCGCACGCGCACCGCTCGGCCCCTCCGCATCGGCGACCGCGCAACGACCGCGGGAACACGGGGCCCGGCACGGTCCTGGGGCTCCGTCACATGCCACGAGTGATGTGACGGGCATCACAGTCCGGTCGGTCGCCCGTCCTCCGTCGACCGGCGGACACCGTGTTCAACCGACTCGGGGATTGCGCTGAGGACCTGTATGAGCACCTGCCCACGACAGCCTCGCCGGGGCGGATCCGCCGCCCGCGCACCCCGGCCTCCTGCCCGAACGACTTCCCGGCGGCTCCCTGCGGGCCCGGGGCGGGGCTGGAAGGTTCGCCGTGTGCCGCCGCCGCACTGCGCAGTACGCGGCCCACCCCGATCACGGCAGTCGATCCACGAAGCAGGTGCCATGCCTTCCCTGTCCACTCTCCCTTCCCTTCGACGCTACGGAGCCGCCGGCGCGTTCGCGGCATGCCTCGCAGGCTCCGTACTCATGGCCCCCGAGGCGGGCGCCACCACCCCCAAGACGACGCAGAGCGGTGAAGAGCTGCTGAAGAACGGGAGCTTCGAGCATCCGGAGGTGACTCCGACCCAATTCCGCTACGTCCCGGAGAACGAAGTGGACTGGAAGTCCACCGCGGGAGAGGTCGAGGTGTGGGGTGCGAAGCACCGGAATGTCGATGCTCCCGAAGGTAACCAGCTCATCGAGCTGACCGCGCGCGCAGGCATGGACATCGTCTACCAGTGGGTGGACGTGGATGCGGGCGACGAACTGGAGTGGAGCGTGAACCACCTGAGCCGTTACGACGCCGACAAGATGCAGGTCGTGTTCGGCCACGAAGGCGAGACCCCCGCGGACTTCAAGGCGGTGAAGCCGCAGGGTGCGGAGAGCGACACGATCGCCGGCACGAAGGAGTGGAAGACGCATTCCGGCAAGTACGTCGTACCTGAAGGCCAGAAGAAGGTCGCCTTCGGCTTCAAGGCGCTCTCGGAGGGCAACCTCCTCGACTCCGCCAGCCTGAAGGTGGTCCCGCCGGCCTCCGACCCGGCCCCCACCCCCGCTCCCGGCCAGCCGGCCGTCGAGACCGGCGCCTCCGCCCAGACGGTCCAGCGCGAGGGCAAGGTCGCCTTCACCACCACGGTCAAGAAGCCCGGCACCGACTCCCTGCACGAGGCCTCGCTCATCCAGGACCTGCCCGCACACGCGACCCTGGTACCGGACTCGGTGAAGATCGACGGCGAGCCGGCCGGTGAGGCGGCCGCCGTCGAGGACGGAAAGCTGACGGTGCGCCTGGGCAAGGACGGCGTCCTCGACGCCGAGAGCGCCGTCGTCACCTACGAACTCCAGGTCGCCAAGGACGCCCCGGCCGGTGCGAAGTTCAGCCAGTCCTCGACCCTGAGCTACCGGACCGGAGCCGAAGTCGGCACGGCTCCCGTCGTCCAGGGCAACACCGTGACGGTCGGCCTCGCCACCGCGGACCTCGCCGTCGACGGCTGGGTGCAGACCAAGGGCGGCACCAAGGCCGAATACCAGGTCCGCGTGACCAACAACGGCCCGCAGGCCGCCCACGGCGTCCAGCTCAAGGGCGTGTCCGACGTGGCGCTCACCGGCAAGGCGGTCGTGGACGGCGCCGAGTGCGGGACGGTGAACGGGAAGGACGCCGGCTGCTCGCTGAAGGTGCTGGAGAGCGGCAAGTCGGCCGTCATGACCGTGACGGGCGACATCGGCGATGGGAAGCTGCCCACGGTCGAGGCCACCGCGACGTCGGCCACCGACGACCCGCAGCCCGCCAACAACAAGGCGACCCTCGCCACCGCCACGGCGGACGTCGCCGTCGAGCTGACGGCCAAGCCGAAGGACGGGGAGACGAAGGCCGGCGAGACTCCGAAGGCGAAGCCCGGTTCCGAGGTGACCTTCACCATGAAGGTCACCAACAACGGCCCGTCCGCAGCGGACAAGGTCCGTGTCGTCACCGAACTCCCCGAGGGCTTCACCGCACCGGCGGAACTGAAGGACATGGGCACCGTCCCGTCGGGCGAGTCGCGCACCGTGGAGATCACGGGCACCGTTCCCGAGCAGAAGGCCACCGAGAAGACCGCGGACGCGGTCCCGACCGCAGCGCCGGACACCGGCAAGGACGGCCAGGAGACCGCGCCCGCCGAGAAGATCGTCGCCACCGCCACCGTCGGCACCGACGCGTTCGACCCGAAGCTCGACAACCAGAAGGCGACCGCCGAGGTCGAGATCGCCGCCGGCGGCGGCTCGGGCTCCGAAGAGGGAGACAAGGAGAGCGAGGGCCTGCTGGCGCTCACCGGCGCCAACGGTGCCCTGCTCCTGGCCCTCGGCACCAGCGCGACCCTCGCCGCCGCGGCCGGTGCCTTCCTGTTCGTCCGCTCCCGGCGGGCGGCCCGCGCCCAGCAGTAGCCTCCGCACCGGCATCGGCGGACCGCCGTACGACCAGCCCCGTCCGGGCCGGTCGTACGGCGGTCTGCTGCCCGGTCCCGTGCCTCGCACGGCGTTGCCGGCATCCGCCCCGCGTCCGTGCCCGTTCCCGTGCCCCGGCGGCCCTCCACGCAGCCACGTGCAGATCACAGACTGGGCCCATGTCCACCGAAGCCCTCAGCGCCCTGCGCGACACCGCCACCCGTCCCGGGCCCACCACCGGAGACGGCAGGAACCCCGCACAGCTCACGCTGCGCGGCACCGAGAACGCCCGGCACGCCATCCAGGCCATGGCGCTCGCCCCGTTCCTCGACGGCACCCAGCCCTACGCCCGCACCGGCCGGCTCCACGGTCTGGACGGAGCCCCGCGATGGGAGGTGTGCGCGGGACGGCTCGTACGGCAGTTCACCTCCGAAGCCGTGACCGTCGGCCTGCTGGAGGGGCCGGGCTGGACCGCGACGGTCGCCCGCATGACCAAGGGGTCGTCGACCCACGCGGAAATCGCGGTCACCGCCGGGACCGAGGCCCTCGCCGCCGAGGTCCTCGAAGGTCTCACCCGGGCCCACGAAGGCAAGGAACCGGCCGACCACGCCACCGTGCCGATCGGGTTCTGGCACCTCTCCGAGCTGGGGACCGCCGTACGCATCTCCCGGGACACGAAGGCGCCGCGCTGGGACGCGATCCGGCAGAACTACACTGCGGCGGCCCGCGACCGGCTCGACCACCTGGCCGCCCTCGGCCCCGACGGCATGGACGGCGCGATCCTCCTCGTCCACGGACCTCCGGGCACCGGCAAGACCACCGCGCTGCGGGCACTGGCCCAGGAATGGCGGGACTGGTGCGAGTTCGAGTACGTGCTCGACCCCGAGAACCTCTTCTCCTCCTCCGGCTACCTCCTCGACACCGCCCTCAACCGGGGCCCCGAACACAGCCCTTGGCGGGCCCTCGTGCTGGAGGACTGCGACGAACTGCTGCGCAGCGACGCCAAGCGGGCCGCAGGCCAGAGCATGGCCCGGCTGCTGAACCTCAGCGACGGCCTGCTCGGGCAGGACTCCGGCACCCTGCTCGTCATGACGACCAACGAGGACGTGCACCGCCTGCACCCCGCCGTCACCCGGCCCGGACGCTGCATGGCGCAGATCGAAGTGGGGCCGCTCACCCCGGAAGAGGCCGCCCGCTGGCGGGGCGGCGTCACAGCCCGCGGCCCGGGCGGCCCCGCGACCCTGGCCGAGCTGTACGCCCGTACCCGCGAGGAAAGCGGCCGGCCGTCCCTGCGGCACGGCACGGCCACCGCCCCTGTGGGCATGTACATGTAGGGCGCCGGGGCCGTGGGCCGCCGGCCGGGCGCGTGCCTGCCCGGCCGCCGCGCCGGCAGGCGGTCATTCCGCCGGGGCCGCCCCGCCGAAGACGCTGGTCGGCACCACCCGCCGGAACAGGGCGGCTTCCAGGGCCAGGCCTTCGTCGAGGGGCAGCGTACGGCTCGCGGCCAGGGCGCGCTTGGCCGCGAAGAGCGCCGGCGCAGGGTTGCGCGCCACCTGCGCCACCCAGTCCTCGGCACGGCGGTCGAAGTCCTCCGCCGGCAGCACCGCGTTGAGGACACCGAGCCGCAGCGCCTCCTCCGCGCCGACCGTACGGCCGGTCAGGACCAGGTCGGCGGCTGCTCCCGGGCCGATCAGGCGGGGCAGGCGCTGCGTGCCGCCGCCACCCGGGATGAGGCCGTTGAGGATCTCGGGCTGGCCGACCTGGGTCCGGGCCGAACCGATCCGCAGCGTCGCCGCCAAGGCGATCTCCAGACCTCCGCCCCAGGCCTGCCCGTCGACCGCGGCCACCACCGGCTGCGGGATGGACTCCAGCAGGCCCAGCGCGCGCGGCCAGACCGCGGCGTCCTCGGCGGTCAGGGCACCCGAGGCGGCCAGCCGGAGGACCTCCAGGTCGGCGTGCTTGACGAAGATCCCGTCGATCCCGCCCCTCAGGAGCACCACGGCTACGTCGTGGGTGCGGTGCGCGAGACCTTCGAGGAGGTCTGCCAGTTCGCCGAGGGACGCGAGGTCCATCTGGTTGTCCGGCAGCCGCCGGAACGTCAGGACGGCGGTCTTGTCACGGGTTTCGGCGGTCCAGTTGCCCATGGGGGTACGTGCTCCTGCATCGGATTCGTCGTGCCGGGGGAGCCCGGCGCCGCTCGGGGCGTCGGCGCCGGGCCCTGCCATCCTGGGGCGCCCCCGCCGCGGGCGGCACCGCGGACCGGCCCTCCGAAGGGACTACGCCGCACGGCCGCACGTACGGCCACACGCACGACCGCACACGAGGGTCAGGACCAGAAGACGTCCTCCGCAGCCTGGTCCCGGGAGAAGAGCCACACCTCCGAGATCCGCCCCCCTTCGATCCTCATCAGGTCCGCCCCGGACATCGCGAGCGGTTCCCGGCCGGCGCGCTCGGCACTGAAGTGGACCGTCGCGGCCACCAACGGCCCGTTGGCCATCACGTCCTCGACGACCAACCGGAACGTGCCCCCGCTGCGCCCCACGAACTCGGCGAACAGCCCGAGCACTGCGTCCCGCCCCCGGTAGCTGGCGGACAGGTCGCCCTCGCCCGGCTGGTGCCAGACGACGTCGTCGGCGAGGAGCGCGGCCAGCCGCTCCATGTCGCCCGCGACCAGGCTCTCGTAGTAGGAGTGGAAGACGTCCACCGGGTCCGGTGCGGTCATCGTGATTGCCTTTCGTCGTTCTGCTCGTGCACCGCCCACGCTGCTGCCCCGCGCACCGCACCGGCACCTCCTTCGGCACTGCGCACAGGAGGATCCGGCGCGGCGGGCCGTCGACGCCGGGCTCCTTCCGCCGCATCCCCCGGTCCCGTCCCCCGATCGGCGGGCGCTCCTGCCCGGCGCCGCTCCTACGGTGGACCGGCCGCCGCAGAGCGCTGCGGTTTCCAGGAGGGGAGCAGGGCCGTGTGGGGAACGCAGCACCTCCAGGCGTTCGTCCTGGGTGCCCTGCTGGTGATCCTGCTGCCGGGGCCCAGCTCGCTCGGCACCCTGACGGCCGCTGCGCAAGGCGGCCGGCGGGCCGGGCTGCGCTGCGCCCTCGGCGTCTTCGCCGGCGAAGTCGTCCTGATGGTCCTCACCGTCGTGGGAGCCGCGCACCTGCTCCGGGCCGACCCCCAGGTCGTCACGTGGGTCAGATGGGCGGGCGCCGCCTACATCGCCTGGCTGGGCGTCGGCATGCTGCGCACCGCGCGTCGGTCGGCCGGGTCCGGGACGCTCCGTCCGAGCACCCCTGCGGACATCCCGACTGCCCCGATGACGGCGACCGACGGGACCCGGACGGGCCCGGGCACGGTCGCCGGCACCCGCCGGGCCTTCGTGGTCACCGTGCTCAACCCGAAGGCGATCGTCTTCTTCCTCTCCTATTTCCTCCAGTTCGTCGCTCCGTCGGCGGCCCACCCCCACGTGGCCTTCGCGTTCCTCGGAGCCGTCTACGAGCTGATCAGCGTGTGCTACCAGACCTGTCTGGTGCTGGCCGCGGCCCGGATCGGCAGGGCCGTCGGCGGCCGTCCGCAGCTGACGGCCTGGCTCCGGGCCGCGGCCGGTCTGGTGTTCCTCGGCTTCGGTGCCGCCCTGATCGCCGGCCTGTAGGGACCGTCACCGGCGGCGCCGTCGATCCCCCTGCGGTCTCCTCCGGCAGGGGGAGGGGCGCGACGGGCGGCCGGACTACAAAGAAGCAGAAGCTGCATCGCGCTGCCACCGGCGCCCGCCGGGCGCCGGCCGCACCAGTTCCCCCAGGAGCGACCGTGGAAAGCGTCATCACCCCGCCGGGAAGCACCGGCGGCACCTCTGCCCGCACCCCAGCTGCCCGCACCCCCTCGGAGCATCCGCTGCGCAGGGCCGTGCTCATCGCCGCCGCGGCGGCCATGGGCGGCTTCCTGTTCGGCTACGACAGTTCCGTGATCAACGGCGCGGTCGAGGCCATCCGGGACCGTTTCGCGATCGGGCCCGAGGCGCTGGCCCAGGTGATCGCGGCGGCCCTGATCGGCTGTGCGATCGGCGCGGCGACGGCCGGCCGGATCGCGGACCGGATCGGCCGGATCCGCTGCATGCAGATCTCTGCGGTGCTGTTCACCGTGAGTGCGGTCGGTTCGGCGCTGCCGTTCGCCCTGTGGGACCTGGCGATGTGGCGGGTGATCGGCGGCTTCGCCATCGGCATGGCCTCCGTCATCGGTCCCGCGTACATCGCCGAGGTCTCCCCGCCCGCCTACCGCGGCCGCCTGGCCTCGTTCCAGCAGGCCGCGATCGTCATCGGCATCGCCGTCTCCCAGATCGTCAACTGGGGCGTCCTCAAGCTGGCCGACGGCGACCAGCGCGGCAGGATCGGCGGGCTGGAAGCCTGGCAGTGGATGCTCGGCGTGATGGTGGTCCCGGCCCTGCTCTACGGCCTGCTGTCCTTCGTCATCCCGGAGTCCCCGCGCTTCCTGATCTCCGCCGGCCGCACCGAGCAGGCGAAGCAGGTGCTGGGCGAGATCGAGGGTGCCGGCACGGACCTCGACGCCCGGGTCTCCGAGATCCGCACGGCCATGCGCAGCGAGGTGAAGTCGAGGTTCCGGGACCTGCTCGGCGGACGTGCGGGTCTCCTGCCGATCGTCTGGATCGGCATCGGGCTGTCCGTCTTCCAGCAGCTGGTCGGCATCAACGTGATCTTCTACTACAGCTCCTCGCTGTGGCAGTCCGTCGGCATCGACCCGACCAGCTCGTTCTTCTACTCCTTCACCACGTCGATCATCAACATCATCGGCACGGTGATCGCGATGGTCTTCGTCGACCGGATCGGCCGCAAGCCGCTCGCCCTCATCGGCTCCGTCGGCATGGCCCTCTCCCTCGGCCTCGCCGCCTGGGCGTTCGCCCAGCGCACGGGTACCGGCGCCGGAGTGCACCTCGCGGGGGGACCGGCGACGGTCGCTCTGATCGCCGCGCACGCCTTCGTCCTGTTCTTCGCCCTCTCCTGGGGCGTCGTGGTCTGGGTGCTGCTCGGCGAGATGTTCCCGAGCCGCATCCGCGTGGCCGCCCTCGGCCTGGCCGCCGCCGTCCAGTGGGTCGCCAACTGGGTCATCACGGTGACCTTCCCCAGCCTCTCCCACTGGAACCTGTCGGGTGCCTACGTGATCTACACGGCCTTCGCCCTGCTCTCCATCCCCTTCATCCTCAAGTGGGTCCCCGAGACCAAGGGCAGGAAGCTGGAGGAAATGGGCTGACCCCATACCGGTCCTAGACCCAATGACGTGGCCGTGTTCCCCCTCCGTCGGCGCCCGGAGGGGGACGCGCGCCGCGTCGCCCCGGTGCCAGGCTCGGAGCCCCTCAGTCAGCTAAGGAACACCAGCATGAACCGACCCCGGATCGTCCTCGTCCACGGCGCTTTCGCCGACGCCTCCAGCTGGAGCGGCGTCGTGCGCAACCTCCAGGACGCCGGACTCGACGTGACCGCACCCCCGAACCCGCTGCGCGGCCTCGCAGGGGACTCCGCCTACCTGGCCGGCTACCTCCGGCAGATCGATGGTCCCGTCGTCCTCGTCGGACACTCGTACGGCGGCGAGGTGATCACCGCCGCCGCCGCCGAGGGCCTCGACCACGTCAAGGCGCTCGTCTACGTCGCCGCCATCGCCCCGGAGGCGGGCGAGAGCGCCTCCGACCTCCTCGGCCGCTTCCCCGGCAGCGAGCTCGGCGAGGTCCTGGTCCCGGTCCCGTACGTGGCGGAGTCCGGCGGGGAGGGCACCGACCTGTACATCAGGCCCGACGCCTTCCACCGGGTCTTCGCCGCCGACGTCGACGCCGAAACGGCCGCCGTCCTGGCCGCCGTCCAGCGCCCCGTGGAGGCGGCGAGCCTTTCGGACGCCGGGACCGGGGCGGCCTGGCGGGACATCCCGTCCTGGTACCTCGTGGCCACGCAGGACCGGACCATCCCGGTCGAGGCCCAGCGCTTCCAGGCCGAGCGGGCCGGGGCCGTCACCGTCGAGGTGGCCGCCTCGCACGCCGTCGCCGTGTCCAGGCCGGACGCGGTCGCCGACATCGTCCTTGCCGCGGTGAAGGCCGTGGTCTGAGCCACCACGGCGGCCGGGCCCGCCCCGACCGGGGCTCCGGTCGGGGCCCTGGTCTTCAGCCGCCGGGGCCGGGGCCCGGGCCGGGTTCGGGGTCGGGGGACCGGTCGGGGTGACCCGGGCGCAGCGGGAGTTCGATGGCCGCTGCCGTGCCGCGGGGCTGGACGTTCTCGAGGGTGAACCGGCCTCCCATGCCCTCGGCCCGCACCCGCTGCGAGGACACCCCGATGTGTCCCGCCGCGGCCTTCGCGGCCAGCTGCCCCGGGGCGATGCCCTTGCCGTCGTCGACGACCTCCAGGCGCGCCGTCCGGTCGGTGACGTCGACGCCGACCCGCACGCGCCCGGCCTCGGCGTGCTTGACGACGTTGGAGAGGAACTCGCCGGCCGCCCGGAAGATCAGCTCGTCGACCGGTGTGGGGCCGGCGATACGGAACTCCATGTCCAGCTCGAAGCCGCCCCGGGCGGCCCCCTCCTCGAACAGCGACCGCAGGGCACGCTCCAGGCCGGCCAGCTCCACCTGGTCGGGGTGCAGCTCGGTCACCGAGAAGCGCAGCTGCCGGGCCGCGTCCTCCAGGGTCGCCTCCAGCCGCACCAGCGCCTCCCGGACGTCCTCACCGGGCCGGGCCTCGCTGATCTCCTCCGCGTCCAGCTTCGCGGCGAGCACGCTCTGCAAGGCCCCGTCGTGCAGCACCTCGGAGATCTTGCGCCGCTCGTCCTCCTCCAGCGAGATCACCTGCCCCAGCAGCTCCGACCGCTGCCGCACCAGATCGGCGATCGTCGAGACCCGGGACCGCTGGATGGCGGAGAACAGCACGCAGCACAGCGACACCATCGCCAGGAACGAGGCGTGGCTGATCAGGTACACCCAGTCGGGGGCCGGCTCGGCGGCGATCGCCGCACCGAGGTAGGCCACCACGGAGGCCGCCCCGGCGAAGGCGGTGACGTACGGGAACAGCTGGAAAGCGGCGACGATCGGGACGAGGAAGTACAGGTCGTCGAAGAGCGTGATGTATTTCGACGTGTCCTTCGGGAAGCCGCCCGTCAGCATCAGCACGGTGGTGATGGCGGCGAGGTCGAGCACGACCGGCCCGAGCGAGGCGACCACCGGTGTCAGCCGGTCCCACTGCGCCAGCAGCAGGAACAGGTAGACCACGACGACCGACCACTCGATGACGTAGGCGATGGTCGCGTGCTCCCGCGGCGGGAACACCGTCATGTTCATCGTGAACACGACGAGGACGATGCCGATCCGGGCGGCGCTCTGGATGCGCAGCGCGAGCCAGGTGTGGTCGCGCATCACGGCCCCGACCGACCCGTCGGGCGGGGTGTCCGTCCGCCTGAACACCGGGAGCGCGAACCGGACGGAACCGTACTCGCGAGCCATGTGCATCCCTCCGGAGAGAACCTTCCCATTGTCCGCCCGAGCCTTCCGCCCCGCCCGCCGGGGGAGCCGGGAGAGGGCACGCCGCGCGGGCCGTACGGCGTGCCCATTCCTCAGAAACGGGTGAGGTCGATGTCGAAATCGAAGGTGTCCCACGTGGTGCTGCTCCTGAGGAAGGCGTCGGTGTAGCCGTTCGCCCGGTTCAGCAGCGCGACCTGGAGGAGCAGCGGCTTGCTGGTGAGGTCCTTGGGCTTGTACACCGGCAGGATGCCGTCGCCGGGGGAGGCCATCTCGATCGCGTCGGACTGGTAGAGCAGCTCCTGCTCGGCGGGAGATCCGTACCACGACGGAGCCTCGTACTGGGTGCCCCGGGCGAGGGCCCCGTACTTCTCGGTGAGGGCCTTCTGCTTCTCGTTCCAGCACGTGATGTACTCCTCCACGACGGGCAGCAGATCGCCGTACCGCACCTGCGCCGTGTTGACGGTGGAGCCTTCCCAGGCCGTCAGCCATCGCCAGTTGAGGCCGTGGTGGACGAAGGCGAGGAGGGACGGCTTGCTGCCGATGAACTCCCGGTACTTCTTGGTGAGGGCCGGCCAGTCGTGGCCCGGGCGCACCCAGGCCTCGCCGGGGACGACCCGCAGGATGTCGCGTTCGGGCTTGAAGGTGCCGTCGGCCATGCACTGCCAGACGACCGAGTGCACGTGCGTCGCGTAGGCGATCTCGCCCACCAGCTTGACGTCGCTGCTCTTGAAGATGAAACGCGCGTTGTCCTCGGACATGGCGACGAACTTCGGACGCCCCGCCACCAGACCGGCCGTGGACAGGCTGATCCTGATGTCCTCATCCAGCTGCCACGGGAACACCCGGTCGTTCTTCGCGAACGTGCGCAGCACGGCGTGGTGGCGGTCCGTCAGCCGCTGCGCCTCCTTGACCAGGTCCTGATGCGTGACGCCCTTCTCGGCGATCACTTTGCGGACGACGGCCGACATGGCCTCACGGACCTCCGCGCTGGCGAACTTGTCGACGAGCGTCTTGTCCGAGGCGTACATCGCACCCTGCGTCCCCAGCCCGAGCATCCCCGAGATCCCGGCCAGGGGGACGCCCGCCGCCTCCATGGCGGTCGCGATCGGAGTGGCGAGCTGGCCGGCCGTACTTCCCTGCGCAGCCAGGTTCCACGCCTCGAATTCCGTGGCCCACTTGTCGATCGTGTCGATGCCCATGGCGGCGCCCTTGCTGCCCTGCACGAACTGCTTGATGTAGCTCGTGGGCTTGACCCGCCCCAGCACGGTCGACTCCAGCCGGCGGGGGTCCTCCTTGACGGCCTTCTTGGAGCCGCTCTTTTCGACCTTGACCGCGGCCTTCATGACACCGGTGGCCAGGAAGCCGATGGGCAGGGAGGCCGGCCCGATCATCGGGCTGACGGTGGCGGCCGCCACCCCGATCGCGCCGGCGAGGCCGCGCAGCGCCATGCCGGCGCCCGCGTGTACGGGGGCCACCTCGTCGAGCACCTTGACCAGCTGGGGTGTCGCGATCTTCAGGAGGTACTTCTCGCACTTCCCGAGCAGTGTCTGTGCCTGGGTGAGGAAACGGGTGGTCAGGCTCTCGGTGCTGTCGTACCAGCCGCGCAGGAGCACATGGACGTCGCCCAGCCCCTGGAGCCCGGTGGCATCCAGCTTCCAGATCGGCGTGTCACCGGTGCGGTACAGGGCGTCGACGGACGCGAGGTGGTTGACCGCCAGCTGCATCAGGCCCGCCGCGGTCTCCTTGAACTGGAGGAAACGGCTGTGCTCGGCCTTCCGCAGGTCGATGCCGTCCGCCGGCATCTCGTTCCGCCCGCCGAACCGCTTCTTCGCGACCGGGACGTGGTCGATGACACTGTCCGGGATCTTCAGGAGAGCATCTGCCACGCCGATGTAGTGGGCTCCGGTGCCGCGGGAGAAGTCCCAGTTCTTCCGGTGGAACTCGATCTGCCGGTCCAGTTTCTGGCCGGCGATCCGGTCCACGGGGTTCTCCGGCACGCCGCGTTTGATCTCGTGTTGAAAATCCTTCACGAAGTCCGGGATCAGCTTGGTCAGCAGCTTTTCGTTCTTCTCGTAGAGGGAAAGGAATTCCCGGACCTTCTGCTCGTGCTCCTCCGGTATCTCGCCGGCTGTCTTCTGCTGCCCGATGCTGATGTAGTCCACGCGCCGCTGCTGGACGAGCGTCATGGCGTACATGTATTTCTCGCGATGGCGGTGGTACGTCAGCATCCAGGCCGTGAACAGGGCATGCCACTCCGAGGCGAGGACCTCGGATGCCTTGTCGGGAATCTCGTCCGACGGTATGGAATGGTCGCCCATCCAGGACGTGACACGCATCTCCATGGTCCTACACCTTTCGTCTCCTTCGCTGGATGCCGATTGTTCCGCCGGGGAAGCCGGACGTGCCATCCCCTCCGGTCAGTTCATCGCGCACCGCCGGGCCGCTGACGCCGGATCCTGCCCGTCCGGGGTGGTACGAAAGGGCAAAGGAATGAACGGAAGGACTAGTTCTTCCGGCACCGCGGCATCGTCCCGAGGATGAAACGCGGACGTTAAGCTCAATTTATCCTCAGCTCTGCTGACTTGTTGCCCGTGCGCTCTTAGGGTCCTGATTCCCGAGAAGGACGGAGCGCAAAGGCGATGAGTGCAGTGGCAATCACCCGTGGCGGCCCCGGCAGCCTGCCGGCCACCGGCGGCCTGGTCGAACTGAGTGGCGTGAACAAGCACTTCGGCGCGCTGCACGTGCTCCAGGACGTGAACCTGAGCATTGCGCGCGGCGAGGTCGTGGTCGTGATCGGCCCGTCCGGTTCCGGCAAGTCGACGTTGTGCAGGACGATCAACCGGCTGGAGACCGTCGACTCCGGCACGATCACCATCGACGGCAGGGAGCTGCCCTCCGAAGGCAGGGCACTCGCCCGGCTGCGGTCGGACGTGGGCATGGTGTTCCAGTCCTTCAACCTCTTCGCGCACAAGACGGTGCTGGAGAACGTGGTCCTCGGCCAGGTCAAGGTCCGCAGGACGGACAAGGCCACCGCCGAGCGCAAGGCCCGCGACCTGCTGGACCGGGTGGGCGTCGGTTCGCAGGCGGACAAGTACCCGGCCCAGCTGTCGGGCGGCCAGCAGCAGCGCGTGGCGATCGCCCGGGCGCTGGCGATGGACCCGAAGGTCATGCTCTTCGACGAGCCGACCTCGGCGCTGGACCCCGAGATGATCAACGAGGTGCTGGAGGTCATGCAGCAGCTCGCCCGCGAGGGCATGACCATGGTCGTCGTCACCCACGAGATGGGCTTCGCCCGCTCCGCGGCCGACCGCGTCGTCTTCATGGCCGACGGCAGGATCGTCGAAGAGGCCACGCCGGAGGAGTTCTTCGGCAACCCCCGCAGCGACCGCGCCAAGGACTTCCTCTCGAAGATCCTCAAGCACTGACCGGTCGCGCCCCCTTGTGACCACCCGCTCCGAAGCGGGCTTTCCCCACCCCACCCCCCACCCCCTTGTATCGAGAGTGATTCCCATGAAGCTTTGGAAGGCCGGTTCGGCCACGTTCGTCATCGCCGCCCTCGCCCTCACGGCCACCGGCTGCGGAAGCGACGGAGAGACGGAGTCCCCCTCCCGCTCCGCCGCGAGCGGCAGCAAAGGAAAGATCGTCATCGGCATCAAGTTCGACCAGCCGGGCGTCGGCCTGAAGCAGCCCGACGGCTCGTACGCCGGCTTCGACGTGGACGTGGCACGCTACGTCGCCAAGAAGCTCGGATACATGCCGGGCCAGATCCAGTTCAAGAAGGCGCCGAGCGCCCAGCGCGAGCAGATGATCAAGAACGGTGACGTCAAGTTCGTCGTCGCCTCCTACTCGATCAACGACAAGCGCGAGAAGGAAGTCGACTTCGCCGGCCCCTACTTCCTCGCCCACCAGGACCTGCTGGTCCGTGCCGGCGACAAGAGCATCACCAAGCCCGAGGACCTGAACGGCAAGAAGCTCTGTTCGGTGACCGGCTCGACCTCGGCGCAGAACGTCAAGGAGAAGCTGGCCCCCAAGGCCGACCTGCTCCAGCGCGGCGGCTACTCCGAGTGCCTCACCGGCCTGGAGAACAAGGCCGTCGACGCCGTCACGACCGACGACGCGATCCTCGCCGGCTACGCGGCCCAGGCCCAGCACAAGGGCAAGTTCAAGCTCGCCGGCCTGAAGCTCAGCGACGAGAAGTACGGCATCGGCCTGAAGGAAGGCGACGTGGACCTCAAGAAGAAGATCGACGCGGCGCTCACCGCGATGGTCGCCGACGGCTCCTGGGACAAGGCGGTGCAGGCCAACTTCGGTCCCGCCGGATTCGCCAACGAACCCGCCCCCAAGATCACCGCAGCCAACTGAGCCCAGGGCGGGGCCCGCAGGCGGCCCGGAGCCGTCGGCGGCGCCCCGCCACCACCCTGCTGAGCGCAAGGCAACGACGTGTTCGACTTCCTGCACAATCCGCAGTACGACGTCCTGGGCGCCTTCTGGACGACGGTCCAGCTCGCCCTCTGGTCGGCGGCCGGGTCCCTGGTCTGGGGCACCGTGCTGGCCGGCATGCGGGTCAGTCCCGTTCCGCTGATGCGTGCCTTCGGCACCGCGTACGTGAACGTGGTCCGCAACACCCCCCTCACCCTGCTGATCATCGCCTGCTCCCTGGGCCTGGGACAGACCCTCGGGGTCACCCTGGGCGGTGGCACCTTCGACCAGACCGGCTTCCGTCTCGCGGTCCTGGGCTTCGCCGCCTACACCGGCACCTTCGTGTGCGAGGCGCTGCGTTCCGGCATCAACACGGTGCCGCCGGGGCAGGCCGAGGCCGCCCGGGCGCTGGGCCTGAGCTTCTTCCAGGTCCTGACCCTGGTCGTGCTGCCGCAGGCGTTCCGTGCGGTCATCGCACCGCTGGCCAACGTACTGATCGCACTCACCAAGAACACCACGGTGGCATCCGCGATCGGCGTGGCCGAGGCCTCGCTGCTCATGAAGGAAATGATCGAGAACGAAGCCGATGCGCTGTTCGCGGTGTTCGCCGTGTTCGCCTTCGGGTTCACCGTCCTCACCCTCCCGACCGGCCTGCTGCTGGGCTGGACGGCCAAGCGAATGGCGGTGAAGCGATGAGCTCCGTCCTGTACGACACCCCCGGCCCCAAGGCCAGGACCCGCAACATCCTCTACACGGTGGTCTTCCTCGCCGCCTTCGCCGGCGCCCTCGTCTGGGTGCTCACGACCATGGCCGACAAGGGTCAGCTGGCGGCGGAGAAGTGGAGCCCCTTCGTCAACGACGGGGCGGTCTGGACGACGTTCCTGCTGCCCGGCCTCGCCGAAACCCTCAAGGCCGCGGCCCTCGCGATCGTGATCGCCCTGCCGCTGGGTGCGCTGCTGGGCGTCGGCCGGCTCTCCGACCACCGGTGGATCCGGATACCCGCCGGCGCCGTGGTCGAGCTCTTCCGCGCCATCCCGGTCCTCATGCTGATGCTCTTCGGCTTCGCACTGTTCGTGCAGTTCACCGACATCGGCCCGGAGCTGCGTCCCTTCTACGCGGTGGTCGCCGGCCTGGTCCTGTACAACGCCGCCGTCATCGCGGAAGTCGTCCGGGCGGGCATCCACGCGCTGCCGCACGGACAGTCGGACGCGGCCAAGGCGCTCGGCATGCGCAAGGGCCAGGCCATGACCAACGTCCTGCTGCCCCAGGCCGTCAGCCTGATGCTGCCCGCCCTCGTCAGCCAACTGGTCGTGATCCTCAAGGACACCGCCCTCGGCGGCGCCCTCCTCGGCGTCGAGGACCTCCTGTCCGCCTACCAGACCATCCCGGCCAACTACGGCGCCAACACCATCGCCACCCTGGTCGTCATCGCCGTCATCTACATCGTGGTGAACTTCGCCCTCACGTCCTTCGCCTCCTGGCTGGAGCGCCGGCTGCGCGCGTCGAAGAAGACCTCCTGCCCCGACGGGGACATCACCCCGGAGGAAGCGGCCCTCCTGGCGGGCCCCACCCCGGCCGAAACCCCCGCGGGCCGCTGACACCCATTACACGTCGATCCACACAAGAGCCGGGCTCCCGCGGGAGCCCGGCTCTTGTGTGCCGTCAGGTCACCGGCGCCGACGACAAGACCGCCTGGTCACTGGTCGGCGTTCTGCTGTGACATCACCATGGCGATGTAGCCGAAGCCGTCGAGCACACGTGTCTTGTCCGGCGACGTGATGTCGGTGAGGATGCGGGTCGCGAGCACGGTCTGCTCCTCGTCGAACAGCTTCGCGGCATGGGCAAGGTGAAGGAGGGCCGGGCCGAGTTCGGTGTACGTGCCGCTCCGGGCCACGTAGTCCTGAAGGATTCCGTACGCGCCCCCGTGGTCGTTCCTCGTCAGCAGCTTGCTGATCTGACCCATGGTCACTGCGTCGACGGTCTCCGGCTTCAGGCTGGTCGTCGACGGCGGACCCTGCTTCTTGTACGTTGCCGCGATCAGCTTGAAGAGATCGGCCAGCCGCGTGACCCCGCCGGAGTTGACGATGATGCCGAGCTGCGCGTTGGCTTCCTGGACCATGAAGAGGATCTTCTCTCCCTGCTGGTCCCCGAATTCATCCGTGAGAAGCTTCCTGAGCCTCTCATCGGCCTTCTTCGCGGTGCTCTTCTTCGCGCCTGTGGCACCTCCCACGACGAGGGCGAGTTCGAGGGCCTCCTTGCCGATGCGGTCGGACGTACCGCTGCGTGCGATCCAGGTGATGATCTCGAGCGCCGTCACACCGTCGGCGAAGAAGCTGGTCGGAACGTTCTTCAGGCCCTTGGACTTGAGGAGTCGCCCCAGGCCCACCACGGGATACGGCACCAGGTTCTTCAGTGTGATCGCATGGAGCGCCTGCAGGGCGCTGTCCTTGTCGTTGTGCAGGGCCAGGACGTAGACCTGTTCGAGGAGGCCGTCGAGGATTTCGGGGGTGACGTTGTCCGCGGTGAGGTCCGGGTCCATCGTGAAGCGGTTGGCGGTGGCCGGCATGTCGACCTTCTTCTTCCGCGCTTCCTGCACCGCCTGGGACCCCTCCTTCGGGAAGTAGGCGTCATCTCCGAAACTGAAGTGCGCTTCCCGTTGGGCCTTGTTGTTCGCGAAGACTTCCTTCAGGCGGTTGGAAGCGTTCGACGGAGGCTCTTCGTCCACCAGTTCCCAGGTGAAGTCGCTCTTGACCAGGAACTTGAAATCGTAACTTTCTTCGATCTTTCCGATACCGCGGAAACCCAAATCCCGTACCTGGATTATGACGCGAATGTATCGCCCGGTCCTGTCCTTCGTGTGGTCATCGGGGATGATGTCTGCAAACATCTCGAAAGGTTCGTCATTCTTGTTTTCAAGATTGACATGTGCGCCCAGGTGAAGGTCGATCGACCCGATGGCGAGGTAATGGGACAGGGTGGGCCCGTTGTAGGCTGCCAGGTCCTCGCCGCGCTGGCTCGCGCCGGCCAGCCGGATCTTGTACTCCTCGTATTCGGCCTGATTTATCCGTATGTACGGAGTGAGGTCCAGGGTCAGTTCGAGCGGAATGACCAGCCGCGTCTTGAGCTCGAACTTCTGCTCAATGGCGTGCTTGTCGGCGGCCCGGATGACGTCGTCCTCCGAGTACTTCTTCTTGTGGTAGGTCTTCTCTGCCTCGGCGTAGGCGAACTGCGCTGCGCGGCCCATCGCTTCGAAGACGTTCGTGGTCACCAACGCGCTTCGGTTCTTGCTGTACGTAAACCTGATCTTGAAGAGATCGGTCGCCTTGAGGGTGGGGTGCCGGCTGACCACGGCGCCCCTCCCGAAGTCATCCTTGCGGACCTCGGCCCTCAGCTTGACGTTTCCCGCGGTCGGGAGGACGAGGGAGGCCAGCGATGTCGCGGCCTGACCCCCCTGGGCGAACGGCTGCATCGCCCCGGCTATGAATTCGGACATCCTGTTTCCTTAAACCAGTTCCTCTGATGGGTGTTTCTCAGGCGAGAGTCACATTCCCCTCGGCGCCGGAGTATTCGAGTTCTCCTGCACCGCTCGTGACCGTCACGGTAAACGTCTTGTCGCCAAACTTCTCCAGTGCCTCGACCATCTTCCTGAACTGCGTCGGTGAAATCTCCTTACCGTTGATCTTGTCCAATGCGTCCATGAGCAGTCGGTACTGCTTCGGATCCTGATCCGACGAATTCTGGGTGCTGGAGGCGCCGGTATTTTCCCCACTCCGCTCCGGGTTCTGCGGTCCGCTGCCCGGCCCCTTGCCGTCCTGCTTGGGCAGAACCTTCCTCTTTCCCTGCTTGGGGGGCGTGTTCTCGTTGCCCTCCTCGGACAACTGCGCCCCGTTGCCCGACCAGAGCTGCTGTGCAAGCTGGAGCTCCAGTTCCAAAAGGCGTTCGAAGAAAAGCTCGGGGGTGCGGTAGGAGGTCTGGTTCAGCGCGACCTCCAGAAGGTCGCGCTCTTCGGCCAGTGTCGGGTCCTCCGTGTCCGCCCACGCGGCAGCAATCTTCTCGCCTCCGCATTCGTACCACCGGGAGGAACCCGTCGGTGCGATCAGCAGGTTGTAGAAATTGCTCTGATGCGTGTAGATCTCTGGAAGGAACGCGTTGTCTTGCACCGAGGCGATCAGCAACTGGTGGAATGCAGGGGTCATTGATTCTCCCGATTGTGCGAGGTGCAGGTGGGGGTCCATTGCATCGCCGCGAGCGCTGCACGGGAACCGCCCCGCGGTCAAGAGGACGGGCACGGTGGGCGACCGTCAGGGCCGTGCGGGTCCGAGGTCTGCAGGGCCGGGCAGGGTCGTGTCCCGCTCAAAGGCTGTAGACGGCCCCGATGCCCAGCGCGACGCACAGGCTCTGCACGATCCAGAAGCGGACCACCACGAGGCCCTCGCTCCAGCCCTTCAGCTCGTAGTGGTGCTGGATGGGGGCCATGCGGAAGACGCGTTTACCGCCGGAGAGCTTGAAATAGCCGACCTGCGTGACCACGGAGAGCGTCACCAGGACGAACAGCGCGCCGAGCAGCGGCAGGAGCAGCTGCGTACGGGACAGGATCGCCAGACCGGCCAGCGCGCCGCCCAGCGCGAACGCCCCCGTGTCGCCCATGAAGATCTTCGCGGGCGCGGTGTTCCACCACAGGAACCCGAAGACCGCACCCATGAGCGACGACGCCACGACGGCGAGGTCGAACGGGTCGCGCACGACGTAGCACCCGCCGGCGATGTCCCCGGCCGAGCACAGCAGGTTGCTCTGCCACATGCCGATGAACGTGTACGCACCGAGCACCATCACCGTCGCCCCGGCGGCGAGCCCGTCCAGGCCGTCGGTCAGGTTCACGCCGTTCGAGGTGCCCGAGATGATCAGGTAGGCCCAGACCACGAACAGCACCGGGCCGAGCTCCCACCCGAAGTCGCGCACGAACGAGATGCTCGTCGACGCAGGAGTGACGCCGTGCTCGTCGGCGAACTGCAGCGCGAGCACGGCGAACACGACCGCCACCGCGCACTGGCCGACCAGCTTGGCCTTCGCCCGCAGCCCCAGCGACCGCTTCTTCGCGATCTTGATGTAGTCGTCCAGGAAACCGATCAGGCCGAGGCCGGTCATGAGGAAGAGGACCAGCAGCCCGGAAGCGGTGGGCCCGGTCCCGGTGATGAGCTTGGTGAGCCCGTACGCGAGGACCGCGGCCACCACGAAGGCGATGCCGCCCATCGTGGGCGTCCCCTTCTTGCCCTGGTGGCTCTGTGGCCCGTCGTCCCGGATGACCTGCCCGTAACCACGGCGGGCCAGGATCCGGATCAGGACCGGGGTGCCCACCACGGACAGCAGGAGACCGAGTCCGGTGGAGAGGAGCAGCTCGTTCACCGGGCCGTCACCCCGTCCGGGACCTCCGCCGGGTAGGGGGCGGCGATGCCGGGTACCCTCCGGCCGCCGTCCCCGGCGGCGAGCAGGGCCCGGCAGAAGAGCGGCGGTACGTCGCTTTCGGAGTCCGTACCCGTGACGGTACGAGGGCGGATGTCAGAGCGGTCCACGAAGTGTTCCTTCCATGCCGTGGTGGAGGGATCATCCTGGGCGGCACAGGCCCAACGGAGCGCTAAACGCACGTGTGCGGACGGCGTGGGGACGTTCCGCGGCACCGGCCGGCGGTGCGCACGGTCCACCGGCACGCCCCACCGTTCGGCGGAAGGCGCGCCGGCACCGCGTCCCCAGGATGGGAGCGTCAACCAGCGGGGGCGGGAGCCGGGAGCGATGCCCATGCGTACATGGCGAACGTGGCGGCGGCACCGGCCGCAGGCCGCCCCTTCCGCAGCGGAGCAGCAGTGGAGCGCCGCGGTCGCGGCAGCCGACTGGTGCGTCCGGCGGGCCTACGGCGGCGGATACTCCGGCATCCCCGGCGTGGTGAGCGTGGCCGACGTGCAACAGTGCGCGGACGAGGACTTCGGAACGCCGGGCGTGACCGCCGGACAGGCCGCTGCCGCCGTCCGCGAGTACTGGTACGTCCGCGGGTGCGCCTCCGATCTGGTCACCGACGCGTTCGACCGGCAGTACTGTCCCTGACCCGCCGCCGCGGCCGTGCCACGATGTGGGGATGCGAACCGAGCAGGGCGCCCCCGCCCGCTGCCGGCGGTCCGCCCCGGCGGGCCGGTGCGGTCGGTCGTGACCGGGGCCGGCGGCTGGCGCCGCCTGTTCCGCCCGGCGCCGGGCATGCGGCCCGCCGCCGCCGGCGGGCTCGTCAACGGCATTGCGGTGGCCTCCCCGCTGCTGGCCGGCATCGCGGCCGGCGCCCCGGCCTCCGGCGCCTGGGCCTGCCTCGGCGCGTACGTGGCGGCGTTCACCAACAAGGGCGGCCCCCGCGGCCGGCGCACCCGGGGACTGCTCGTGGCCGCCGTCGCGAACGCCGCCGCCTTCCTGACCGGCGAACTCGTCGCCGATGTCTTCCCGCTCGCCCTCGCCGTCCTCGCCGTCCTGGTCTACCTCGCCTCGCTCGGCGATCCGGTGCACCCTGCCGTGGGCCGGCTGGGCACCATGCCCGCCACCGCGCTGCTGAGCGGCGCCGGAAGCGTCTCCGCCGGCAGCACCGACATCTGGGGCACGGCCGGCCTCGTCCTCGGCGGCGGCCTCTGGTACGCCGCCGCCAGCGGCGTCCTCACCCCGGCACCCCGGCTGCGCGGGGTCCTGACTGTCCTCGCCGAGCCCTACCGGGAAACCGGCCGCCGGCTCGCCGCGATCGCCGCCGGTGCACCCGGCACCCCCGAGGAACACGCCCGGACCACCGCCGCCGTCACCCGCGCCCGGAACGCCGTGCAGTCGCTGCGCGGCCCGGGCGGCGACGAACACCTGGCCGTACTCCTCGACCCCCTGGTGGAACGGGCCGCAGCCCTCGCCGACCTCACCGCGGCCCTCACCACCGCGGGTGCGCCGGCCCCGGAGACCGCGGCGGCCTTCACCGGGACCGCCGCCGCGCTCGCCGAGCGGGTCGCCGACGTGGCGGACCGGCTCGCCCGCCGTCCCCGCCGCAAGCCGGACGGGCCGGATCCGCACCACGCCCTGGGCCGCCTCAGCGCAGCCGACGACCTCCTGCGGGCCCGCGGGCCCGCCGGGGAGGTCCCGTACGCGGTGCTGTCCCGGGCCGGAAGGCAGCGCCGCCTTCTCACCCGCCTTGCCGCGCAAGCCGACCTCGCCCACGACCTGGCCGCAGGTCTGCCCGCCGACCCGGGCGCCCGGGCCCGCCCCGCGCCCGGGCCGCGGCCTTCGTTCGACCGGGCCCGCCTGCGCGCCGCCCTGCGGCCCGGCTCCACCGGCCACCGCCACGCCCTGCGCGCAACTGCCGTCACCTCGGCGGTCTTCACCCTCGTCTGGGCCCTCGGCCTGCCCCACGGGGAATGGGCCACCCTCGCCGTCGTACGCATCCTGCGCCCCCGCTACGCGGACACCCTCGAACGCGCCGCCCAGCGCATCATCGGCAACGTCATCGGCGGCACCGGCGCCGCCCTGGCCATCGCAGGTGTCCACGACCCCGCCGTCATCGCGGCACTGCTGTTCGCCGTCATCACCCTCGGCTTCACCCTGCGACCCGTCAACTACGCCTTCTGGGTGATCTTCGGTACGCCGTTGATCCTCCTCATCGGCGACGTGTCCGACCCGGGGGACTGGCATGCCGCCCTGGCCCGCGTCGCCATGACGCTGCTGGGCAGCGCCGCCGCCCTCCTGGGCGGCTACCTGCTGTGGCCCACCTGGGAGCAGGGCCGGCTGGGCGCCCGGACGGCGGCCGCCGGCGCGGCCATCGCGGTCTACGTGAACGCGGTGCTGCGCGACCGCATCCACCCCGGCCCCCATCCGCAGGCCCGCCCGGACGCCGCCCGGGCCGCAGCGGAGCGGGCGCTCGACGAGGCACACGCGGCAGCGGAGCACAGCCGGCACGAACCCGGCACGGACCGCGCTGCCACCGACCGTGCGGAGGCCGTCATCCGGACCCTGTACGCCCTCACCGCCCACCTCGCCGCCCTGGCCGCTCACCCCGTACCCGCCACGGCCAGGATCCCCGCCCTGCCCGTGTACGCCGCACACGCCGCGGCCGCGTTCGATGCACCGGACGCCGCCCATCGCCGGGCCGCGGTGGCCGGCCTGGCCGACGCCGTCGACGAGATGTGGCTCCACATCGACGCACTGCACACCCGCCGACTGGCCGAACTGACCGCGGGCCGGGGCGCGGAGGACACCGGGGTGCGGGCTGCCGTCCGTGAGGACGAACCCGTCGTCGACCTGCTCGCCGCGATCGCCGACTGCGTCCGGGACCTGCCGGACGACCGGCCGTGACCCCGCCCCGCGGCAGCGGGGTGCCGCTCCGGATCCACCGGCCGGTCCACCGATCGGCCCATGCCGGCCGCCGGCCCGGTGCCGGAGAGTGAGCCACGCGGCGTTCCGGCGCCCCCACCGGCAGTCGAGGCGGGGGCTGCGCACCGGGAACCCCGCGCACACTCAGAAGGAGACTGGCCATGAGGTCGACCCTTGCGACGGGACTCGCCGCCACCGCCATCGGAGCGGCGGCCCTGATGGTCCCCGCGGCCGCGCCGGCATTCGCCGCCACCCCGCCGGCCCGCACCGCGCCCGCCGTCGGCACCGTGACGGCGGGCACCGCGAACGGACCGGCCACGACCGGCGGCACGGGAAGCGGCTCCGGCACCACCCCGAGCGGCACCACCCCGAGCGGCGGGGGTGCCACCCCGAGCGGCGGGGGCGGCACCGCCGGGGGCGACACCCCCGGCGGCGGCACCACCCCGAGCGGTGGCAACACCCCCGACGTCCCCACCCCGCCCGCCGAGCCCGGCGTCGTCACGATCACCCCGACCCATCCCGCCAACGGGAACTCCGCAACGGAACCCATCCACTCCGGCGACGAGGTCACCCTCAGCGGCACCTGTGCCTCCGGAGCCACCGGCGTCACGTCCATCAACTCCAAGGCCTTCGCCGGCCCCGCCGTCCTGGGGACGCCCACCGACCCGTCCGCCTTCACCGGGCACGCCGTCGTGACCGCTCAACCGGGCACCTACAACGTCACCGTCCAGTGCAGCGGCGGCGACCCCTCCATGGCGTCCTTCACCAACACCTTCACCGTCGCGGCGGCACCCGTGACACCGGTCAAGCCGGTCAAGCCCGTCACGCCGGTCCAGCCGGTCACGCCGGTGGAGCCCGTCACCCCGGTCGAGCCCCGCGTTCCGAACGAGCCGTCGGCCGGCGGCGGCAGCCGGATACCCAGCGGAGCGCCCGCCACCGGAGTCGCCCCCGACCGGCCCGTCGGCGCTGCATCCGGCCAGAGCCCCCTGCGGGACGCCGGTGAAGGAGCCGGCCTGGCCGTGGTGCTCGGAGCAGCGGGCTTCCTCGGACGCCGCTGGCTGCGGACGCAGAAGCGATGAGCACCCCGCACACCCCGCCGGCGGGCCCACCGGCCGGCGGGGACACCCGGCCGGCGGACCGGCGCCGGACCTTCCGCATCTGGGCCTGCTCCGTCCTCGCCCTGGCCGCCGTCTCCGCCGCCGGACTGGGAGCCTTCCACCACTTCCGCCCCACGCCCGGCACCTCGGCCGCCTCACCGGCCACCGCACCGGCCCGGTCCCCGGGCACCCCACCGGCCCTGGCGCCCTCCCCGCCCGAACGCATCGTGATCCCGGCCATCGGCGTCGACAGCCCCGTCACCCGGCTGGGACTCGCCGCCGACGGCACGGTCCAGGTACCGCCCATCACCCCCGACTCACCGGTGGGCTGGTACCGCCACTCCGCCACCCCGGGGGCGGTCGGCGCCAGTGTGCTGCTGGGCCACGTGACGGTCGGGCGCTACGGGGACGGCGTCTTCGCCCACCTCGACCGCCTCCGGCCCGGCGCACAGATCCGCGTCACCCGCGCCGACGGCACTACCGCGGTCTTCACGGTCACACGGACCGCCCTCTACCCGAAGTCCCGCTTCCCCGCCCGCGCCGTGTACGGCGCCACGAGCACCCCGCAGCTCCGCCTGGTCACCTGCGCCCACCGCGCCGGCCCACCCGGCAGCGGCTACCTGGACAACCTCGTCGACTACGCCGTGCTGACGTCCGTCTCCTCCTGACGGCACCGGTGACCACGGACGCAGCGGCCGATGAGAGGAGCGCGGCGCCTCGACGGACGTACGTCCCGCGCACCGCGCTACGGGACGCGCCTCACGCCCAGCCCCCGGAGCCGGCGTGCCGCGCACACGCCTGGCGGTAGCACCGGTAGGCGTGCTCCTCGTCCACGCCGAGCAGCGCAATCTCGCCCGCGAAGTCCGCGTACTCCGTGTAGTCGAGTACGTGCAACGTCTGCTCGTCGACGGCGTACGACAGTCCGGCCACCACCCGGCAGTACAGGTAGAAGGCCCGCAGGTGGCCGATGTCCGTCCAGGTGGCGGGCGGCCCGCAGGCGACGAGCCGGGCCCAGCCGGCATCGACATCGCCCGCGAACGCGAAGTCGGGAGGCAGGGGAGGCACGTACGGACCAGGCTGGACGGCGATCTGCCTGACCTGGCCGAGCTCGCCCACCTTGCCGTACTTCCGCGCCACCTCCTTGGTCCACTTGCGGACGGTCTCGTCGAACTCCTTCCGCGTGGAGGCGGCGCGCCGCTGGGCCGGCCGGCTCAGACCGTCCCACGCTCTGGCGTAGTTGTCGTGCTGCTCGATCAGGCACCGGAGCATGAGCGGGGTGCGCGGGCTGTCCTTGAAGGTGACGAAGCCCTGCTGGGCCCGCGCCGCGTCGGCCAGCGCCTTCAGCCAGCGGTCCTGGCTCCGTATCTGCTCCTCCAGCCGCCGGTCGACGGCGTGCGGCCGACCCTGCTTCGGAGAGTCGAGCTGCTTGAGGACGAGGCGGAGTGCGCGCTTGGCGGCCTCCCACTCCTGTCTGCGGGTGAGGGGGAGTTCCTGGTCGTCCGCCATCCGCCGGACCTTCGCCACGGCGGCGGTGAGGGACTTCTGGAGCATGCCGTCGGCTCCGGCCCCGTTCGATCCCGCACCGGCCGCCCCGGGGTGGGCGGGGACCGGCCGGGGCTTGTGGGTGCCGAGGCGCTGCCAAGGCCACCGTACGGTGCCCGGCGCGCTCACGTTCGTCGGCCGTCTTTCGGTCATGGTGCTCCTTGCGCCTCCGCGTCCGGACCGGATCGCGACGGGCGACCCGGTGCGGGAGAAGCTAGTGCGCAGGACGCCGGCACCGCGGGGACCTCCGGTCAAGCGCGGGTGCAGCGTTCCGGGCGTCACCGTCGGGGCGTGTGCAGGCTTCGGGAAGAGGCAGGTGCCCGTACGCCTGGCCGCCGTGCTGCCCGACGGCCCCCCACCCGGACCGGGCGAACGCCCATCCTGGACCTTGCGGCCCCGGGGATCCGGGGTCCGGGCACGGGCCCCGGCCGGCGGTGCCCCTCGGCCGTGCGCCGGTACGACTCCGTGCCAGGCGGCAACTGCAACGAACGGCGAGGGGACCCGCCGCCGCGGGCCGCAGCCCCGTCCGGCGCGCCCGATCCACCGGCACGCGGCAGGATGGCCGTATGAGGATCGAAAGCCCCGCGTTCCGCGACGGCGACCGGATTCCCGTCGAGCACACCGTGGACGGCGCCGACGCGCCGGTACCGCTGCTCTTCCACGACGTCCCGGAGGCGGCCGAGGCCCTGGCCCTGGTCGTCCACGACCCGGACGTGCCGCGCGACCGACGCCCCGACGGCAACTTCGACCACTGGGTCGTGTGGAACATCCCCCCGGCGCACCCCGGCACCTCCGGCATCCCCGACCACCCGGCCGTGGTGGGCCGGACGACCCGCGGCACCAACACCTGGATCGGCCCGGCCCCGCCGCCCGGCGACGGACCCCACCGCTACTACTTCACCCTGTACGCGCTCGACCGCACGCTCGACCTCCCCGACACGGCGGGGCGCGGCGAACTCGAATCCGCAATGGAAGGCCACGTCCTGGACCGGGCCGTGCTGATGGGCCGATTCCAGCGCGACTGACCGGTGCCGGCCATCACGTCTCGGGGTCCGAGTCCAGGGCCGCGTCCAATCGGGCGTTGCCCGCCGCGGTGACCGTGAACGTGTCGAAGCCGTAGTCCCCCCACTGGGCCTTCTCGAGCCGGCCGGACGCCTTGCGCCGGCCGCCGCCGAGGCCGACGTCGATGTAGAGGAGGCCGCGGTGGGTCCTGACCACGGTCACCGCATGCCCGATCGGCGAGTCCCTGGACACCATCTCGACGTGGAACAGGTCGCCGACCTGTTGCGCCTGCTCGTCGAGGTAGGCGGTGAGCGCCCGCATCCCGTACAGCGTCTCGCCCTCGTCGCCGTAGAGCCGCGCAGCACCCCGGGCGGGCCAGCGTTCGTCCGGGGCCGGCCGCCGGGTGGGAACGGTGGGGCGCCCCTTCAGCGTCTCGATGACCGCGGTGTTCACCATGGCGCAGCCCTCGCCACCGAATTCGAGTGCGTTGGTGAGGTCCTTCATCTTCCGCGCCATGCGCTTCGGTGACATCCAGTCCGGGTCGTCGGGATCGGGCGCAGGCGCTGTCATCGCGTCGACGTAGGCGAGGGTGTCGCTCTTCTCGGCGAACCCCTCGCGTGCCATCTTGCGGAAGGCGTCGGCCATCGCCGACACGAGGTTCCGGGTGGCGCCGAGCGCGGCCACGATGTCGCCGAGCCCGCCGGCGCCGGCCACCGCGTCGGCCGCCGGCAGGACCACCCCGGCCGGCGCGCCCAGGCCGAACGAGGCGTCCGGCACCTGATCGACCTCGCGCCGGAGGTTCTCGTACCTGAACCGGCAGGTGGCAGCCTCCTCGATGAGGACCCACAGGGCAGCCGACATCTCCTCCAGCAGGCGGCCCTGTCCGAACAGCCACTTCTCCACGGACCGCCTCGTGCCGTCGAGGTGCGGGGAGCCGCCCGTCCGGGCGAACCGCTCCAGGAACGCGACGGCAGCGGTGAAGTCCTCCCGCATCCACGCCGTTTCGCAGCAGCCCCTGAGACGGTCCACCGCGGCGGCCACCAGCACGGTTCCGGCGCCGAGACCGTCGTACACCGCCCACGCCTCCACTGCGGAGACGCCGGTCGGGTACGCGAGGTCGGCGGCCAGCCAGTCCTGGAAGGACAGGGCCGCCGCTTCGACCCGCGCGGTGGTCCGGTCCTTGTCCCGGACGGCCGTCGCGGCGCACTGGACGGCCTCCGGCGTCATCGCGACGCGCTGTCGTTCCATTCCGCGTCCTCACCCGGTCCCGGCCGGTGCACCGGCGTCCCGTGACAGGTCGACGACCAGCCGTGCGACGTCGCCGACGGTCTCCAGGTTCTGGGTTTCCTCGTCGGGGATCCTGATGGCGAACTGCTCCTCCAGGGCCACGACGACCTCGACGACGTTGAGCGAGTCCACGTCGAGGTCGTTCTGGAGGTTCAGGTCGGCCACCTCCTCGGTGCCGACCTCCACGCCCGTGATTTCGTGCAGGACGGTGATCACCGCTGCCGTTGCGGATTCCAGGGTGACTGCTGCCATGTTCCTCACCTTTTCTCTCTCTTGTGTGGTGCGGCGCCGAAGTTAGCCGGGGACGGCGCCGGAATCGTGCCCCGAGGGGCGGGGGAGAGGGCGCCTCACACGTCGTCGTCCTCGTCTCCCGCCCCGCCTGCCGTCAGATCGACGACGAGCCGGGCCAGGTGGCCGACCGTCTGCAGATCCGCTGTCGCCGCACCGTCGATCGCGACGCCGAACCGGTCCTCCAGCCCTGCGACGAGACCGGCCAGACGGCCCGCGTCGAGACCGAGGTCGCCCTCCAGCCGGAGGCTGCTCACGTCGTGGCCGGCGATGTCGAGGACGGTCGTGTCCTGCACGATGCCGACGACTGCGGCCGTTGCGGACTCGAAGGTGGCCGTCGTCATGTCTGCTGCACTTCCTCGGCTCGGGTGGGGACGCAGAGCGTCGCCGCAGCGCCCGGAGGCCGGCGGCCCCGAAGCACACGCTGCGGCCCCTGCATCGTCGGCGCCGCACGGCACGGCGGGGCAGCCCCGATCGGGGGAGAAGGCGGTCGCCCCGCCCTCCCCCGGCCGGGGAGCAGCCGCACGGTTCCGCACGGGGGAACCGCGCTCCACCGCCCCGTCCGCCGATCGCGGGAGGTATCGGAAGTCCGACTGCGCGAGCCTGGCCCGGCAACGGCCACCCACACGACCGGGCGCCGGCATGCAGGACCGGCACCCCGGTACGTGCGACAGGAAGAAGCCCATGAAGTTCCGTACGCAGATCTCCGCCATCGCCCTGGGCATGGTGTCACTGACCGTCCCGCTGGCCGTGGCGGGCACCAGCGCCGCCGCCCCGGCCGCCGAATCCACGGCGGGTCCGTCCGCGGAAGCCGATTCCGGGAGCGGCGAGCGCACCGAGACGGAGGACGTCTCCCTCACCGACGGCACGGGCCGGCCGGCCGGGCCGCTGTCACAGCAGACCGCGGCAGCGGACGCCGGAGCGGCGGGTACGGTGTTCGAAACCGGTGAGGTCAAGGGCAGCCGGTTCACTTCCCTCGGCCTCAGCTGGAAGAAGGACTCCCCGGTCGACGGCGCACTGACCGCACAGGTGCGCATCCGGCGCGACGGCGTCTGGGAACCGTGGCGCACCCTCCCCCTGGCAGTCGACGAGGGTGTGAGCGAGGAGGCGAAGCGGGCCGGCGCCCCCGCGTTCTTCACCGACCGGGCGGAAGCCGTGGACCTCCGCCTCACGTCCCCGAACGGAAGCCTGCCGCAGGACCTGCGGATGTCCTTCATCGACCCGGGCGCGGGCGGCGTCACGCGCGCTGCCGGCGGCGGGCAGCAGCCCAAGCCGGACGGTGCCCCGGAGGTGAAGACGCGCGCGCAGTGGGGCGCCGACGAGACGATCGCCGATCCCGGCTACAAGCTCCAGCCGGGCATCAAGGCCGCGCTCGTCCACCACACCGTCACCGGGAACAACACGTACACCGAGGAGCAGGTGCCCGAGATCGTCAACGGCATCTACGTCCACCACATCCGCAACCTCGGCTACGGGGACTTCCCGTACCACTTCGTCGTCGACCGGTTCGGCGGGATCTGGGAGGGCCGCAAGGGCTCCCGCGAGATGCGGCCCGGCTCCGACGTGCCGGGCATCCTCGGCGGCCACGCCGCGGGCTTCAACACGGGCACCTTCGGAGTCGCGGTGCTCGGCAACTTCGAGCCGAACAACGCCGAAGGCGGTGAGGACACGGGCAACAACCCGAAGATGCCCAACGCCGCCCGCCAGAGCCTCACCGCCCTGCTCGCCTGGAAGCTCGGCCAGTACGGCCTGGACCCCGACGGCTCCGCCCGCCTGACCTCGGCCGGCGGTGTGGGCAACCCGCACCCGCCGGGCACCGGGCTCGACGTACCGGTCATCGCCTCGCACCAGGACGTCAACAGGACCGCCTGCCCGGGCGAGCGGCTCTACGACGACCTGTGGAAGGTGCGCAGGGACGCACCCAAGCAGACCGGGTGAGGAAGAACCGGTGCCGCCGGTCGGTCGACCGGCGGCACCGGTTCCCCCCTCTCGGGGAATCCGGCCGGCTGTGCGTGACGGCCGACGCGTGCGGTGCAAGGCATACGGGCGGGGACTGCCGTCCCCGACCCGTACTCCCGGAGGTCCATGGCATGCGAAGAGCAGGCGACCGTACGAAACCCGAGCCGGAAGGGCGACCGCCACGCCGCACGCACCGCGGGGCGGCGGCCGGGGCGCTGGCTGCCGCAGCGCTGGTCCTCGGCGCCGCACTCCCGGCGGGCGCGCTTCCGCACCCGGACGATCCGGCGCCGGCCACCACGGTGGACAAGGGCTGTGCGGGCGAACCGGACTGGGCGCTCCAGGAGTCGGGCGGCAAGCACTGCGGCAAGGCCGGTCCGGCCGGTCCTCCCGGCCCTCCCGGCCCGGCGGGACCGCCCGGAGCGTCCGGTCCCGCCGGGCCCCAGGGCGTACCGGGTCCGCCGGGGGCCCAGGGCGTTCCCGGTACCCCGGGAGCGGCCGGCCCTCCGGGCGTGTCCGGCCCGCCCGGCCCCCAGGGTCTGCCCGGCCCCCAGGGTCTGCCCGGTCCCCAGGGCCTGCCGGGCCCGCCCGGTCCGGCGCGCCCCGTGACCACCCAGGTCGTCGTGTCGGAACTGGCGTCGACGAACACCGAGGGGTCCACCACCCGCACAGCCCTCTGCCCGGCCGGGCGGCGCATCACGGGCGGCGGTTACGTGTTCACGGGCACGGTCGTGGGGCCGGTCTACGCCAACCACGCCGACCCCGTGGCCAACGGCTGGACCGTCACCGTCGGTTCCGTCCAGGGCCAGCAGGCCACGTTCCAGGCACACGCCGTCTGCGCCGACTGACGGGCCCCCGCGTGACCTGACGCGGTGCCCTGCCGTTCGCCGCGGGGCACCGCGCAGTGCTGCCCGAACGACTGCGCGGCGGGCTCGATGCCGCCCGCCTCCGAGCGGGTTGGCTCGTGGAAACGAAACGGAGTTCGTCCGTGTTTCGGTTTCCAGTGCCTGAAGGAATGCAAATGGGGCAGAAGAAGCATCGCGCATCGCGAAAAGCAGTACTGATCGGTACAGGGGTGGCCGTGGCCGCGATGTCCCTCGTCACCCTGGAGCGCGCCAGCGCCGGCACCGACGATCCGAACGAGCTCCTGCCGCAGACCACGGGCCTGGCGAACGGGGGTTTCGAGGCGGACACGTGGGGCGGTCTCGAATGGTCGACCACCACTCCCCAGGGGTGGAAGGTGAGCTCCGTGCCGGGCGGCCCCGCATCCCCGAAAATGTACCTTTACAAGGCGGGCCACTCGTTTGGGGTGATGCCCACGGAGGGCGGCACGTCCGTCAGAATCGGGGGCAGGGGCGTCGTCATCGATCAGGTGGTGGAGACCGTCCCCAACGTCGAGACGCGCTGGAGCGTGACGAACTTCTCGCCCGTGAGGGAGGAGCCCTTCATCTCCCCCAAGGTGATCATCTCGGACGCCGATGATCCCGCCAAGGGCCGCCAGGAGTTCACCTTCCACAGCTACAGCCCGTGGACCACCTCGACGGGCGTGTACAAGGTCCCGAACGACCAGAAGAAGACGCGCATACAGATCGTCAGCGACTCGGCATCGGGTCGCGACCTGGGGCTCGACGACATCCGCTTCGAGTACTCACCGCAGTTCGCGGGCCAGGTCGACGTCGGTGAGCCGCTGCACATCGGGGTGGGCAAGACGGTGCGGACCCAGTTCCGGCATACAGGCGGAGCGGCCATGGACGGCGCATCGTTCCACGTCCCCGTCCCGGCGGGCGTGGTGATCGACGAAGACACCGTGACACTGAAGAAGATCGTCGACGGAAAGGACACGCCGGTCGACATCGGCGACGGCCGGGTGCAGTTCTCGCAGAACAGGCTGCTCGTACCGCTCGGCACCGGGGCCGCGACAGGCAAGGGCGGCCGGGTCGACCCGGGGGACGACTACGTCCTGGAGTACCAGCTGAAACTCGACGAACCACACCGTGTGCCGGCGACACTGGAGTTCGATCACAACCCCGTGATCAAGTACAACTGGGTCGGTGCCCGGGAGGTCGCGCTGCCGCAGTCCAAAGTGAAGGTCGCCGCCGCGGATCTGGCACTGGTGAAGGGGACGTTCTCCAGCGAGGTCTACGTGGACGACCAGGAGGCGAAGTTCTCCGTCGAGGTCGAGAACAAGGGCGAGCACAGCGCCCCGGGCACCACCCTGAAGCTGCTGAAGCCGGTGAACCTCGCGGACTTCAGCACCGCGGACGCCACGTGCAAGGACAGCACCGTCAAGGGATGGATCGAGTGCGACCTGGGTGAGATGGCCGGCAAGACCTCCCGGACGCTCACCTTCAGCGGCAAGGTGAAGGCCGACTCCGGCACCTCCCTGTTCACCGACGTCGAGATCACCTCTCCGCATGCCGTGGACGGCGATGTCAACGACAACTCCTCCCGGTACACGAGCCGCATCACCGATGACGTCGACGTGAGCGTGAACGCGACCGTCCTCACCCCCGATCTGGAGCCGGTGGAGCAGATCAAGCCCGGCGACAAGGTGGTCCTCTCGGTGAAGGCCGGCAACGCCGGCCCGGCCAACCCCGGTCAGGTGAAGGTGGACGTGCGGGTCCCGCAGGGTGCCGTGCTCGACGAGCGGAACGCGGATGCGGACTTCAAGGACGGTGTGTGGACGATCCCGTCGCTGCCGGCCGGCGCCGAGGACGCGACTCTCCTGCTGGCAGCGACCGTGCCTGCAGACAACGAGACCATCGAGGTCCGTGCCTCCACCAAGAGCGAAAGGCTCCAGGACGTCGACCTGTCGAACAACGACAGCAGCAAGGAGGTCGCCGTCCAACGCCACGCCGCACTGAAGCTGGGCGTGTCCGCCGACCGTCCCGAGGGCACCTACCTGCCCGGCGAGCGGGTCGTGTACACGATCCGGGTCGACAACGCCGGTCCGTCCACGGCCGAGGACGTGAAGGTCCGCCACGTCATGCCCGAGGGCATGGAGATGGGCAAGTGGACGGGCCCGGCGGGTACGTCGTACCACGAAGGCGAGTGGAGCATCCCGCGGGTCGCCGTCGATGCCGAGAAGCCCGTCACCCTGACCGTGGAGGGCATGGTCCCCGCCGACCGGGAGAAGACCGTGCACCAGGTCTGCATCACCGGCTCCGGCCTGCCCGACGAGCAGGGCGAGTTCAAGGAGTGCGGCGACGAGGAAGCGGCGGACGCCCACGCGGCCTCCCACGAGCTGGCCGTCACCCAGCAGGCCGAGGTCACGGTGGCGCTGACTGCGGACAAGCCGAAGGCGCTGCCCGGCGAGAAGATCACCTGGACCGTCGAGGCAGTGAACGACGGCCCGTCGACCGCGAAGGGCGTCGAGATCGAGGCACTGCTGCCCGAGGGCGTCACCGACGTCTCCGTGGAGAAGGAAGGCGGTGACTTCGACGAGGAGAAGGGCCACTGGAAGCCCGACGGCATCGCCCCGCACGGCAAGGCCGTGCTCAAGCTGACCGGTACGGTCCCGGCCGACCGGGCGATGGTCGCCACGGCGCAGATCAAGGGATCGGCAACACAGCTGAAGGACCAGGAGGCAGCGCTCAAGGCACAGGCCAAGCACACGCTGTCGGTACGTCAGCAGGCCGATCTGGACGTGCAGCTGACTCCGGGCGCGGATTCGGTCGCCCCGGGCGAGAAGGGCACGGTCACGGTCAAGGTGTCCAACGCCGGGCCGTCCACCGCCACCGGGACCACCGTCGAACTCGGCCTGCCGGCCGCCCTGAAGGACTTCGCGAACGATGCGGGCGGGGACTTCGACCCGGCCACCGGCACCTGGAAGGCAGGAGACCTGAAGAGCGGTGAGGAGAAGTCGCTGACGCTGGACTTCACCGCCGACAAGGCGAAGGAGTACCGCTTCGACGCCCTGGCGCTGACCTCGGAGGCGGCCGATCCCAACGAGTGCGTCGACATCTGCGGCAGCGCGACGGTCACCGCGGACACCGCCGGGGGCGCGGCCGATGAAGCGGCGGCCGCAGCGGCCGACGAAGCGGCAGGCGCAGCGGCCGCCGAGAAGGGCGCAGAGGAGGAGAAGTCCCTCGTCGACCAGGCCCTCGCCGCCACCGGCAGCCACGCCCTGTGGTGGGGTCTGGGCGCCCTCGGCGCGGCCGGCATCGGCGCGGCGCTGCTCGTCGTGGCCCGCCGCCGCAGCAGCTGACACCGGCGCACGCCCCGCGGTTCCGTCCCGGACCGGCACGTCCGGCCGGGGCGGAACCGCGGCGCCGTGCGGCGGGCAGCTCAGCGCGCCAGATCCGGGCCGTCCCCCATCACCACGACCGGGTGGGCGGCCGGGTCCAGGAGGCGCAGCAGTTCCTCCATGTGGGGCAAAGACACGGAAATGCAGCCCTGGGTGGGGGCGTCCGAGTCCACGTGCAGCCAGATCCCCCCGCCCCGTGCCGCCCCCAGGGGCCTGCTGCGGTCCAGGGGAGAGGTGCCCGGCGTCCTGTTGTAGTCGACGGCGACCACCAGGCCGAACGCGTTGCGCAGGGACCTGCCGTCGAAGACGCGGTCCGTCCGGAACAGGGCGCTGCCGTGGTACGGGAGCAGCGACCCCGGATCGGGGAGCCAGCCACCGGCGTCCGTCAGCCCGAAGACGCCGGACGGCGAGCGCAGGTCACCCAGCCGGTGGTGCCGGGTCCATCCCAGCTTCCCGTTGTGCGCGGGCCACGGCCCGGCGGTACGGACCCATCCGGCGGGTCCGCGTTCGTACAGCGCCTCGGTGGACCGGTCCGAGTCCGCCGACGCACCGGACACCAGGAGGACCTGACGCGCCTGCCGCGGAATCAGTGCCCGCATGCCGGGTCCCAGCCCCGGCAGGCTGTGCACGACCGGCCCCGTGAGGGCGGTGGCGGCCGTTGCGGACGGGGCGGCGGCCGCAACGGCCGGCGCGGGCGTCGCTGCCCGTGCGGACGGCGCAGCGCCCAGCAGCACGGCGGCGACTCCCGCCAGGACCGTGGCCCGTGCCCGAGACCTGTGCACGGTCGCTCCTTCCCGCCGCGGCCGGTCGGCTGCGGTCGTCGGTCAGGGTACGCACGGCGGCAGGAGCCCCTCCTCGTCCGATCGGCGGAGCGGGCCGGGGGAACGCGCGGGCAGGGGCGACGCAGCGCCGGGCGGGGAACGCCGTCCCGCCGGCCGGGCCGGCGGGGGAGGCGCCGTCCCCCGCGTCCGGGGCCCGATCGGCGGATTCGGCGGAATCCGGCCCGGCAGACAGTGGGGAGATCCATTGCGTCAGCCGGCCCCGCGAGAGGTTTAGTGGTGAATCGGGACATACGCGCCGACCGGACTTCCGATCCGGCCGCACACGAATCTGCAGGAACACCGCCGCGGCACAACCCCGAGGTGTCGTGGTGGGTGCGGGCGTACCGGCGCGGTCTGCCGGTGCAGGCGCGCCGGGCCCTCGCGGGCTGCGTCGCTCCGCAGACCCGCCGGCAGGTCAAGGCACGGCTGGCCGCCGCACCGTCCGCCGGGCAGGCCGTCGCGGGGCTCAGGACGACGTGGGAGGCACGCCGCTTCCCCGAGGTGTCCACCGGCCGCGGGCGCGTGCTGTGCCCGGTGGAAGGCGTACCGAGAGCGGTGGCCGTCGTACCGGACCTGTCTCCCTTCCAGGCGCGGGCGCGCAACCTCTCCGCCGTCTGCTCGGCCCTGGACCGGGCAGGGGTCGACTACTTCGCCGTGCGCGGTCTGAGTGACACCGCAGCGACGGTGGGAGTGGCCGCCGACGACCGCCCCGCGGTGTTCGAGGCGCTGGCCGAGCTCTGCAAGGACCACCCCGCCTACGTCTCGTCGGCGGGCGTCCCGAGGCGGAAGAACCGGGGAGGCCGCGGCTGGCTGCCCGCCACGTGGCGCGGGCTGGCACAGGCCGACGTGATCCGTCTGACGCAGTACTACGGAAGCCCGGACATGCAGCTCGTGCTGGGCCGCACGTACGGCTGCGACATCGAGTTCTGGACCCGCACGGACGGGCAGCTGATCGCCCCCCGCCCCAACCGCACCACGGCACAGGTCCCGCTGGCCCCCGCCCCCGTCGAGGTGTCCGACGCCCTGTTCACCGGCCTGTCGTCGCCCTTTGCCGGCCCCGCCGGCTCCCCGCGGCTCCAGGTGCGCAGCCGCGCCGAATTCGCCGCCCCGCCCCCTGAAGGCATCCGCTTCCCGATCGACGCCGTGTACACCTGGGTGGACGGCGGGGATCCGGACTGGATGCGCCGCCGGGCCGAGGCCGGCGGCACCGGATACCACGCAGAAGCCGCCAACGCCGCGCGCTACATCAGCCGGGACGAGCTGCGCTACTCCCTGCGGTCCCTGCACCAGCACGCCCCGTGGATCCGCACCGTCCATCTCGTCACCGACGACCAGACACCCGACTGGCTCGACACGTCCGGCCCCGGCCTCCGGGTCGTCAGCCACCGGGACATCTTCAGCGACCCGGCGCTCCTGCCCACGTTCAACTCGCACGCCATCGAGAGCCAGCTCCACCACATCGACGGCCTGTCCGAGCACTTCCTCTACTTCAACGACGACGTCTTCCTCGGACTCCCCACCGTCCCCCAGGACTTCTTCCACGCCAATGGAATCAGCAAGTTCTTCACCTCGTCCGCACTCGTCCCGCTGGGCACGCCCTGCGAGGACGACCCGCCCGTCGCGGCGGCCGGCAAGAACAACCGGTCCCTGCTGCAGTCCCGGTTCGGCACGACGCTCACCCAGAAGATGAAGCACACTCCGCACGCGCTGCGCCGCAGCATCCTGACGGAGATCGAGGAGACGTTCCCCCGGCCGCACACCGCGACCGCCGGCAACCGGTTCCGCAGCATCGACGACCTGTCCATCACGTCGAGCCTGTACCACTACTACGCCTTTCAGAGCGCACGCGCCGTCCCCGGCGACCTCCGGTACGACTACCTCGACCTCTCCCAGCCCAACACCCCCACCCGCCTGGACCGGCTCCTCGCGCACCGGGACCGCCACGTCTTCTGCATCAACGACACCGTCTCCACGGGACACGACGCCGACGAACAGCAGGCGCTGTTGGGCCCGTTCCTGGAGACCTACTTCCCGGTGGCCGGCCCGTTCGAGCGAGGGAACGGAACGAGGGGCGCGAGGCCCGGAGGCACTCGTGAGTAGCCCCCTGCGCCACGCGGTGAGTGCAGCCAGGCACGTCCGCCGGACCGCAGTACGGGTCCGCCGGCGCACGCAGGAGTCGCAGACCGTGCCCGTCGTCGCCGGCGGCATCCGGCGCCGCCCGGGGCTGCGTCCCCTCCACTGGTCGGTCGTCGGCGGCCGTACGCTCAACTTCGCGGTGGCCGTCCCCGCCGGCAGCGTGAGCACCGCCCGCCTCGTCCTCGCCTGCGGCGCCGACCGCGTGCAGGTGCCCCTCGAACCGGAACCGCAGCCGGACGGCACCGTACTGCTCACTGCGACCGTCCCCCTGCGCCACGCGGACCACGCCGAGTCCGGCGCCCGCGGTTCCGTGCTGGGCGACGGGCTGTGGCGCGCGGCGCTCGTCCTCACGGACCCCGCCGGCCGGTCCTGCCGTACCGCGGTCAAGGCGGCCGCCGCCCGGCTCCCGTCTCCGGGCGACCCCACGCTGGACCACTGCCCGTCACCGGCCGACGGGGCGACGTTCCGGGTGGTCCGGTCCCTCGACGACTTCGCGCTGCTCAAGGTCCGCGGACCCCGGCCGCACGCCGAACTGGTCTCCCTCGACACCCTCTGGGACCGTGTGACCGTCCACGGCCGCCTCGTCGGGTCCGTCCCCGCCGCCGATGCCGCCGCTCAGGCCGTGCCGCGCCGCGGCCCCCGCCGCCCCGTCACCGTCCGCCCCGACTGGCAGGGCGACCGCTTCACGTTCGACCTGCCCCTCGCCGCCATGCGCGCCGCACCCGGGCGTGCCCAGGCGTGGGACCTCTACCTGCGGACCGGCCGCACCCGGTTGAAGATCGCCCGGAAGCTGACCGACGTCCGTCGGCTGCGCCAGGTCCACCGCTCGGCCTTCCGCCTCGTCGCCCTCGCCGACGGCGCCCTGGTGCGGGTGCACGCCCGCATCACAGCGGGCGGCGCCGCCGTCGTCGACTGCGCAGACCACCCTTCAGCAGCCTGCAGCCCGGAGGCACCTCAGTGAAGATCACCTATCTGCTCACCTGGGCGGACGAGATGGGCGGAACCGAGATGGCCGCCTACACCCAGGCGAACCACCTCGGCGCCCGCCACGACGTGGAAGTCCTCAGCGTGTTCAAGACGCGGCCGGAGCCGTTCTTCACGGAGGGCCGCAAGGTGAAGCGGCGCTACCTGATCGACCAGACCGGACCCGTCGCCCGGCCCACCCGCAGCTCCCCCCTCGACGACGTGGCCTGCCGCACTCTCGGCTCGCTGCCGAGCGAGATCGTCAATCCGTCATGGGAGAGCGCCTTCAACCGGCTCTCCGACATCGAAATGACCGCGGCACTCGGCTCCCTCGACTCCGACGTGCTCGTCACGACCACTCCCGCCCTCATGGCCGCCGCCGTGGAACTCGCGCCCGCGCGCGTCGTCACCGTCCACCAGGAGCACCGCGCCTCCCAGCTGCGCGGCACATCAGGGGATCCCCTCCTCGTCAACGCCCCCCGCATCGACGCCCTCGTCTCCCTTACCGGACGCACCCGGGACTGGTTCGCGGAATCCCTCCGGGACTCGGCACCCGAACTCGCCGTCATCCCCAACGCCCTGCCCGACGGCTACCGGCCCCGCTCCGACCTCGAAGGCAAGAGGATCGTGCTGGCCGCACGGCTGACGCCGGAGAAGCAGGTGGACCACGCGATCCACGCCTTCCACCTCGTCTGCGCCGACTTCCCCGACTGGACCCTGCGCATATTCGGAGACGGTCCGCAGCAGGTGCGGCTCCGCCAACTCGTGGAAGGTCTCGAACTCCAGTCCCGGGTCGAGCTGATGGGCAGCACGGACCGCATGGACGAAGAGTGGGCCAAGGCCGCCCTGTGCCTGCTGCCCTCGCGCAACGAAGCCTTCGGCCTCGTCCTGGTGGAAGCCTTCGCCGCGGGTGTCCCCGCCATCGCCTACGACGTCGTCACCGGCCCCGCCGAGATCATCCGGCACGGCGTTGACGGACTCCTCGTCCCGGCGGGGGACGTCGAATCGTTGGCCCAAGCCACGGCCCGCCTGATGGGCGACGACGACCGCCGCCGGGCCTTCGGCAGGGCCGCCCGCGCTGGTGTCGCGGAGCGCTTCTCGGGCGAGAAGATCACCGCGCAGTGGGAGGGACTCTTCGAGCGCCTCCTCGCCGGCCGCGACACCGCCGCACGCCTGGCAGCGCGCGCCGACCGCACCGCCCTGCGGATCGCCAACGGTGGGACGGGCAATTTCAGCCTTGCCGCGCCGGTCGGCCTGCTCCCGGACTCGGCGGCCGACCAGAAGGCCCGCGAGCTGGTGATCCAGGCCCGCAGCCGCACCCTCATCCGCTCGGCGGGGCGGCTCGCGGAGGAACGGGACGACATCGACGCCCCCACCATGGCCCGGCTCAACCTGGAGGTCACGGCCCACGCTCTGACGACGGCCGGCATTCCCTTCGTCCTCGTCCGGGCCGACGGTACTTCCCACTCCCTGGCAGTACCGGTCGAGCACCGTTCGCGTGCACTCGGTTCCCTCGCCGCCCTGCTGCACGGCAAGCCCGTCTACGGGGAACTCGTCACCCCCCGCGGCGCGGCCCCCGGCGCCGTCCTGGCCGAGCGGCTCGACACCGTCGGCGACATCGCCGGCGTGCGGATCTTCCGGCCCGTCACGAGTTCGAGCCGGACCCTGAGGTACGGGCCCGCCTACGGCTGCACGATGGAGTTCTGGGAGGAAGACGAGGACGGCTGGCGCAGCAGCCCCGGCTCGACCACGCTCGTCGGCCGCCGCCTTCCGTCACTGGAGGCCACCGACACGCTCCGGATCGGCGACCGCGCGTACCCGACGACCGCTGCGTTCACCCAGAGGCTCGTCGACGACGTCGACTTCCCCATCGACGTGGTCTACACATGGGTCGACGACACCGACCCGGCCTGGCGGCAGCGGCGCGACGGCGTCCGGCGGCGGCTGGGCATGCCCGTCGACGGAGCCGACAGCGGCGACGTGCGGTTCCGCAACCGCGACGAACTGCGCTACTCGCTGAGGTCACTCCAGATGTTCGCGCCCTGGGTGCGCACGGTCCACATCGTCACCGACGACCAGGTACCCGACTGGCTGGACATCCGTCAGCCGGGCCTCGAAGTGGTCTCCCACCGGGACCTCTTCCCGGAGCCGTCCTGGCTGCCGACGTTCAACTCCCACGCCATCGAGAGCCAGCTGTACCGCATCGAAGGGCTTGCGGAGCACTTCCTCTACTTCAACGACGACGTGTTCCTCGGCCGTCCGCTGACACCGGGCGCGTTCTTCCTGAGCAACGGCACGGCGAAGATGTTCCGTTCACCGACGGCTGTCCCGCCGGGCCCGCCCACCCCCGAAGACGAGGGCTACTTCACGGCGGCCAAGAACAACCGCGCCCTGCTGGAAGAGGCCTTCGGCCGCGTCGCCACCCACGGCTTCCTGCATGCGCCCCACCCGTTGCGCCGCAGGGTGCTGGCCGAGATCGCCGACAGGTTTTCCGACCGGGTCGCCACGACGGCGAGAGCCCCGTTCCGGTCCGCGACGGACCTCTCCATCCCCTCCTCCCTGCACCACCACTACGGCTATCTCACAGGAACCTCCGTCCCCGCCACGCTCTCGTGCGGTTACGTGGACGCCGGCAACCGCGAGCACCACGCCGTCCTCGGCCGGCTGCTCGCCCAGCGGAACCGGGACGTCTTCTGCATCGGGGAATCCGCCGATGCCGAGGTGCCTGCGGACGAACAGGACCGCGTGGTACGCGCCTTCCTGAGCGCCTACTTCCCGGTGCCCTCCCGCTTCGAGCGGATCTGAGGCCCGGGACCCGGATTCCGGGGAGGCGGCGGCACAGGTCGGGCAGCGGCGGTACGGTGACCCCACGCGTCGGCACTGCCCACGGGAGCCCGTGATGACCGCCTCGCACGGCCCCCGCCGCGCCCGCATCGCCATGTCCGACTCCGCCGCCAAGCAGGTGGAGCAGATCACCAGCGAGGCCGCGCTCCACGCCCTGGACCGCACCTTGGTCGTCATCTCGGTCGACCCCGGGATCGGAGAGCCGATCCCGGGGTCGACGGACGGTCCCGTGCTCCGGCAATACGCGGACGGCCTCGAAGCCGTCCGTGTCCTGTACTTCGTCACGGCCCTGCGCACCGTGGTGGTCGTGGCCTACATCGAAGTCTGATCCACCCCGGTACGCGCATCAGGCGGCCGCCGACGGCCCCCAGCCGGCCACCGGCCGGCCACCGGGACTACGCCCACGGGCGCCCGGACGGCACCGAATCGACCCTCCGGCCAGTGGATGTGAGCACGCGCGACGTGCTGCTTTCGTGTAACCGCTGCTTCCGGGGCGCCCCGTCGGGCCGCCCGGGCAGCGCCGTGAACGGCAAGCACACCCACGTCTCAGGAGGACTGCGGATGGTGTCCACGATGCCGGTCGGAGGCCTGACGCCCCACCCGACCGCCGACGCCGCGGACCTCGTCGTCCGCAACGGAAAGATCCACACGGGAGACCCGTCCCGCCCCGCCGCCCGGGCAGTAGCCGTACGGGACGGCCGCGTCCTCACCGTCGGCGACGACCGGGACATCGCCCGCCACGTCGGCCCCGCGACGCGCGTGGTCGACGCGCTCGGCCGCCGGGTCGTCCCCGGGCTCAACGACTCCCACCTCCACGTCATCCGCGGCGGTCTCAACTACGTGCTGGAACTGCGGTGGGACGGCGTGCCGACCCTCCGCGAAGGCCTGGCCATGCTGCGCGAGCAGGCCGCCCGCACACCGAAGGGCCAGTGGGTGCGGGTGGTCGGCGGCTGGTCGGCCGAGCAGTTCGCCGAGCGCCGACTGCCGACCGCCGCCGAACTCAACGCCGCCGCCCCCGACACCCCGGTCTTCGTCCTGCACCTGTACCAGTCGGCGATCCTCAACCGGGCCGCGCTCAAGGCCGCCGGCTACACCCGCGACACCCCGGACCCCCGCGGCGGTCAGATCGTACGAGGACGGGACGGCGAGCCCACCGGCATGCTGCTTGCGGCGCCCAGCGCCCTCATCCTGTATTCCACCCTCGCCAAGGCCCCGCTCCTGGGCGACGAGGACAAGAAGACGTCCACCCGCCACTTCCTGCGGGAACTCAACCGCTTCGGCCTCACCTCGGCCATCGACGCGGCCGGCGGGTTCCAGAACTTCCCCGAGAACTACGCCACGGTCGTCGACCTCGCGAAGGCGGGGGAGCTGACGCTGCGGATCGCCTACCACCTGTTCCCGCAGACCGCGGGGCAGGAACTCGCCGACCTCACCCGGTGGATCGCCACCGCGCGCCCCGAGGACGGCGACGAGTGGCTGCGGCTCAACGGCGCCGGCGAGAACCTGACCTGGGCGGCCGCCGACTTCGAGAACTTCACCCAGCCACGCCCCGAACTCGCCCCGGACTACGAGGCGGAGTTCGAGGAGGCCGTACGCCTCCTCATGGCGAACGGCTGGGGCTTCCGGCTCCACGCCACCTACGACCAGACGATCCGCCGGGACCTCGCCGTCTTCGAACGCCTCGCCGCGGAAGGCCTGTTCCCTGCCGGCAACCGCTGGCTCTTCGACCACGCGGAGACCGTCACCGCGGACAGCCTCGACCGCATCGCCGCGCTCGGCGGCGCCCTGTCCGTGCAGAACCGGCTGTCGTTCCAGGGCGAGGCCTTCGTCCGCCGCTACGGCGTCGGCGCCGCCGCCGACGCGCCCCCGCTGCGGGCCATGCGCGAGCGCGGCCTGACCGTCGCCGCCGGGACCGACGCCACCCGCGTCTCCACCTACAACCCGTGGGTCGCCCTCCACTGGCTGGTCTCCGGCCGCACGGTGGGAGACCTCCTCCTGCGGCCCCCGTCCAACCGGGTCGACCGTGCCACCGCCCTCGCCATGTTCACCGCGGCGGGCGCCGAGCTCACCGGCGAACAGGACGTCAAGGGCATCCTGCGCGCCGGATACCTGGGCGACCTCGCCGTCCTCTCCGAGGACTACTTCACCGTGCCGGAGCCCGAGATCGCGCACATCGAGTCCCTCCTCACCGTCGTGGGCGGCCGCATCGTCTACGCCGCAGGCGAGTACGAGGGCCTCGACGAGGCGCTGCCCCCGGTGAGTCCCGCCTGGAGCCCGGTCGCCCACTTCGGCTGCTACCGGTCCGCCGGTCCCGCCGCCCGCCCCGACGGCGTCCGCCAGGCCGAGCTGATCGGCGAGGCCGCCGACGAGTCCGCCGAACACCTCCGGTGGCGGGTCCGCAGGGACCTCACCCCCGGGCACCCGGACGCCCACCGAGGCGGGTTCACCGACCCCTGCCTCTTCTGAACCCCACCAGTCCACCTGCTCAGCCACGCTGCTCAGCCCTCCGAAAGGCCGAACCCCATGCCCGACACCACCCAGATCACCGCGACCCCCAGCGCCGACCTGCTCACCCCCGACAACTGTGCCGTCCTCTTCGTGGACCACCAGCCGCAGATGTTCTTCGGCACGGAGAGCGGCGACCGCACCGCGATCATCAACGCCACCGTCGGCTTGGCCAAGGCCGCCCGCGTCTTCGACGTACCGGTCGTGCTCAGCACCGTGGCCGCGGAGTCCTTCTCCGGGCCGATCCTGCCGCAGCTCGCCGCCGTCCACCCCGACGCCGAGATCATCGACCGCACCACCATGAACGCCTGGGAGGACGAGGCCTTCGTCGAGGCGGTGAAGGCGACCGGCCGCACCAAGCTCGTCATCGCCGGGCTGTGGACCGAGATCTGCGTGGCGCTGCCCACGCTGTCCGCCATCGCCCAGGGCTACGAGGTGTACGTGGTGACCGACGCCTGTGGCGGCGTCAGCCCGACGGCGCACGACAACGCCGTGCAGCGCATGGTGCAGGCCGGTGCGATCCCGATGACCTGGGTACAGGTGCTCCTGGAACTCCAGCGGGACTGGGCGCGCGGCGAGACCTACGTCGCCACCACCGACCTCGTCAAGGAGCACGCCGGCGCCTACGGCCTCGGCGTCGTGTACGCCCAGGCCGTGATCGGCGCCCACGCCGCCGGCTGACCGGCAGCCGACGGACAACGAGAAGACGACAGGAGCGGCGGCAACGTGATGGAAACCGGGCTATTGGTCCTCCGGCTCGTGACGGGACTCCTCATCGCCGGGCACGGGGTGCAGAAGGTCAGCTTCCGGCTGGGCGGTGCGGGCCTGGCCGGAGGGGCCGAGGAGTTCCGGCGGGACGGCTTCCGGGGCGGCCGCCTCACCGCGCTCGCCGCGGGCGCCGGCCAGATCGGCTCCGGCCTGTTCCTGGCCGCCGGCCTGCTGACCCCCCTGGCGGCCGCGGCCGCCGCCGGAGTGATGACGGTGGCCACCACCGTCAAGTGGCGCAACGGCCTGTGGGTGCAGAACGACGGGTACGAATACCCCGTCTTCCTGGTCGCCGTGGCCGGTGTGCTCGCGCTCACCGGTCCCGGCAACTGGTCCGCGGACCAGGCCCTCGGCCTGGACCCGTGGCCCGGATGGCTGTCGGCCGCCGCCCTCGTCACCGGTCCCGTCAGCGGTCTGCTCGTACGCGCCCTGCTGCACCGGGGCCCGGTCACGGAAGGAACGTCCGACCGTGCGCGCGCTGCTGCGTGACGCGGGCCGCACGCTGGTCCCCCTCCGGGGGGACCGGCACGGCCCGCTGCCGCCCGTGCTGCTGGCCCTCACCGTCGTCACGGGCCTCGTGGACGCGGTGAGCTACCTGGCACTCGGGCACGTCTTCGTCGCCAACATGACCGGCAACGTGGTGTTCCTCGGGTTCGCCCTGACCGGCACGGAAGGCCTGTCGGCCCTCGCCGCCCTCGTCTCGCTGGCGTCCTTCCTCGCCGGTGCGCTGGCCGGCGGCCGCTTCGGCGTCCGGTTCGCCGCGCACCGCGGCCGGCTGCTCGCCGCCGCCACGACCGTCCAGGCGGTCCTGTTCGCCGGTGCGCTGGCCGCCGCCCTGGCGGGCCACGACGAGACGGGCACCGCCGTCCGGTACACCCTGATCGTGCTCCTCGGCCTCGCGATGGGCCTCCAGAACGCGGTCGCACGGCGCCTCGCCGTCCCGGACCTCACGACGACCGTCCTCACCCTCACCCTGACGGGACTCGCCGCCGACTCCGGGCCCGCCGGCGGACCCGCGCCCCGGCCCGGCCGGCGGATCCTGTCCGTGCTGGCGATGCTCCTGGGAGCGCTCGCCGGCGCGCTGCTGCTGAAGGCAGGCGTCTCCCTCGTCCTGGGGGCGGCGGTGACGCTGCTGACCGTGTGCGCCGCGGTGCTGTGGCGGGTCTCGCGGCCGGGTGCGCCATGGGCCGCCCCGCAGTGAGCCCGCAGGCGGGCCGGCAGGCAGCCCGGCAGCTCACCCGTCGCCCGGGGAGCCGTCCTCGTAGGTGAGGGACGAGTCCTCGCGCTCGTCCATGTAGAAGTCGGACACGACACGCCAGGCGTCGTCCTCGCGCCGCAGCACCTTCAGGGAATGGGTCCGGCGCGTCGGGAGGACCGCTCCGGACGTGGTCTGCTGCCCGGCGCGCTCCTGATAGGTCCGCACGACCACCACGTCGTCGGTCACCCACCGCAGCTGCGAACGGGTCTCACCCACGGGCCGCCCCGCGAGGAAACGGGGCTCTGCGAACAGCCGGCGCAGGTGCCCGAGGACGGCCTGCCGGCCGGACAGCGTCCGCCCGACCACGTTGGTCAGCTCGGCGTCCTCGGCGTAGAGGTCAGCGAAGGCGTCGGCGCGGTACTCCTCGTAGCCGGCGACCATCCCATGGATCAGGCTCCTGATCCGTTCTTCCTCGATCTCACGGTTGCGCATGGCGTGGTCCTTGCGCCGCCTGCCCGGGCGCGGCAGCTTCGTGGGTGGCTGCGCCGCGGTCCCACCGGACGACGTCGGCCCAGGCGTTCCCCGGGCGGACGCGCAACGGCGGTGTCTGCGCGGAGACCGGATGGCCGAGGCACACGATCAGTTCGGGGCGGACCGGCTCGGGAAGACCGAGCAGGGTGGCGGCAGCCGTGCTGCTGAACGAGGTCACCGGTCCGGCTCCGAGCCCCAGGGCGTGCGCTGCCAGGAGCATGGTGGCGGCAGCGGTGCCGACGTCGACGTGCGCCCCCGGATGGGTCGGCGCGAAGCCGTACCGTCGGGCCCGGTCCCAGTCCACGCAGATCACGACCGCCGCCGTGGGGACCTGGAGCATCCCGGGCGAGACCATCCGCAGCCCGCGCAGGAGCGCCGGGTCGGTGACGGCGACATACAGGTGGATACGGCGGTTCCCGGCGCGCGGAGCGAACCGCGCGCTCTCGACCACCGCCGCCACGTCCGCCCTCGCGACCGGCTCCGCGGTGAGCGCGCGGACCACGCGCCGGGTGCGGATCGCCCGCAGGACCGCGTCGGCGTCGGTGCGCGCGACCGTGTCGTTCACGGGACCGCGGCTTCCGCCAGGCCCAGGCGGACCGCCAGATGCGCGGCCAGCGTCCGGCACAGGTCATCGACCTGTGCCGCATACGCCTCGGGGTCCCCGGCCTGGACGGCCGTGTCGTCCGCCTGCCGCCGGACCTCGGCGATCAGCGGCCGCAGGCCGTCGCCGACCCGCGGGCCGATCATCTCCGCCAGCCTGCCCGCCGCGGTGAGCAGGCGTTTCGGCCCGTTCTCCGGCGCCTCGTCCAACTGGATCCGCGCCGCCGTCACGAGGTACGCCAGCAGTTCCACCGCGTCGTCCTCGGGCAGCACCAGCACGGGTTCCGTGCCGGGCCCGCCGGGTGCGCCGGCCGTCGGGGACGCCGGATCCGTGTCGAGCATGGCCACCAGCATTCCACCGGGGCCCCGGCACGGCATCCCGGGCCCGGCGCCGCAGCGCCGGACCCGGGACGTGCCGACCGCTCACGCGCCGGGCGACGGGCTCACGCGTTCTCGGCCCGGAACATCCAGTGGTGCTTCTCCAGGTCACCGGTGACCGCGATCAGCAGGTCCTGGGTCACCGGGTCCGGATCGGCCGTCGCCCGGATGCGCCGACGCATGCGGGCGATCACGTCGTCCAGGGCGGCGACGAGGATGCGCACGGCGTCGGTGTCGGTCACCCACTCGCCGGGAACCCCGTCGATCGCCCGGCCGGCGGCGACCGTGGCGGCGCGGCCGTCCGGGGACACACCGAGGGCCGATGCGCGTTCGGCGATCACGTCGGAGTGGGTGCGGGCGGTCGTGACGACCTCGTCCAGCTGGAGGTGGACGGTCCTGAACCGGGGGCCCACGACGTTCCAGTGGATCTGCTTGGCGACGAGCGCGAGGTCGACCAGATCGACCAGTGCGCCCTGCAGTGCCTCGCCGACGGTCTTCAGATCTGCGGCGGGGAGGGCGCTCTTCACGAGGGACACGGCAATTCTCTTCCATGGACGGGGGTGCCGGCGGCGGTCCGGACCGGCCCGACGGGACCGCCGGGCAACCGGACCGCGCGCGGCGGAACACATCCGGAACGCTAGGTACCGCAGCCGCGCAGCGGATCCCCTCGCCGGACCGCCGAAAGGCGGAGACCCGGGTGGTGTCCCCGGTCCAGAGGAACAACACGGCTCGCGGGCATCCGGGGGAAACCCGGCACCTGCGGGCAGCCGCGCGAGGTCTCACTCGTGCCCTGAGGGCTGGCGCTCCGGCCCTGCGCACCCCGCCACGGCGTTCCTAGGCTCGCCGCCCCGGACGGTGCGGGAACCGGTCCGGCATCCCAGCTCCCGAGCGAAAGCAGCGGCACAGTGCCCGATCTCTATCTGATGGCCCACGGCTCTTCACCCTCTCTCGGCCGGCGCGCCCCGGTGCCCCACGGCAGGACGCTCGTGACCTACGGCCCTCCCGGGCAGGCCGTGTCGACGACCGAGCTCCAGTTGGTCGTCTCCGGTTCCGCGGGCCGCCCCGAAGCGAACGCCCGTACCAGCGGTGCGGTCACGAACCTCCAGCTCTTCCCGGTCTCCGACTTCGAACTGTCCACCGTCTACGCTCACTTCAGCGACTGCAACGGCGAACTGCGCACGGTGCCGCAGGCGATGTGGCTCTGCACGAGCCCCAAGGTCTGTACCGCCGCCGGGCACGGGTGCGACGGGGTGCTCGGCCGCGCTTTCGCCGCCTACGACCGGATCCACATCCTGGCCTGCCGCGGCGGTGCCGATTCCGGCAACGCCGTGGTCGAGGCCCTCATCAGGGAAACGAGCGCCTTCCTGGATGCCGACTACGCCACCACGCTCGCCGCCTGGGAGCGCATGGACGAGACCGAGCGCTCCAGGTACCTGGGCTTCGAGGGCGTGATCCTCTGGTACCAGGTCCATTCCGGTCATCTGCGGGCTGCCGCCGCCGAGGGTGAGTTCGCCCTGCTCCAGGACTTCCAGTCGGCCATGCCGAAGGACTGCCAGGAGATCCTCCGCGCCGCCGGAGACACCGACGAGTGGCCATGGGTCCTCGAGTACAAGGCGCGGCTCCGGGCGGAAACGGAGTTCCTCGTCGACCTCGAACGGTCCTTCACTCCGGCGGTCTGGAGCGGCCTCAGCGAAGCCGGCCGGACCCGCGCGCTGGAGGTCTACCGGGAATGGGGACCCGGCTACCTGGACTCCGTCCGGACGGCCCTGCGCCGCGCGGGGCTGGTCGTACCGGGTCAGGACTTCTGAACCGGCGTTTCGGCCCCCGGGGCGACCGGCGCGGGTGCCGTCATCGTCCAGACCCTGGCGGGCGGGACGTTCGCCCACACCGTGCCCGCCCCGGCCTGCACCTGTGCTCGACGGGAGGCGAGGACGCGCTCGACCTCGCGGTGCCGGGCCGCCTCGCGGCGCGAGGCGGTCACGGACCGGGCGATGCCGGTTCCGCGGTAGGTGAAGTAGGTGAGCGTCCCGCCGGGGCGCAGCAGACGGCAGTAGTGGTCCATGAGGGCCGCCACCCGCCCCGGGGCGAAGTTGGTCAGGGGGAGCCCGGAGACGATGACGTCATAGCGCTCGTCCGTGCGCAGGTTCTCGATGCCGGTGCGGTGGAGCACCGCGCGTACGCCGGCTGCGGCCAGGTGCGGGTCGGAGTCCAGCAGGTCCTGCAGTCCTGCCGCGAACCGGGGGTTGGATTCCACGACGTCCAGCCGGCTGCCTGGGCCGAGCAGGGGGAGCAGGGCACGGGTGACCGCGCCGGTTCCGGCACCCACCTCCAGAACGTCCGTGGGCAGCCCGGACCGCCGGCGCAGCGGGTCGGCCAGCCGTGACGCCAGGTGCCGGCTGCTGGGTGCGACGGCACCGGTCGTACGGAAGTCCCGGACCGCCTCCCGCACGAAGCGCCAGGCGGCCGGTGCGGGAGCGGCGATGCGCCGGGTGTCAGAGGCCATGGGGGAGAGGGTCCCCGGACGGCGCACCCGGCGGATCGCCCGGACGCACAGCGTTCCGGGTACGTCCGTATCCGCCGATCGGACCGCCGATCGGACCGGGCCGCGTGTACCGGCCCCGGTGTCCTCCCGCCGCGCGACGGCCGCCCGACGCCGCCACGGACTACGGCACGGGTGTGGGTGCGGGTGCGGGTTCGGGCCAGGGAACGTCGACCGCCACCGGCCGCCCGTAGTCCGTCCCGGGGGCCTCGAAGCCGTACAGCCGGCGGACCTGCGCCGAGAACCAGTCGAGATCGGCGACGGCCGCGATGTTCCCCGTGGTCGCGGCGTCCCACCGCCGGTTGAGTTCCTGCTGCACTTCCCCGTCCAGCTCCCAGGTGTCCAGGCGCACCCGGCCCTCGTCGTCCAGCGGCAGGGGGCCTCCCGAGGTGAGCAGGTCCCACAGCTGCACGAGCTGGCCGACCGGGGGAACCATCCGCTCGCCGAGGACGGCACGCAGGATGGCCGTGTAGAGGGCGATGCTGGGAACCGCGGTGGAGGACTGGGTGACGGCGGCGCCGTTGACGGACACCACCGCGCGCCCGCGTACGCGGCTCTGCAGCCGGGCGTCGAGCGCGCGGGCGGTCGCTTCCAGATGGGCCTTGGCCGCACCGATCGTGCCCTGCCGGTAGACGCGTTCGGTGATCGGAGCGCCGATGTAGGAGAGGGCCGCCGTGGTGAACCCCTCGGCCAGCAGGTCCCGGTCGGCGAGGTGGTCGATCCAGCGCGCCCAGTCGTCGCCGCCCATGACGGCCACCGTCTCCTCGATGTCGCCGCCTTCGGCCGGGGCGATCGACACGGTCTGCACCTCCGGGTCGCCGTCGGGCCCGAAGACGAGGGTCTTGGTGTGGTGGGGGCGCCCGATCGGCTTGAGGACGCTGCGGTGCACGACGCCCGTGTCGGGGTGGGTGCGGCGGGGGGCGGCCACGGAGTACACGAGGTGGTCCAGCCGGCCGTAGCGCTCGCGCAGCAGCCGGGCCACCTCGTCCTTCACGTCGTCACCGAAGGCGTCGCCGTTGACGAACACCATGTCGCGGCCGTGTTCGCGGGCGAGTTCGGCGAGGGCGGCGGTGCGGTACCAGCCGGCCGTCGCGCTCCTGCGGCCCGGGCCCTTCTCGAAGCACACGCCGATGCCCCGGACGCCCACCCGGGCGAGGCCGGCGACGGTCGCCGCGAGCCCGTAGCCGGCGGAGGAGCCCACGACGAGGGCGACCGGCCCCTTGCCGTCCGGTGTGCCGGCCGCCGGAGGCGGAACCGAATCCCAGGCCTCCCGGACGAGGCTCCGGCAGCCCGCCGGATGGGCGTCCAGGAAGAGGAATCCGCGGTTTCTGGGGGTGATGATCCGCTCGTTCACGATGACGTGCTCCTCAGGCGCCGGCGGCGAAGTGCGGCGTGGCGCGCGGGACTTCCGGGTGCTGGCGGCCGAGGTCGTAGCCGTACATCCTGGACCAGCTGTTCGGGGCGAGCTTCATGAGCGTGGACAGGAACTTGTAGCGGGCCGTCGGGATCGAGACGACCTTGCCCTTGCGCAGGTCGGCCAGGGCGACCCGGACGAGTACGGAGACGTCGACCCAGCCCCAGTCCGTCTTGTTCGGGATGCCGGCGCGGTTGTTGAAGTCCGTCTGCACGTCGCCCGGGCACAGCGCCATGACGGTGACGTCGGAGTTGCGCAGGGCCTTGCTGTAGGCCATCTCCTCGGTGTGGCGCAGGACGGTGGCGGTGCTCGTCCCGTACAGGGAGTCGACCCAGGCCGGGGCGATGCCGCAGACGCTGGCCACGTTGATGATGCCGCCGCTGCCGCGGGCGAGCATCGCCTGTACCGCGGTGAGGGAGAGATGGACCTTGGCGACGGCGTTCACTTCCAGCATGTACATCTCGTCGTCCACGGGGTTCTGGGAGGCCCCGGTGGAGTAGCCCATGCCCGCGTTGTTCACGAGGAGGTCGATCGGACGGTCCGGGTCGGTGAGCCGGGCCAGGACCGGTGCGCGGCCGGCCCTGGTCGAGACGTCGGCTCCGAGCACGTCGACGCGGGTGCCGTGTTCGGAGCTCAGCCGCTCGGCGAGCCGCTCCAGCTTGGCCACGTCGCGGGCGACGAGGACGAGGTCGTGGGTCGGGGCGAGCTGGCGCGCGAACTCCTCACCGATTCCGGAGCTGGCACCGGTGATCAGGGCGACGGCCATGGCGGCGGTCCTCTCGTGTAGGGCGTGCGGTCGGCGGGGACGGAAGGAGGGTGATTCGGCGGGGACGGAAGGAGGATGAGGGGGACGGGAGCAGGGGCCGGCTCAGGCGGCGGGAAGGGCGAGGCCGGCCGCCGGCGCGTCCGGGACCTCCCCGCAGGCGCGGTAGGCCTCGCGCAGGGCCACGAAGGCGTCGACCACGGTCGCGACGTCCTCCTCGGTGAAGCCGGCCGTGGCACTCAGCCGCAGCACCGGCTCGTCCACTCCGGGGGCGATGAAGGCGTTGGTGTAGACGCCCCGCCGGGACAGCAGCCAGTTGTGGGCCTTGATGGTGGACACGCTGTCCCGCGCGATCCGGGCCTTTGCCCGCTCCAGGGCCTCGCGACGGGGGTTCTCGTGGCTGATGGCGAGCACCTCGGGACTTTCGTCGGACCGGAAGAGACCTGCCAGCGAGAGTGACACGATCGGGGTGGCGCCGTGCGGCTCGAAACCGGCCAGAGTCAGTCCGCTGCGCAGCGCGTCGGCCATGGCGTGGGCGCGCGCGGGCCGGTCCGGTTCCTGCTTCATGATGTCCAGCGAGCGCTGGGCGGCCGCGATGAGCGCGGGGGCGAGGGCGATGGCCGGGTCGGCCGGGTCGTAGGTGTCGATCGCGGCGACGGCCTCGGCCGAGCCCAGGAGGAAGCCGCCGGTCGAGCCGAACGCCTTGGAGAAGGTGCCGGTGATGTAGTCGACGTCTTCGGCGACGTCGAACGCCGCTGCGGTGCCGCGTCCGGCTCCCACCACCCCCACGCCGTGGGCGCCGTCGAGGAAGATCTCGGCACCGAACTCCTTGGCGAGGGCCACGATGCCGGGGAGCGGCGCCAGGTCGCCCTCGACGGAGTACGCCCCCTCGACGAGGACGATGCTGCGCCCGGTCCGGGTCTGCGCCTCCACCAGCTTGCTGCGCAGGTCGTCGAGGTCGTTGTGGGCGAACCTCACGCTCCGGCGGGGCCGGCCCAGACGGATGCCGTCGACCATCGACGCGTGCGCCGACTTGTCGGTGATGACGGTGACGTCCCGGTCCTGGCGGATGACCCGGGCCAGACCGTGCAGGTTGGCGAGGTAGCCGGCGGCGAAGACGATGCCGCTCTCCTTGCCGGCCCACTCGGCGAGTTCACGGCCGAGGTTGGCCCTCATGGTCCGGTAGTCCTCCCAGCGGGAGATCTCCATGCCCCGGCCGATGAAGTCGTGCGTCGGATCCGCGGTGCCGGCGGAATCCCGGGAGGGGGAGCGCAGCGCGGACAGGCCCGCGCGGGCGGCCGCCGTGAGGAACGGCGGGAGCGCTGCGGCGAACATGCGGGTCGTGCACTGCGTGATCAGGTGCCTGGCCATCGCCCGCGAGGTGGCCAGATAGGCACCTGCGGAGCCGATCGGTCCGGAGAAGGAGCCCGCGATGAAGCCGATCCGGTCGGCGCGGCCGAGCAGGGCCGCCGAGCCGTCGCGGCTGATCACTCCCGCGGGGTCGTGCAGGAAGATCTCGGCCCCGTACTCCTGGGCGAGGTCGCAGATGCTGGTCAGCGCCATGCTGGTGCCCGTGCCGGGCTCGTTGGCCGAGAGCACGATCAGGATGTGGTCGGTGCGGCCGCGGTGCTCCGCCAGGCGCTCGCGCAGCCCGTCCAGGTCGTTGTGGCGGAAGCGCTCCGTCCACCGGGGCTCGACGACCCGCAGGCCGTCCGTGAGCCGGTCGGTGACGCACTCCTCGACGAGCACCGCGGTGTCGCGGTTGAGCAGCACCAGCTGCGTCAGCGTTCCGACCGAGGCCAGGTCCTCCGCCGTGAAGACCAGCGCTGCCTCCTGTCCCGTCCAGGCGGCGATCTCTGCTTCCAGATCGTGGTGGATGCCCAGGTAGCCGTTCATGAGCGGGGACCCGCACATGCCGACGCCGTAGAGGTCGACGGCCTCGTGGGCGGCGCGCCGGGACCGCCGGCTCCCGTTGCCGCCGGCACCCGTCGGCGAGGGCACGCCCACGCCGTACCGGTCGATCGCGTCGTGGGCCGCCTGCCGGACCCGGGGGTCACCGGAGAGTTCGAGGTAGTCGTTGCCGGCGGCCAGCAGTGCGGGCACCCCGTCGATGTCGAAGGCGTGGCCGTCCTTGGCCGTGACCTGGGGGTAGTACGGGTTGCCGACGGCCTCGGTCATCGTGGCCTTGGCACAGACGTCGCACTGGGAAGAGGAATGCAGTGTCATCGGACTCTCCTGGAAGGGGCCGCGGCGGCCCTCGGGGATCGCTGCTGTTCCGGACGAGTCGGACGGTGCCCGTGCGTGCTGCTTCGCGGCCCTCACGGGTCCTGCCCGTCGTCTGAGCGCCTCGGCCGTCTCACGTCTGCCACTGCAGTCACTGCCTGGCGCGCTACCCATGCTGGCCCCGGCCGGCCCGCGCCAGGCTCCGCCGACCGGTGGAGCGCACCGGTGGACGCAGCCGTCCCCCGTCCCCGGGCGGACCGGGAACGGGGGACGGGGAACGGGGGACGCGGGGCCGGCAGCGGCGCGGCCCGGCTACGCCGCGGCGAGGAGGGGGGCCGGCCGGCCGTCGGGCGCTGCCGCCCTGGTCCGGCAGGCTTCGATGATCGCGGGCGTGACCTCGGGCAGGCCCTTCGTGCCGGGGGCGGAATTGACCTCGCAGACGGTGAAGGTGCCGTCGGCCTCGAAGAGCAGGTCGACGCCGACCAGGTCCGCCCCGACGGCCCCGGCCGCCCGGCAGGCCAGCCGCTCCGCCCCGGGGTACCGCCCCAGGCACGCCTCCATCGTCCCGCCCAGCGCCACGTTCGACTTGAAACCCTTGACGCTGGACCTCACCTGCGCGGCGACCGCCCGGCCGTCGACGACGACCACGCGCAGGTCCTGGCCCGGACGGAAGCCGTGGAAGCGCTGGAGCAGGTGGGGGCAGTCGCCGCGGAGGCTGCCGTGGAGGTCTTCCAGCATCTCGTGCGTCGCACGGAAGACCCGGCTGCCTCCGGTGCCGCGCACCGCCTTGACCACGCACGGGTCAGGGACTCCCGCGCCCACGACGTCGGGGAGCGGAGCGTCCACGCACATGTAGGTGTCGGAGACGGGGATCCCCGCGGCTGCGAGCAGCCGGAGCTGGCGGAACTTGTTGTCGCAGTTGAGCCGGGCCTCGACCGAATTGAAGACCCTGCTTCCCATGGCCTCCAGGTGTGACACGAGTTCGAGCTTGCCCGCCAGGTCCGGTCCGAGGCGCGGGTACACCAGCCGCGGCGGCAGCAGGGTCCGCCCGCCGAGGTCGCGGAGGACGGGCCGTCCGCCTTCGACCCCCATCAGGAGCTGGTCGCACGTCACGACGGACTCCGGACCGAACGCCCCGAGGAAGGCGACCACGTCCTCCTCCGGATAGCTGCCCGGGCGGCCCCGGAACCGGCTCGGTCCGAGCAGCAGCCACATGTCGGGCCGGGCACCCTCACGTTCGGCAATGCTCATGGTCCCGTCCTCCTGCCTCACGTCCTTTCGGGGCGCCATTCTTCGGCGGCACGGCACGGTCCTCCAGGAGCGGACGGCCAGGCACCCGGCCAAGCTCCCGGCCGGGTGACGTCCAGGGGCGGGCGTGAGGTCAGACGTGCCCGGCGACCGGCGCCCGCAGCATCGCCGCGCAGCGGTGCAGCTCCGCCGCCAGGGCGTCGCAGCGCCGCAGGAGCGCACTGTCGGGCAGGGGGGCCGTACCCGGCGGGCCGGGGGTGAAGTCGGCCGGGCAGGCGGCGATCTGCGTCGGCGCCACCCAGCCGCCGAGCGCCTTGGCCACCGTCCGCAGGTGCTCGCACACCACGCTGCCGGTCCGCGGCCCGGAGCCGTGGGCGACGAGCCCCACCGCCGTGTCGGCGAGCCAGTCGCCCGGCACGTCGTCCAGCGCGACCTTGAGCAGCCCGGAGTAGCTGGCGTGGTGCACGGGACTGGCCAGCACCACGGCGTCGTAGCGGTCCGGGGAGCACCGCAGCCGCGGGGCCGAGGGCTCCGCCAGTTCGAGCGAGGTCACGGTGGCGCCCCGGTCGCGCAGGGCATCACCCACCAGCGCGGCCAGCGCGGCGGTGCCGGAACCCACCCGGGGGCTCCCGCTGATCAGCAGGGCGTGCACGGTCGGTAGTCCTTTCCTCAGACGGTCGGTCGGGCGCGGGACGGGAGAGCCGGCGGTGAACCGGCCCTCCCGTCCCGGCCCTCAGGCAGCGTTGATCATCGTCCACGGCACCGTGCGGCCCAGGGCCTGCCGCGGCTTGCTCTGCGCCCAGTGCCGCACCGCCGCGGCCATCACCCCGCCCGGGTCGGCGACCTTGTGCGTGGGCTCGAACGGCCGGCTCATGCTGGTGTAGCTCTGGAACATCGCCAGCAGCCGCACCGCCTCCTGCTGCACGGGGGAGAGCCACTGCGCGGCCAGCGGCAGGAAGAAGCGGTTCCAGCTGTCCGTGGACACGGTCGGCGGCTGCGCGATCGGATCGACCCCGTGCTCGGCCCGGAACGCGTTCAGCGTCTCGCAGGTGATCCGCACCAGGTCGGACAGGCGCATGCTGTCCTCCCCGGCGGAGATCACCTCGGTGCGCGGCGCCCCCGGAGCCGTCCCGAGGGCCGCCTGCGCGATCACCTCGGCGACCTCGTCGACCGGGGCGATCTCCGCGTACCCGTCCGGGTCCCCGACGGCCACCGCCGCCAGACCGGTCACCAGCGCCGGGAACAGGCTGTACGGGCCGGAGAAGCGGTTGATCAGGCCGTCGCCGCGGCGGCCCAGCACCAGCGGCGGCCGGACGATCGTCGCCGGACCGCGGTGCTCGGTCGCCACGATCTCCTCGCAGACGGCCTTCGACCACTCGTAGCCGTTGCGGTAGCCCTCGAACTCCTCGCCGCGGAGGTCCTCGGCGGAGCGGACACCGCCCACGTAGGCGGTGGAGACGTGCACGACATGGGTGTCCGGACCGGCCAGACCCAGCACCGCCCGCAGCGTCCGTATGTTGGCGTCCGTGGCCTCCTGGCGGCTCATGGTCCAACGGGTGGACGCCGCGGTGTGCACGATGACGTCCCAGGGACGCCCGGTCAGCGGTTCCGGGGCCGCTTCGGCCCCGATGTTCCAGGGCACGGGACCGGAGTCGCCGCCGGCCGCACGGCGTGCCGTACGGACGATGCCGCCGGGACCCGCGTCCGCGGCGAGCCGCTCGGCCACTTCGGTGCCCACGACGCCGGAGGCGCCGGTGACGAGGATGCGCATGGCAAGACTCCCGGGGTTCAGGTGGAGGGCTGCAGGACCAGGCAGACGTTCTGCCCGCCGAAGCCGAAGGAGTTGGAGAGCACCGGCGCGGCGTCCACGCTGCGCGGGGCACCGGCGACCACGTCGATCCGGTCCGCCTCCGAGGACGTGGTCAGGTTGGCGACGGGCGGTACGATCCGCCGCTCCGCGCAGACCAGGGCGATCGCGGCCTCCAGCGCGCCGGAGCCCCCGATCAGGTGCCCGGTGACGCCCTTCACGGCGGTCACCGGAGGCGCCTGACCGTTGAAGCAACGGTGGATGGCGGCCGCCTCGGCCCGGTCGTTGGCCTGCGTGGACGTGCCGTGCGCACTGATCTGGCCGATGTCCGACGGCAGCAGCCCGGCGTCCGCGACGGCCTGAGCCATGCACGCCGCCGCGACGGCCCCGTCGGCGTGCGGCGCCACGATGTGGTGGGCGTCGGCGTTGGTGGCGTACCCGGCGATCTCGCCCAGGATCGTCGCCCCGCGGGCCAGCGCGGCATCGCGCCGCTCCAGGACGAGCACGGCCGCGCCCTCGCCCATCACGAACCCGTCGCGGTCGGCGTCGAACGGCCGGCTCGCCTTCGCTGGATCGCCGTTGCGGGTGGACAGCGCCTGCATCCGGGAGAAACCGCTCAGCATGAAGGTGGTCACCGCCGAGTCGAACCCGCCGGCGACCGCCACGTCGAGCTCCCCGTACTGGATGCGGCGGGCCGCCTCCCCGATGGCCGTGGCGCCGCTGGCGCAGGCGGTGGCGTACGTGACGCAGGAACCCTGGAAGCCGAAGCGCATGGCCACCCGGGCGGCCGCCGAGTTGGCCATGGTCCGGGGCACCGAGTGCACCGGCATGGCCGTCGGCTTCGCGTCGTTGTCCCGTACCAGCCCCTCCATCGTGGGGAGGCCGCCGATGCCGGTGCCGAGGTGGACCCCCACCCGGGACGGCGGCAGCTCGGGCAGCGCGGCCTGCCGGACCGCGTCGGCGGCGGCGCACAGTGCCAGCTCGGTCGGCCGGTCGATCTGACGGCGCTCCCGGCGGGTGATGTACGCGTCGATGTCGAACTCGGGCACCCGGCAGGCGATGTGGACAGGGGAGCCCGCATCGATCAGGTCCATGTGCACGGCGGCGGCGGGACGCGCCGCGAGGACGGTGTCCATGACCTCGTCGAGGGTCAGGCCGACCGGGGACTTCACGCCGATCCCGGTGACGACCACCCGCGGCCGCCCGGCGGCCCGGCCCGTCGCGCCGGCGGTGTGCTGCGTGGTCATGAGCGGCCCGCCCGGCGCTCCGCGAGGAGGGCGACGGCGTCGCCTACGGTCTCGGCCCGCATCAGCTCGTCGGCCGCGATGGGCACGTTGAGCACCTGCTCGAGCCGGGCGCCGATCGCCATCAACTCCAGGCTGTCGATGCCGTGTTCGGCACGCAGATCGGTGCTCTCGAGGATGGCGTCGGGACTGGTCCCGAGAATGTCGGCGACGGTCTCCCGCACGACGCCGAACAGATCGTCGGTCGCCACGGCGGTGGATTCGATGGAGTTCAACTCAGGCCTCCGATAGGCATGTGGTGAGGAACGGATGTCAGGGACGGACGTCAGGAACGGACGTCAGGAACGGACGTCAGGAACGGACGTCAGGAACGGACGTCAGGAACGGACGTCAGTCCGGGAGCCCGGCCGGGGCCGCCGCGCCGAGCGCGGTGTCGAGGATCGCCAGCGCCTCGTCCAGCTCCGCGTCGGTGGTGACCAGCGGGGGCAGCAGCCGGACGGTGGTCGGACGGCCCAGGCACGGCGAGACCAGCAGACCGTTGTTGGCCAGCCCGACCACGGCCTCGCCGGCCGCCGCCGGAGTGGTGAACTCGATGCCCCACAGCAGCCCCCGGCCGTGGTGCCCGGCCATCACCCGCGGATGGCGCTCGCCCAGGGCCCGCAGCCCGTCGGCCAGGCGCGCCGACAACTTCGCACCGTGCTCGGCGAGTTCTTCCACCGCCTCCAGCGCGGCGGGCAGCGCGGCGCAGCTCAGCGGGTGGCCGCCGAAGGTCGCCGAATGCAGGAACGGGTCCTGCGCCAGCGGCGCGTACAGCTCCTCGCTGCACACCACCGCCGACAGCGGCACCACCCCGCCGCCGAGCGGCTTGCCGACGAGCACGGCGTCCACCGGCAGCCCGTCCGCCAGCGCGACCGAGGGCTCCCCGCAGCGGCGCAGCCCGCACTGGATCTCGTCCGCGATGGCGAACGCGCCGTGGGAGTGCGCGTCCTCGCACCACTGCCGCAGGACCTCGGTCCGCAGCGGCACGGCGCCGTTCTCGCCCTGCACCGGCTCGAACACGACGGCCGCCACCGGCGCCGCGGCGATCTGCTTCCGGACCGCGTCCGGGTCCTCGGGGTCGATGTGGACGACGTCGACGACGGCGCCCTTGAGGCCGGTCCGGAACAGCGGGCTGTGCGTCAGGGCGAGGGCGCCCAGCGTCTTGCCGTGGTAGCCGCCGGTCACGGCGAGGACCCGGTCCCGGCCGGTGGCGAGCCGGGCGAGCTTCACGGACACCTCGACGGCGTCGGCGCCGTTGAGGCCGAAGTAGACCTTGGGGAGCCGGCCGCCCAGGTAGTCGGCGAGGAGGGCCGCCGCCCGCGCGGCCACCGGATTGGCCAGGCTGCGCGTCGACGTCGGCATCACCTCCAGCTGCCGGGCCACCGCCGCCACCACACCGGGGTGCCGGTGGCCGAGCAGGGCGACCGCGTACGAGCCGAAGTCGAGCGCCGAGCGGCCGTCGGACAGGGTGACGCGGGAGCCCAGCGCACTGGCCTCCACGGCTCCCTGGCCGGCGAACTTGCCGGTCAGCGCGAGCTTCGGGGACTGGTGGCGGCGGAGCTGGTCGAAGACCTCGCCGGCCTGCGGCGGGGTGGTCGTGGACGTGTCGGCCACGGGAAGACCTCCTGGAGAGGGTGGGGACGGCGGGCGGGGGGGTCGCGTCAGAGGGCGGCGCTGCCGGTGAGCCGCCGCTCCAGCGCGTGCAGCATCTGCTCGGCGTTCTCGCGCAGCGCGGTGGCGGCGACCGGGTTGAGCATGTCGGCGAGCAGCGGGATCCCGATCTCGAACTCGACGGTCAGCGAGACCCGGCTGCCGCCGTCACCGGAGGGCTGCACGGCCCAGTGGCCCACGAAGTGCGCCAGGTCGCCGCTGACCTGGTGGAAGTCGAAGCGCCGGGCGGTGTGGTCGAGCCGCTCGGCCTCCACCCACTCCAGGACCGAGCCCTTGAGGTGGACGGACCAGGCCGTCGTGCGCTCGTCCTCGCCGCTGCGGTCGACGACCGTGACGGACTGGACGCTGTCCATGCAGGACGCGTAGCTCTCGACGTCGATGACGGCGGCCCAGCTGTCCTCGGGGCGGGCGGCGATGGGGATCTCAACCTGGACGAGGGGCATGGCTGTTCTCTCTCTTTGACGATGTCAGTGAAGTGACGGAATGTCAGAAGTGGTGCAGGGGTGGATCAGGACTTGGGTGCCAGCGCCTGCTCGCGCGCCGCCTCCAGGGCCCGCGGAAGCAGCATCCGCAGCACCGCCCGGGGCAGCCGCCCGGTGTGTGTGAGCGCGTACGACTGCTCGACGAGCTCGCAGCCGAATTCCCGCTTGGGCTCGTACGCGGTCTGCGCGAACCGGATGTGCCGGCAGCCCCGGCCGATGGCCAGCTCGATCGCCGCGTAGTGAAGGTTGTGGTAGAGCCGCGCCCGGTGGGCCAGCCCGTAGTCCAGGCCGATCCGCGCCCCGACCGCACCGCTGCCGCGGAACAGGCAGTGCAGGTACCCCACCAGCCGGTCGCCCTCGAAGCAGGCGACCAGCCGCTGCTCGGTGCCGTCGGCCCCGCCGTCGGCGCCCTCGGCGAGGGTGCGCACGAATGTCTCGTCGAGGACGTCGAGGGTCTGGTCGGCGCGGTCCATGACCTGCCGGTACAGCCCCATCATCGCGGGGACGAGGTGTCCGAACTCGTCGAGCACCTCCATACGGAGGTCCTCCTGCTGCTCGAACTTCCGTATCTTGCTGCGGGCGTTGCGCCGCGGCTTCGCCGGAAGCGAGGCCAGGAAGCCTTCGAAGTCGGCGTGCCCCAGCGGGAGTTCGGTGTCCGGCAGGGCGGCCACGGTGAAGAACCCCGCCGCATCCAGCCCCGGCCGCAGCGCGCCGAGGCCGTCCGGCGCGAAGTCCTTGAACACGACTGTCCCCAGGCGGTGTTCGCGCGCGAAGGCCATCACCTCCCGCACCAGCAGCCGGGCCGCCGGCGCCGGCAGCGGCTCCCGTCCCATGACGTGGCCCTGGCCGAGGAAGTTACCGCAGAACAGCATCGACACCCGCACGAGCCGGGGGAAGGCCCGGGCCACCGGCGCCATCAGCCGCCGCTCCTCGGGCCCCACGACCCGGTCGAGCCGCAGCCGGCGCACCGCACTCAGCGGCAGCGCCGCGAACGGCCGGCCGTCCCGGCGCACCAGCAGGTACGCGTACGCGTCCGGGCCGATCGAGGCACCCTGCATGGCGGCGAACACGTCCTGCCCCCACATCGGGTCGTCCGCCGGCGCCAGCTCGTCCCACACCGGCCGCGGCAGGTCCTCGGCCCGCTCCAGCCGCTCCACCGTGAAGACGGCCCCCTCGCCGGCCCCGGCGTCCCGCCCGGCCGCCCCCGCCTCGCCGGCGCCGGCGCCGGCCGGGGCGGCGATCCCGCCGTCAGCCGACACGGAGCGGCTCGCCGTCCAGTGCCGCGCACAGCGCCTCGGCCATCCGGGCCCGGGCCGGCGGGTGGAAGTTCAGGCCCGCGGCCGCCGAAGCCAGGTACGTGCCCTCGTCGGAGCCGATGAACGACATGCCGCCCAGCGCCTCCAGAGCGGTCGCCGTGGTCCGTGCGATGGCGTCCTGGGCCGCGTAGCGCGCGGTGAGCGCGGCGGCCAGCAGCGGCTCGCCCCACTCCGCGGACTCCTCCATCCTGCGGGCCACGGCCTCGACGGCGAGCATCGCCGCATCGACCTCGGTCACCAGCCCCGCCCGCACCGCGGCCGGCGCCTTCCCGTGCCCGGTGACACGCTCCACCAGTGCACTCGCCGTGCCCAGGTAGCCGGCGGTCATCAGCAGCTCGAACCAGAGGAACCCCGCCACGTTCAGCGAATCCAGCACCGAATCGGCGGTCACCTCCGTCGGCACGACCATCTGCGGGTCGAGGGCGACGTCCTCCAGCACCACCTCGTCGCTCTCCGCGCCGGCCAGCACCGTGCTCTGCCAGAAGGGCCGCACCGAGACGCCCGGCGCATCGGCGGGCACGATGGCGACTGCCAGGCGCTCGGTGCCGTCCTCGTCCGCCATCACCACCGACGCCGTCAGCAGGTCCATCGAACGGGCCAGACTGCACGGCTTCTTGCTGCCGTTCAGCACCACCTCGCCGCCCCGGCGCTCGGCCCGGATCGCCGGCCGCAGGATGGACTGGCCGGTCCGGCCCTCGGAGAAGCCGGACGCCAGCAGCATCCGCTTGCCGACGATGGCCTCCAGCAGCATCCACTCGAACCCGGCGCCGTTCTTCGCGGCCTCCACCAGGCTCGCCACCGAGAAGTGGTGCATCGTCGTGGCGACGGCCAGCGACGGGCAGCGGGCACCCACGGCCCGCTGGACCCGCACGGCCTGCAACGGGCTCGCACCGACCCCGGTGTTCTGCTGCGGCACCAGCAGCGCCGCACCGCCCGCCTCGCGGAACGCGGCGATGGCCGGGCTGCCCGGCCGCTCCAGCTCGGCCAGCGGATGGCGGGAGAGTTCGGCGTCGAGGCCGGGGAGCAGAGCGTCGAGCACTGCGCGTTCGGTGTCCAGAAAGGCCATGGGTCAGTCCTTCGTCGTCGTGGCGCCGGCCGCGGCCCGCGCAGGGGCCGCCACGGATCCGGCAGCGGTGGTCGTGGTCAGGGGAAGGTCCTCGTACATGCGCAGGCTGAAGGACTCGCGCCGCACCGGCGTCCCCGCCAGTGCGAGGCCGGGGAACCGGGCGAACAGCCGGGTGACCGCGATGGATCCCTCCAGCCGGGCCAGAGCCGCACCGAGGCAGTAGTGCGGTCCGGCGCTGAAGCTCATCACCCTGCTCCCGGACCGCCGTACGTCGAACCGGTGCGGGTCCGTGAACTGTGCCGGATCCCGGTTGGCGGCGGCGAGCACCGTCGTGACGTTCGCCCCCGCGGGCACGGCGACCCCGCGGATCTCGGTGGCCACCGAGGCGATCCGCTCGGTCATCTGCACGGGCGTGTCCCAGCGCAGCGCCTCGTCGACGGCCTGCGCCGCGAGCTCCGGATCGGCCTCCAGCGCGGCCCGCTGCTCCGGATGCGTCAGCAGCGCGTGCGTCGCGATGCCCAGCATGGCGGCGGTCGTCTCGAAGCCGGCGACGAACGTCAGGAGCAGCGTGTCGACCACCTCCTTGCGGGTGAGCCGGTCCTGCCCCTCCCCGGTCTCCAGCAGCACGGTGGCCAGGTCCTCGCGGGGTTCGACCGCCCGGCGCTGCAGCAAGTCCTCGAAATACGCGCGGAGTTCGATGACGGCGGCGTCGGCGCGCGCCCAGTCCTCCTCGGTGCGCACCGGTTCCAGAAGCCGGCTGGCGTCACCGCCCAGCCGCTGGAACCGCAGCCGGTCCTCGGCCGGCACCCCGATCAGCTCGCCGACCACCGCCACCGGCAGCGGATAGCCCACCAGCTCCTGGAAGTTGGCCGCCGCGCCGTCCGCCGTGGCCTCGGCGAAGGCGTCGAGCAGGGAGTCGGTGAGCTCCTCGACGGCCGTGCTGAGGGCGGCCACCCGCCGCGGGGTGAACCCGGCACCGATCAGCCGGCGCAGCCGGGTGTGGTCGGGCTGGTTGGCGCGCAGCATCGAGGCGTAGAAGAAGTCGGCGGCGGGGTGCTCCCGCCAGTCCGGCAGGTGGTCCTCGCACCAGGCCAGGTCGGGCGTACGGAACGAGGAATCGGTCAGGACCGCCTGGCAGTCGGCGTACGTCGTCAGGAAGTAGGTGTCGAGGTCCTTGTCGTAGTAGACCGGGAAGTTCTCGCGGAGCGCTTCCAGCGCCGGAAACGGGTTCTCCCGGCCTTCCGGCGTGAAGAGGGAGAAGAGCAGGTCCTGGGGGTTCAAAGGGAGTCCTCAGCAGTTCGGCGTGCGTCGGCCCCGGGCGATCGAGGTCGCCCGGGCCACCCCCGGAACCGGTCGGACGTCCGTGCGGGGGGCGGTGACAAGAGCCTGTCACCGCCCTGCTCGCACGCCCTCAACAGCACATCAACGGAACCTCAACCGGACCTCGACCGCCCCCGCATGCCCGGCCACTGCCCCGCCGCGGACGCCCGGCCCGGATGCCGCGGGCCACCCGCCCCGGCGGACCCCACCGCGTCAGCCGCCCCCGAGCCGTGCCTCGGCGTCTGCCGCGTCCGGCATGCCCAGCTCCCTGAAGACCTGGAGCGCCTGTCGGTGGCAGTACGCCGCCTGCCCCGCGCGGCCCAGCGCCCCGACCGCGTCCCCGAGCTGTACCAGCGCCCGCCCGATCAGGTACGCGTCACCGTGCAGCGTGGCGATGTCCCGCGCCTCCGTGGCACGGGCCACCGCCTCCTCGTGCCGGCCCAGCGCGTTCAGCACCTCCGCGATCCCGCCCAGCACCAGCGCCTCCCGGAACGCCGAACCCGTCGTACGCCACAGCCGCAGACTCGTCCGCATGCACGCCAGTGCCTCCTGCAACTGCCCCGTGTACAGCAGGATCTGCCCGAGCGCGCGCAGCGCGTTGGCCTCGCCCGGGCCGTCGCCGCAGGACCGCGCCAGCTCCACGGCCGTCCGCCCCGACCGCACCGCTTCCGCCGGCTGCCCCGTCGCCAGCTGCGCCAGCCCCAGGTAGCCGAGGGTGAGCGACTCGCAGGCCGGGCTCTGCGACGCCCGGCTGAGCGGCAGGGACTCCGTGAGGTGACCGAGGGCGGCCGGGAAGTCCCGGCGCGCGAGGGCGCACCCGCCGAGGGCGTTCAGCGCGTGAGCCAGCAGCGGCCACCGCTCCTCGCGCCGGAACACGTCGGCAGCCTCGCGCAGGTGCGGCAGCGCCCGGCCCATCAGGAACCGGATCGCGAAGGAACCGCCCAGCATGTAGTGCGCGATGCCGCCGGCGACCGCGTCGCCGGCCCGCCCGGCCGCCGCCACCACGGCCCGGGCGGCCCGCTCCTGGTTCCGCGTCCCGGTGCTGTAGCGCCCCAGCGGGTCGGTGGCCAGCAGCAGCCGGGCCGACACGGCCGCCGGGACCTCGGGGAACCCGGCTGCCTGCTCGATCAGCGCCAGCAGGTGCTTCTGCTCGTCGAACAGCCAGGTGGTGGCCTCCGCCGGACTGCCGAACACCTGCCCGTCCCCGACGCCCCGGCCCACCGCGGCCGCCCCCTCCGGCAGGCCGTCGGCGGGGAACGGATCGCCCACGGTCGACGCCCGGTACGCCGCCCGCGCGATGCCGGTGTACGTGCTCAGCAGCCGCAGCATCGCGCCCCCGCGCTCCGCCGCCGGCAGCTCCTCGGCCCCGGACGTCCGGGCGAACAGCCGCAGCAGGTCCTGGTAGCGGTAGCGGCCCGGCGCCGGCGACTGGAGCAGGCTGGCGTCCACCAGGTCCTCGCACAGGGCCTCCGCCTCCTCCCGCGGCCGGTCCAGCAGGGCCGCGGTGCTCAGCCCGCCCAGCTCCGGCACGTCCGGCAGCGCCAGCAGCCGGAACGCCCGCAGCTGCTCCGGACCGAGCCGCGCCGTACCCAGCCGGAAGCTGGCGTCCACGCCGCCGTCCCCGTCGCCGCGCAGCTCCGCCAGCCGCCGCCGCTCGTCCGCGAGCCGCCGGGCCGTCTCCGCCACCGACAGCGCGGGCGAGCCGGCCAGCCGGGCGCCGACCACCCGCAGGGCCAGCGGCAGCCGCCCGCAGTCGGCCACCAGCGCCCGGGCGGCCTCCTCCTCCCGCCGCACGCGCTGCGCGCCGACCAGCCGCACCAGCAGGTCCAGGGCCACGCCGTCGGTCAGCTCCGCCAGGTGCACCAGCGTCGCACCGGCCAGGCTGCCGAGCCCGGTGAGCCAGGTCCGGCAGGTCACGAGCAGCCCGCAGCCCGGCGAGTCCGGCAGCAGGTCGCGGATCTGTTCCAGGTCGCGGGCGTTGTCGAGGACCAGCAGCACCCGCCGCCCGGCCAGCAGCGCGCGGTACCGCGCGACCCGCTCGGCCGTCTCGGCCGGCAGCTGCGCGGGTGTCACCCCGAGCGCGCGCAGCAGGTCGCCCAGCACCTGGTGCGGGTCGGCCGGCCGGGCGTCCATGCCGCCGAGGTCGACGAAGAACACGCCGTCGGGGAAGCTCGCGGCCACCTCGTGCGCGACGCGCACCGCCACCGTCGTCTTCCCGATCCCGCCCATCCCGCTGATCGCGCCGACGGCCGCCGCGGCGCCGCCCTCCAGCGCCTGCCGCAACCGGGCGATCTCCGCGTCACGCCCCACGAGGTCCGCCACGTCCGGCGGCAGGCGCAGCGTCGGCGCCATCAGAGCGGTGGCACCGGGAACGGGCGGACCGGCCGGGGCCGCACCGGAAGCCCCGGCATGCACACGCGCCGGACCCGGACGGGTGCCCGCCCGATCGCCCGGCCCGGCGGAAACCCCCGTCCCCGTACCGCCCAACGCCCCCGGCCCGTCCGCCCCGGCCGCGCCGGGACCGGCCAGGATCCGCTGCCGGATCCGCTCCAGGCCCGCACGGTCCGGCCCGTCCGAGCCGCCCAGGGCCGCCCGGGCCCGGCCGTACACGTCCAGCGCCTCGGTCTGACGGCCCGTCTCGTACAGGGCGGCCATCAGCAGTTCCTGCAGACGCACCCGCCTCGGATACGCACCCGCGGGCCCCCGCAGCTCCTCCACGGCCCGGGCATGGCCGCCGAGCAGCAGCGCCACCTCCCACCGGGACTCCAGCACCGCCAGCCGCCGCTCGCGCAGCGCCGACCGCTGGGCGGCGGCGAACGGACCGGGCACCCCGGGCAGCGGCTCGTCACCGTCCCACAGCGCCAGCGCGTCGTCGTACAGCGCGAGCGCGTCCCCCGGCCGCCCCGCATCCAGCGCCCGGGCCGCGCTGCCCGCCCGGCGGTCGAACACCGTCAGGTCCAGCGCGTCCGGCAGCAGGTGCAGGGCGTACCCGTTCGGCCGCGACACCAGCACCCGCGCCGGGGTGCGCGGCGCCCGCCCGGGCTCGATCATCCGGCGCAGCGCGGCCACGTGCCCGCGCAGGGCCGCCGGTGCCCCGCCGGGCGCCGCACCGCCCCACACGGCGTCGACGAGGGCCTGCGTACTGCCCCGGCGGCCGTGCCGCAGCAGCAGCGTGGCGAGCAGGGCGGCCGCCAGCGGCGGTCGTACGTCCGTCCCGCCCGCCCCGGTCTGCACGCGCAGCGGGCCGAGCACCCGGAACGACAGACCGGGCACGGGGGGACGGTCGGGGGAGGGGCGCGGTACGGCTGACACGGGGGTTCTCCAACGGGTGTTGCGGGCAGGAACGAACGCCCACGGCACGGCGGCCGGGCGTACGGATCGGGCCGGCGCATGCGGATCCGGGCATGGCCGGGAGGCCGGACGCGGCACACCGCGCCCGGCCGAAGGCGGTACGGGTCAGGGGCGGGGGCCCGCCATCAGGACGCCAGCCCCTCGCGCGCCCCGCCCGCCGGCGGCCGCCGCAGCGGCCCGCCGAGGCGCAGGTCCGTGCCGCCCGGGGCGTAGAGGACCGGCGCGGGCCGGTCCTGGTCCGCCCGCGGCGACGGCTCGTCCCGCTGCACCGAGACGGCGAACTCCCGCACCAGACCGTGTACGTGGTAGCGGTCCGGCCGCGCCGACTCCAGCCAGCTGCGGTCCACGAGCTCCTCGCACAGCGCGCGGGCCTGCTCCGACGACAGCCCCAGCGCCAGCGCCACCGCCGTCGGTCCGAACCGCCCGTCCGGCTCCCGCAGCAGCGCCACCCGCGCGAACACCGCCCGCAGGGACGCCGGCAGGCCCTCGTACTCCCGCCGGAACGCCTCCCTTACGGACAGGTCCGCGATCCCGAGCAGCGCCAGCCGGTGCCGGCCGCGCAGCGCCGCCACCACCGAGGCGATGGGCCAGGCCGGCCGTGTGGCCAGCCGCATCGTCACGATCCGCAGCGCCAGCGGCAGCCCGCCGCACAGGTCGGCGAGCTCGGCGCAGGCCTGCTCCTCGGCCGCGACGCGCTCCGCGCCGATCGCCGTCTCCAGCCACGCCAGCGCCTCCGCCCGGGACAGCTCGCCCAGATGCGCGTGGCGCGCGCCGGCGACCCCGGAGAGCCGCGCCGTGCTGGTGATGAGGGCGGCACAGCCCGGCCCGCCGGGCAGCAGCGCGTCGACGGCGGCCGGCTCCGCGACGTTGTCGAGGACCACCAGGACGCGGCGCTCGGCGAGCTGCGACCGGTAGAGCGCGACCCGGTCCGCCTGCTGCGCGGGGACCGGCGTGCCGGGGCCGCCGAGCGCGCGGAGGAAGGACTCCAGGACCGCCGCCGGGGGGACCGGGGTGCCGTCCGGGGCGCGCAGGTCGGCGTACAGCTGTCCGTCGGGGAACTCGCCGCGCACCCGGTGGGCGGCGTGCACGGCCAGCGCGCTCTTGCCGATGCCGGTCGACCCGGACACGACGACGACTGCCGCCGGACCGCCGGCCGTCGGCTCCCGCAACCCCGCCCGTGCTCCCGCCCCTGCCTGCGCTCCCGCACCCGCCTGCGCTCCCGCCCCCGTCAGCTCGCGGGCCAGCTGCGCCAGCACGTCGGCCCGGCCCGTGAAGTCCGCCAGGTCGCGGGGGACCTGGGCGGGACGCCGGAATCCGTCGGCGGCCGGTCCGGCCGCCTCGGGCGGCACCCCGTCCGCGACGGCCGCGACGGCGGCGAGGTGGCTCGCGCCCGGCGGCTCCGGCTGCCCCGCCCCGCTCGCGATGCCCTCGGCCATCGTGGCCATCTCGCGCCCCGGGTCGATGCCGAACTCTGCCGCCAGCATCCGCCGGGTCCGCTCGTGGACGGCCAGCGCCTCCGCATCCTGCCCGCTCAGCACGTACGCCCGCATCAGCAGCGCCCCCAGCCGCTCCCGCAATGGGTGACGCTCCGTCAGCTCGCGCAACTCCGTTATCGCGGCCGCGTGTTCGCCGAGCTCCACGTCCAGGGCCAGCCGCGTCTCCAGGGCGGCGAGGCGCTGCCCGGCCAGCCTGTCCCGCTCCGCCTCCACCCCGGGGCCGCCCAGCCCCGCCAGAGGCTCGTCACCCCACCTGGCGAGCGCGGTGCGCAGCAGGGCCCGCGCCTCCTCGGGGCGGCGCGCGGCCCGGGCCAGATCGGCGGCGGCCACGTCCTGGCGGAACAGCCCGAAGTCCACCGCCCCGGCCGGCACCCGCAAGGTGTAGGCCCCGTGCTCGGACACCAGCACCCGCGGCCCGCCGCCGTCACCGTCCGGCGCCTCGATCTCCTTGCGCAACCGGGACACGTACGTCCGCAGGGCCCCCACGGCACGGGCCGGTGCCTGGTCGCCCCAAACGTCGGCGATCAGCGCATCGACCGACACCGGCCGGCCGTCCCGCAGCAACAGCATGGCCAGCAGCGTCCGTTGCTGTCGCGATCCGAGGTCCAGTTCCCGTGCACCCCGCCAGGCCCGCAAGTGGCCGAGCAGGGCGAACCGCAGGCCCGTCGCTTCGGTGGTCATCTCATGCCCCCCATGTTCCGTACTGTCGTCCGGCCCGGCGCCGCCGGCGCTCCTCCGATGCCCCCACCGGGAAGGAGTGCGAAGTGCCGCGGGAGGTCACCCCGCAGAACACCTCGTGAGCTACGCCACATGCCGCCGAGAACCCCGCCCCCGGCTGCACAAAAGGCCGCCTGAACAGCAGTTTCTCTCATGATTTGGAAACGGACGGCTTGGTTCGGCCACCGGCGCGTCGGCCACCGGGGGCGGCCTGCGGCCGTCGGCCCGGCGCCCGCCGGCGGGGGAGTGGTGCGTACGCCCGCACCCCGCACAGGCGTTCCGGCAGGCCGGCCGGGCCCGGTGCCCGTGACGGCCGCGGCGGCCGCACCCCGTGACCGGCGCACGGAATCGGCCGGATTCCTCCGTCCGCCCGGCCGGTTACCGCGGGTCGCACCGGCCTGCCGTTCGCTTCCGCATCCCATCCGCCCGGACCCCGCGGAACGGTCGGCCTCGAACCGCACGGGGGCGGTGAGGGGAATCCGGACGAACGGCGCGGCGGGGGATGGGCGTTGTCCTCGCGGAGGGAGGCGCTGCGCGCCGGGACGCTCTACGTGCCGGCGCACCGGTGACGGAGCGTTCTCCGCACGCCCACGAGTGCCATTCCTGATCAAGCTCCCCCGGCGAGGTTCACAGCCAGCCCTGGCTGAGGAGCCGCAGCAGCTCCCGCTCCGGCGGGGGCAGGCCGGTCTCCGCATCGCGCGGCCGGTCGCAGCCCAGCGGCAGCGAGTTCGAGCGGACCTGTCAAGGGCAAGTGGTACAAGTACGGCAACCGCGCCGTCGGCGGCCGTGACGTCGACCTCAGCGAGACCAGGCTCCCCCGGAACGGAACCCTCCACTGGAACGTTTACTCCTGACCCACCCCCTCCCGCCGGCCCGGTGGGACTCCCCACCGGGCACCGGGCGCCCGGGCGCAGGAGTCCGCCTTCGGAGTGCGCGTGCTCCTTTCGGGGGAGAGTCACGGGGACACCGAGGAGGCACAGGGATGAACGGCACCGCGGTCCTTCCGCCGCTGGCCGAGTGGACGCGCGGTGGCAGCCGGGTCCAGGCCGGCGGTCACCAGGTCTTCGTCCGCCAGGACGGTCCCGCGGACGGGGCACCCGTGACGCTGCTGCACGGCTTTCCCACGTCCTCGCACGACTGGGCGCCGATCGTTCCCGCCCTCACCCGGGCCGGACTGCGCGTCACCACGCTGGACTTCCTCGGCTTCGGGGAGAGCGCGAAGCCGCGGCGGCACGCCTACTCGCTGCTCGACCAGGCCGCGCTGGTCGAGGAGGTGTGGCGGCAGACCGGCACCGGCCGCACCGCCCTCGTCGCCCACGACTACGGCGTCAGCGTGGGGCAGGAACTGCTGGCCCGGGATCCGTCGCGCATCAGCCGCATGGCCTGGCTCAACGGCGGCCTCTACCCCGACCTGCACCGGCCGGTACGCACCCAGCGCCTCCTGCACGGGCCGCTCGGCCCGCTGATCGCGCCCCTGACCACCCGCCGCCGGTTCGCCGCGGCCCTGCACGGTGTGCTGGGACGGGAGCTGTGCGACGAGGACGTACGAGCGCTGTGGGCGGCGGCATCCCGCGCGGGCGGCCACCGCCTCGCGCCGCGGCTGCTGCGCTACATCGACGAACGCCGCCGCCATGCCGGGCGGTGGACGGCGGCTCTGGAGGAGTACCCGGGCCCGGTGCTGTTCGTGTGGGGACCCGCCGATCCCGTCAGCGGCGCCCACATGCTCGCGCGGGTGCGCAGCAGGCTCCCGCGGGCCGCCGTCGTCGAACTCGCCGGACCGCCTGCCGTCGGCCACTATCCCCAGCTGGAGGACCCGGCCGCCGTCGCCGACGCACTGACATCCTTCCTGGCTCCCTGAGGACGCGCGGGCCGTGTTCCCGGCTCCGGTCCCGCGCCGTCCGGACGGATCTCCGACCCCGGCGGGACCGGGTCAGAAGCCCTTCGTGTACGTCAGGCGCTCCACCCGGCCATCTTCGAACTCGTCCTCGATCCGCTTGCCGTTGACGAGGAGCTTCACGGCGCCCGCGTTGCCGAGGACCAGGTCGATGCGCTCCTTGTCGGTGAACGTCCTGGTCTCGCCCGGGCCGAGGACACCGTCGAAGATCAGCCTGCCGGCGGAGTCCTTCGCCGACAACCAGCTCCCCGGACCCTCGCCGGTGATCGCGATGGTGACCACGTCCTTGGGGGCGGGCGCGGCCCCGCCGTCCGAGCGGCCGGGGGTGGGCGTGGGTGACGGTTCCTGCCGGGGCTGCGACTTCACGGCGCCGGGTGCCGGGGCCGGCGACGACGCCCGCCGGGACTCCGACGGGGACGCGGAACGGGGGCCTGTACGGTCGCCGTCGAGGGTGAGGTAGAGCGCACCGCCGAGGACCCCCGCCGTCGTCACGGCCGCGAGCGCCACGAGGACGACGCGCCGCCGGGAACGCCCGGCCGAGGTGATCCACAAAGGGCCGTCGCCCCGTACGTCGTCACCGGCGAGGGCCACGACCCGGCCGCCGGCCCCGAGAGGCAGCGTGCCGCCGGCCGGCTCCGTACCGCGCGCGTCACCCCCGTCGGGGAGCGTCGCCTCATGACCGCCCGTCCCGCCGTCCCCCGCGTGCTCGTCTCCGTCTCCGTCTCCCTCTCCGTCCCGGCTACGCCCGGACGCGACCGGCACCCGCCCCGGCGGGGCCCCGGGGGCGGGGGAGTGCCCGGCCGGGTCGCCGGGTGCGAACGAGTCCAGGAGCCGGGCCGGGCTGGGCCGCTGAGCCGGGTCTTTGGCCAGGCACGCGGCGAGCAAGGGACGCAGGCCCTCCGGCACGGCGGACAGATCCGCGGTCTCGTGGACGGAGCGGTACATCAGTCCCATCGGCGTGCCGGAGCCGAACGCGCTGCCGCCGGCTGCCGCCACCAGCACCGTACCCAGGGCGAACACATCGGCGGCTCCGGTGACTTCGAGGCCCTGCGCCTGCTCGGGGGCCAGGAAGCCGGGAGTGCCGAACGCCGCACCGGCGGCAGTGAGGCGAGTGGACTCCACCGCCCGCGCGATGCCGAAGTCGAGGACCCGGGGCCCGTCCTCGGCCATGATGATGTTTCCGGGCTTCAGGTCGCGGTGGACGAGACCGCAGGCATGGATGGCCAGCAGTGCCTCGGACAGGGCGGCGCCCAGCAGCCTCAGCCGCTGCTCGTCGAACGGGCCCTGCTCCCGGACCAATGCCGACAGCGTGGGGCCCGCGATGTACGCCGTCGCCAGCCAGGGCGCCTCCGCATCCGGATCGGCGTCGACCACCGGCGCCGTGTGGAAACCGCCGACCCTGCGGGCGGCGTTCACCTCGGCGCGGAACCGCTCACGGAAATGCGGGTCGGCGGCCAGGTCGGGATGGGCCACCTTGACGGCCACGGGACGCCCGCCGCGCGACCGCGCCAGGTAGACCGTCCCCATGCCGCCCGCACCCAGCTGCCGTTCCACCACGTAGACACCGATGCGCTCCGGTAACCCCGCCCCGAACCCCACGCGTCGCACCCTCTCCCTCGCCACGAAGCCGCGCCCCAGTATGACGGCGGCAGCAGACGCCCGCCCGGAGCCGGTCGTGGAACCAGGCACCCCGACGGTCGGTCAGGCCTTCGTGATCGTGAATTCGTCGGCGCCCGTGCACTTGGAGCTGGGGGCGGTCCGTGTGACCAGCCAGCCGGGGGGGATGGGCGAGAAGGAGCAGACGGTGGCGCTGGTCTGTGTCGTGAGTTTGGTGATGGTGTACTCGTAGGCGACGCCTGCGCAGCTGTAGCTGCCGGCGGCCCTGGTGACGACCCAGCCGGGGGGAATGGGCGAGAAGGAGCAGACGGTGGCGCTGGTCTGTGTCGTGAGTTTGGTGATGGTGTATTCGTTGGCGCCCGTGCAGCGGTAGCTGCCGACGGACCGTGTGACGACCCAGCCGGGGGGGATGGGCGAGAAGGAGCAGACGGTGGCGCTGGTCTGCGTCGTGAGTTTGGTGATGGTGTACTCGTAGGCGACGCCTGCGCAGCTGTAGCTGCCGGCGGCCCTGGTGACGACCCAGCCGGGGGGAATGGGCGAGAAGGAGCAGACGGTGGCGCTGGTCTGCGTCGTCAGTTCGGTGATCGTGTACTCGTTGTAGCCCCCGCAGCGGTAGCTGCCGACGGACCGTGTGACGACCCAGCCCGGGGGGATGGGCGAGTACGAGCAGATGGTGGTGCCGGCGAGCGGTTGCGGGGCTGCTTCCGCCTGGCCGGTCGTGGTGATCATCATCCCCAGGAGCAGCAGCGCGGCCGTCACCAGATGCGGGATTCTTCTTCTTAAGCCCTTTTCTTCCACGGGAATCCTCTCGGCGATCCGGAATTGCCGAGACGCAACCTACGCAGCAGCAACTCGCACTGTCCACAACGCAGTTGCCGGCAAAGCGCGAATAATGCGGTACGTCATGAAGATGAGCTTTCGGCGGGTCGTGAGCATTGCTCGCATGCGTGAAAGCGCATACATGTGCCCCCCGGGCTGTCCGTTCTCCCTGCCGCCTTCCGATTCAGCCACCGTACGTTTCCCGGGAAGACGACGACCCAGGAGACCTTCCATGCCGTTCCACCCCAAGTACCGGTACGCCACGATGTACGACCTCGCGACCGACAGGCTGCACCTGATCCGGCCCGAGGGAGACTTCTGGCTGCGGTTGTGGGCGCAGGACAAGGAGTTGCAGCGGGTCCTCGCTTCTCAGGACGACGCCGTGCTCCTGAGCTGGGTATCCCGGGCCCTGGACGAGAACGCCTTCACCGACCCTGCGGAGGCCGCTGCCGTCCAGCACCTCGGATACCTCGCCGAGCGGAAGCCGGGGAGCAGCGGAGAATTCCTTGCGGCGGTGATGGCCGGGACGGCGAACAAGATCGGGGAGGCGGCCCTGCATCCGTCTCTCAGGCACTGGTGCTGGGGCAAGTGTCCCGAAGACAAGAGGGTCAAGTGCCAGGGAGGCAGCTGCCTGGCCTACAAGACCGGGGTCGGGCACCACCATCACTCCGCTGCCGCGGAGGTCGCGCATGCGGGCCCGGGTCCCCGCAAGCCGGTGACCCGTACGCCGAGGGACGCGGACAGGAACGTCCTGGGACACGGGTCGTACACCGAGGCGGACGACGACGTCCTCGTCCCCGCGGGCGTCACGATCCGCTTCTGGACCCACCGGGACCGGGTGCTCAACAAGAACGAGAAGTCCCGGGCGATCATCGCCGCCGGCGACCCGGTCGACACCAAGGGCCCGGGCGAGAAGGTGGAGAACCTCCTGGTCTCCCCCCTCAAGCCCGGGGAGGCCAAGGAGTCGGCGCACGCAACCCGCTACCTGCAGAACTGCTTCGAAGTGCGCCCGGGCGACGGCGACATCTACCTCTGCGGCGACTCGATGGACGGCAGCCTCAAGTGCTACTTCTACGAGGGCACCGATGGTCACCACCATCCCGACTGCCAGGGCCTGCTGGGCCGCAAGGGGCGCCTGAAGGACGTCGTCCTGAACGGCGGCGTCATCAATTTCTGGACCTGCCGCGAGAAGGGCGTGACGACCGAGGAGGAGTCCGACCCCCGGCAGGACTACACCCAGGAGCAGTCCGACTACCACAACGACATGGCTGCATACGTGCAGTCGCTCGTCACCCTGCGGAAGACCAACCCGGTCCTGGCCTACCTCCAGGTGGCCTGCACCGCCCACGCCACGCGCTACGAGCTGGACGTGGTGCCGCTGGAGACCAGGCAGGCCATCACCCACATCCTCAACGGGACCGAGCCCCGGGTCGACCACCTCTCGCTCGACCGGGCCGAGCGCGCCGAGCAGGTACGCCTGGTCTGGGCCCGGCTGCACGACCTGGAGTCCTGGGAGCAGGACTCCCTCTTCAAGCGCCCCACGTGGCAGCAGGTGTACAGCGACCTGTGCGACCGGCGTGACCGGGCGGCATACGCCACCGAAACCTTCAGAGGGCTGGTCCTCGGAGTACAGGCGTCGGGGCCCCGCAGCAGCATGCCGGCCGAGGTGTGGGACACGGGTCTCCACCGGCTGGAGGCGTTCGCGACTGCTGTCGAGAGCTGCTTCTACTACCCGCCGACCAGTGAGGCGGGCACCCGGCTCACGGCGTTCTGCACGTCTCTCCGGCAGGCCTCGGCCGGAGACTCCGCGGCACTCGCCGCGGTCGAGGCGCTCGCGGCCGGTCTGGAGTACCTGACGGGGCTCACGCCCACCGATCAGGCCCTCGGCCTCGTGGAACGGGAACAGCCCCTGCCCTGGTCCCAGTGACGGCCGGCGCCCCCGCGTGCCGGATCCCCTCCCATCCCGCACAGTGAGCCATGAGGAGCGGTGGCACGCGGCCGGCGACGTACGACGGCGACTGCGGACCGGCAGAGGAGGACACCGTCATGGACCGAACGGCCACGTCCCGTGAGCTCCTCCCCGCGGACCACGTCATCGTCCTCTTCGGCGCGACGGGCGACCTCGCCAGGCGCAAGCTGCTGCCCGGCCTGTTCCACCTCGCCAAGGCGGGGTTCCTGCCGAGGCGGTGCCGTGTGGTCGGTACCGCCCCGGCCGCCGAGGCGCTGAGTGACGAAGCGTTCCGCGCCCATGCGCGGCAGGCGGTGGAGGAGTTCGGCCGCTCACGCCCCGAAGGAGCGGCCTGGCAGGCTTTCGAAGCCTCGCTGTCCTTCGGGGCGGCGGACCGGGACGACGCGGCACCGCTGCTCCGGGCGGTACGCGAAGCCGAGCAGGCCATCGGCGGAACGCCGCAACGGCTCTTCCACCTCGCGGTCCCGCCCGCAGCCTTCCCGTCGGTGATCGGCCTGCTGGGCGACACGGACCTCGCCCGGGGAGGCCGGGTCATCGTCGAGAAGCCGTTCGGCACCGACCTCGTGTCCGCCCGTGCACTCAATGCGACGATCCACACGGTCTTCGACGAGTCCCGGGTGTTCCGCATCGACCACTTCCTCGGAAAGGAAGCGGTCGACAACATCCTCGCGCTCCGGTTCGCCAACGGACTGTTCGAGCCCCTGTGGAACCGCGGGCACATCAGCCACGTGCAGATCGACGTTCCCGAGAAGATCGACATCCAGGGCCGCGCCCACTTCTTCGAGGGCACCGGAACGTTCCGCGACATGGTCGTCACCCATCTGTTCCAGCTGCTCGGCTTCGTCGCCATGGAGCCCCCGGTCGCCCTGGACGCGCAGGCCCTCCGGGACGAACAGATCAAGGCGTTCCGCAGCATGCGGGTCCTCGCACCCGAGGACGTGGTCCGCGGCCAGTACACCGGGTACCGCACCGAGAACGGTGTCGCTCCGGATTCGGACACCGAGACGTTCGTCGCCCTGCGTGCCTGGATCGACAACTGGCGCTGGTCCGGCGTGCCGTTCCACCTCAGAACGGGCAAGGCGCTGGCCGAAGGCCGCCACACCGTGACCCTCGGGTTGCGCGAGCCGGTCCTGCGCATGTTCCCCCTGGACGCGCAGGCGGCGGCGGACGGCCGCGCCAACCAGCTGGTCATCGACTTCGCCGACCCCGGCACGCTCACGGCCCGCTTCCTCGCCAAGGAACCCGGCCCGGCCCTTCGGCTCGCAGAAGCCGCCATGGTGTTCGAGTACGGCACGTCCTTCACCCTCGAGAACGCGCTGGAGGCGTACGAGCACCTGATCCTCCAGGCGATGCTCGGCAACCAGGCCCTCTTCACCCGGTCCGACGGCATCGAGCGCCTCTGGGAGGTCGCGGCCCCGCTGCTGGACGCGCCTCCGGCGGTGGAGCCGTACGTGCCGGGCAGCTGGGGTCCCGAGCGGACCGACACGGTCGCCGCCCCCTACCCGTGGCACCTCTCCCACCCGCGGTGAGCCGTCCGAAGAGCGTGCCGCGTCCGGTTCGGCCTCACCGGGAGACCGCCGGAACGACGACCGTCAGCCGGTCGCCCCTGGCCACGTAGTGGACGTGGGCCTCGGTGCCGAGGCCGGCGACCGCGCGGTCCGCGCGGGGCGCGTCGGACATCGGGTACGTCGCGACCTTCCGGGAAGGCCGTCCGTCACACTCCGTACACCACGAATCGCACACCTGTTCGTCCTTGAGCTTGAAGCCGGCGATCTGGTAGGCCTTGGGCCGCATGATCGGGTTCCTTTCACGGGGCGGGTGGTGCCTCCCAGCATCCGCGGAACGGGACACCCCGGAATCCTCCGATCAGGCCTCACGGCGGGGGAGGAACGTGACCGTCCCGTCTGGCGATCAGGCGGTAGGCGTTCGTCAGACGGAGGCGGCCGGCGAGCGGGCGCGCCAGCAGCCGGTCCAGGGCGGTCGCCGCCAGGAGCAGCGGGATCCCGGCCAGCAGGACGGCCGTCCGCACGGCGCGCCGCCAGGCCCCGGGTGCCGAGGCCAGCCACGGCAGGTCCTCCCGGGGGGCGACTGCGTCCAGTGCGATCCACAGGGCGGCCACCAGGTCGACCGCGTCGTGCGCCTCGGTGTGTTCCTCCGTGAGGACGGTGAAGCCCGTCTCGGCCAGCCGGCGGCGCAGATTGGCCACCGGTGCCAGGTTCAGGTGCTGCGGCTGGAGCCAGGGCAGCCACCAGCGGCCCAGCAGCCGTGCGTACCGGCTCTCGGGATCCGGCACGTCGATCACGAGCAGCCCGCCCGGCCGCAGCACGGTGCGCGCCGCCTCCAGTTCGTGCTGGGGATCGGTGCAGTGCTCCAGGTAGTGGAACATGCTCACCACGTCGTACGAACCGCCCATCCGCTCGGCGAGTTCGGGGAACGCCCCCCGGTGGCCCCGGCGTACGCGACCGGCCTGCTCGGCGAGTTCGGCACCCTCGGAGCGGTCCAGCCCGTCGAAGGCCACCGCCGGGAGTACCGCCCGGGCGTGCTGGCAGAAGTGGCCGTGCCCGGTGCCGACGTCCAGCCACTCGACGGCACCTTCGGCGAGGTGGGGCCGCACGGAGTCCGCCCGTGAGCGGTAGGCGGCGGTGCGTCCGCTGAACAGGCCGTCCAGCCGCTCCTCGCCGAGGCCGTCGTAGAAGTCCCGGTAGTAGAAGGCGAGACCGCGCTCGTTCAGCCGCGGATTCTGGAAGAGGTGTCCGCAGTCGTGGCAGCGGTCGAGGACGAAGACGCCGGGCTTGTGCTGGAGGAGGTCGCCGGTGCGCAGGTGCTCGCCGAGCCGTCCCGAGCCGCACCAAGGGCACACCGGCGAGCGCGGTGCGAAGAAGACGGAGGTGCCGTCGGCCAGGTCCTTGCCGTACGCGGGGCGCAGCGCGGCCACCCGGAGCGTACGGGCCTTTCGCGAAGCGGAGCTCATGCCTCGTCCTTTCGGCCCTGGGCCAGTCGTTCCAGGTGGAGGGCGGCAGCCCGGGCACCGCCGGCGTTGCGGAAGGCCCGTGAGACGGCGTGGGCCGCGTCCCGGGGACGCGGGTCGGCGAGAACGGTGTCGACGGCCGTACCGATCGTGTCGACGGAGGCCCGGCCGAAGCGGATCCGTACCCCTGCCCCCGCGCCGACCACCTGCGCGGCGATCACCGGCTGGTCGTCCCGGATCGGCGCGACGACCAGCGGAACGCCGTGCCACAGCGCCTCGCACACGGTGTTGTGTCCTCCGTGGCACACGACGCCGTCGGCGCGCGCGAGCAGTTCCAGCTGGGGGACGACGGGCAGGGTGATGACATCGAGGTCCCCGGGCGCGGCGCCGAGGGTGCCCCCGGGATCGACGACGACGGCCTGCACCCGGTGCGATCGGGCCCGCAGGGCCCGGGCCGCCCGGTCCAGGAAGCGCTCCCCGGCATCGGTGTTGGCGGTGCCCAGGGTGACCAGGACCAGCTCTCGTGCCGGATCGAGCCGTTCCCAGGGGAAGGGGGCGGGGGAAGGCCGGGCGGTCAGGGACGGGCCGACCCAGCGCACCCGGTCGCCGCCCCGTGCGGGCGGCCCCGCCAGCTCGGGCGTGCTGAAGGCGAGCACGAGGTGCGGGGAGAAGCGCGGGTCGCCGCTTCCCTGCGGATCGCCGATCCGGGCGCGCAGATCGTCCAGCAAGGCCGCGTTCCAGGCGGCCACCTGGGGCATCGAAGCCAGGGCGTCCGTGAACTCGGCCGAGGTCGTCGCCGAGGTGGCCCAGGGCAGCCCCAGGTCCTCGGCGACGAGGGCGCCCGCGAGAGCCTGCTGGTCGGCAACGACCGCATCGGGCCGGAAGGCGCGGACCGCCTCCCGTACGCCGGGCGCCATGGCCTCGGCGAGCGGGACGAGGAAACGCTCCCACAGGAACCGCAGCGCCTCGGGGCCGCGCAGGTCCGGGGGCCGCACGCTCGGTGGCCCTCCTCCGGCGGCAGGGCACGGGTGGACGGCCGCTCCGCTGCCCGCGAGGCGGCGTACGAGCGCGGGCTCGCCCGCCCAGGCCACCTGGTGGCCCCGCAAGGTGAGCGCCGACGCGACGCCCACGGCCGGGTTGATGTGTCCGACCAGCGGGGGCACGACGAACAGGAAGCGGCTCACCGGACCTGCACCGCCCGGTCGCCGGCGGGCCGGGGGTGCCGGCCGACCCAGTCGAGGACGAGATCGCGCACCCGGCCCGGCGCCTCGACCAGGACCGAGTGCCGGTGGCCGGGGAACGACTCGGTCGCACAGTGCGGCAGCAGCGACCGCATGCGGGGAGCCTGCGCGGCCAGATCGGAGTCGGCGCCGTAGAGGGCGAGTACCGGGCATCGGATCGCCCGCACGTCGTCGTCGTCCAGGACCGCGCTCGCCGGGATGTCCGCGGCGAGGGTGGTGTCGCGGACGAGCCGGCCGGCGGACTTCGCCAACCGGGCGGTGTGCCCTCCGTGGTGGGCGGCGATCCAGTCGAGGGCGGCGTCCTCGTTCACGCTCATCTCGTGCCGGACCCGCTCCAGCAGCCCGGCGATCTTGACCGCCCACGAGGGGGTGGCCGGCTCCGACTCGATCACCACCATGGCGGCGACCCGCTCCGGCCGGCGCAGCGCGTAGTCGAAGGCGACCGTACCGCCGTACGAATTGCCCACCAGATGGACCGGGTTCCGGATGCCGAGCCGGTCCAGGAGGGCGTCCAGGTCGTCGACGAACGCCCCCAGCGTGTAGCCGCGTTCCGGCCGCCCGCTGCGCCCGTGCCCCCGGTGGTCGTACATGACCACGTCCAGGCCGGCGGCCGCGAAGGCCGGGGCGACCGTGAAGTAGTAACTGGCCAGGCTGTCGGTGAGCAGCCCGTGGAGCAGGACGACCGTGGCGTCCGGGGCGGCGGCGCGGACCCCGTGCGCGGTGGGGCGAGCGCCGGTCAGGCGCTGGACGTGCAGCCCGACGTCGCCGGTGTCGACGATGGCCATGGCTCAGTCCCTTCCCTCGGCCTTCAGGCACAGGCAGACGTGCTCGACGAGCCGGCCCACACTGAGCCCGATGATCTCCTCCAGCTCCATGGAGGCCACGAACTCGGCGAAGTTGACGGTGCTGCCGTAGCGGTCCTGGAGCAGACCGGCGAGTGTCACGAGGTCGATGCTCTCCAGTTCGAGGTCGCGGCCGAAGCGGGTCTCCATCGTGATCTCGGTGTCGTCGAGTTCGTATCCGTCCAGGACCTGTCCGATCATGCCGGTCAGTTCGGCGAGGACCGCGGCTTCGTCGAGGCGCACGGATCCGGTGGGTGCGGATCCGGAGGGCCGGATGGTGGTCAACTTGTTCCTCCGAGGGGGCTTCGCCCTTGCGGGCGGGGCGGAGTGGGTCCGACGGCGCCCGCTGCCGGTTGCTCCGGTTCCGGGCCGGTGGTCCAGGCCACGACGTACGTGCGGGGCGGCAGCCCGGCCGGATTGGCGATGCGTTCGCAGCCCACCCGGTACGTACGGGTGGGCGTGTCCGGCGGGCGCACGGTCACCGTCAGCCGGTCCGCTTCGGCACGGGTCACCTCGAAGTCGCGCGGCCGCCCGCGCAGACCGGTGCCCTCGGCCTTGGCGACGGCCTCCTTCGCCGTCCAGAAGCGCGTGAACCACGTTCCTGGCGGCTCCCCGCCTCCGCCGGCGGCGCGGCAGGCCGCCAGCAGCTCCTGTTCGGCCGGGGAAAGCGCGGTGGCGACGGTCGCCGGCGCGGGTTCGGTGATCTCCTCGACGTCGATGCCCGGACCGTGCCGCAGGGCTCCGGGGTCCCCGCCGGGGGGCCGGTGCCGGGCGAGGGCGACACCCGCCTCTGCGCAGTGCGCGATCGACACGTCCAGCGGGGGGAGTTCCCGCCCGTGGCGGCCGGTGACGTACGGACGGCCGGACGCCTCGTTGCCGACGAGGAGCTCGGCGGGGTACACCGGTCCCTCCCCGTCCGCCCACAGCAGTCGCCGTACCGCGTCCTTGGCCGCGATCCGGCCGAGCAGCCACTGCCGGCGGCCCCGGGGCGGCCGCTCGGCGTACGCCGAGCGTTCGGGGCCGCCCAGTGCGTTGCGCATGATCAGCTCACGGGAGGCGAGGCCCGGCCAGCGCTCGAACACCACCGACCAGCCACCGGGACGGGTCGCGGAGAGGGTGTTGCGGTCCGGGAAGCGCTCCACCGGCCGGGTGTGGGGGTCGTTGTCGAAACGCCGGTCCTGCCAGCCGGTCAGCTGGGCCCACACCTGCCCGGCGACGGTGAGCACCGCGTCCGCTTCGAGCACCGTGTCCGTGAGGGACACGATCCGGACCGCGCATTCCACCGGTGTGCCGGGGGCCGGATGCGGCCCGAAGAAGCGCAGGTGCCGCACCCGCACCGGGAAGACGACGGTGCGTTCGGTGTGTGTTGCCATGATCCAGTAGCCGAGTACCTGTCCCACGTTGTCCAGCAGGGCGCCGGGTGCGGCCGGGGTCGTCAGCGTGGCGCGCACGTGCCGGTCGCCGATGGCGGTGAGCCGGGCCATGCCCTGGTACGACGGGCCGTGGAACATCCACCGCTCGCGGTAGACCTGCTCGGCGGTGTGCGCGGGCACGCGCTCGGATCCGGGGTCGGGCGGATGCGGGGCGGAGGGCGCCCCGGGGTGACGGTCCGCCAGCGCCACCACCGCGCGGGCGTCGGGGCCGAACGACACGGCGACCAGGTCCGGCCCGCGCGGGGTCACCGTGACGGGCACGTCCACGGGATCGGCGGCCGTGAGCCAGCGGTCGAAGCACGCGTCGTGCACCTCCACGGCCACCTTTCCGGGCAAGGCCCGCTCGGCCGCCGCCATCAGGTGGGCCACGATCGTGGTGGCGGGCACCACGGGCCAGCGGTCGGCGACGTCGGGCCAGTCGGCGCGCTGCGGGAAGAAGCAGTGGTCGAGCAGGTACGGCATCCGGTCCACCCCGACCCGTACGCGTTCGTGACGTACGGAGCCGGCGGTCCCTGCGCCGGCCGTCCCGGCCCCGGCTCGGCCGGTCCCGGAGCCGGCGGAGCCCGTGACCGGCGCAGTCGCGGTCCGCACGGTGCCGGTGGCGGCCGGCGCAGTTGCGGCCCGCACCACCCCGGCGGCCGGTCGGGCCGGCGGTGCCGGGAGGCGCGGCGCCCTTTCCGGCGGGGGCGTGCCCGCCGCGGCCATCACGTCCGCGGCCGTCTGCGCGGTCTCCCGCAGCAGGGCGGCCAGTTCGGCGGCCACCGGTGATCCGGCCGCTGCCGTATCGAGGACGCCGGCCGGATCTGCGGCTGCCCGGTCCCGGGCCAGAGCGGCCACGAGAGCGGGGTCCGGTGCGAGGTCCACCAGAGCACTGCCGAGGTCGAGACGGACGCACTGCCGAGCCGGCCCCGGGACGGCCCCGGGCGGTGAGGCGGCGGCGGGGGTCCCGGCCGTCTGCAGAGAACGGGGATCGGTTTCCGCCCCGGCCGTCCACAGGGCGGTGGCCACCCGTCGGAGCTGCGCCATTCCGTCGCGGTGCGGAGAACTGGCGGCGACGACCAGATGGTCCCGGCCGGCCAGGGTGTCGCCGACGAGGGAGCCGAGCTGCCCCGGCCCGGCCTGCACGAAGACGCGGATGCCCGCTCCGTACAGGGCGTCGGTCAGCGCCCGGAAGCGGACGGGTTCGAGGAGGTGGCGGACGAACAGGGCGCGGATCGCGGCTTCTTCCGGAGGAAAGGGTGCTGCTGTGGTGCCCGACCAGACGGGCACGTGCGGGGCCCTCAGCCGCATGCGGCCGGCGGCCGCCCTGATGGGCTCCAGGAGCGGTGCGAGCATGGGGGTGTGGAAGCCGGAGCGGAACGGCAGGACGCGTACGAGGACCCCCTCGGCGCGCAGTCCGGCGGCGAACGCCTCCACGTCCTCGGGAGGCCCGCACACCATCGACTGGTTCGGGGCGTTGTCGTGGGAGAGGACCACGGACGGGTGCAGTCCGCGGGCCAGGACCCGGTTCACCCGGCCGGCGCCCGCGCCGACGGCGGCGTACGCCAGGTCGGCACCCCGGACCGTCTCGGGGTCGAGGGCGGTCATGAAGGCGTCGACGGCAGCCTCCTCGTACAGGCCGCCGACGGCCATGGCGGTCCATTCACCGACGCTGTGGCCGGCGACGGCGTCGGGGACGATGCCGATGCGGCGCAGGGCCGTGTCGAGCAGCCGTCCGACGGCGACGACACCGAGTCCGTGGCGGCCGAGGCCGCCGCCCGGCTCCGGCCTCCGGCCGTCGGGGCCCGTCCGGGGTGCGGCAAGGGGTGGCCGGGGCAGTCCGAAGTGGTCGGCGATGTCGTCGACGCGGGGTGTGAACTCGCCTTCCAGGCCAGGGAAGAGAAAGGCGGTCCCGCCGCCGTCCGGTCCGCCGCCGAGGAGCGGGCCGGGACGGAACCACACGTCGTTGCGGCCGTGCCAGGCCTCACCCCTGGCAACCACCCGGCGGGCCAGTGCGAGCCTCTTGGGGGTGGGGCAGACGATCCCCAGCCGTACGGGTCCGGAGGCAGGACCGCCGGGAGGGGTCCGCGGGTCTGCGGCGTCCAGCAGTGCGGCGAGCGCTTCGGGGGTCGCCGCGCTCAGGAGCAGCACCGGTTCGCCTTCGCGTACCTCGGCCCGGGACCCGCCGGCCGGCCCGGGGGAGGGACACCCGGAGGCCGGGGGCGCCTCTTCGAGGACGACGTGGGCGTTGACGCCACCGAAGCCGAACGCGTTCACGGCGGCCCTGCGCGGCCGCCCCGGCCCGGTCACCCAGGGAACGGCACGGGAGATCGGGGCGAAGCGGGTGGCGGACAGCGCCGGGTGGGGATCCTCGCAGTGCAGGGTGGGCAGCAGCGTGCCGTGGTGGACGGCAAGGGCGGCCTTGACCAGGCCGGCGACCCCGGCCGCCGGCATGGCATGCCCGATCATGGACTTCACCGAGCCGATCACCGGCCGGTCCTCGCGGTGCCCGCGGTCCCCGTGGTCCTCGCGGCCCCCCGGCTCCGCCGGCTCCGTTCCGGCGCGCGGCCCCGCCGCCGGCCGGGGCGGTCCGAACACCGCGCGCAGCGTTTCCAGTTCGGCGGTGTCACCGGCGGGGGTGCCGGTGCCGTGGGCCTCCAGCAGGCCGATCGAGCCCGGCTCGGCGGGATCGAGGCCGGCGGCGCGCCATGCCGCCCGGACGGCCCGGGTCTGCCCGGCCGGATCGGGATTGACGAGCCCCGAGGTGCGGCCGTCACTGCTGACGCCGGTGCCCCGGATCACCGCGTAGACCCGGTCGCCGTCCCGCTCGGCGTCGGCGAGCCGCTTCAGCACCACCACCCCGGTGCCCTCGCCGATGAGGATGCCGTCGGCGTCCCGGTGGAAGGGCCGGATGCGTTCGCTGGGCGACAGGGCGCGGAGCTGTGCGAACACGCTCCACAACGTGATGTCGTGGCAGTGGTGGACGCCTCCTGCCAGCATCACGTCGCAGCGCCCGGAGCCGAGCGCGGCCACCGCCTGGTCCACGGCCAGCAGCGACGAGGCGCACGCCGCGTCGACGGTGTAGGCCGGACCCCGCAGATCGAGACGGTTGGCGACCCGCGAGGCAGCGAGATTGGGCACCAGACCGATGGCGTCCTCCGGCCGGGCGGGACCGAGGCGGTCGGTGAACGCCACCCGCACCCGCTCCAGTTGCCCCGGGTCCAGGCCGGGCATCAGATCACCGAGCGTGCGGACGAGCTGGCGGGCCGTCCGGACCCGCTGGTCGAGGCGGGCCAGGCCGGGCGTGAGGTACCCCCCGCGGCCGAGGACGATCCCGACGCGGTCGCGGTCGGGCAGCCTCTGCGCGCCGCCCGCGTCCGCGAGGGCGCTCGCCGCGACGTGCAGGGCGATGAGCTGGTCGGGCTCCGTGCCGGGCACCGAGTGCGGCATGATGCCGAACCGCGTGACGTCGACCTCCGCGACGGCGTCGACGAAGCCCCCGCGCCGGCAGTACACCCGGTCGGCCGCGGCCGGTTCCGACGCACTGCCCGGGTGGTGGTACGCGCTGTCCCAGCGTCCCGGGGGCACGTCGCCGATCATGTCGGAGCCCGCGGTGAGGTTCTGCCAGTACGTCGCCAGGTCGGGCGCTCCTGGCAGCATCACCGCCATGCCGGTGATGGCGACGGGCGGTTGGAGGGGGCCCGCCTGCGCGGAGTGCGCGGCGACGGCCCGTCGTCGGGCGGTGGGGGCCATCTCACCACTCCGTGGCGGTGTGGACGACCGAGCGGACCGTCTCCTCGCCCCAGGCGAGTTCCCGCAGCAGGGCCAGGGCGCCCTCCTCCGGGTCGATGAGCGTGATCCCGCGCCGCGCGTAGCTGCGGGCCAGCTCGGGACCGACCATCCCTGGGTGGCCGTCGGACGGTGCCCACGGACCCCAGTGGACCGTCAGGGCCCGCCTTCCCGTCCGTTCGGCCCAGGCGGCACCAAGGGTCTCCAGGGCGTCGTTGGCGGCCGCGTAGTCGGCCTGGCCGCGATTGCCGAGCACGGCGGCGACGCTGCCGAACAGCACGGCGAAGGACGGCGGCCGGGGCAGCTGCTCCACGGCGGTGAGCAGCGCCGCCGCGCTGTCGGTCTTGGTGCCGTAGACGCGTGCGAACGACTCGGGCGTCTTCTGGTCCATCAGGCGGTCCTCGATGATCCCGGCGGCGTGGATCACGCCGTCGACGCGGCCGTACTCCGCATGGATCCCCTTGACCGCCTGGAGCACGGCGGCGGAGTCCCGGCAGTCCACGCTGTGGTAGCGGGCCCGGCTGCCGGCGGCACGCAGCGTGTGCAGCGTCGCGGCCACCTCGCGCCGGGCCAGGACCAGGCCGACGGCGCGCTCGAGCGCGGCGGGACCGTCGTAGCGCCCGGTGCCCGCGAGGACGGACCGCAGGGCGGCTGCGTCGGAGGCGTCGGCGGTCTCAGGGCCCTCGGGCCCTTCGGGAGCCGGCGTGCGCCCCAGGAGCTCGATGCGGCACCGGGACGCGCCGGCGAGGGCGCCCACGCACCGCGCCGTGATGCCTCGGGCCCCGCCGACGACGATCACCACGCTGTCCCGGTCCAGGCCCAGGGCCGCCGCCTCGGCGGCGCCCTCACCCGACGGCCCCGCACCGGTGGTGCCGAGCGCGCCGAGCGGTGCCGGGGTCAGTGCGGGCGCGAAACGCCCGGCCGGGGTGCGCAGGACGACGGGCAGGGCGTCGTCCGCCAGGAGTTCGGCCACCAGCGTGTCCGCCGCGTACGCGAGGTCCTCGGGGGTGCCCGGGCCGAGCGCGACGCAGCGTACGCCGACGTCCGGATGCTCCCGGGCGGCGGTCCGCGCGAGCCCGTCCGTCCCGGCGGCCCGGACCCCGTCCGCAGCGCGGACGAGGAGCAGCCGCCGGGGTGCCCGCCGGAGGGCGTCGCGGACGAGGGGGAATCCGGCGGGCAGGAACGGTGCCCCGGGCTCTCCGAGAGCCGTGAGCAGGACGATGCCGTCCCACGGCCCGTCCGTCTCTCCCGGCACGCGACCGGCGTCCATGGCGACCGCTTCGGCGCCGAGGCGGGTCAGCCGGGCGGCCAGTGCGGCCGCGACCCCGCCGAAGGCGCCGGTGCCGTCGCCGAGCAGGGCGAAACGCTTCCCGGAGAGCAGGTCCTGTGGGCTCCCGGGCCCCGGCGCGGAGGAGGAGGCGGGCACCGGAGCGGGCACGGGCAGCATCCTCAGGCGGCGGGGGGCGGCGGGCCGCGGTCCGCCGCCCGGAGCACCGTCGGTTGCGGACGCCGTGGGGCCGGGTGCCGCCGACGAGGCCCTCGCGCCGGCTGCGCGGCCGAACATCCAGCGCGCCACCGCCGCGGCCGTCCGGGCGCCGGTCAGCTCCTCCAGCTCGGCGTCGTCCAGAGCGGGCGCCCGGTCGTCCGGGGCGCCGAGGCGCCTGGCCAGCTCACCGGCGATTTCGGCGCGCTTGATCGAGTCGATGCTCAGATCGGCCTCCAGGTCGAGGTCGGGCTCGACCATGTCCAGGGGGTAGCCGGTGCGCTCGCTGATGAGTTCTACGACCGTACGCAGCACCCCCTCCTCGGTGAGGGCCCCGGCCGTGGTGCCTCCATCGGGCTCCGGGGGCGTGGGCGCCGGTGCGGGGACGGCGGTGGGCGCGGCGAGCTCGGCGAGTCCGGTGTACGGCGGTGCTGCTTCCGGCAGGCTCCCCGGCTCGCGAGCCGCCGCCGTCGCCACTGCTCCGGGGACGCTGTCCCCGGGAGCGGCGCCCAGGTAGGCGAGCAGGACATCGCGCTGCGCGGAGACCATGTCCCGGCTGGTCCTGAGGAATTCGGCGACGAGGGCATCGGCTGCACGGGCCGGGGCACCGCCGGGGTCTGCTGTCACGGGCGTCTCCACGACTCGTCGGGCCGGCGCGAGGGCGCCGGGGAGCGGATCGCCGGCGGCGGTGCGGACGAGGTGTCCGTCCACCGTCCAGCCGGGCCGGTGTGCTGCGGATGCCTGTCCGGGGTCCGCGTCGGGGTCGAGGACGTCCCGGTCCCGGAACATCCAGTCCGTCGCCACCGGCAGTCCGGCGACGGCCAGTTCGGCGAGCGCGTCGAGGAGACCCGGGAGACCACTGCCCGCCCGTGGTTCGCAGGCGACGACACGGTGTGGTCGCCCGCCGAGGATCCCGGCGACGAGACGGGTGAGGACGCGACCGGGTCCCACCTCGACGAAGGTGCGGGCACCGGCCTCGTACATCGCCTCGATCTGCTCCACGAAACGCACCGGGGCCCCGATCTGGGCCGCGAGCTCGTCGCGTACGAGGCCGGTGTCGGCCGGGTAGGGACGGGCGGTCCGGTTCGCCCAGACCGGGAACTCCGCCGTGTCGAAGGGATGCCGTTCGAGAGCCGCCCGGAAGACGGGACCGGCGGCGGCGAGCGGTGGGCTGTGGAAGGCGCAGGCGACCGGAAGCCGCGTCGCGCCGTGACCTGCGTCCCGCAGCCGTCCCACCGCCTCGTCAACGGCGCCCGTCGGCCCGGACAGGACGCTCTGCCGCGGGGCGTTGTGGTTCGCGATGACCATGCCGTCCGGCAGCGGACGGCCGAGGGCCCGGTGGATCTCCTCGGGTGTCGCCGCCACGGCGGCCATGGCACCGGGATCGTCGCCCGCCGCGTCGAGGATCGCCGCCGCGCGCGCGGCGCTGAGCCCGGGCAGGGCATCGGGGTCGAGGACGCCCGCCGCACACAGGGCGACCAGCTCGCCGTAGCTGTGGCCCGCGGCCAGGTCGGGGTGCACGCCGGAGCGCGCGAGGACCTCGTACAGGGCGAGTTCGACGATGCCCAGGGCGGGCTGGGCAGCCCGGGTGTCCGTCAGGGCCTCCCGGGCACGTTCCCGCGCGGCTTCGTCGAACGCGGCCGGCGGGTAGAGGGCCTTGGCCAGGCGGGCCCCGTCGCCGGTGTGCAGCAGCCGGCCGAGATCCGGGAAGGCCGTGAACAGGTGCGCGGACATCCCCGGGTGCTGGCTGCCCTGACCCGGGAAGAGGAACGCCGTGAGACCGGGGTCCTCGGGTCCCTCCGCAGCGAGGTGCACCCCGAGCGGCGGGCCGCCCGGCGCGGAGGCCGGCAGCCGGCCGGCGGCACCTCCTTGCTCTGCGGGAACGACGGCATCGTGCACTCCCGCCCCGTCGGACGTTCCCGCACCGAGGGCGGCGAGGGCGTGTCCGAGCTGCCGGCACAGCTGGGCCACGTCGTGGGCGACGAAGGCCGTGCGTACGGGCCCGTGGGCGCGGGCCGCGGTGCGCGCCGCCGTGGCTGCGAGGTCCCGCAGCCGCCACGGGGCCGTGCCCGCTCCGGCCGCGGCGGCGAGGTCGAGCAGCTCGGCGACCGCGCGGCGGGCCACTGCACGCGTGGGGCCGCGGAACGTGAACAGCTCCGCCGCCCAGTGGTCCCGGGCGTGGACCGGCGGTGGCCCGTCGCCGTCGTGGGCGGCGAGGACGACGTGGAAGTTGGTCCCGCCGAAGCCGAACGCGCTCACGCCCGCGAGCCGGCCTCCGGGCGCGGCGGGCCACGGCAGCGCCTCCCGGTGGAACACGAACGGACTCGTGCTCTCCGTCCACAGGGAATGCGGCCGCTCCAGGTGGAGCGTGGGCGGTCGTACTCCGGTGTGCAGGGCGAGCGCGGTCTTGATGAGCCCTGCCAGTCCGGCCGCGCATTTGGTGTGCCCGATCTGCGACTTCACCGACCCCAGGACGCACGCGCCGCGCCCGGCGCCGGCCTGGTCGAAGACCTCGGTGAGCACGCTCAGCTCGGTACGGTCGCCCACCGCGGTGCCGGTGCCGTGCGCCTCCAGCAGGGTGACCTGCGCCGGTGAGACCCCGGCAGTGCGGTAGGCGCGTTCCAGCGCTGCGCGCTGGCCTTCGGGCCGCGGGGCGGTCAGCCCGAGCGAGCGGCCGTCGCTGGAACTGCCGACGCCTTTGACGACGCCGTACACGCGGTCGCCGTCACGTTCGGCGTCCGCGAGGCGCTTGAGGACGACACAGGCGACGCCCTCGCCGAGGGCGATGCCGTCGGCGCTCTCGTCGAAGGGACGGGAACGCCCTGTCGGGGAGAGCGCGTGCACCGAGGTGAACAAGGAGTAGTCGTTGATGCCGTTGTGCAGGTCTGCGCCCCCGCACAGCATGAGGTCGCCGGCGCCGAGCACGAGTTCCTTGCAGGCTGCGTCGACGGCGGCAAGGGAGGACGCACAGGCCGCGTCGACGGTGTAGTTGGGGCCGCGCAGATCGAGGCGGTTGGCCACCCGCCCGGAGATGACGTTCGCCAGCATCCCGGGGAAGGAGTCCTCGGTGAGGCGGGGCAGCTGTGCGTCCAGTCCCGCCGGGACGTGACCGTAGTAGGAGGGGAGCACCGCCCGCAGGGTGGCGGCGTTGGCGAGGTCGCTGCCCGCCTCGGCACCGAAGACGACACCCGCCCGCGTACGGTCGAAGGCCCGCCCCTCCTCCCCGTACCCGGCGTCGTCCAGGGCGCGCCGCGCGGCTTCGAGCGCCAGGAGCTGTACGGGCTCGACGGCGCCCAGCGAGGCCGGCGGGATGCCGTACCGGAGCGGGTCGAAGGGGATCCGGGGCAGGAACCCGCCCCACCGGGAGGCGCTCGTGGCCCCCGGCTCCGTGGAGAAGTGCACGGCGGGGTCCCAGCGTTCGGGGGGAACCTCGGTGACGGCGTCGTGCCCGTCGAGGACGAGCGCCCAGAACGAGGCCAGGTCCGGTGCCTGAGGGAACATGCAGGCCATGCCGATGATCGCGACATCCAGCGGTGCGGTCGCGGTCGCGGATGCCGCTGCGAGGTCCGCGTCCGGTGCGAGGCGCTCGCGCAGGTCGGCGGACCGGCGGCCGAGAAGGCCTGCGGCGTCGTCGGTGACGGACGCGTGCAGGGCGGCGATGGTGACGGTCGCCGTGCGCAGCACCGCCACCTCGCCCGCCATGAACATCCCCTCCGCGTACTGGCGGGCCTCGTCCACGGGCTCCAGGTCTCCGCAGGCGGTGCGCTCGACACCCTTGCTCGCGAGGCGCAGCCGCCCGACGTTGAGGCGTTCCAGCCGCTCCCATGCCTCCCGGCCGCTGACGCCCTCGGCGCGCAGCGCGGCTCCCACGTCGTCGAACGCGTCACTGAACGGGCTGGGGACGCAGCGGGTCGCGTGTCCGGGGGCGGTCCTCAGCAGGGCGGTCCGCTCGGCGGCGAGGACCTGCCGCTGGAAGAGGGGCTGGATGGCCCCGCACGCCACGGCTTCCTCGGTGAACAGGTAGGCGGTGCCCATCAGGAGGCCCACTGCGCATCCGCGTGCGGTGAGGGGTGCGGCGAGGGCGGCGCCCATGGCGGCGGAGCGGGCGTCGTGCACTCCGCCGGCGAGCAGCACCTCGACGTCCGCCGCGCCTTCGGGATCACGGTCCGCCCAGTCACCGATCGCGGCCAGCTGGGCCTCCCAGAGCGGAAAACTGTTCCGGGGGCCGACGTGGCCGCCGCATTCGGCGCCCTCGAAGACGAACCGGCGGGCACCCTGTTCCAGGTACTGGCGCAGCAGCCCGGGCGAGGGCACGTGGAGGAAGGCCCTGATGCCGTCGGCCTCCAGGTCCCGCGCCTGCGAGGGCCGGCCGCCGGCGATGATCACGTGGCTGGGACGGTGGGCGCGTACGGCCTCCAGCTGGGCGGCCCGGGTCTCCTCGGGGGCGAAGCCGAGCACTCCGACGCCCCAGGACCGGCCGGCCAGGGCGGCGTGCGCCTCGGCCAGCAGGGCATGGGCCTGGTCGCGGCCGGCGAGCGCGAGCGCCACGACGGGCAGGGCCCCGCCGTCGGACACCGCGACGGCGAAGCCGGGTCCGTCGCTGACACGGGTCATGGGGCCCTGCACGACCGGCAGCCGGGTGCCCAGCGCGCGGCTCATGGGCGATCCGGGACGCAGGACCTCTGCGGCCGTGTCGTCCCGGACGGCGGCGGACACTGCGTCGGTGACGGCGCGCACCGCACCCGCGGCGTCCCGGAACCGCTCGGCGAACCGGGCTGCGAGGAACCCGTCCTGCCCGACCGGCAGCAGTTGCCGTTCCGGGTCCCGGCCTCCCAGCAGGGACGCCACCTGCCCGGGATCGTCGGGCACGTCCCCCGCAGGTGTGCCCCCGGCGGCCCGGCTCCGGAGGAACCGGTGGCCGCCGAGGACGGTCGTCTCGGAGCCGTCCAACCCGTGCAGGAGGGAGGCGACGCGTGCGGGAACCGCCGATTCGGCCAGGAGCGCGAGCTGGGTGTCGAGCACCACCCCCGCGGCCCCACCCACCACGGCGGCGGCGGCCGTGCCCGGCGCCATGCCGCCGCAGGCCCACACCGGCACGCCGTCGGGGCCGACCAGGTCGAGGAGCTGCTGGAGCAGGACGAACGTGCCGAGTCCACCGATCCTTCCGCCGCACTCGCTGCCCCGGGCGACGAGCCCGTGGACGCCTGTGCCCAGGGCGCTGCGGGCCTCGTCCGCATCCGTCACCTCGGCCAGCACGCGCACGCCGTCGGGCAGGTTCCTGGGCCGCCAGGCGGCCCCGTGGCCGAGCACCACGGTGTGCGGCAGGGCGCCGCGCGCCAGGCTGCCGACGGGTAATCGGCACTGCGGGCCGACGCGGACCCCGTGACGCGCGGGGAGCCATCTGCGGAGGTCTCTCCAGGCCTGTCTGGCGACACGGTCGCCGGTTCCCAGGTCCAGTACCCCGAGCCCCCCGCCGCGCGTGACGGCGGCCGCGAGCCGCGCGTCGGGCTCGCCGAAAGGAGTCACTCCGATGACCAGGTCCAGGACGCATTCTGCTGGCAGCATGAATTCTCCGAATGTGCGATGCATTGCCCGGGAAGAAACTCGGCCGATCAGAAGAACCGATGCAAAGGGCCGAGTGAAGGCGTGAGTCGCGCTCGCCCGCGCGGGGCAGGCCGGGCCGTTCGGTGGATGCAGCGAAAGGTAGCGCCAAGTATCTGAAGGGTCAACGCAGTACCCCTGATTCACAGCGGTCCGGAGATCAGCCGGTCAACTGCCGTGGGAAGGTGCGTCCCATGAGGCCGACGTTTCTTCGACTCACACATCGAGGACGAAAAGCGGCGTGAATTCACTGCACACCCATGTGCGGACCGCCTGCTTTTCGGTCCGGCCGAGGCACACGAACGAAGAAGTGCGCGCCCCCCGGAAGCCCGCAGCGTCGGTGGTCATGCCGCTGCTCGACGAGGCGTCGCTCCCCGTCGGAACAGCGACATGAACCGACCGCTCTGGTGCAACTCAGCCGGTGCAGCCGCCGACGGCAGGGCTGGAACCGGCGCAGTTACCGGGAGTGTTGCCCGCTACGAGGGTGATGCGGAGGGTGACGAGACCACCGTCGTTGTGAATTCCGGCAGGGGCCTGGGCGGCGGTGTTCCGGGTGACCCGGGAGCCGGTGAGGGTCGCCTCGGCGGTACCGCCCCGGTTGACGATGCCACCGCCTGTGCCGGTGGTGGCGGCATTGCTCTCGATGCGGGTCGAGCGGGCGTCGAGGACACCTCCGTTCAGGATGCCGCCTCCGTCGACGGCAGCCGTGTTGTGGGTGACGGCGACCAGGCGCGTGGTCAGGAATCCGCCGTTCGTGATGGCTCCGCCGTTGGTGAGCGTGGCGGTGTTCCCGGTGAGCGTGGCGCCGGTCAGGGTGAACGTCCCGCCGTTGGCGATGGCCCCGCCGGCGCGGCCCTCGTTGCCTGCCAGCAGGCCTCCCGTGAGCGTGAACGTCCCGCTGCCGTTGTTCACGGCTCCGCCGTCCCGGAACGAGCTGTTGCCGGTCAGCACGCTGCCCTCGATGCGGGCGACAGCGCCGAAGTTGTTGATGACGGCACCTCCGCCCCCTCCACCGGGATTGGGTCCGGGGACCACGGAGTTGCCGCGGAGAACGCTTGACGTGATGCGCAGGGAGCCGAAGTTGTTGACGGCCCCGCCGTTCTCCGAACGTACGGTGTTGCCGATGAGGCGGCAGTTGCTGATGGTGAGCGTTCCACCGTTGAAAACGGCCCCGCCGCCTTCGTTGACGATGTCGCCGTTGCTCAGGGTGAGATCCTTCAGCTCTGCCCCACCGGTCCCGTCGATGGCCAGGAGCCGGAACAAGGGGGCGCCCTCGGCTCGGGTGATCGTGGCCTGCCGTCCGTTGAAGGCGACGGGGGTGGTGATGTGCGGGAGAGCGGTGGCGGGGGCGGACGGATCGCCGGCGGCGTAGCTGTAGACACAGTTGCGCGCCAGCCTGAGGGTGGTGGGATCCGGATCGGCGTTGGCCTGGTTGACCGCGTTGGTCAGCGCGCTGGTGGTGCAGGGGACGTCGATCGTGGCGGCGTGGGCAGAGGGTGCGCCCACACCGCCGAGGAGCAGACCGGCGAATGCCGGCATCACGAACATCGCGGTCCGACGGGGAGAAAGCTGAGACCTCATGGCGGGCTCCTGGTCGCGATTGTGCATCTGCGGGAAGACGGAATGCAGTCCAGCCACGGGGATACAGGGCTGGTTCCCGTCCTCGATCGCAGACTCGCCCGCCCGCACCGAGAGTTGGATCGTCCGGATTACTGATGCGATGAACGCATCATCGGTCTCGATATCGCCGTACGGCTTCGCCCCACACCGCCCTCTCGGGACTCGGCCCATGGGTGGGCGGTGACCCGCCCGGGGGGTGAGGCGGGCGGGCCACCGCGTCGGTGTCAGCCCGGCGGTCGGCCACCTTCGGGGCGCGATCGAAGCCGGCCGCCGGGCTCGCCGGAGAGTCCGGCCGGCCCTGTGGGACCGGCGAGGAGCTCACCCCGACGCATGGAACGGTAGGCGCCGGGGCGCCGGCTGGTGATCGTCCTTCGGACGTGAAGAGGGCCTAGGCCAGACGGGCGTTGGCCGTCAGAAGGTGAGCCTCCAGCTGTCGATGTGCCCGGTGTCGAGGTCGGCCACGTCCTGGACGCGCAGCTTCCACACCCCGGCCGCGCTCTTGTCCGAGGCGTCGACCGTGTAGGTCTCGGTCACGTCGTCCGCGGAGTCGCCGGGGGCCGCGTTCTTGAGCCGGTAGGCGGTTCCGTCCGGAGCGACGAGGTCGATCACGAGGTCGCCGCGCCAGGAGTGGACGATGCGGACGTCGACGGCCAGCGCGGCGGAGGCGGGCCCCGCGCGGTTGACGCTGAGCGGGGACTCGACGGTGGTGTTGTCGGCGATCGGGTGGTCGTCGGTGTTCTCGAAGACGGATCCGTTGCCTTCCTCGTCCACGGTCCACCGGAAGCCCGCCGAGTTGCTCTCGCCGGCCTCGTCGGTGACCGTGACCGTCGGCGTGTACCTTCCCGCCTCGGTGAGGGTGCCCGTGATGCGTCCGCTGGCGCTGTCGATCGACAATCCGGCCGGCAGGCCGGAGGCGGAGTAGCTGAGGGCGCCCGGGTTGGTGGAGGAGGCGCGGACACCGAGGTCGGCCTGTCCGCCGACCGTCGAGTACTGGTCGGACGGGGCGACGACGGTCACTCCGTCGAGGATGCGGGGACCGACGTTCACGGCCGCCCATGCGTTCGCCGTGTTGTTGTACGTGGGGGAGCCGAAGCCGTAGAGGTCGGCGGCGGCCTGGAGGGTGGCCGTCCGGGCTCCTGCATAGCCGGTGTTGGAGGTCATGTAGACGGTCAGTGCGCGGAACCAGATCCGCTCGGCGGCTTCCCGTCCGATCGCAGTGACGGGCAGGCCGTCCGAGGTGGGGGAGTCGTAGCTGACGCCGTTGACGACCTTCGGTCCCGAGCCCTCGGAGGCGAGGTAGAACCAGTGGTTCGCGGGGCCCGACGAGTAGTGGACGTCGATGCCGCCGATGCCGGGGTACCAGGAGTCCTTCGAGACGCCGTCCCTGCTGGGCCTGTCCATGTAGCGGAGCGGGGCGCCGGTGCCGCGGATGTCGATCTTCTCGCCGACCAGGTAGTCGCCGGCGTCCGAGGCGTTGCCGGTGGAGAACTCCACGGCGGCGGCCATGATGTCGGACGTGGCCTCGTTCAGGCCGCCCGACTCTCCGCTGTACACGAGCCGGGCCGTCACCGAGGTGAGGCCGTGGGTCATCTCGTGGGCGGCGACGTCGAGGGAGGTCAGCGGCTTGGCATTGCCGGCGCCGTCGCCGTAGGTCATGCAGAAACAGCTGTCCTGCCAGAAGGCGTTGACGTAGTTGTTGCCGTAGTGGACCCGGCTGTAGGGGGCCACGCCGTCGTTGCGCAGGCCGTTGCGGCCGTGCACGTCCTTGTAGTAGTCCCAGGTGGCGGCGGCCCCGTAGTGGGCGTCCGCACCGGCCGTCTCGGGCTCGGCTGCGGTGCCGTCGCCCCACACGTCGTCGGCGCCGGAGAAGAGGGTTCCGGTGCCGGAGGTGCCGCGCCTGAGATCGTGCGTACGGTGGTTCCCGCGCGCGGTGTCGGTGAGGGTGTACGTCGGGTCGGCGAAACTGCTGCCCAGCGGAACCGAACCGCTGTACTGGGTGTTGCCGGTGCCGCTGTGCACGGTGTCGTGCACGAACAGGCGCGCCCCGGTCCGGGTGTCCGCGACGACGTGCACCTCACTGGGCGTGCCGTCCCGGCGGAGGCCGTCGACCACCGTCTCCCGTGCCCGTACAGGTGTGCCGTGCGCGGCCCAGACGACCTGCCGGGTCCGGACGACGGCCGCGCGGACGGTCCCCCGGTCCTCCGCGGCGGCGAGCGCCTGACGTCGCGCTGCTGCCTCGCTCACCCGGGGTGCGGTGCGGGGCACCGCCACGCTCGCGGCCCGGGCCCAGGTCACGCCCCGGACGGAGCCGTCCTTGCGTGCGTGGACGACCAGGTCGCCGCCGAGAACGGGCAGTCCGTCGTACGTGCGCTCGTAGCGGGTGTGCACCGATCCGTCGTCGTCCTGGACGACGTCGCGCACGTGGAGGGCTTCCGCGGCGGGCAGGCCGAGGGCGTGCCGGGTGGTGTCGGCGGACGCGTCCGCCCGGCGTAAGAGGTCCCGGTGGCGCTCCGGTGTCAGCACCACGGGCAGGGCGCCGCCCTGCGGGACGTCGAGGGGCCGGGTGGCGGGGGGCCGGGCGCCGACGGGGACGCCTTCGGCAACGGCCGTCGCGGCCGGGGCCATGAGGGCCAGCACCACTGCTGCTGCGGCGGCCGATGCCGCCGGCCGGGACGCGCGGCGCGGTCTGCGCGGCGAGGGATTCAACGCGAACTCCTGGGGCAGGGACCGCTGGGAAGCGGTCCGTCTCCCCGGTGCACGGGTGGGTGCACCGGGTAGGGCGAGGACGGCCGAGCGGGGGACGGGTGCGGGGTGCGGGGTGCCGGGCCGGAAAGCCGGCGGGCCCTCCGCCACGGGGACGGAGGGCCCGCCGGGCATGCAGCGGGCGGGGGTCGGCTACCGGGCCGGACATTCCTTCCAGGCCACGTGGTAGACGGTGCTGACGCTGCCGTCCGTCGAGTCCATGGTCATGAAGCTGGTCTGGGTGGCCGGGTTGGAGGTCCCGGCGTTCACCCGGAGCTCGGTGTTGATGTTGAAGTTGCGCTTCTCACCGCAGGGCGCCCAGATCAGCTCGCTGTACTCGGTCTCGTCCGTGGCCTGCCAGTTGTCGTCGTACGGTCCGTCGAACCGGTGCGAGCGCTGGGACGTCTGCGGCATGCCCTGGAAGTAGTAGCCGGCGCGTTCGACCGCGTTCGCACCCGGCTGGATGAACGCGTAGCCGCGGTAGTCCGCCTTCACGATGGCGTAGGTGAATCCGCCGGGGACGTGGGCGCGCAGGCTGAGCTGGCAGTTCTTGCGGAACTCGGTGGCCGGTGAGCCGGGGCCGATGCGGGCGAGGTAGTCGCTGTAGGTGACGGTGAAGGCCGTGTTGTCGGGGGCCACGTCCACGGTCGTGGTGCCCTCCGGACAGCCGGAGCCGTTGACCGTCACCAGCTCTAAGACGATCTTGTCGGGCGGGGTGGGGAGCGTCGTCGTACCGGCAGTGCTGCCGTGCGCCGGGGTGGCCAGGGCCAGGAGGGTCGCGGCGGCGGCGCCGGCAGTCATGGCTCGCTTCATGTTCAGCCTTTCACGTGTGCGCGGGGCGGGCGGTGAGGGGGTGAGGGGTGGGGGTGGTGGTCAGCCGGCCGGGCATTCCTTCCACTCCAGGTGGTACTTCGTGCTGACGCTGCCGTCGGTGGAGTCCATGGTCATGAAGCTGACGGCCTGGGGGTTGGAGGTGCCGGCGGAGACGCGGAGTTCGGTGTTGACGTTGAGGGTGCGTTCTTCGCCGCAGGGCGCCCAGACCAGGCTCGCGTAGTCGGTTTCGTCGCTGGCCTGCCAGTTGTCGACCAGCGGGCCGGCGAAGCCGTGCGTGCTGCGGGTGGTCTGGGACGAGCCCTGGAAGTAGTAGCTGGTGCGCTGCAGGGCGGAGGCGCCGCGCTGGAGGTAGGCGAAGCCGCGGTAGTCGGCGCGGGCGATGGCGTAAGTGAAGCCCTGCGGGATGTGGATCTTGAGGCCGAGCTGGCAGTTCTTGCGGGAGTCGATCGGGTTGGAGCCGCCGCCCGCCTGGGCGAGGTAGTCGCTGTAGGTGACGGTGAAGGCGGTGTTGTCCTCGGCGGCGGCCACCGATGCGGTGCCCTGCGGACAGCCGGAACCGTTGACGGTCTCGACTTCCACGGTGATCTGCCCCGGCGGGGCGGGAACCGCCTGCGCGTGCGCCGGGATCGCGCCCAGAACCGATGCCAGGGCGAACGCTCCGCCCAACAGGACACGGCGCATGGCCATGATGCCTCCTCATCTCGCGGGTGCCGGCCGGAGATCCGGTCAGCGATTGACGCGGACATGACAGCACGATGTGGAGGGGCTGTGAAGGCAAGCGGAGTGGGCGTTCCGCCCCGGTGGCCGATGCCGGCCACGCGGTCCGGTGGCCGGTCGTCCACCCGCCCGCCGGCGTCGTGCCACGTCGAACCACCCTGCACGCCGGACCGGTTGGCCGGAACGCCCACGCAAACAAACTGTTCGAACGACCGAAAAGAACGCATGCCGCGAACGCCGGGATTCCGGCACCGGACGGTCACCGGCGCGCCCGCGGCGGCCGGGGCGAACCGATCGGTGACGCGTCGGCCGTCCGGCCGCGGTGAGGCCCTTGCCGTGACCGGCCCGGTGCCCCCTCGCACGGAGGGTGGAGGATCAGGGTGCCGGTGGGATCGTCACCGTTTCTCCCCGGACCGTGACGGTCGCAACCGGTCCGGGCGGCCCCGGAGGCCCGGCGGGACCCGCGGGCCCGGCCGGCCCGGGTGCACCGGGAGCCCCTGGGGAGCCAGGTGCACCGGGAGCGCCCGGTGCGCCCGGAGCACCTGGCGCGCCCGGAGCTCCCGGTGCGCCCGGAGTACCGGCGGGACCCTGTGCGCCGGCAGGTCCGGCAGGTCCGGCAGGTCCGGCAGGTCCGGCAGGTCCGGCAGGTCCGGCAGGTCCGGGGGGTCCCGGCGGCCCGGGGCGACCGGGGCGGCCGGGCGGGGGTCCTCCCTCGTGGTGCCCCTCGCACGACACGTCCCCCTCCGGCGCATCGCCGTCACAACGAGGCTCGTGCGGCCCCGGGGGATCCACTGCGATGAGCCGCAAGCCCGTGGCCGGGGCTGCTTCCGCCGGGGCTGCTTCCGCCGGGCCGGCGCCCGCGAGGGCCAGAGCCGCCAGTGCGCTGGTGGCCAGGTACACCCCTCGGGTTCGCCGCGCTCGGCGCCTGTGTGGCCTGGAGTCGGATGGCATGGGCTGCCTTTCTGGTGACGGCGGTGTGGCGGGGGCTCTGCGCCCGGGTGCGCTGCATCTGGCAGGGACAGCCGACCGGCTGCTCCGGTCGGCTGTCCCTGACGGTTCCCTTCCGTGCGCTCACACAGCAGGAACCGGCTGATATTCACACAATTGGCGCCGGTGACTGCCTCGCCCGTCACGAATCCCTATGGCGCAGGGGCGGTGCACACCGCGTACGGAGTCAGGCTGATGCTCTCGGCCGACGTGTTCTGCCCCTCGACCTGCCAGCCGTTGCCTGCCGGCCGACTGCTGACGTACTCGGGTGCAGGACCTGTGGTGGTGAAGCCGCCGCCGGTCAGCGCGCTGCCCGTCGGACAGGTCGCGGTCGTTGCGCCCGGCACCGAGCTCAAGGCCATGCCGGTGGGAACGTTCACGGGCATGTCTCCCGAGATGGTGTTGGTGGCGGTGTCGATCACGGTGACGCCGCCACCGTTCGGCCGGACGGCGTAAAGACGGAGACCTGTCGGGGACATCACGAGTTCCGTGGGGTCGACCACCCCGGGAATGGTGGCGACGACAGTGTTGGTGGCTGCATCGATCACCGCGATGCGGAAGGCGTTCCGCTCTGCGACGTAGACGCGTTTCCCGTCGGGGGAGACGGCCACGCCGTTGGGACCGTCTCCGACCGGAATGGTCGTGGTGACGGTGTTGGTCGCCGCGTCGATGACGGAGACCTCGTTCGTGCGGATCTCCGTCACGTAGACACGGGCACCGCTCGGTGACACGGCCACCCGTCGGGGCTCCGTCACGCCGGGTCCGAGGTTCACGGACGTGACGACGGTGTTGGTCGCGGCATCGACGACCGACAGCTCGCCCGACCCGCGCTCCACGACGTAGACGCGCTTCCCGTCCGGCGAGACCGCGAGTCCGTTGGGGATGCTGTCGGCGCCGGTGGAGACCGTCGCAACCACCGAGGCCACGGGCAGAGTGGTGTCGATCACCGACATCTGGTCCGCGTTCTCCGCGGTCACGTAGGCCCGGCGGCCGTCCGGAGAGACCGCGACGGACTCGGGAGTTCCCGCCAGTGCCACGGTATCGACCACGGTGTTGGTGCCCGTGTCGATCACTGACAGCTCGCCCGAGTCCCGTTCGGTGACGTACACCCTGCGGCCGTCCCCGGAAGCGGCCACCTGGATGGGCGCACCCTGCGCCCCCGTCGGGATGGTTGCGACGACGCTGTTGGTTCCCGTGTCGACGACCGACACCGCATGGTCGGAGGGGCTCGCCACGTACGCGAAGGTGCCGGGTGCCGCCGCCGCAGGCGGGGCGAGGACGCAGGCGGCAGCGGTCATGCCGGCGACCAGCGCGTTGGTGGCACACCACCTTGCTGATCGCCGACCGCCACCCCGTGCGGCCGCCCCCCGCGGCGCAGGCTCCTCCTGTGGCGTGACGGTGAGGGCGAGGTGGTGCATCGTGCCTCCCTGATGGGGTCCAGTGCGGCCCCTGTTCCCGGGGCCGCGAGCAGGATTCCACCGGAAATCGGACCATAGGCTCTCCACGGGCTTGCGGCGCATCAAGACGCCCCGGACGGTCCAGCAGCTACGGGCGAGGAGCGGAGCACCGGTCAGTACCAGTGATTGGCCTGCCAGAATTTCCAGGCGCCGCACGGACTGCCGTAGCGGCTCTTCATGTACTTCAGACCCCATGCGATCTGGGTGGCGGGGTTGGTGCGCCAGTCGGAGCCGGCCGATGCCATCTTGGAAGCCGGGAGGGCCTGCATCAGGCCGTAGGCGCCCGAAGAGGGGTTGGTCGCCCGGTGGTTCCACGACGACTCGCGCTTCACGATGTCGCTGAAGCACTGGAACTGGCTCGCCGGAACCATCCGGCGGGCGATGCTCTTGACCTGCGCGGCCGTGTAGGAGGACCGCGGGACGGAGTGGGCTGCAGAACGGTTCGCCGCCTCCCTGGCCATGCGGGCCTTCTTCGCCTTGGCCGCGGCCTTCCTCGCGTGCTCGTCGGCCAGGGAGGAGAAGGTCTTGGCCTGCAGGGTCAGGGACGCGGCGTGTTGTCGGGTGTCCCCGCCGGCCGCAAGATCCGTGAGGAGCGGCGTGCCGGCAGCGGTTGCTTCCATGTGGTCGGCGGGCGGCTTGCGGTGCGCGCCGACGACGACTCCGACCACCGTGACGGCAGTGGCAGTCGTGACGGCGAGTCCTCGAACAGGGAGCCGACCCACGCGGTCTCCTTCCAACGGATCCGCGGGGTGTCCTCGCGGATGTGAGAGCGCCCGTTGTCCCGGAGTCCGACGCCGTGGCCGGCGGAGTTCTCGGGACGGCACGCGGCCCGGCCCGTGAAAGCGATGGGCTCTCGCGCATCCACACCGGCAGGACGTACCGCATGCGGGGCCTGACAGGATCGCCACTCTGCAGGTGGGCGGCCGTGCTGAGAATCCTCTTTCGGGCACCCGAGGGGTCACCCTTGCGATCCCGTCAGCCCTGCCGGAAGCGTGCCCGAAGGCCTCCGGGCGGCCCTTCCGCTCCCGCCGGAGCGGTCGGTCAGCCACAGCAGGAGCGCGAGGGCAGGCAGGACCGCGGCGCAGCCGGTGACGGCGGTCCAGCCGCCCCAGCGGAAGGCGAACGATCCGATCTGCGAGCCCAGCGCCCCGCCGAAGAAGAACGTCGCGATGTAGATGCTGTTGAGGCGGGCGCGGGCGCTGCCGTCGAGCTGGTAGATGGCGTGCTGGCCCACGATCAGGGTGCTCTGGACGGCCAGGTCGAGGAGGACGGCGGCGGCGACCAGCAGGACGATGTGGTGCTGCCCGAGCATCGCCAGGCCCAGCGCTCCGATGCACAGGACGAAGCCGGCCGCGGTCATCGGACGCCCCCGGCCGCGGTCCGCCCAGCGGCCTGCGAGCGGGGCGACGAGTGCGCCGGCGGCGCCGACCAGTGCGAAGAGGCCGATGCCGATCTGTGAGTAGTGGAACGGGGCGTCGGTGAGGACGTAGGAGATGGTGGTCCAGAAGGCGCTGAACGCACCGAACATCGCCGCTTGGTAGACGGCGCGGCGCCGGAGCACCGGCTGGGTGCGGACCAGGCGGAGGGTGGACCGCAGCAACGCCGCGTAGCCTCCCTGTGCGGTGGGGGTGCGTCGGGGCAGCGCGATGCGGAGGGTCACGGCGAGCACGCCCATCAGTGCCGCCGACACCAGGTAGACCGCGCGCCAGCCGGCGGCCTCGGCGAGCAGGCTGCCGAGGGTGCGGGAGAGCAGGATGCCGGCGAGCAGGCCGCTCATGACGCGGCCCACGACCTGGCCGCGCGTGTGGTCCGGTGCGAGGTCCGCGGCGAACGGCACCAGGATCTGGGCGACGACGGACGCCGCCCCGGCGATCAGGGCCGCTCCGAGGAGCACGGCGAAGTCCGGTGCCAGCCCGGCGACGGCCATGGCGGCGGTGACGACGGCCAGCAGGACCGAGATCAGCCGGCGGTTCTCCAGCCGGTCGCCGAGCGGCACCAGCAGCAACATGCCCAGGGCGTAGCCGATCTGGGTCACGGTGACGAGCGTGCCGACGGTGCCCTCGTCGAGACGGAACGTGAGCCTGAGCACGTCCAGCAGGGGCTGGGCGTAGTAGAGGTTCGCGACGGTCAGACCGCAGGACGCGGCGAGCAGGACCACCAGCCGGCCGGGAGGGGCGCCGGCGGTGCCGTGCTGCGGAGGGGCGGGGGCAGTGGATCCCTTGGTGATGGGCGTAGGCATGGGTACCTCTGGATGCGCGTCGGGCTCTGACGGAGGTCGGCCTCAGGAGGTGATGAATGCACCTTCCATATAGAAAATGCATTCCATATAGAAGGGAGTGTATATGCTGGACGCATGAGATTCCAGGGCGACCTCCCCCTCGCGGTCGACACCGGCGCAGTGGCGCGGACCGTGCAGCACTTGTTCGCGGTACGGGTCGAGTCGGTCATCCAGCCGATGGGCTTCACGCTCGGCCAGTGGACGGTGATGCGTGAGCTCCGGCGGACGCCGGGGGCGTCCGCCGCCGAACTCGCCCGGGCGGCGGGCCACACACCCCAGGCGTGCGGGGCGATCCTGAAGCAGTTGCAGGCCGACGGCTTCGTGGAACGGATCTCCGGCCGCGGCCGGATCGTCGAGAACCGCCTCACCGCCCACGGCGCACGGGTCGCGGACGACACGATCGACAAGGTCGATGCCGAGCTCAGGCCCGCACTCGAGGAGTTCGGACGCGACAACCTCGATGCGTACCTCGACCTCGCCGCACGGCTCATCGACGCCCTGGATCGCACCGCCGACGGCCGGCGGCCCCTCCGCCGCCCCTGACCCCCTGAGCGGCCCTGCCGCCTCACGGATGCGTGACCCGTCGCCCGCTGCGGCCGGGTGAGTGAAACACGGGGTGGAGAGGTCGCCGCCGGACATGGCACGGCCGCCCGGGTGGTCCGATGAGCCCCATGTCACGGAGGACCAGGTACGGGTGGGTCACAGCGGCGCTGTGTCTGATGGCGGCCGGTGGTGCATCGGCGGCGGCCGCTCCTGCCGAAGCCGGCGGTCCGGTGGACACCACGGCGGCGGACGGGTCCCGGTCCGCCCGGCCGGCCGACACGGTGACGGCGGGCGATGCCCCGCCCCTGCGGTTCGTGAGCTACAACATCTGCGGCAACAGCTGTGGTGCCGCCTCCTACGACAGCGGGCGCCGCATCGACACGATCGTTGCGCAAGCAGGCGCCGCCACGTGGAACGCCGACCAGATCTTCCTTCAGGAGGTGTGCCGGCCGCAGTACGACGCCGTGCTGACCCGGCTCGGCAGGCTCGGCTACCGCGGCCTGTTCAGCCGTACGGTGCTGGGCCGGCCCGGCGTCTGCGGCAATGCCGACTACGGCAACGCCGTCTTCGTGAGGGGAGAGGTCCAGGAGAGCCTGGACCTCGATCTCACGGTCGGCGGAGAGAAGGAGCCGATCCGGGTTCCCTGCCTGAGGAACACCGTCCAGTACCGCACGAACTGGGCCTGTTCGGTGCACCTGTACTGGGACGACGGCACGCTGGCCGGGCCCGAGGCGGACCGGCTGGCGGCACGCGCACGCAGCTGGGAGGACCAGGGCGTCCCGGTGGTCCTGGGCGGTGACTTCAACCACTCGCCCCGCAGCTCCACCATGACCCGGTTCTACGACCGCGCCGTGGGCGACGGCGCGATGGGCCGCTTCGTCGAGGCGGACCAGTCCGACGCGGACTTCTTCGACCCGGCGGCTTGCACCCCCGGTGTCACCGAGGCGTGCCGTTCCGGGGAGGCGACGGTGCCCTCCCTGAAGAAGAAGCTGGACTACGTGTTCCTCACCGCAGCCCACTTCACGACCCCCGCGGCCGACGTGCGGCCCCTCGACCTCCTGGTCTCCGACCACCGGATGGTGCGGGGCGCGGCAGCCTGGAGCGATTGCGGCCCCCTCGACGTGCGCCGGGCGGCCTTCTTCCGCCGCAATGCCGCCGGGTCCCTGTTCCGGATCACAGCGGACGGCAACGGGACCTTCGCGGGGCCGTGCAAGGTGGGCGCGGGCTGGCAGGCCATGCGGCACGTCGTCCGCCCGCCGCAGAGCGAGGTCCTCCTCGCCGTCGACGGGGCCGGGGACCTGTGGCGCTACCCGGCGGACGCAGCCGGCGCCTACGCGGGCGCCACCCGGATCCGCGTCGGCAGCGGCTGGCAGGGGTACGACGCCGTACTCGCTCCGGGTGACACCACCGGGGACGGCCGGCCCGACCTCCTCGGCCGGGACACCGCGGGCGGCATGTGGCTGCACGCCGGAAGGGCGGACGGCACCACTTATGCCGCGCCGGTGCGCACGGGCACCGGATGGCAGACGTACGGCGCGCTGGTGGCGCCCGGTGACTTTTCGGGGGACGGCCGGCCGGACCTGCTGGCCCGTGACCGGGCCGGGGTGCTGTGGCTGTTCCGCGGCACTGGCGCGGGCGGGTTCGCACCGCGTGCCCGGGCCGGCAGTGGCTGGAACATCTACAACGCCCTGTCGGCACCCGGCGATGCCGACGGGGACGGCCGGCGCGACCTTCTGGCGCGTGACGGGTCGGGTGTGCTGTGGCTGTACCCGGGCGACGGGACCGGCTCCTACCGCCCGCGGTCCCGGGTCGGCACGGGATACCCCGCAGGGGAACTCCTGCTCTGACGGCCCGCTCCTGTCGTCGAGACCCGGGCGCGGGCTCGTTCCAGGGAGGATTCCCGCGCGGAAAGCCGGAGTTCCCCGCTCTGGTGAGAGCCGAGGACCACCGCATCGAGGATGCTGCCCACTTCCGGGAACTCACCTGCCGGCACCCTCGCCCCGTCACCGAGGAACCGGGAGTTTATGAAGGCCGGCACATCGCTCGAAGGGGAAACGAGGGACACGGCCACGCCCAGGTCGCCGACGTGCTCGGTGACCCGGCAGCGCACCATCCGGTGGTTCCGGCTCTCGCCGTCCGCATGCATCATCTTGATCTCCGCCCTCGCTGCTGAATTCCGGACCCGGAGCCTAGAGCGCAGAGCTCATCCGCCGAGTGACCTCGGGGCGGACCTTGGGCCAGGCACGTGTGCTCGTACGGGCACGCGTGCCCGGGCTGCACGGGTTCTTCGGTCGGCCGTTCCGGACCGGTGTGATGTCTGCGGCGCGGCCCTGCGTCAGCGTCAGCGTCCGCCCAGGCGCAGGCGCAGGCGCTGGAGGGGGACGAGGTTCAGGAGGAGGCCGGCGGCTGCGACGGCGGTGACGAGGTTCAGGCCGGGACGGTAGGGCGTGAAGTCGCCCCCGTGGCCCGTGCCGCCGAGTAGGCCGGTGAGGACGGCGAGGACGAGCGCGGCTCCGACCATGGCAGAGGTTTGGACCAGACCCGAGGCAAGGCCCTGCTCCTCGTCGCGGATGCCCTCGGTCGCCTGCGACATGATCGTGCCGTAGCCGAGGGCGAAGCCCGTGCCGAGCAGCAGGAGCGACGGCAGCATCGTGGCCAGGTAGGGCGGCGAGGTTCCCGCAGTGATCAGGAACCAGCCGTACCCCAGGGTGGTGGCGATCATGGAGGCGCGGATCAGCGCTGCGGTTCCGAAGCGGTTGACGAGCCTGCCCGAACCGGGTGAGCCGACCGCGACCACGACGCCGATCGGGAGCAGGGCGAAGGCCATGCGCAGCGGCGACCAGCCGCGGCCGTCCTGCAGGAACAGGGTGAGCATGAACTGGAAGCTCATGTAGGAACCGACCAGTGCCACGATGCTCAGGTTGGCGCGGATGGTGCCGGCGTGGCGCAGGATGCCGAGACGCACCAGCGGGTGCCGTACGCGCTTCTCGATCAGCACGAACGCGGTCAGCAACACGAGAGCGAGGGCGAGCGGGCAGAGCGTCCCGGCCGAGGTCCAGCCGTGGGCCGGGGCGGAGACCACGGCGTACACGGCCGACAGCATGCCCGCGGTGAGCGTGACGGCGCCGGCCGGGTCGCTCCCACCGGTCTTGCCGGGGCGGTCCCGGGGGAGGAGCTTCCAGCCTCCGACCAGGGCCAGCAACGCGAGCGGGACGGGCATCAGGAAGACGTAGCGCCACCCGAAGCCGGTCAGCACACCGCCGAGGACCAGCCCCAGGGAGTAGCCCATCGCGCCGAACAGACTGAAGACCGACAGTGCCCGGTTGCGTTGCGGTCCTTCCGGAAAGGTCGTGGTCAGCAGGGAGAGGCCGGTGGGAGCCGTGAAGGCGGCGGCGATGCCCTTGGCGAACCGGGTCGCGATCAGCAGGGAGCCGCTGTCGGCCAGAGCGCCGAGCAGGGAGGCGGCGGCGAAGAGCCCCAGGGCGATCAGGAAGACCCGTCGGCGCCCCAGCAGGTCGGCGGCCCGGCCGCCGAGCAGCAGCAGGCCCCCGTACCCCAGGAAGTATCCGTTGACGATCCACTGCAGCGATGCGGTACCCATGCCCAGGTCGCGGCCGACGGAAGGCAGCGCGATCCCGACCATCGATCCGTCGAGGCCGTCCAGGAACAGCACCAGGCACAGCACCGCGAGCACACCCCACAACCGTGCCGGCCATCGCCGGCCCACATCGGTTCGCAGCGCGGGGCGAGGGCAAACGGTCGTGGACATCGGCGGGACTCTCCGTAGGGGCCGGGCAGGGGTACGGCCGGAAAGGCGGGGACAAAAGCGGCGGTCCCCTCACCCTAGGGAGTGCTTAACGTTCTCTTTCTCCCCCGATTGGCCTTCTGCGCGGGGGAGGGCCGCTCCTCCGCACCGCCATGCGAGTCGCTCCGTCGGGATGCCGGTGCTTCCCGGCGGCGTTCCCGTCGTCCTTACTGGGGCGCGGGAGGACCTGCGTCGGACAGGGCCCCGGCCGTCGTGCCGCAGCGGTCGAAGTCCCCGCACCGCCGCTGTGCCGACGCACCACAGCTGCCCCCGGACGGCGGCTGTCAGGTGCCTTCACCGACCGGCCGGGAGGGCCTATCGTTCGTTCGAACGAACGGCGGGTTCGGGTGCCGGTGTCCCTTCGACGGGAGTGCGGCGCCCTGCTCCCGCCCGCGCTCGGTTGGTGTGACTCCTGCATTCCTTCCCGACAAGGAGAAGTACCTGTGTGCGGTCATCACGGCGGGCAAGACGCATCAGGCGGCAACTGCGGTGCCGGTCACGGGCATCCGCCGCACGGGCGGGGACGCAGGGACGTACTGCGGCTCGGCGCCCTCATGGCGGCGGGCGGACTCGCCGCACTCGTGCCGGTGGACACGGCATACGCGCAGACCCGGCGCAGTGCCGGGGCTGCTCCGGGCCCGGGGGACCGGGTCACCACCGCCTACCCCGGGCACTCGCCCTTCGGATTCGACCAGTGGTCCGCGGTCGAGTTCGACGTCCCGGCGGGCGTGAACCGGATATCTGTCACCCGCGCCTTCGACCACTACGACGGACTCCCCGGCATCATGTCCGACGTCCTCGACATCGGCCTGTTCGGCCCCTCGGGCTTCCGCGGCTGGTCCGGCGGCGCCCGTGACGCCTTCACGGTCTCGGGCGCGGACGCCACCCCCGGCTACGTCCCCGGCCCCATCGAGCCCGGCCGCTGGTCGGTGGCCCTGGGACCCGTCGTGTTCAACCCCGCCGGCATGAACTGGCGCGTCGAGGTCACCCTGGAGTACGGCCCTCCGCTGGCCGGCACCCCCTTCGCCGTCCTTCCGTCCTCCGCGCCCAGCCGGGGCCAGATCCCGGGCTTCCCGTTTCCCCTCCCGTTCTGGTACCGCGGCGACATGCACACCCACACCGTCCACTCCGACGGCGGCCGCACCTTGGGCCAGCTCGTGGACGCGGCCCGCGCGGGCGGTCTGCACTTCCTCGGCTCCACCGAGCACAACACCAGCGCGGCCGGCGTGTCCTGGGCCGGCAGCATCCCGTCCGACCTCCTGATCATCAACGGCGAGGAGGTGACCACCCGTCACGGCCACTGGCTGGCCCTGGGACTGCCCCAAGGGGAGGTGATGGACTGGCACTTCGGACCCCGGGACGCCGGCGCCATGACCCGGCACGCCAACCACGTCCGCGACCGGGGCGGACTCGTGGTGGCAGCCCACCCGCTCACCCCGGCACCCGGATCCTTCTGGGAGTTCGGCTTCGCCGACGTCGACGCCATCGAAGTGTGGAACGGCCCGTGGACCCTCGACGACGCCGCGGCCGTCGCCCTGTGGGCCGCCATGCTCTTCTTCGGACAACGGATCCCCGCCATCGCCAACAGCGACACCCACGCCCCCTCGGACGTCGTCGGCCTCCCGCAGACCGTCGTACGGGCGACCGCCCTGTCCCGTGACGCGATCCTGGACGGCGTCCGCCGCGGCCACTCCTACCTGGCGGAGTCGGCTCAGGTCACCGTCTCGCTGAACGCGCGCTGCAACGGCCGCTCCGGCGGCCCGGGCGACTCGGTCCCGGTGTCGTTCTTCGACGCGGTGGACGTCTCGGTCAGCGTCTCCGGCGCCCCGAACTCGTTCCTGGCCCTGTACACCGAATGGGGCCTGATGCTGGCGACCTGGATCGGCGCCGACGGCAACGGCCGCCTCGACTGGCGAGGCTGGGGCCTGGCCTCGGTCTTCGCCCGCGTGGAGGTGCGGCGCCCGAAGCCCGGCAGCAGCACGCTCGACCAGATGGTGGCCCTCACCAACCCGGTGTGGTTCGGCCCGGCACCGACTCCGAAGCCCGTCTACCAGGGCGGCCAGACCTTCCTGCACACGGTGCGGTACCCGGACAGCTGGGCCCGTGTCGCCCCCGTCCCCGGCATCGGCGGCGCGCCCACGTTCAACGGCCCCAGGGCCTCCCTCACGGGCCTGCCCGACGGTTCGGCCGCTGCGGTCGCCCTCCACAGCGACAACACCCTCTGGACCACCGCCCGCCAGAAGAACGGGCAGTGGCAGCCGTGGCAGCAGCTGGCCGGACCGGCTTCCGATGCCGCAGCCACAGCCGCGGCGCGTGCCTCGGGGCCCTCCGGGGCCGCCGCCCGCATCGTCACCTCCGGCACCACCGCGGGCATCGCGGCCGCCGGCCCCGCCGGCGCGGCGGCGAGCGCCGTCCAGGCGGGCGCGGCCGTCCTCGACGCCGCCATCGCCGGCATGCCCGACGGCTCCTGCCAGATCCTCGCCACCGGCCTCGACGGCAGGCTGTACCACCAGGTCCGGCAGGCCGACGGCCGCACGACCGGATTCGCCCCCGTTCCCGGTACGAAGACCGGCACGACCTGGACCTCCGTCAAGGCCGCCATCGCCGCCATGCCCGACGGCAGCACCCAGATCTTGAGCTACGGCTCAGGCGGCGACATGTACCTCGTCGTCCGCAGGCCCAACGGTGTCTGGGGCACCTGGACCCGGGTCCCCGGTGCGCACGGCCGGCCGGACTTCGCCGGCCCCGCCCTCGACATCACCGGCCTACCGGACGGAAGTTCGCAGCTGGTGGCGATCGGCCTGGACGGCATGGTCTACCACCAGGTCCGCCACCCGGACGGGCGCTTCGACGGGTTCGCCGCCCCGCGCGGCGTCACCACCGCGACGATGTCCGCCAGTGCCGTCGCCATCGCCGGCATGCCGGACGGAACGGCCCAGGTCCTGGCCGTCGGCGCCGACGGGAACGTGTGGCACGACATCCGCCGTCCGGCGTCCTGGCAGGGCTTCCGGCCCCTGGCCGGCCTCCAGGGAGCCGACCGCCTGCGCGGCGGGCAGCTCAGCATCGCCGGGATGCGCGACGGGACCTCCCAGGTCCTCGTGATCACCCCGAGCTGAAGCTCGTACGGGCCGTCGTGAGGCCCCCGCCCGTGCCTGTGACGCGCGGGCGGGGGCAGCACGGGCTATCGGCCGGTCGTGGCCGGATCCGCCGCGCGGGCCGCCGGACCGGTACCGTCCGTGCCCGCAGTGCCGGTGTCGGTGCCGGTGCCGCCGGGCTCGGCCCGGGGCTCCTCGTGCTCCGCGGCGGAGCCGGCGCCCTTGCCTTCCGCGCCCGGCGAAGGCGCCTTCCAGCTGATCACCAGCTTCGCCGTCTCGCCGGACGCGCTCGTCTTCACCACGGCTCCCTGCGGCGCGAAGTCGGAGCCGCCGGCCCCGGAGCCGTTGTAGCCGTTGGGGGCGCTGTTGCCGGCGCCGCCGCCGAAGGAGCCGCCGCCACCGCCGCCGCCACCGTAGTACGGCTTGTTGTCGGATTCGTCGAGCTTGACGTCTGCGTCGCCGCCCTTGCCGGCAGAGCCGTCGCCACCTCGGTTGGCGGCGTCTTCCGGACCGCCGCCCTTGCCGCCCTGCTTCGAGGTACCGGCCTTGGCCGGCGGGCTGTAGCTCTTCCCGTCCTCGGCCGCGTTGCCGCCGACGTGGTACTGCGAGCCGCCGCCCCCGCCGGCAGCGACGACGAGCGCGCTCTTGCCGTCGTACAGCCCTGTCGCCCCGCCGCCACCGCCGCCGTAGAAGCGCCAGTCCTGCTGGGGATCGGACGCCTTCGGGGGCCGGCCGCCCTTGCCCCCGCCGTTCCAGCCGCCTTCGAAGCCGGGTGCGGCGTCAGGGCCTGCGGGCTTCGCACCGCCGTTGCCCCCGACCTTCACGGTCAGGCTGCCGGGGGAGACCTCGACATCGGCCGTGACGTCCGCGCCGGAGCCCCCGGCCTTCGCCTTCTGGTCGCCGTCCCTTTCGTTCTCCTCCGATGTCCCGCCCTTGGCCCCCACGGCCCGCACCTTCAGGTGCCCGACACCGTCAGGCACCCGGAACGTCTGCTCGTGCCCGGTGTACTCGAAGGTCTGCGTGCAGACACCGTCCGAGCAGGAGGGCTCCGCCGGGTCGGCGGGGCCGGCGGCATGGGCCGCGCCCACGGCGCCCGCCGCGAGGACGACGGCCGCCGCGGCGGGGAAGGTGAGGGAGAGCCACTTACGTGTCTTGCGCATGGGAGTGCCTTCTGCTGGTCAAGCCGTCCGGGACCTGGCGTCCGCATGACGATTACGTGCGCCGATCCTGCTGGCCGGGGCCCGGACGGGCATCAACCGGTCGGGGGACCGACGAGGGCGAACCGGCCTCCGCCACGCCGCTGTCCACCCGCGCTCCGGTGCCCGGACCTCCGCCCCGTCCACCAGGGGCACTTCGCCGTCCACCACCTCAACGCGCTCTGGGATCAACGCCCCGTGTCCGTGTCCGGCACGACAGACGGCCCGCCTCGGCGGAGGCGGGCCGTCGGTCGCGGAAGGGGACGGTCAGCTGCTGTTGCGGCGGCGGGCGAACAGCAGAGCCGCCGCGCCGACGCCCAGGGCGCCGAGCGCGCCCGCTCCCCACCACAGCGCATTGCTGCCGGTCGCAGCCAGGGCCTGGTCGAGCACCGACCCCTCTTCCTGCGCCTCGTCACCGCCACCGGGCGCCTCGCCGGTGGCACTGATCTTGGTGGTGGCGCTGGCGCACACTTCGACGCATGTGTTGGGGTCCTCCGCGGCCGAGGACAGCGCCAGGACGGTGAACGTGCTCTCCTGCTCCTTGTCGGAACTGAAGCCGAGCGTCAGGGACTTCTCGTCTCCCACCCCGAGATCGCCGACCTGCCACGAGCCGGTCTTCGGATCGAAGGAGCCGTTCCCGTCGTCGGTGACTCCCGCGAGGTTCTCCGGCAGGGTCAGCTCCGCGACGGCCGAACGGGCGGTGGACGGACCCGCGTTGGAGACCGTAACGGTGACGGTGCCCTTCTCTCCCGGCTTGAGGCCGCTGCTCGCCGGGGTGAGCTTCACCTCCAGATCGGCCTGCTGCACCACCTTCATCGAGTTGACGGCCTTGTGCTGGGCGACCTGGCCGGTCTCTCCGCGGGAGTCCGCCGTCTCGGCGCGCACCAGCGACGAGGTGAAGTCCAGCGTGTCCCGGTCGGCCGGAACGGTGCCGCCGACCGTCAGCGTGACGCTCTCTCCCGCCCCGAGATCGGCCGGCTTCCACAGCTGCTCGGCACCCTCCAGTTCGACGTCCTTGCCGTCCGCGTCCTTCGCCGAGGTCAAGGTGACCCCCTCGGGCAGCTGGTTGGCGATCTCCATGCCCCGGGCGGTCGACACTCCCGTGTTCGACGCCGTGACGGTCCAGACCGCCTCCTCGCCCGGCCTGGCCTCACCCTTCGGCTTGCTCCGTTCGACCGTGAGGTTCATCTCCGCCTGCTGCGTGACCTCGGTCGTGTGGGACGCCCGATGGTTCGCCAGCTCACCGTAGCCGCCGCCGTCAGCACGCAGGTCCGGAACGGAAGCAGCCTCGATCCGGGCGCCGTACGCCAGCGAGGGGTGGTCGGCCAGCACCCTGCCCTTGAGCGTGAGCTCCACGGTCTTCCCGGCGGGCACGGCGTCCACGGTCCACTTCTGCTCCTTCGCGTCGTACCAGATGCCGCGCGGCGGGTACGACGGGTCCGGGGCGAATCCCTCCGGCAGCTGCTGGGCGACGACCACCTGCCCGGCCGTGGACGGTCCGCTGTTCGTGATCTTGACCGTGTAGCCCAGGGAGGTCCCGGGCACCACGGGCGCTGCGGTCGGGAGCCCGCCACGGTCCACGGTCACGGCGACGTCCAGCTTCGCGTTGCGGTTGACCTTCACCACGGACTCGGACGTCCGCTCCTGCGAGTTGTCCTGGCCGACCCACTTGGTCACGGTCGCCGCATGGTGGAACTCGGCGAGGTCCGCGGGCGCCTTCGCAGTGAAGACCAGTTCCTTGGTCTCCCCGGCGTTGAGGTCGCCGACCGTCCAGGTGCCGGGCAGCGGCTCGTCCGACGTCATACCCGGCGGCAGGTCGAGCGAGACGACGACGGATGACGCCTTGTCGGGGCCGGTGTTCTCCAGCGTGGTCTTGAACGTCAGCTCCTCGCCGGGCTCGACGGTCTGAGCTTCCTCGCCCCGGGCGTTGACCACGCTGGTGCGGACGGCCATGGCGGAGTAGCGGTCGACCGAGGTGGTGTACGTCTCGGACCTGGCCGCCTGGCGGCTGCCCGTACTCAAGGTGGCCTGGGCCTTCAGGACGCCGCTGCCGCTGACGAGGCCCTTGACCTTGAACTCCTTCTTGCCGCCCACGGGCAGAGCCGCCACGGAACAGCGAACGGCGCCGGGGGAATCGGCGGCCGCCTCGCACTCGCCGCCCTCACCCGTGAGGTCAGTGATGCCGCCGCCCTCGGAGGTGATCAGCACCGCGACCTCCCGAGCCTCATCGGGACCGGTGTTCTCGACGGGTATGACGAGCTCGGCGGTCTCCCCCTTGGCGTACTTCTCCTTCACGAAACCGCCGGCGCCTTCGGTGAACTGCGCGTTGGAGGTGGCGACGGTGAACTCCGACGCGGCAACGGCGATGTCCTGGTCGCGTCCGGTCTTGCCGGCCCACTGGTGGAGCAGCACGGGTTTCAGGGCGAAGGTGTCGGCCGCCTCCTTGGCGATCTCCACCGTGTACCTCATCTTGTAGGTGCCGGGGGACATCTTTCCTTCGGTACCGGGCACGATCTCCAGCTGCCGTCCGTCGCTCCCGAGCTTGACCTGGGACCCCGCCAGAGGGACGTCGTCCTTGATCACCTCGGCGCTGCCGTCGACGTACGACAGCCCCGCCGGCATCGGCACGGCGAACAGGGGATTCAGCAGAGACCCACCGCCCTTGTGGTGGATGACCGACTCGACCTCGACGCGGGACCCGATCTGCACGGGCCCCTCCGACTGCGTCGAGGACGTCTCCACCACAGGCGCGTACTCGATCCGGTAGTTGTCCACCAGGATCTCCGGATTCTCGGGACCGGGGACCTGGGGGCCGATCTTGAGCCGGAGCGAGCTCTTGCCGTTCTGCATCTCCGCCGGGACGGTGTACAAGCCGTCGATAGTCGCCCAGTCCTTGTTGGGCTCGGTGACGAACCGGAACTGCTGGTATCCGTTGCTGGGCTTGTCAGGGTCGGACATGGTCGCCATGTATGCGCCGCCCGTCAGCCCGGCTGCCCGGTAGTCGAGCCGGAAACGGAGCTGGCGCCCGAGCTCTACCGGGACGTCCTGTTCGGTGATGCCCGTCATCTCGAGGTAGTGGTCCTTGTCGGACGCCTTGACACCGGGGTCGCTGCTCTTGATGACCTTCTGGGTGCCGCCGTTCCTCCAGTGCAGGGCCATCGCCACGTTGTCGGACTCCTCGAAGCTCCCGTTCTTCAGGTCGATGGTCTGCGGCACCTCCGTCTCCTCGGTGGCGTTCGCCTGCTGGAGCACGGCGAAGGACATCGCCGCCATCGCCGCCCCCGTGCCGATGTAGACACCCCTTCGGGAGCTGCGGTGATTCCTCTTGCCCATGTGCTGTCCTGACTCCTTGCACTCGCACCGAACCTTGCTCCGGCTGCGTCCTCGGGAGTCAACAGGCGAGATGCCGGCGGGACAGCAAGCGGATGGGCAGCCGTTCGGGCAGCCCGGCGAAGACCGGGCCGGTGCCCGGAACGCGCATGATCGATACGGCCGGCTTCGGTGCGGCTAGCTTCCGTCCCTGCACGCACCGCAGAGGCAGGCTGCGCCACGCCGGACGGCCAGATGACCCCGCTGCGACAGCAGGACCTGATCGTCCGGTCCCTGGTGCAGCCAGCGGGCGAACGACCTGCGGAACGTGGAAATGATGGATCGCATGAAATCTCCTCTTGCAGGCCGACGCCATAGCGCGGTCGGCCAGACGGGGCACCAGAGGACGGCGGGGTCGCCGGGTGGAGTGGAGCCGAGCGGCCCCCGGATGGCGCTCCTGCAATCCTGCGATGCACCCGCCCGGTGAGCGACGGCCGACCAGAGGGTGCCGTGGACCATCACGTCTCCACCGACCGGGGGAGGCACAGAAGACCAATGCCTCCGCCTGGGCCGCTGCAACGGACCCGCTGGGGGGCGGTCCCGCGGCTGACAGGGACAGCGGTGCCGAGACCACACGATCGAGGGGCGGTCCGCAGAGGACCGCCCCCGACCCTTGCTACCTCGTCATCCGGCCAAACGGCTGTGCCTCAGGCAGCCGGGGATGCTCTCCTGGCTGCCTCCGCCGCAGGACCGGTGCCTCACGAGCCGGACGGCTCCGAGGTCAGGCCCTGAGCAGTGGTGTTACGACCACCGGGGCTCTTGATGTTGTTGTTGATGGCGATGTTGTTGAACGCCGTCACGGTGCCGCTGAGGTCGATCAGGGGGCGGCCGGTGCCACCACTGGGCGCGGTCACGGTGAGGGTGGTGTCGTCGGAGGACGGGGCGTGGGTGGGGCTGCCGTTGTACTGGGCGAGGACGGTGTGGGTGCCGACGGTGAGCGTGGTGGGCGTGGTGATGGCTGCGGAGCCATCGGTGAGGTTGACCGGGCTGCCGACCTGGGTGCCGTCGATGCTGAAGGTGACGGTTCCGGTGGGCGTGGTGGTGTCGGTGACGGTCGCGGTGCAGGTGGAGCTCGTTCCGGCGGGAACCGATGCAGGCACGCACGTGACCACCGTCGTGGTGGGAGCGACGCCGACGGTGAGGGTGGTGTCGTCGGAGGACGGGGCGTGGGTGGGGCTGCCGTTGTACTGGGCGAGGACGGTGTGGGTGCCGACGGTGAGCGTGGTGGGCGTGGTGATGGCTGCGGAGCCATCGGTGAGGTTGACCGGGCTGCCGACCTGGGTGCCGTCGATGCTGAAGGTGACGGTTCCGGTGGGCGTGGTGGTGTCGGTGACGGTCGCGGTGCAGGTGGAGCTCGTTCCGGCGGGAACCGATGCAGGCACGCACGTGACCACCGTCGTGGTGGGAGCGACGCCGACGGTGAGGGTGGTGGAGCCTGTGGACGAGGCGTACGCGATGCTGCCGGTGTAATTGGCTTCGATGGTGTGCTCGCCGACGGCGAGGCCGGGATCAGTGGTGAACGTCGCCTCGGCGGCGTTCCCTCCAGCGGTCACGAGCTCCACCGGGTCGCCGACAGGGGTGCCGTCGACGCTGAAAGCAACGGTGCCGGTGGGGGTGGAACTGTCACTGACGGTAGCCGTGCACACGGAGCTCTGACCGGAGGTCACCGGATTGGGAACGCAGGAGACCGTCGTGGTGGTGGCAGCGAGCTGGTAGGTGATGACGATCCGAGGCGGCTGGCCAGTGCTGCCCACGTCTGCCGACGTGGCACCCGGTGCGGCGAACGACGAACCGGCCCCGCCTCCGGAGGGGAGGGCGGCGTCGGCACCGCTGCCTCCTCCGAAGTAGCCTCCGCCTCCGCCTCCGCCGCCGTTGCCCGGGCCGCTGCCTCCGACCCCGAGAGCACCATTGCTGCCGTTCTGGGTACCCTGCCCGGCACCCCCGGCTGTGGCGCCGCCGCCCCCGCCGCCGCCCGCTCCCCGTGCCGGCGAGGGGAACGAGGAGACGGCTCCGCCGCCGCCTCCGCCGCCGCTTCCGGACACGTTCGGCGCTGCCGCCCCACCGGCGCCGCCCGGGAACCCGGTCGCCCCGCCCTGACCACCGGCCCCGCCGCCGGTGCCGAAGGGCCCGCCGGGGAGACCGGGCAGGCCGGAGGGGGCGGACATGCCGGGTCCGGGGATCCCTCCGGGCGCCGGGGCGGAACCCCCGCCTGCGCCACCCTCCGCGCCTCCTCCTCCGCCGCCTGCGACGACCAGGCGTGAATCGGTGGTGCTGAGGGGCACGGACAGGGGTTCGAGCCGAACGTCGCTGGCCCCGCCGCCGCCTCCATTGGGGGCGGCCGCGCCACCGCCTCCGTTGAACCCTCCGGCGCTGCCCGACGCGTTGCCACCCACCACGACGTACACCGTGCGGTCGCCGTCGAGAACGCTCGCCGGCAGGACGGCGTTGACGGTGGCCCCGGACCCGCCCGGCCCGCCGGGTGCAGCGTTCGCACCGCGGCCTCCGGTGGCTGCGACGGTGAAGCTCCCGACGCCGGAGGGAAGGACGAAGGTCTGTTCGCCGGCCGTCGTGGGGAAGTTGTAGGTGCAGGTCTTGGTGCCGGGGTTGAACAGGCCCGGCACGCTGGCCTGAGTGGTGCACGATTCCTGGGCGTCGGCGGTGGACGGCAGGGCGGACAGGGTGGCCGTGGCGAGTACGCAGACAGCAGCCAGGGCCCGCCCGCGGCGGGTCCGTGGCGCATGCGGGGTTGTCGAAGGCACGAAGGTTCCTCGAGGTGAGTTACACGGAGGCTGCCGTGCAGTAGGCAGGAGCCAAGAGCGGACCGATTCTGTTCCCAAAAGCCCGAAATGACGTGGAGGAGCCCGGGTTGCTGCCCGGTTTCAGCCCGTTGGATGCCTCTGCGCCGATAAGTAGATCAACAGCTCGTGTCATCTCTCCGCCTCCCCGTGAGGCGCGGTGCGAGGGGACCCGGAGCGGTGCGCACGCCCGGCACGGCGACTCTCTCGTCATGCTCGGCGCCATCCTGCAGGGGTAAAGCCCTCGGCGAATCCCCCATGGAAGGTGCTCGCCCCGCTGGACGGATATGTCAAGGCCCCGGCACCGCACCCTGACGGACCGTCAGTAGCCGGGACGGTGACCGGCGCTACTCCCATGGTGATGTTCGAGGTGCGCCGGATCTACGGAATCAGCCGCCGGTTCTAGACCAGAAGGTCATCCGATCGGCCAATTCTCAACAGGGACAGTTGAGTTGCAGTCTCTCGGAGGACGGAAATCTCACCCCTCCGACTTTGGAGCAGCATTGAGACACAAGCTCGCCACCGCCGCCCTCTCCGCCCTTGCCGTGCTGACCGCCGGCGGGGTCGCCCAGGCCGATACCGTGACCGTGCACCGCTACTGCCACTTCAACGGCAAGCTCGCGTGCGCCCCCAACTTCCGCGAGCTGGTCAGGATCGTCACCGGCGGCGGGGTGGGGGACGCCCCGCTCACGGCGACCGGCGGCTGGCAGGCAATGGACGCCCTGCGCAAGCGCATCGAGGCGTACAACCCCTACATGTCTTCCATGCACTTCTCCCAGCCCGACTGGACCGGGAGCGTGCTCTCCATCGCGGCCAACGGCTGCAAGGGGAACATGCCGCGTCCGGGGGTCATGAACCTGCACCTGATCGACTCGGCCTTCGACAACCGGGTCAATTCCGAGATCGGGATGAACGAGTGTCAGGTCAGCCCCGCTCAGCACCCGAACCACACCGGTGTCACCGGCGACGCCAGGCCCATCGGCTGGCACAACCCCGGCACGAACCTCCACAACGAGATCACCTCGGTGTACTACTACCCGACGCCCACCCGTGAGGAGGCCGCGCAGGCGTGTGGGAGCGGTGCTGCGACGTGCACGTTGAAGGACTACAAGGCGACGATCGTCTCGGGCGAGCCGAAGCCGGTGGCCTTCAGCACCAACTGCACCTCCGTGGCCCAGAACAGGGCGCTGTGGTGGGAGACCAGCGTGGCGAACGAGACGTCGTTCACCACCGAGTACGGCCAGAAGCTCGTGCTCGGTCTTGAGTTCGGCGATCTGAAGACCGGGATCGAGCTGGCGTTCTCGCAGACGTACGGGCACTCCACCACCAACACGACGACCTTCAAGCAGCAGGACTCGGTGACGATCCCCGCCAAGCACCGGAGCGTGCTCTACAAGACCCCCACCTACCAGGTGCTGACTGGCACGGCCACGGCGCGGATCAACGACGGTGGCGTCCTGGTGGACGTGCCGTGGTCGGTCAAGCAGGCGGTGAGCGACGGGTCCGACGGACTGACCTGGGACGAGATCCCCCTCACCGCGGCGGAACTCGCCGACACCCGGCTCTGCCCGCTCTCCGGAAGCGGAGTGACCCGAGCGCTCTGAGCGCGCGACCGCGGGACGGCGCGGGGCCGACCCGCCCCCGGCCACCCTCCGGTGGCCGGGGCGACGGGCCCGTGCGTCAAGCGCCGATGAACCGCGTGGCTCCCACGAACGGCCTTCCCGTCATGGGTTCTTCCTTCACTTTCTCACCGGTCTTGGGCGCGTCGATCATCATCGGCTCCCCCTTGTCGTTCCTCCCGGCGTAGATGCCCACGTGGGTCACGTTCGCCGTGCTGCTGCCGAAGCCCACGACGTCACCGGGCCGGAGATCGGCTTCGGAGTCGATGCGTACGCCGCGTGCCGAGCCGGCAGGTGCCCTGCCGCCGCCCGCATCGAACTGCGGTTGACTGTCGCGGGGAATGGTGATGCCGAGGGCGGAGTACACCTGGCTCGTGAGGCCGGAACAGTCGTAGCCGAACCCCGATGCACCCGACCACAGGTAGTCCTGCCCCAGGAACTTGCGTGCTTCGGCGACCACGGTCCCACCGGTCACGTCCGGTGGTGGTGCCGTGAGGTCCTGGGGCTTGAAGTAGATCGGGCTGCCGTCGTTGGCGTACGCCTCCAGCAGGGAAGGGTCCGCAGGGGAGGGCTTCACGGAGAACTCGGTGTTGAACGAGTACTCGGTCCCGCCCCGTGACGCGGAGCCCGAAGCAGCTGCCTGCGGAGTGCCGAAGCCCCACGCCGTCCGGCTGCTGATGCGCTCGGGAGTCGTCCCGGCCGGTGCCTTCTTCCGGTGCTTCGTCAGCTGCCGGTCGGGCACCCATCCCGGATAGCCTGCCTTGTCCTTGGGGGTCGGCTGCCCGTGCAGCAGGACCTTGTCCCACAGCATGCCGTCCCGGGTCCTGGTCGTGGCGACGACGGTGACCCGGTTGCCGTAGAGGGCCTGTGTCTCGCCGGGGATGTCGCGCCGGAGGTTGATGTCGTGGGCCATGTCGGCGAACCAGCCGCGCAGGTCGACGGGGTTCGTGAGCGCTTTGGCGTCCACTGCGCGCACCTTGTCGGGGCTCTCCCAGAGCTGGGCAACCGACACGTTCACGTAGCAGGTCTTTGCGCCTTTACACGCGTGCGGGGCCGGTTCGGGCGCAGCGGAGGCGGTACTCGCCAGAGGGACCAGGGCCGTGACGGCCGTGACGGCAGCGACCAGTGCGATCTTCGTCGGAATCATGCGGCCAGACTGTTCCTCACCGGAAGACCGCGTCACCGGCCGATCGGCGGAGTGCGCGGTGGATGCGGATGGTCCGGTCAGGTTCTCGTCGATGCGGCCCCGTACGACTCCCGGCGCGGGCGAGCCGGTCCCGAGTGAGGATCGCCGCGGTCCACCGGTCCCGTCCCCCGGTCGGGGGGCGAGGCGGTCGCGGCCCGCGCGGACACTGGAGGAAACCCGTTCCGCTTCTCGCCCAGGAGGCCTGGATGCCTGCGACACACACCCGCCCCCTCCCGCGGCACCCCGGGACGTCCTTCGCACCGGCTCCCGACACCGCGGCCGCCGAGTACGGCACCGGTGCGTTCGTCCCCGTCGCCCGGCAGCTGGCCAGGGGCACCGCCCAGGAGCCCATCGAGCTGCACGTCGAGGGCGTGTCCGAGGTGCTCATGCGCAGGATCGTCCTTCCGGTCGGCGGCACCACCGGGTGGCACTGGCACCCCGGTGACCTCCTGGCGGTCGTCGAGCAGGGCGAGCTGACCCACACCGACGGCCACGGGCGGACCCACCGCTACGGTCCGGGGGACGCCTTCCTCGAGCCCCGCGGCAGCCGGCACGTCCACGAGGGCCGCAACACCGGCGGGCACGAGGTCGTCCTCCACGTGACGTACCTGAACCCCGGCGCGGGCCCCCTGGCCGTACCGGTGGGTTGATCGCCCATTCCTCCGGCCGGTCAGCCTCGGGACCGTGCCCTCGCTGCCGGGCGGCCGCTGCGAGGCAGGCGCTCCCCGCCGCACAGAGGAGGGCACGCCCTCGGATGGGTTACTGTACGTATTTATGGTGATTCGCACAGTAATTTCCATCGGGTAGTGTCCCAACTCCCGGAAGAAGTACGGCATGCGTAGAAGCAGGCTCTCCATCCTCGCGCTGGTGCTGACCGCCGGTGCTGTCACCGCCGCCGCCACCGCACCCGTCGCCGCCGCGGCTCCCCGTGGAGGCGGGGACCGGAAGGTCACGCTGAACTGGACCCAGACCATCGACCGGCACGACCCCATCGACGTGGCCCCGGCGGGTGAGAGTGTCGGCGACCAGAGCATTGCCGGCGGCACCGTGTACCGGAACGGCTCCGCGGTCGGCACCTTCGACCTGATCTGCACGATCACCCGCGTGGATGCACAGTCGACCACGACGCAGTGCCAGAGCGCGTACACGCTGCCCGAGGGCGGCCTGACGTTCTGGGGCCGCCACACGCAGCCGCTCGGCACCCCGATCCACCTCGGAGAGCAGGCGGGAAGCCGGATCTCGGGCGTGACCAGCGGCACGGCGGACTACAAGACGGCGCGGGGCCAGGGCACCTTCACCCGCACGGGAGGCGCGTCCCAGAGCGTCTCCGTCGCCCTCACCCTCGACAAGGGCAAGTGAGCACGTACCCCGACTGGCGTCAGCCCTGTTCCGGGCGGTCCGCCGGGCTGTCGGACCCCGCCGTGCCCCTCAGGCCACCCGACACGAAGGCGAACAGGTGGTCGACCTGCGAGGGGGTCGGAGGTGTGCCGGCCATCAGGTGGTCGTGGAGTGAGGCGACGGTGAGCAGGTAGACGGTACGTGCGTCGCGCTCGGGGTCGGCCCGGCCGCCGGGGCCGGGCAGGGACCCGTCGGCGGTCGCCGCACGCAGCGCGTCCATCAGGGGTTCGATCATGGCGCGCTCGGAGGCGCGGTGTGCCTCGGGGAAGCGCGTGGCCAGCCTGTCCACATGCGCCACGAAGGGCCGGGTGCGTGCCGCGAGACGTGGGTCGGCGGCCTGGGCGAGGACTCCGTCGACCCACGCACGCACCGCGGCCAAGGGGCCGTCCGCCCGTGACATCCGTTCCCGCAGGAGCTCGGCCATGCGGCGGCGGCCGTGGTCGAGGATCGCGATGAACAAGTCGTCCTTCGACCCGAAGTGCCGGTAGAACGCCTGGTTGGACATCCCGGCCTCGTGCAGGAGTTCCCGCATCGTCAAGTCGAGCGATCCCGTCCGCTCGATCACCGCGTAGGCGGCCCCGAGCAGGTGGCGGACCTCCTGGGCCGAGGCCGCGTGGTGCTTCGCCAGCGGCCTCTCGACGGCCCGCGCCATCAGGTCCGCGGCGAACTCGCCCTCCGCCATGATCCCCCCTCGCTCGTTGCCACCGCAGATGCTGCCACAACCCTGGCGCCCGAGAACAGTCGTCCCTATGGTGAGAACGGCGTTCTGACAGCTCGTCAGAAAGGTTCGAGGGGAAGGCAGGTGGCGGTGTGGAACGCGAACTGCTGATGACCGGGATCGGAGGGCAGGGGGTCCAGCTCGCCGCGCGGCTGCTCGCCCACGCCCTGACCGCCGCGGGACGTGGCGTACAACTCTTCGGGAGCTTCGGCGGGATGATGCGCGGCGGCAACACGGAAGCGACGCTGATCGCCGCCGACACCGCGGTGGAGAGCCCGCCGACCGTCCCCCTGGCCTGGTCGGCGATCGTCATGCACGACGCCTACGCCGACCACGTCGTCCCCCGGCTGAGGCCGGGCGGCTGGCTGCTCGTGGACAGCACCGTCTGCCGCACCCCCTGGCGGGACGGCGTGGCACCGGGCGGGGTCCGGCGGCCCGACGCGGCGTTCGACGTGCTCGAGGTACCCGCCACCGCCCTGGCCCGTGACCTGGGCTCCCCGGCCGCAGCGACGATGGTCGCGATCGGGGCCTACGCCCGGGCCACCGACATCGTCGGGGCGGACGCGCTGGCGCAGGCCCTTCCCGAGGTGCTGCCCCCGCACCGCCTGGAGCAGGCCACCGCCAACATGCGCGCGCTGGCCGCCGGGTACGGTGCGGTGCCCGCGTCCTCGCGACCAGCCTGGGCGGAGGCACCGGCATGAGCGCCGGGACGCTGGTCATCGACACGGAGGCGTGCAAGGGCTGCGAGCTCTGTGTCGATGCCTGCCCTCCGGCCGTCCTCGTCATGACCACCGACCGGGTCAACGCACGGGGGTACCGCCACCCCGAGCTGCTGCCCGGATGCATCGCCTGCAAGGCCTGTACCGCGATCTGCCCCGACTTCGTGTTCCAGGTCTACCGCTACCACCCGAGCGAGGAGGACACGCGGTGAGTGCCCCCCGGTTCATGGCCGGTTCGGACGCACTGGCCGCCGCGATGGTGGCGGCGGGGTGCCGTTTCTTCGCGGGCTACCCGATGACTCCTTTCACGGGGGTCCTCGAAGCGATGGCGCAGCGCCTCCCCGGGGCGGGCGGCGTCTGCATGAACGCCGAGAGCGAACTCGAAGCGATCGGGATGTGCTGGGGGGCTGCCGCGATCGGCGCGCGGGCCGCCACCGGCTCCACCGGCCAGGGCCTGGCGCTGATGCAGGAATCGCTGGCCGAGATGACGTCGGCCCGGCTGCCGCTGGTCGTGCTCAACATGGCCCGGGGGCAGGGCGACTACTTCCAGACGACGCGCGGGGGAGGACACGGCGACTACCGTCTCCCCGTCCTCGCCCCCGTCGACGTGTCCGAGGCCGTCACCCACGTGTCCTTGGCCTTCGGCTGGGCGGAGGCCTGGCGCACCCCCGTCATGCTCTTCGGGGACTACTACCTGGCCCACACCCACCGATCGGTGAGCATTCCCGCACCCGAAGAACCGGTCACGCCCGCCTGGGCGGTGGACGGCCGCAGCGGCGGCACCGGCAGGGCCAGACTGATCTCTCCGCTCGGCACGGTCAAGCAGCGCGACGGCCAGGGGGCGCAGGCCGGCTACGACCTGGCGGTCCACTACCGAGCCTGTGCGGACCGGACCCGGGCCATGCTCGACGGCATCGCACCGCGCATCGAGGCGGAGACGGGCGGGGACACGGCCGTGCTCGTCGTGGCGTACGGCTCACCGGCGGCGTACGTACGGGCGGCCGTCCGGGAACTGCGCGCCGAGGGCCTTCCGGTCGGCTACGCCCGGCCCGTCACCCTCGTCCCGTTCCCCTACGGCGCCCTCGCCCGCCTCGCCCGCGGCTGCCGGGCCGTGGCCGTGTACGAGAACAACAGCGGGCAGGCCGTGGACGACGTCCGGCTCGCCGTCGACGGGCAGGTGCCGGTCGAGTTCATCGGAGGACTCTCCATGGACCCCTCAGGCTTCGGAATCGCCCCCGACCTGGACGTGACCCACCTCAAGGAACGCATCATGCAGCTGGTCGGGCGGGTGGCGGCACGATGAACGAGCCCCGGTTCCTCCCGGTCGTCCCCACGGACCACCCGCCGGCCTGTGCCGCCTCCCTGGTCCACGACTTCACACCCGAGCTGATCAGCGTGGGCGCGCACCAGCTCTGCCCGGGCTGCGGCGAACCGATGGCGATACGCGCCGTGGCCGAGGCCGTGGCCGAACTGGGCCTGACCCGCTCCTGCATCGCCGTGTTCGGCATCGGCTGCTCCACTGCCTTCTCCAACAACCTGGACATCGAGGTCGTCCAGGCACTGCACGGCCGCGCCCCGTCCGTGGCGACGGGCATCACCCGCATGCGTCCCGACGTGACGGCGCTGACCGTCCAGGGCGACGGAGACATGGTCAACGAGGGCCTGCAGGAGGTGCTGCACGCCGCCGCCCGCGGTGAACGCATCACGTGCTTCATGCTCAACAACGGCGTCTTCGGCGAGACCGGCGGCCAGATGACGGCGACGACCGTGCTCGGCCAGCGGACCAAGAACAGCCCGGAGGGCCGGGACGCCCGGCACCACGGCCACCCGATACGGCTCGCCGACCTCGTGGCAACACTGGACGGTGCGGTGTACGTCGCGCGGGGCGCGGTCGACACGGCCGTCAACGTACAGCGCACCAAACGCATGGTCCTGAAAGCCCTGCAGGCGCAGAAGCGCGGCTTCGCACTCGTCGAGGTCCTGACGATGTGTCCGACCGGGTGGGCGGTGGACACCACCCGGTCCGCCCGGTACATGGCGGACCACCACGCGCGGATCCACTCCATGGGCGTCCTCAAGGACACCGGGGGAGGCAGGAGCCGGTGACACGAGACGAACCCGTCGTCGTCTGCCTCTCCTATCCCCCCGCGTGGGACCCGCGGTGCCCGGAGGACGTCGCACGGGACAAACGGGCCCTGACCGCGGTCCACGGGAGCGTCCGGCTGGTGCACTGCCGCCTCGACCGTGCCGGACGGGGCCCGGCCGCCCGACTGGCCCGCCGCGCCGACGTCGCCGTCGCCCTGAGCCTGCCGGCGGACGTCACGAGGATCGCGCCGCGCCTGAGATGGGTGCAGTCGATGGGCGCCGGTGCGAACGGAGTGCTCACGCCGGACCTGGTCCGCGCCGGCATCCGGGTGACCACCGCCTCCGGCGTGAACGCCGGCGCCGTGGCCGAGTTCGCCATCGCCCGGGTGCTCGCCCACGCCAAACGGTTCGACGAACTGGCCGCGCTGCAGGCGGAGCGACGCTGGAGCCCCTGCCACGGCACCCAACTGGCGGGCAGGACGCTGGGCGTGCTCGGACTCGGCGCGATCGGCACCGAAGTCGCACGGCTGGCGCAGGCGTTCGGCATGAGGGTGCTCGCGGTCCGCAGACACACGGACCTCGCCGCGCCCCACGTGGAGCGCGTGTTCGGCCCCCATGACCTGCACGCCGTGCTCGCGCAGTGCGACGCGGTGGTGGCCGCGCTGCCCGACACCGCGGAGACCACCGACCTGATGGGGGAGGAGGCGTTCGCGGCCATGCGCCCGGGCGCCTTCTTCTGCAACGTGGGACGCGGTTCGTGCGTCGTCGAAGAAGCGCTGGTGGCGGCGCTCCGGTCGGGCCACCTGGGAGCTGCCGCGATCGACGTCGCGCGCCACGAGCCGCCGGACCCCGCCGACCCGCTGTGGAGTGCACCGCACCTGGCGGTCTCACCCCACGCGGCGACCGCCGCCGATGCCCACTTCACCGGCCTGTACCGGCTCCTCCAGGACAATCTGGCGCGCTTTCTGAGCGGCCGCCCGCTCGTCAACGAAGTGGACCCCGCGCTCGGCTACTGAAACCGCGCCCCGGACGGGGCGCCGGACCGGACAGAGGAGAAGGCAAATGACCCCCGAGCGGAAACTGGGCACGATCGGCAGCGGCGTCCTCTTCGAGAACGACCGGGTGCGCGTCTGGGAGCTGCGGCTGGCTCCCGGGGAGGAGAGCGACGTACACAGGCACGAGCTCGAACACGTACTGGTGCAGATCTCAGGGGACCGGATCGCCGTGCGGCCGGAAGCCGACAGCGAGGGGCCGTACCGGGACTACCTGGAGGCGGACGTGGTGCCCGGCGCCGTGGTGTTCGTCGGCCGCGGCGGCGTGGAGACGGCGGTCAATCCCGGAACGCATCCGTACGTCGAGATCATCGTCGAGCTGAAGGACTGAACCCCGCCCCGCTGTCCGGGCGGGCGCCGTCACCTCGCCGACCCCCGGGCCGGCGCTGCGGGAGGAGCGCAGTGGACCAGTTGCTCATCGGAGAGGTCTTCGCCAACGCCGCCCGCGCGGTGCCCCACCGGACGGCGGCCGTCCTCGGCGACCGGTCGCTCACCTTCGGCAGGCTCGACGCCCTGGCCGACCGGACCGCCGCCGGCCTGCAGGCCCGGGGAGTGCGACCGGGGGACCGCGTCGCCTGCTGGGCCCGGACGGGTCTGGACGTCGTGGTGCTGTTCGCCGCCCTCGCCAAGGCCGGAGCGGTCTTCGTCCCGATCGCGGGCACGCTCGGCGGCACGGAGGCGGCACAGGTGGCCGCGGCGATGCGCCCCTCGCTGGTCGCCGTGGGAGGAGACCGACCGGTCGCGGATACCACCCTCCTCGCTGCGGCGACCGGGTCCCGAACCGTCCGCCTCGGATCGCTGGTCGGATCCGGCGCGCCGGACCGCCCTGCCCCTCGGGTCCCCGGCGCCGCAGCCCCGCCGGGACCCTCGGCCGAAACCGACCCGCACGTGATCTTCCCTTCCTCCGGGTCGACCGGCAGGCCCAAGGGCGTCGTCCTGTCGCACCGGGCGAGCTTCCTGCGTTCGCACCCCGGTTCACAGCTCGAACCGCGCGGCGCGGCCGTCTGCACCTTTCCCCTCTTCCACATGGCGGCGTGGACGATCTCGTTGCAGCAGTGGCAGGCGCGGGCAGCCGTCGTGTACGTCGAGCGCCCGCGCGGAGAGGCGATCCGGGAGGCGGTGTCCGCCCACGGAGCCACCCGCCTGTACTGCATCCCCGCCGTCTGGCAGCGCGTGCTCGACGCCGGCGGCACCCCCCTGTCCACCCTGAGGTTCGCCGACACGGGAACCTCGTCGGTGACGCCCGGTCTCCTCGCCGCCATCGGCTCCGTCGCGCCGCGCGCGGACGTGCGGGTCTTCTACGGTTCCACCGAAGCGGGCAACGTGGCGTGCCTCGCCGGCGACGACGTGGCGAAGCACCCCCGCAGCGTCGGCCCGCCCGGCACCTCGGTGCGCGTCCACGTCACCGGGACCGGGGAGTTGCACGTCCGCGGACCGCTCCTCTTCGACGGCTACTTCGACGACCCCGGCGCAACCGAAGCCGCGTTCACCGACGGCTGGTACCGGACGGGCGACCTGGCCGACATCGACGCGGAAGGACGGCTCACGATCGTCGGCCGAGTGGGAGACGTGATCCGTACGGGCGGCGAGACCGTCGTGCCGGTCGAGGTGGAGCAGGCACTCGCCGGCCACCCCGCGGTGGCGGACGTCGCCGTCATCGGGCTGCCCGATCCGGTATGGGGAGAGGTGGTGTGCTGTGTGATCGTGCCCCGTTACCCGGCTTCCCCGCCCGGCCTGGACGAGTTGCGCGCCTTCCTGCACGACCGGCTCGCGGCGCACAAGCACCCCCGACGCCTCCGGCTCGTCGCCACCCTGCCCCGCACAGCCGCCACCGGCCAACTCCGCCGGCACCAGATCCGGGACAGCGTGTGATGCCTGCCTGCACAGCCCCTAAGTTTCCCCGTTGAGGAAACGAAACAGACGGCCATGGTGGGACGATCGTGTGGGAAATGAGGGCGTGAGAGCCTTTTTCTGATCCACTGAAAGGAAATCCTGTGGAGCAGCAGACGATCGGCGTGACGGTGGTCGATTTGGTGGACGAATCCGATGACTGCGGGGGTTTTACTCGTACGTTCCAGTGGGCGTGCGACAGGAATCTGTCGGGTTACGTGATCCAAGAAGTGTGGCGCAGTGAGGCATACGGAGACGGGGTGAATCAAGAGTATGCGCACGAAGATCACTACTGGGAGGTGTGGGAAGTGAGGGACGGGGTCGTGTACGACCCTCAGGGCGGCGCTCTGGACCAGGTGCCTCACGACGCGTGGCTCAATCCGAGCAATAGCAGCAGGATCGGGAAAACGGGTAGCTGGTCGTTCGTGGCCAATGTGTTCTGGTCCGATTCTTTCGACCCCACGTCCGAGGGATTCGCCGTCGGGAATGCTCCTGCTGCGGGTAATTTGCTTTCTTCGAAGGTTGCGCCGAGCTGTCACATGACGGGACTCTTCGCTCATCAGCGCGGCAAGACTTGGGATGCTCGCCTCACTGAACAGTTTGCGCGCAACAGGATTCTTTTCCTTGCTTCCGACTTTGGCCCCAAGGACGCCTTTGAAGAGCTGCAAGAATACGGCTTCTCCGAGGAAGATGCTCGCGAATACGTCCGGAAATACCATCCCAAGGTCAAGAGGAAGTGATCTTTTGATGCGTGCGGATGCGCCGGGTCCGAAGGGTCGGTGCTCTGCCGGGCCGTAGCAGGGCACCGTCGGCGGACCTGCCTTCAACCGGCCCCCACCGGAGGAGTGCTCCCTCCGCGGTGTCACGTCCGCGGCGGGAACACTCCTCCGGTGGGCCGGTCCGTTCCCGTCACTCGTCCACCGAGATGATGACCTTGCCCTTGGCGCGGCCCGACGCGCTGCGGCTGAGGGCCTGCGGGGCCGCTTCCAGAGGGAAGACGCTGTCGGTGCGGGAGCGGAGAGCGCCCGCGTCGACGAGCGCTGCCATCCGGGCCAACTGCGCACCGTCCGGCCGCATGAAGAACGGCCGTACGGAGACGTCGTGCAGCTCCGCCTTCTTGTCGGCATCCGTGACGCCGAGCACCGACACCAGGGTGCCCCCGCGCTTGAGGACGGAGAACGAGCGGTCCTGCGTCTCCCCGCCGACCGTGTCGAATACCACGTCGTACGGCTCCGCTTCGTTCGCGAAGGACTGCGTGCGGTAGTCGATGACCTGCTCCGCGCCCAGGCCGCGGACCCACTCCACGTCCTCCGTTCCCGCGGTGGCCGTGACGTGCAGCCCCAGGTGCCGGGCGATCTGCACCACGGCGGCTCCGACCGCCCCGGCCCCGCCGTGGACGAGCAGCCGCTGTCCCGCTTCCACCCGGGCCTGTTCGACCAGCCCCTGCCACGCCGTGAGCGCCACGAGCGGGATGCCGGCGGCCTCGACGAAGCTCACGGAGGCGGGCATCGGCGCGGCCAGCGCGGCATCGACCACGGCGACGGTGGCGAAGGTGCCCGTACGGTCCGGAGCCACGCGGAAGAAGACCTGGTCACCGACCGAGAAGCCGGTGACGTCCGTTCCGACGGCAGTGACCACGCCCGCACCGTCGCTGCCCAGCAGCAGGGGGAAGGCCTCGTCGGGCAGGACTCGCAGGGCCCCTGCCACGATCAGCCAGTCGATCGGGTTCACGCTCGCCGCGCGCATTTCCACCCGCAGGTCGGAAGGTCGCAGCGGGGGTTCCTGCACGGTGGCCAGACCGACGACTTCGTCTATCTGTCCGTGGGAGTTCAGTACTACGGCACGCACTACGGTCTTCTTCTCTCCTCGAGGGGCAGGTGCAGGCCACGGTAGGTGCGCGCCCCGGCACCGGGATCATGCGAAAGCACGCTCATGAGGAGGAGCCGGAGTGGGGATTGCCGTGAGGCAGCAGGTGTGCAACCAGGGCTCCTCCGGTTGTCCGATCGGGGAGGCCCGCGGTCCGCGTACACCGCCGATCGGCCGTCGACGAGTGCCGCGGCCGGTACGGACAGTGAGGGCGCGTACCGCCGGGTGCCGCGAGAGACGGGGAACACGAAGAGGGCCCTGGGAGGAGTCGAGGCGAAGCATCCCGACATCCATTTCGTGGACCGGCCGACGACGCTCTCCAAGCTTGCGGCAGGCGAGCTGAAGGACGCGGGCTCGCTCTACCTGCTGGCGTGAGCACCGGAACTCGACGACGAGGAAGCGCGCAAGCCGGACCGGAAGCGCAAGGAACCTTCGGTCCCGCCCCGTGCCACGGAGGACGAGAAGCGCTACGAGCCCGCGCCCCGCCGCGCTGCCCCTTCGGCAAGCCGGAGAAGTCCGAGACCCGTTCCGCAGAGGAGGGCGCCCTCCTGCTCGACGACATGCGCACCAACCACCAACTGAACGTGAAGCGCCTCACGGTGCCGCCGGTACCGACGTGGGGTGCATGCCTCGAATACCTCAAAAGGAGGGCGAGGAAGTGAAATCGACGCAGTGCCTCCTCAAGGGCACGTGGAACGACCGGAGCGGTTACACGCTCTACCTCGAAATTCCGGAGTGACCCCGCGCACGGCATGACGGCATACCTCCGGGGCCCGTGTCCCGGAGGTATGCCCGATAGGACTGGAACCGTCCGGAAGCCGGTGTGAGACTCCGGCACGTTCCAGCATTGTCGGAACCCCTTCGCCGTCGAAGGGGCGGTGCCGGAGGTCGGGTGCGGCGCATGGAGATCGAGAACGAGACCTTGGACGTGGTCGGCCAGGGCACAGATGACGGGCTCTCGGCCGGTGAATGTGCTGACTGGGAGAGCCGGCTGGAGTCCGAACTCCTCCTGGCGCTGGCACAGTGCGGCCCTGAGGAGACGGGGAAGCTGTGGGACTGCGTCTCCGTACGCGACATCCGTACCAGCCCCAACCTTTTCGCGGCGTTCCTGGCCCATTGCGAGCTGACCGCCTTCCGCAGGTGCAAGGGTGCCGGACAAGTGATGTCCGGGAACCGCAGCCTCAGCGGGGAGCTGTCCGTGGAAGCCGAAGAGCTGGTCCTGGAAAGTGAAGGCGAAGTCCTGCAAGAGTTCCGGGTGTTCGTCGACTGGTGCCGCACCGGCTCGGAACTCAGGCTCCAGGACGTCTTCGGCGTGACGCTGCCACTCGGCGAACAGCCCCCGGCGTCCGGGAGGGGGCAGCAGCCCTCCGGTTCCCCGCGCACGGCAGCGCGGGTGTCCGACCCCAGTGATGAACTCACGCCCGTCGGCGGCGACTTCGTGGACCGGATCTACTCGTCGAAGAACGTGCGCCTGCTCAAGCGGTATGCGGGCGGCGACGGCCGGGACCTGGACGCGGCCCCTGAGCTGGCCTGCGAGTTCATCTCGTTCCTCTTCACCCGGTACGGCAGCGAGGTGCGCGGTCACCTGCCGGCGCTCGCCGAGGCGTACGAGACGGACGACGACTTCCGCAACGAGGTCACGGTCGCGTACGTGGCCTCGGAGTTCAGGCGCATCCGGCAGGGCAGCACATTCGACGCGATGTACAAACGGTTCGTCGACCGATTCGCCGCCCAGTGCCGGGACAGGGACCAGAGCCGGAAGGAGGACGCGCAGAACGCGGGCGAGCGGCAGCGGGTGCGCGTCGTCCAGGCGCGGGCCGGCGTGGAGAACGACGGGCAGCAGGCCAGCCTCTACGACCGCCGCCTGGTGCTCCTCGACACCCACTGCGACCTTCCGGCAGAGGTCCTCGGACCCCTCGCAGACCTCGCCTCCCAGGACGTGGTTCTCGTCTGCGACGTGATCCGCAGCAAAGCGGCCTTCGGCCTGGTGAACGCGGCGGTGGCGCACGGCGTGCACCGCAAGCAGGGCATCGAGCGCAGCAGTGCGCTGGCCGGCCTGGTGAAGACCCGGATGTCCAGGGAGAGTGCGGTGTCCCGGGAGGAGTTCGCGACCGTCCTCAAGACACTCGGCAACGACAACCTGCTGGGCATCCTCGGCCGCATCCACAAGGAGGGCCTCGACACGAAGAACCGCGCGAACATTCCCCGGGCCCTGACCGGAAGGTGGAAGTGACGGCAGGGCTCCGGTACCGGAGGAGCCCGCTCCGACCGGCCTGCGCACCGCGCCACGCGCGTGTTGCAGTCCGTGCGCCGTGACGGCGGCGGCTGAGGGACTCGGGGTAAGCGGCCGCCGGTGATCGGCCTTCCCGTACAGTGCGGTGCGGGGGAGCCCGGGCCGGTGCGCACGCGGGGCACGGACTCTCTCCGCCATGTGGGTGAGCGGGGGCGGGGGGCTGCATGCGGGAAGCAGGACGACTGTGGGTCGAGGGGTGGGCCGCGGCCCGCGGGCTGCCCGAACCGGTGGACGTGCCGTGGGGGCTCAGGGTCGACGTCGGACAGCCGACTCAGGCGGTACGTCACGTTCTCCTCGACGCTGATGCCTCCGCCGACGCCGCGTCCTCTGCCGACGCCGCGTCCTTCGCCGGCGCCGCGTCCTCCGCCGCCTCGGTGTCCGCAGCCGCCCGCGGGTTCATCGGCACGGTCGCCGAGCCCACCACGTGCGTCAAGGCGTTCCTGTCGCTCCCGGACATGGAGCCGTGGTTCCCCTCCCTGTGGGAGGCCGTCGACCCCTGTTTCCTGATGGCCGTCGACCTGCGGCCGTCACCGGTGCGGCCGCCGGAGGGATACACCGTCACCACCGAGACCTCCGGCAGTGCCTCCTCCGTACGGATCCTCACCACGGGCGGGGAACTCGCCGCGGTCGGCCGGACGGGCCTCGCCACCGCCGCTGCCGCCTGCGTCTACGACCAGATCGTCACCGAGCCGGCGCACCGGCGCCGCGGCCTCGGGACGGTGGTGATGGCCGCCCTCACCCAGGCGGCTCTGGAGCGCGGCAGTTCCACCGGCCTCCTCGGCGCGACCGTCCAGGGCAGGGCTCTCTACGAAACCCTCGGCTGGAAGGTGCTCGCCCCGCTGAACGGATTCGTCTACGCACCGGCCACCGCTCCCTGACCACCCGTGAGCCGGTCGGCCGTGAGCCGATCGCCCCGGATCCTTCCCGACCCGGCGTAACCTTGCAGGATGGTGCAGAGCGCAGCGCGTGATGTCGACGGATACCTGGCCGAGGTTCCCGGCGAACGGCGGGCGGCCCTGACGGAGCTGCGCCGGCCGTGCCGGCAGGAGCTGCCGGGCTTCGACGAGGTCATGGCCCACGGGATGCCCGTGTACGAACGGAACGGCACCGGCGAGATCGCGTTCGCCTCCCAGAAGCAGTACGTCTCGTTCTATCTGATGCGCGGTGACGTCCGCGAGGAGTTCGAGGAGCGGCTCGCCGGCCGGAACATGGGCAGGGGGTGCCTGCGCTTCCGCCGCGTGGAGGAGATCGACTTCGACCTGCTGCGCGACCTCCTCCGGGCCACCGCCGCCCGCTCCGGCCCGGTCTGCTGACGGTCCGCGCAGTCACTCGCCCGGCCTCGACCGAGGCGCCGGTCCCCCGGAGGAGACCGGCGCCTCGCGTTCCCCGGGAGTGAGCCGATCGTCAGAAGTAAGGGCGGCCGATGGGGGCGTCGCCCCAGTAGCCGCCGACCTCCCGGTGGTAGTCGGGGTTGCCGAGGTGCCGGTCGCGGACGAATTCCGGTGCCTCCTTGACCTGGTCCTTGGTCCGGTCGACGTAGACCTTCTCGTCCGTGGTGTCGACGCGGACGATCGTGCCGGCGGGCAGCAGGACCTCCTTGCCGAAGATCCACGGGCCGGTGTCCACGACGATCCACGAGGAGTCGGTCTCGGCCGAGTGCTTGTCGACCTTGCCGATGGTGCCGTCCACGGCCTCGACCTTGTAGCCCGTCAGGTCCACCCCTTCGAGGCGGCCGACGGCGAGGCGGTAGGCCCAGATGTCCTGCCGGTTCGTGTTGCTCGCGGTGGGATCGTGCTTCTCGTTCACGGGGATTCCCTTCGGGGGGTTCGTGTGGTCGGGTCCGGGCAGGGGCGCGCGGGTGTCAGTGGCTGCGGCTGCTGCCGTGGTGGCGGGCCGTCCGTGCGCCCCGGCCGGCGAGTTCTTCGGCCCGGCGCGCCACGCGGGAGGCCGCCCCGGCGACGAGGTGGGCGAGGGCCGACGCGCGGTCCTCCGAACGGGTGCGCTTGCGGGACCGGCTGCGGAGCCCGCTGCGGAAGCGGTTGCGGGAGCGGGGGGACGCGGCGAGCGCCTCGATGGCGGCGCCGAGCCGGTTCCGTGCCGTGGTGGAGTGCCGGAGTGCCATGTCGCATCCTTCCTTTCGGTTCAGCGGCCGCTGGTCAGGCTGCGGACGAGCACGCCCAACGCGAGGGTGAGCAGGACCAGATGGAGCCACACGGGGCCCGGGGGGCCTGTGCCGGCGGCGAGTTCGAGCGGTGTGTTCGGCGTCATGCCGCGCGCTTGCCCGCGTTCTCGGGTTTGACTCATGCGCGTTCCGCCGGTGTCCCGCGCGGACCCGCCGGGACCGGCATGTCCGCAGCCTGCGGGGGCAGACGGGGGAGCATTCGAACCAAGCACGAGGAACGAGGAGCTGCCGATGCGGAGCGTGGGCGTCGAAGAGGAACTGCTGCTGGTCGACCCCGGCACGGGGGAACCCCTGGCGGTCGCGGGCGCCGTGCTGGCGGCAGCCGACCGTGCGGCCGGGATCCCACCGCAGGAGCCGGCGGAGCAGGCCACCCCCGCCGGCGGTTCCGGCGGCCCGGAGGGGGAGGGGCACGCCCTGGAGGCGGAGCTCCAGGAGGAGCAGCTGGAGTTCGCCACGAAACCCGTCACCGAGATGGGCGAGCTCCGGGAGGAGATCCTCCGCTGGCGGGCCGAGGCAGCCCGGCACGCGGGTACGGCCGGGGCGCTGCCGGCGGCGCTCGCCACTTCCCCCCTGCCCGTCCGGCCGACGCTCTCGCCGGGCCGGCGGTACGAGTGGGCGGCCCGGCAGTTCGGGCTGACGGTCCAGGAGCAGCTGACCTGCGGCTGCCACGTCCACGTGTCCGTGGACTCGGACGAGGAGGGCGTCGCGGTGCTGGACCGGATCCGGCCGTGGCTGCCCGTGCTGACCGCGATGAGCGCCAACTCGCCCTTCTGGCAGGGCGAGGACAGCCGGTACGCGAGCTACCGCAGCCGGGTGTGGAACCGGCTGCCCTCGGCCGGAGCAACCGACGTGTTCGGATCCGCCGACGCGTACCACGAGGAGGTGGAGGCGATGGTCCGCTCGGGCGTGCTGCGCGACCGGGGCATGGTGTACTTCGACGCCCGGCTCTCGGCCTCGTACCCGACGGTGGAGGTACGGGCGGCCGATGTGTGCCTCGACGCGTCCACCCCCGTGCTCCTGGCCGCCCTCGTCCGCGGGCTGGTGGAGACCGCGTCCCGCTCCTGGCACGCGGGCGAGCCGCCGCCCCGGATCGGCACCGGACTGCTGCGGCTCGCCGCCTGGCAGGCGGGCCGTTCCGGGCTGGACGGCCCCCTGCTCCACCCGCTGACGCTGGAGCGGACACCGGCCGAGGAGGCCGTCGGCCTGCTGTACCGCCATGTCGCGGACGCGCTCGCGGATTCCGGTGACGAAGACCTCGTACGCGCGGAGATCACCGGTCTGCTGGAACGCGGCAACGGTGCCCGTGTGCAGCGCGCGCTGCGGCAGACGGAGGGCAGCCTCGCGGGCGTGGTCCGGCGCTGCGCGGAGATCACCACCGGCGGCAGGGGCTGAGCGGACCGGCCGCGGGCTCAGGCCCCGAAGTCGGGGAGCCGCAGGGAGCCGTCCTCGGCCAGGGTGAAGCCGGGGTTGTGGGCGATCTCCCACGGATGGCCGTCGGGGTCGGTGAAGACCCCGGAGTAGAAGCCGATCACGTTGACGGCGGCCGGACGGGTGACGGTGCCGCCCGCGGCCTCCGCGGCGGCGAGGAGAACGTCCACCTCGGCGTCCGTACGGACGTTGTGGGCCAAGGCGATGCCGCCGAACCCGCCGGCCCCGGGCGGGTCCGGCGGGGTGTCGGCGAGGCCGCAGTCCGCAGCGAGCCTGCCGCGGTCCCACAGCACCAGCGCCAGGCCGCCCGCCTGGTGGAACACGGTCTCCTCGACCTCCGTACCGCGCCACCCCAGCGCCTCGTAGAAGCGCCGGGAGCGGGCGAGGTCGGCGACCCCGAGGGTGACCAGACTGATCCGCTGCTCCATGCCGACAGCCTAGGGGGTGTTGCGGCGGTCCCGCACGGTGCCTACCGGCGGGGCAGCGGCGGAAGTTCGCCGTGGGTGACGGTGTATCCGCCCTTGACGACGGGGGCGTACGGGGCGGGCGCCATGCAGGTCCCGACCTCCGCTTCCTTACCGTTGACCAGCAGGTTCACCCCGTTCCAGGCGAAGCCCACCCGCCCTGCGCCACGGGCGCCCGACGATGTTCCGCTTGCCGCTCGGCGGACGTGCTGGCGGACGAGGTGGCGGACGAGATGGCGGACGAGGCGACCGACGAACCGCACAGGGTGAGTCCGACGGCCAAGGCGGCAACAGCAGCGGCGGTGCGCGCGGCAGACAGTGAAGGCATGACGGCCTCCTCTTCTCCTCAAGGGAGTTGACCTTCGGAACACGTCCGTCCTCTGCCTCACCCGTTCCCCTGGGGCGGGACGGGCGGATGAGTTGTTTCGTGGCCGCCGAGGTGCAGCGCAACAATCGTGGCGGCGTGGAGTGTGGGGTTCAGCGGGTGTTCGGCCCGGGCGGTCCGCCGACGGATGCGGTCCCGGGCCGACGACCGGCCCGCACGTGAGAGGCGCCCGGCGGCAACCCCCGGGTGCTGTCCCTCAACCATCTGGAGGAACCATGCAGATATCCGCCGTCCGCCGCTGGGCCGTCGTCACCGCGACCGCCGCGGTCGCCGCGCTGTCGTTCGCCACGCCGGCGCAGGCCCGTGCGGACGTCTTCCACTTCGACGGGCAGAACAACGCGACCCGCCGTTGCATGGACGACAGCTTCGCGTACGGGCTGCGTGCGTTCGGCTGCAACGGGACGGACTTCCAGCAGTTCCGCTTCGGCGACGGCACGTACTACCACGAACTGCGGAACAAGGTCACGGGCCGCTGTATCGACGACAGCTTCGCGTACGGGCTGCGGGCCTTCACGTGCAACAGCCAGTCGTACCAGCAGTGGTCGGTCAGCAACACCACGGGCGGCACGACCTTCAGGAACCGTGCAACCGGCCGCTGCATCGACGACAGCCTCGCCTACGGCCTGCGCGCGTTCGACTGCAACGGGATGAACTACCAGAAGTGGTGGGGCGTCCACGCGAACTGACCGCACCCGGCGGTCCTGAGCGTCAGCGGGCCCCGAACCGGGGGTGGGGCCCACTGACCGGTGGCGGGCGGGGCAGGCCGGATCCCGGCTCCTGCCCGCCACGCGCGCGTTGCCGCAGCTCCCGGGATCACCACCCGTACGGTGGCCTTCGTGACGGAACGTGCGGCAGGCGACCTCGGTGTGGAGACGGCCGCGGCCCGGCTCAAGGAACGGCTCTACGCGACGATCACCATGATCTCGGTGGTCATCGGGCTCGCCGGCAGCAGCCACCCGGACGCCCCAGGAGCCGCGGCGACGGTGGCGACCGCCTCGGTGGGCCTGTGGCTGGCCGCCCTGGTCGCCGACCAGCAGGCCCACCGCGTCATCCACGGCGCCCTGGCCCGCGGACGGGAACTGCGTGCCATGCTCTTCGTCAGCAGCCCGCTGCTGCTGTCCGCGGTGGGCCCGCTCATCCTGATCGGCATCTCCGCCCTGGGAGCGATGGGCCTGGAAACGGCCCTGTTCACGGCAGCCGGAGTCAACGTGGCCACCCTCTTCGCGTGGGGCTGCTACGGCGGCATCCGGATCGGCGGCGGCACGCTCTTCGCCCTCGTCGCCGGCGCGATCGACGCAGCCATCGGCACCGCCGTCGCCCTCGTCAAAGCAGCCACCGGCCACTGACGCCCGGCCTCGGACGCCGGGTCGGGCCGTCGGGCGGCTCCGGCATCGCCTGGTGGCGCGGCGGCTCGCTCTGCGGGTTGAACCCGGCTCCCCCGGATGGCCGAGGAACTGCTGCGACCGACGGGTGAGGGCAGCGGAACAGGTTGGCCCTCGCGAGTGATCCGCTGCCGGACCGGCGCCACGAGAGTGGAGCCATGACACCGAAGATCCTTCACACACCTCCGCAGGCCGGCGACACCGAGCGGCCGGTCCCACGCTGGGCGATGCGCCTGGCCTACGCCATGCCACTGCTCCTGCTGCCCTCGTGCCTGTGGCGGCTGCCCTTCGCCCTGCACTTCGAGATGGGGCAGGTTCACGAACCCGGCATGCCGCCCTACTGGGTGAGCATCCCGTACGTCCTCGTGCTCAGCGTGCTCTCGGAGGCGATCGCGGTGTTGTCCATCGGGCTGGTCCGGGGGTGGGGAGAGGTGGTGCCCGCCTGGATCCCCCTCGTGGGCGGCAGACCGGTCCGGCCACTGGCAGCCGTCGTGCCCGCCGTCCTGGGCGGCCTGGTCCTCACCTTTCTCTTCACCGCCATCCCGATGGGTGACGGACGCATGCTCACCCTGCACGGCATCGACACCACCGTCGACTACACCAACGACGCCTGGCGGATGCTGGCCACGGTGTGCCTCACCCCGCTCGCCGCATGGGGACCCGTCACCATCGCTCTCGCGATCGCCTATTACCGCCGTCGGACCCGCGTCCTCGCCGGGTGAGGCGAACCGCCCCCCGCCTCGGTGGGTTCGCCTACCAGGCCAGAGGCTCGCCGTTCCGGTAAAAGCCGCCGGTGGGACCCGAGTCGGGCAGGGTGGCGGCCCAGACGACGCCGGCGGCGCCCCGCTCTACGGGTTCGCCGCCGGGGCCGCCCATGTCGGTGGCGATCCAGCCCGGGCAGACGGCGTTGACGAGGATGCGTTCGGCACGCAGTTCGTCGGCGAGCTTGCGGGTGAGGGCGTTGAGGGCCGCCTTCGAGATTCCGTAGGCCGGGGTTCCCCCGGACATGTGCTCCAAGGATCCCGACTCGCTGGAGACGTTCACCAGGCGGGGGCGGGCCGACCGGCGCAGCAGCGGGAGGAACGCCTGCGCGGTCAGCCAGGCGCCGAACAGGTTGGTCTCCAACGTGCGCCGGACCTCGTCGAGGTCGACTGACACAGCCCGCCGGGCGGTGTCGTAGTTGATGGCGGCGTTGTTGACGAGCACGTCGAGGCGACCGAACCTCTCCTCCACACTGCGGACGAGGGTGCGGACGGCACCGGCGTCGGTCACGTCCAGCCGGCATGGGAGCAGCGTGCCGGGCGGCACCCCGGGGGCGAGTTCGGCGACGGTCTGCTCGGCGTCCCCCGGACGGCGGGCGCACAGCAGCACGGTGTGGCCGAGCGCGGCGAGCTGACGCGCGGTCTCCCGGCCGATTCCCCGGTTGGCGCCCGTGACCAGCGATACCGGTGCGGCGGTGCTCATGCTCTCTCCCTTGCGCGTGTTCGATCCCGTGCAGCACGCTATGCCGCGTCCTGCGTGACCGGATCAGGCCCGAGGCCCGGGCACTGCCCGGCCTTGGACGTAGGACCTCCGGACCACGCGCGGCCGGGACCCGAACGGACCGGTCAGCCGTTGCTCCACCCGGACGTGCCGGAATACAGGTCGACCAGGTCCACCACGAAGACCAGGGTCGAGCCGGCCGGGATCAGCGGCGAGGGGGACTGGTTGCCGTAGCCGAGCCGCGGCGGGACGATGATCTCGCGCCGGCCGCCGACCCTCATGCCCCGCACCCCCCGGTCCCAGCCCTTGATGACCCTGCCGCTGCCCAGCGCGAACTTGAACGGCTCCCCCCGGTCCCAGGAGGCGTCGAACTCCTTCCCGGACGCGAAGGTCACCCCGACGTAGTGGACTCTGACCACCATCCCCGGCTTCACCTCGGCCCCGTCCCCGACGACCAGGTCCCGGATGACCAGCTCGGCAGGCGCCTCGCCCTCCGGAACCTCGACCTCGGGCTTCGTCCGTGCGTCCATTCCAGCCCCATCGCTCTCCGCCGGCGGCCCCCGCAGGGACCGGCCGGACACTCCGTACGGCAGGTGATCACGCTACCGACCAGGGCCCGGGCGCCGGCACCCGACCGGCGTGGAGCGGCCTCCGTTCCCGGCTGCCGGAGCAGCGACGTGAGGCGGATCACCTTCCCTGCGCTTCGGAGCGGGCATACGCGATCATGAACCGAATGGACACTCGATTCCTCGGCATTGACGAACTGCCCGAAGTCCCGACCGTGGCAGTCGTCATCGACGTCATGCGTGCCTACACCGCGGCCGCCTGGGCTTTCGCGCAGGGCGCGGAGAAGATCGTCCTCGCCGAGTCGCTGGACGAAGCCCTGGCTCTCAAGGCCCGCCACCCGGACTGGGTGGCGCTCAAGGACGGCCCGCCCGCGCCCGGGTTCGACGCCGTCAACTCCCCGGGCCTGCTGCGGACCGTCGACCTCGGCGGACGGACCGTCGTGCAGAAGACCACGGCAGGTACCGTCGGCGCCCTCGCCGTCAAGGACGCGTCGCTGGTGCTGTGCGCCGGTTTCGTCGTGGCGGAGGCAACGGCACGGCTGCTGCGCACACACGGGGGTGACAGCGTCACCTTCGTGGTCACCGGCGAAGCCGGCCGAGCCGACGAGGACCTGGCGTGTGCGCAGTACATCGCACGGCGAACCACCGAAGCCGATACGGATGCAGCCGAGTTCCTCCGCCGCGCCGCAGCGTCACGCGCCGCCACCGAGCTGGCGGAAGGCGTGCGACAGGGCGTGCACCAGGACGACATCGCACTCTGCCTCGAACTCGACCGCTTCTCCTTCGCCATGGTGGCTGCCCCGGAAGGCCCGCTCATGGTCCTGCGCCCGCACACCGTGGCCCCGCCGGCCGCGAGGATGCGGTGAGGGGCCGAGACCGGTGAGCAAGAAGAGGCAGGGGGCGCCGGTGCGCGGGTCGGCGGCGGTGTGGGCCGGGGTGGCCGGGATGGTGCTCGGGGCGGTCGCCTGTTCCGGCCCGGACCGGGAACCGATGGCGGACGGCGCGCGGACGTATCTGGAGGGCGTGCTCGACCTCATGGAGAGGGAGTCCCTGCTGCGGTACGAGGCCGACTGGGCGGCGGTGCGCGGGGCAGCCGTGCGGCGGGCCGAGCAGGACCGGGCTCAGACGACCGCGCAGACGTACCCGGCGATCCGGGAGGCGCTGCGCGAACTGGGCGAGAGGCACAGCACGTTCCTCGACCCCGGCGCGCCACATGACGAGACGCCCGAGCCCGCCGCGGAGCTGCCCGTCGTCGACCTGCTGCCGGACCGGATCGCGCACGTCACCCTCCCGTCCGTACCGGACGAGCAGGCAGGCGCGGAATACGTCCGTACGGGCCGGGACGCCGTGGCCCGGGCGGCGGCCCGGGGCGCCTGCGGATGGGTGGTCGACCTACGGTTCAATCCGGGCGGCGACATGTTCCCGCTGCTCGCCGCCGTCGGTGCGGTCCTCGGAGACGGCACGGTCGGCTCGTTCGTCACCCCCGACGGCAAGCGGACGCCCTGGGTCGTCCGCAACGGCACCCCCGCCGAGCAACTGCCCACCTGGGGCCCGGCCCGGCCGCTGCCCCGCCCCGCGCCACCGGTGGCCGTGCTGACGAGCGACCGTACGGCCAGTGCCGCCGAGGCGGCGGCCATCGCCTTCCGCGGCCGCCCCGACACCCGGTCCTTCGGTGAGACCACCCGTGGCCTGACGACGGCGAACGAAGCCCACCGCCTCCCCGACGGCGCGATGCTCCTGCTCGCCGGCGCCCACGAAGCGGACCGCACCGGCAGGATCCACCGAGGACCGCTGACCCCGGACGAACAGCTCGACGAGGAACGCGCCCTCCCCGCCGCCACGAAGTGGCTCTCCACCCGCCCAGCCTGCCGCCCCTGACGGCCCGCCGACGGGGCGCGGATCCCGCCCGGATCCCGCCCCTCGCGAGCACGGCAACCCGTCTCCGCGCAGTCAAGGATTTCCCGCCGTCGGCGTGTCCGACATGACGGGAATGGCCGGTTCCTCGGTGGTCAGGCCCGGCGCTGTCCGGTGGGATGAAGGAGACGGATGCGTGTCCTCGCATCCGCAGCCGCGATCCGAGGAGCCGCCGTGTACCGCACCTCCGCGTTCCGCCTGCGTTCCGCGCTCGTTGCCGTCGCCGCAGCCGCGGCCCTCACGGGCGGTGCCGCCGTCGCCCAGGCCGCACCCGCCCCGCAGGCACCCGTCCTCGTCGGCTACTACCCCACCCTGGAGGACTGCTTCGACGCCGGCTCCCAGATCGTCGGCGAGCACGGCTGCGTCTTCGTCGGCGCCCGCGGTTACGCGCTCTACGTCTACGCGTGACGGCCCGCCGCCCGATCGCCGTCCGGGCGCAGGAGCTCTGAGTGCGGGATCCGAAAGCTGTACTGCAACAACCTGCACTGGCTCGGCCACGTCCGCGACAACCTCTGGTGCGACCTGTTCAAGCTCTGACGTCCCTCCGGCCGGGAACGGGCGGCGCCGTCCCGGTGGCGGGAAGCACGGCACGTGCATGGGCGCGGAACGCGGCGGTGGCAGGGTGGCCGGCCGCGGCAGGAGCCAGGAAATGCACCGTGACGGGCCCGGCGTCGGTCAGCGGCAGGTAGCGCACCGCGGGATGGGGGTGGCTGTGGCGGGTGGCCTCCGCAGTGAGCCCGACGGCCTCGCCGGTGGCGATGGAAGTCAGCCACTCGTCCACGTTCGAGACGGTCCGGGTGGCCTCCGGCCCGCCGCCGGCCGGCCACAGGGCGCCGCTGGTGGTCGCGGCCGTCGCGCACAGCGCCACGGTCCGGCCGGCCAGCTCGCGGAGGGAGACCTCGGGGCGGACCGCCAGGGGGTCGTCCGTGCTCACGGCCGCGACGCGGGGTTCGCTGTACAGCGGCAGGACGGCCAGGTCCGGCGCCGTCCGCTCGGGCAGCGCCCGCAGGAACACGGCGTCGACGGACCCGCGCACCAGGGCGGCGTAGGGGTCCGCCAGGTGGTGGGCCTCCACCGGAGTGCGGGGGTGGTCCCGGCGCCAGCTCCGCAGCAGCTCGACGGTGTGCGCGCCGAGGGCGGCCCAGGCGAAGCCGATGCGCAGCGGCCGGGTGGAGCCGGCCGCCTCGGCGAGGGCGTCGTCGAGCTCCCCGAGGATGCGATGGGCGCGTTCGTTCAGGCGCTCGCCCTCGGCCGTGAGGGCGAGGCTGCGCGTCGTCCGTTCCACGAGCCGGGTTCCCACGCGGCGCTCCAGCTGGTCCAGCGTCCTCGACAGTGCGGGCTGGCTGATCCGCAGGACCGCCGCGGCTCCGGTGATGGTCCCCTCGTCGCCGATGGCGGCCAGCGCCCGCAGGTGCCTGAGCTCGACATTCATAACCATGGAGCATAACTCCTGCATGGAAGGCATTTCCCGGGCAGCAGGCCGCGTGCCTAGCATCGGGCGCATGCGTATTCTCCTGATCGGCGCCGGCGGTCTTCTCGGCTCGGCCGTGCACCGGGCACTCACCGACCGCGGCCACAAGATCGTCACTGCCGGGCGTTCCGGCGGGGACCTGCGGTACGACATCACGGACCCCGAGCAGATCACCGCCCTGTACGAGGCCGCCGGGCGGGACGGTCACCTCGACGCGGTGGCGAGCGCCGCCGGCTCGGTCCCTTACCGGCCGGTGGCCGAGATGACTCCGCAGGACTGGACCGCCGCCTTCCAGGGCAAGGTGCTCAGCCAGGTCGAACTGGTCCGCCAGGGCCTGGACCGGGTGTCGCCGCGCGGCTCGTTCACCCTGATCACCGGGGTGCTCGCGCGCAGCCCGATCGTCACGGGCACGGCGGCCTCGCTGGCGAACGGCGCGGTGGAGGCCTTCGTCCGCGCCGCGGCGATCGAAATCGCACCGCAGCGGATCAACGCCGTCAGCCCGACCGTCTTCACCGAAGCCCTGGACGTGTACGGCGACTTCTTCCCCGGCTTCGCCCCAGTGGACCTCGCGGAGGTGGCCCAGGCGTACGTGCGCTCCATCGAGGGCGCGGAGACCGGCCGGATCTTCGAACTGGGCGCGTGACCCGCCGGCCCCGCGGCGTGAGCGGGGTAGCACTGTCCCGCCCGTGCCCGCCGGCCGATCCCGCGTCGTACAGCGGCACCGTGCGCGCAACGCCGTACGGCCCCCACCTGCGCGGGTGGGGGCCGTACACGTGTCGACCCGGTCGGGTGCCGGGGGACTCCCGGCGCGCGGCCGGTGGCGTGGTCCTACGAGGCGCAGGGCGGCGGGTTTCCGATGGCGCGGATGGCGGCACTCATCGCCACGTAGCCCTCCAGCGTATCGGACTTGATCCAGTAGGTCGTCCCCTGCGTCTCGTAGCCCGTCGTGTAGCAGACCGCGTCGTATCGCCGGGTCGAGGGTTCGACGGACCCGCGCCTTGAGTCCTCGTTCTTGGGGTCAGCGACCAGGGGTACCGCGCCCACCACCTCGAAGGTGGCCGAGGTCTCACTTGCCATGGCGGGAACCGCCGCCATGGCAAGCGTTCCGGCGACCGCCACCGATCCGGTCACAGCTGCGACGATGTGCTTGACGTTCATTGGATTTCTCCCTTTTCGGTCCGCTTTCGGTGAAGGGAGATTATGGAGATGGCAAAGAACGGGCCATGTCCCGCGGGGCAGTCGTCCACGCAGGCGGTCCAGGGCCTCTCCGGCGGGTCTTCCGGCGGCCGAGGCGTAATCTGGTGATCGATCCGACGGGCGGAGGGGGCGCGGATGGACGTCGAGCGAGTGCATGCTGCCGTGGCGCTTCCTCCCGGGTCCTGGTGGGACTGGGACGTGGTCGTCTGGAACGGCGGGCAGCTCACCCTGGCTGCCGGCTACGACCTGACGTACCACCACGGCCTGGAACTGGCCTTCGGCGAACCGCTCTTCGTCAGTTGCCCCTCCGCGTTCCACGATCCGAGCTTCCGCGCCCCGAACACGGCCGAGCTCAGCAGGCTCACGCGTCAGTTCGGCGAGGAGCCGCCCGTCGTGGTCGCCTTCGAGGCCGACGCGGGCGGGCAGGAGCCCGTCCCGTGCCTCATCGCCGCCGAGCGGCTCGACATCGTCGAGGAATCCGTCCTGCGGTACTGGCGCGAGGACGCGGCCCCCGACCAGCGCTTCGCCCCCTGGGTACGGCCCCCGGAGCGGCCGTAGGGACCGTCGTTCGGCTCGGCCGGGCTCGCTACGCTGTGATCATGAACCCGGCCACGAACAGCGGTGCGACCACCGAGCCCGTCCTCCTCGACGCCACGGACCTGGCGTCCGACCCCGGGCTGACGGCACGGTTCGCGGAGTCGGCCCACCGGATCCTCGCGGACCTGGTCGCTGGGGGCGCCGCGCTGGGCTGGGTCGAGCCGCCCTCGCGGACCGAGGTGACGCACCTCCTCGACCCCGTCCTGTCCGCGGCCCGGGCCGGGGACGCGGCCCTGCGCGCCGCCTACGCCGACGGCCGGCTCGTCGGTCTGGGGTACTGGCTCCGCTACGCCCGCGAGACCCACCGGCCGCACGCCGATCTGGAGAAGATCGCGGTCGCGGCCGACGCCCACGGCCGTGGCATCGGCCGCGCCCTGACCGCCGCCTTGATCGCGGACGCCCGAACCGCGGCGATCGAGGTCCTCACCCTGGACGCCCGTGGCGACAACACCCACGCCCTGCGCCTCTACCAGGCCCTGGGCTTCACCGAGTACGGCCGCCTCCCCGACTTCGTGGCCGTCGGCGAGCACCGTTACGACAAGGTCTTCTGCATGCTGGACTTCCGCCCACATCCCTGACCCTTGGCCGCCCCCACGAGGGTGGCCGCCGACCGACGATGCGGGTCCCGGTACCTTGATCAGTATCGAACGCGCGCCCGAGCAGCCTCGGGCGGCCGGCGGCCGGAGAGTGCGGCCCGCCGGGTTCGTGCACGAGTACGAGACGGGGGACATGCAGATGACAAAGAACGTGAAGGGGCGCGCGCGGTGGGGGACCGTCGTGGTGACGGCCGCCGTGCTCGGCGGGGCGGGCATCCTCCCGCAGCCCGCGGCGCAGGCCGCACCGGAGCCGCAGGCCGCCGCCGCAGGATCCGGACAGCGGATCGTCTACGCCGAGGCCGGCGAGGAGGCCGGCCGGAGCACGTACCGGCTGGTGTCGGTGGGGACGGACGGCTCCGGCCGCCGCGTCCTGCGCCCCACCGGAGCGGGCCTGCCCGCCGGGGTCCCGCTGACCAGCCCGGTGTTCTCGCCCGACGGCAACCGGCTGGCCTTCATCGCCGGGGACGGCGTCCCGGACATCTGGACGGCCGAGCCCGACGGCTCCCGCGCCCGCCCGGTCCTCAAGGACGTGAAGGTCCCCGGCGGAACCCTGGTCCAGATCACCTGGGACGTCGAGAGCGACGCGCTCCTGCTGGGCTTCAAGCCCGGCGAGGGCGTACGGCAGGTTCCCGTCCGCCGGGTCGGAGCCGACGGCAAGGGCCTGACCACCATCTCCGCGAACTGGGGCGACGGGGTCCTCTCCGACCCGTCGGTGTCCCGGGACGGCAGCATCACCTTCAGCGACGACGGCTCGGTCCGCCTGGCCCACGACGGCTTGGCCGCTCAACTGCCGGTCGACCGGGGAGATCAGCCCTTCACCTCCTCCGACGGCCTGACGACCGCCTACCTGCGGTACGGCCAGGTCTTCGCCTACGACCACATGGCGTCCACCGAACGGCAGATCACCGACGAGCCGGGCGGTGCCAGGCACCCCGTCCTGTCGGCCGACGGCCGCACGGTCATGTACCTGGCCGGCAAGGACCGCCGACCCACCCTGCACTCCGTCACCCGGCCGGGCGGTGCCGGCACCCCGGTGCCCGGCGCCGGCAGCGCCGAGGGCCGGCCCTCCTGGGTCCTGCCCCGTCTCGCCCCCGGCCCCCGGCCGAGCTACGACCTGACCGGCGACACCACCAACGACCTGGTGGCCCGCGACCGCAGCGGAGTGCTGTGGCTCTACAACGGCGCCGTCGGCTACTTCTACCCACGCAAGCGGATCGGCGCCGGCTGGAACGTCTACCGCACCCTGAACGCGACCCCCGACATCACCGGCGACGGCCGCGCCGACCTCATCGCCCGCGACGGCTCCGGGACGCTGTGGCTCTACCGCGGCACTGGGAAGCCGAACGAGCCCTACCGGCCCCGCCAGCGCGTCTCCGGCAGCTGGGGCGGCTACACCTCGCTGACCACCTCGCCCGACCTCACCGGCGACCTGCGCCCCGACCTGCTGGCCCGCGACGGCTCCGGGACGCTGTGGCTCTTCCCCGGCACCGGCAAGGCCGCCGCACCGTACGGGCCCCGGATGCGGGTGGCGACCGGTTGGAACACGTACGGCACCGTCTCCGCCACCGGTGACGTGACCGGCGACCGCCGGGCGGACCTCGTCGCGCGCGACGCCGCCGGCGTGCTCTGGGTGTTCCCCGGCACCGGCCGGGCGGACGCCCCCTTCGGCCCGCGCACCAACGCGGGCTCCGGCTGGGGCGGCTACACCGCGCTGGGCACCATCGGCGACACCCACCGCGACCGCCTCGGCGACCTGCTCGCCCGGGACGCCGCCGGAGTCCTGTGGGTCTTCCGCGGCTCGGGCGACCCGAAGAAGCCGTACGTGAAGAAGTACCGCATCGGCGCCGACTGGAACCTGTACGACCGCCTCGCCTGATCCGCCGACCGCCCCGCCCGCACGGCTCCGGCAGCCGGCGGGCGGGGTTCCGGGCGACTACACCCCCTGGCCCCCAGGTCCGAGCCGCAGTCCGCTGCGATCGCGGCCGTTTCGAAGAACCCGCCCCGGAGGTGACCGCATGGCCCGCCCTGCCAACGGAACGCTGCACCACGTCGAGATCTGGGTGCCCGACCTCCACCGTGCCGTCGCCTCCTTCGGCTGGCTGCTGGAAGCCCTGGGCTACGATCCGTTCCAGAGCTGGAACGACGGCCGCAGCTGGCGGCTCGGGACGACCTACCTGGTCTTCGAACAGTCCCGGGCACTCACCGCGGACCATCACGAGCGTTGCCGACCCGGGCTGAACCACCTGGCATTCCACGTCCAAGACCGTGACGCCCTGGACGCTTTGGTCACCGAGGCCCCACAGCACGGCTGGACCCTGATGTTCCCCGACCGGCACCCGCGCGCAGGAGGCGAGCAGACCTACGCCGCCTACCTGGAGAACACCGACGGCTTCGAAGTCGAACTCGTCGCCGTCAGCCCGTCCGAACCCGACTGAAAGCGGTCACCACAGCCGCGGCACCCCACCCGGACGCCGTCCCCAGGGCGCACGTTCCGCTGCTCAGGGAGCCGCCGGTCCCCGGGCGATCACGACGTCGGCTGCGTGGTGCCAGCCGAGGGCGGAGTAGAGGCGTTGGCCTTCCTCGCTCGCGATGAGAAGGCCGGTACGGGCGCCCCGGGACACGGCGACCTCGGCCAGGGAGCCCATCACGGCGCTGCCCAGGCCGCGCCGGCGGTGCGCCGCGTGCGTCTCGATGCGGTCGGCGACCGCATCGGCCCCGACCACGGCGACGGTGCCCCGTGCGGCCACCTCTCCGGAGGGCGCGCGGAAAGAGACGACCGTGACCGGACCTTCCGTCCGCACCTCGAGCTCGTACGGCGCGGCAGCCTCGTGCACGGGGTGTCCGGCCAGGTCGGCCGTCATCAACCACTCGGCCCGGTGGACCAGTTCCAGACCGGCCGCCCGGACCGCGGCTTCGACTGCGCCCGGGTGCTGCGTGGGTACGGTGAGCCAGGTGCTCTGCCGGGCGGCGGCAACGGTCGCCGCCAGCCGCGCCAAGGACTCGGGCTCCTCGTCCGCCCGCAACGCGAACACCTCGACCTCACGGCCGGGTTGGCCGCACGCCGACCGCAGGCCGTCCCCGGAGGCCCCGACCTCCTCGGCCGCGGGCAGGGCACGGGCCACCGTCCAGCCGTCCAGCCAACGCCGTGTCAACTCTGATTCGATCTTCCCCATCCGGCGATTAGAGCACGCCGTACCGGCGATCCGACCGACAGTCATCGATGCCGGAGACCGGCAGTGGCCTGCCTGGGGCCAGGGTTCCTGAGGGCGGCTCCGTCCTCGGCCCTGACGGCGACGTGGAACTTCCCGGCCGGCGTGCCGGCACCAAGCAGTCTCTCGCCGGCCCGGTTCCCGGCGAGGTGTCGGCCTGCTGATCGCACGAGCCGGTCGCCCCTACTCGTGGGGTATCGCCTCGACCCGGTCGACGCAGTCGTCTTCCATGCCGGACAGCTCAAGACTGCCCCTCTGCTCCCCGTCCGCCTCGTACGGCCGGAACTCGACCAGTGCAGTCCAGTGGCGCTTCTCCAGGACGTGCAGGGCGTGGAACACACGGCCGTCCTTCTCCTTCCGCACCCGAGGCCGCTGGGCCTGCTTCCAGCCCCGCGCCTCGAGGGCCTCCGCGCCCGCGGCGACGTCGTCCACCGTCACGGACTTCTCCGCGGACCCGAAGCCGACGTAGTGCATCCCGCACTCGGAGAGCGGGTTGCCGCCGGGCGCGGTCGCGGCGGCGTTGGTGCTGGGCATGGTCCAGTCCCCGCGCGAGGTCCCCACCTGCTCGGCCACCGCCGTCAGGGCGGCCTTGACGCTGTTCGGCCCGAAGGGCCTGGTGGCCTCGGCCGCCTTCGTCGCCGCCGCGGCCCTCGCGTCGGCGTCCTCCCCGCTGCACCCGGTCCCGCCCATCGCCAGGGCGATCAGCAGTGCCGCCCCCGCGCCGTACCGTCTCCTGCTGCCGCGCACCACGTGTCGTTCCCCCCACCCTCCGTACCGGACCACCCCGCACAACGGCCCGGCGGTCCGCAGAGTGCCACACCCGGGACCACACAGCGACCTTACCCGAATGCTTGTCCCCGTACTCGTTGGCTCAGAGATCCTTTCTCCATAAGCTCCGGCAGTGGAATCTCTTAATTTTGAGATATTTATTCCCCGTGCGAGAACGATCAGAAAAGGAACTCTGAAGCTATGGAACATCCCCTGGACAAGCTCTTTCGAGAGGAAATGCAACGCCCTCTCATGGAAAAGGCGTGGCAGGAGTATCTCAAAAATCAATCAGTTCTGACAGTCGCCTTCAATCAGGAATTGGCCAACCAGGGAACGGCTGTCGCTGCAAAATGGGCGGACGTCAAGAAGCACTACCGCCCCAGGGATGCGCGATACGAGAACATGCTCAAGGGGAAGTTCCTGGACGAGATGTGGCAGAACTTCCTGCAGAGTCAGAACCTGGACACGTTCAAGCAGCAGTTCCTCGCGCTCAAGCGCCAGGAATTCCAGGCGGCCATTCATCAGAACCCGCAGGCCGTGCAGGCTGCCGTGCAGAGGAGTCAGGCCGGTCAGAACCACCTGACGCAGGCCAACCAGCAGGTTCCGGTCCAGGGTGCCACGGTGTGGAATCCCACGGGCGCGAACAACAACTGCGTCCATGTGTGCGTTGCATACATTCTGGGCGGGGGCGGTGCGGGATTCACCGCGGAGCGGGTTGCGGAGACTTACGGGATCCCCGTGGCCTCTCCGGGGACGCTGGGTATCGACAACGCCGATGTGCTCAACCTCGTAGTGAAATGCGGCCTGTGGAAAAACCCCCAGGAATACACCGATCTGGAAATGCTGAAGACGGAGCTCGACACGCTGGCCGCCGGCGAGGACCCGCTCCGTCTCGGCTACCACATGCTCGTGTACAGCCGCGGCGGATCTGGTCATGCAGTGATTCTGAACCTGAAGCTCGGCGCGCGGGAATGGATCGAGCCGCAGCTGTCCGTTGGCGCCAATGTGGCCGACATCGAGGGAATCGCGGCCGGTGGCGCCGAGTGGTGGCTCCTTCTGGGGCCCTTCTGGAAGTGACCCGGAGTCCGTCATTCCGTCGGGGGTGACAGTCGCGAAGTCGGGGGAGAATGCCATGGGCCTCGGTGGAGATCGTGACCACCACCGAGGCCACGGCCGGAGGGGTTACCGGCTCCCGGCGAACCCTTGCGGAAGCCGACGACCGAGCGGGGACCCCGGCCCGGAGGCGGCGCCTCAGGGAGGCCGTGGTGGGTGTCCGTCATCCGCGCTCAGGGTACGAGCACGATCTTGCTGCGGACGCGTCCGCTCTCGATCAGCCGGTGCGCCCGGGCGGCTTCGGTGAGGGCCAGGGTCTCCTCGACGAACGGCCGTATGCCGGCACGGTCCACCAGATCGGCGAAGCCGGCCGGGGTCGGCCGGGGTCGGCGCGAGGAAGTACTCGACGAACCGCACGCCGTTCGCACGCGCCTGCTCCTGCACGGCCGTCCGGTCGACTCCGACGCCGACGACGTCGATGAGGATGCCGCCCCGCTTGAGCGTACGGAGCGACCTCGGCCCGTAGTCGTTGCTGATCGTGTCGATCACCACGTCCACCTCGCGCAGGTCGGTGAAGTCGGCCGTCGAGTAGTCGATCAGTTCGTCGGCGCCTAGCCCGCGCAGGAACGCGTGCTTGGCCGTCCGGGCCGTGCCGATTGGCGATGGCGCGGGTGACGTGGGTCTTGGCGGTGAGCGGGCTGATGAACAGCTGCGCGGCGATCTGGTCGTTGGACAGGCCGGTCGCGATCAGCCGGGTCACCTCGCGTTCCCGCGCGGTGCCAGGGCGGCGAAGACGTACTCGTCGGTCTCGAACGTGGTGAGGACGATGACCCGGCAGTCCGTCAGTTCACGGTCCTGGACGATCGTCCGGGTGGCGGTGAGTCCGTCGGTGGCCCGCCCCGCCCGCCCGGTGGCGGCGCCGATCCGTACCGTGAGGACGGCGGAGGCGGCGCCGACGGCCGGCAGGGCCGCCGGGAGCAGCCGGCCGGCCGTGCCGTGTACGTACCGGCTGAGGGTCTCGCTCACCATGGAGTACCCCGGGTTGAGCGTTTCCAGTGCAGCCATCGCCAGGGCCCCGGCGCCGAGCAGGACGATCGGAGCCCGCCCTCCCCCTGCCGGTCGCGTGTTCGTCGACGTCAAGCCGTCCTCCTCGGTGTCGTTCCGGTGATCCAGAACCTACGGAGGGGGCGTGGGCGTCGTCGTCCCGATGTCGGCCTCCGGTCGTACACCGGTCGGTGTCGTCGCCCGGCCGGCTGCACCGTTCGGTGTACGGGCGGCGGTGGTCGTGCGTGCGGCGGTGGCAGTGGCCGTGGCCGTGGCCGTGGCGGTCAGGTAGGTGACGCGGAGGGCGCCGGTGGCGGGTTCGCGATCGACGAGCACGTCGACTCCGTACACCGACCGGATCAGGTCCGGGGTCAGTACGGTCTCCGGGGTGCCCGCGGCGACGACCTGTCCGTGGTCGAGGACGACGACGTGGTCGCAGTACCGGGCGGCGAGGTTGAGGTCGTGCAGGGCGACGACGCAGGTCACGTCCAGAGACGTGAGCAGTTCGAGGAGTTCGAGCTGGTGGCGGATGTCGAGGTGGTTGGTGGGTTCGTCGAGGAGGATCTCCCGGGGTTCCTGGGCGAGGGCGCGGGCGAGTTGGGTGCGCTGCCGTTCCCCTCCGGAGAGGGTGTGCCAGCTGTGGTGCTGCTTGTCGGTGAGGTCGGTGCGTTCCAGTGCTGCGTCGACGGTCCGCCGGTCGTGACCGGTCAGCGCGTCGAAGCGGCCGCGGAACGGTGTACGGCCGAGTTCCACGACCTGGCGGACGGTGACGTGGTGGTGGGCGGACACGTCCTGTTCGACGACGGCGAGCCGTCGGGCCAGCACTCGCCGGTGCAGGTCGTTCAGAGGGGTGTCGTCGTAGCGGACGGTGCCGGTGTCGGGGCGGCGCAGTCCGGCGAGCAGGCGCAGGAGCGTCGACTTGCCCGAGCCGTTGGGGCCGAGGAGGCCGACGGTCCGGCCGTCGTGGGCGGCCATGTCGATGCCGTCCAGCAGCCGGTGGCCCTTGACCGACCAGGAGAGCCGGGTGGTGGTGATCGTGCCCATCAGGACTCCAGACGCTTGAGGATCAGCGCGAAGGCGGGCGCGCCGAGGAGCGCGGTGATGACGCCGGCGGGCAGTTCGTGGGGGGAGAAGGCCGTCCGGGCGAACGCGTCCACCCAGATCAGGAAGATGGCGCCGCTGATCGCGGACAGGGGCAGCAGGGTGCGGTGGGTCGGGCCGGCCAGGATGCGGACAGCATGCGGGACGAGCAGTCCGATGAAGCCGATCGCGCCGGAAGCGGCGACGGCGGCCGCGGTGGTCACGGAGGTCAGCACCATCAGCCAGACGCGGGCCGCCGTGACGTTGATCCCCAGGGCGGCGGCGGAGTCCCAGCCGAAGGTGAAGGCGTCGAGGGCGGGTGCGAAGAAGTGGATGGCGATCACCCCGGTCAGGATGATGACGACGGTGACGGTCACCCCTTCCCACCGGGCGCCCCCGAGCGTGCCGAGCAGCCAGTACGTGAAGCCGCGGGTGGAGTTCGCGTCCCCGCTGACCATGAGCACGACCGAGGTGACCGCGGCGAAGAACTGGGACACGAGCACGCCCGTCAGCACCACGCGAGAGGGGCTGGAGACGCGGCCCCCGCCCAGGAGGAGCAGGAGCAGGCCGAAGGAGAGCAGTCCGCCGGCGAAGGCGCCGGAGGAGAGGGAGATGCTGCCGCCGAGGCCCAGCAGGAGTACGGCGACCGCGCCGGTGGAGGCGCCGGAGGAGACTCCCAGCAGGTAGGGGTCGGCCAGCGGATTCCTGGTCACCGCTTGCAGGACCGTGCCCGAGACCGCCAGCGCCATGCCGACGGCGGCAGCCAGCAGCACCCGCGGGAAGCGCGACTCCCAGACCAGGGCGTCCAGCAGTCCGGGCAGGGGCGGGGTGGGCGCGACGGAGCCCAGGCCGATGTGCCGCAGGATCGTCGAGACGACATCCAGGGGCCGGATGTCCGCGCTGCCCAGCAGCGAGGCCGTGACCACGGACATCAGCAGTCCTGCGCCGGCCAGGACGAAGAGCACTGCGGTCGAGGTGCGCCGCCGGCGCACCGGAACGGTCTCACGGCCGGTGAGGGCGGTTCCGGTGGGCGCGGCGGTCTTGTGTGGACTCGTTGTCATGATGGCGGCCGGTCACCCGAGCCTGTTCAGGCCGTCGACCAGGGTGGGGACGACGGACGCGCTGCCGTAGCCGGGATCCATGTGGGAGCCGGGGACGGAGATGAACCGGTCGCCCTTGACCGCGGCGAGCTTGCTGGTGAGAGGGTCCTTCTTGAGGAGTGCGATCTTCTCCTCGGCGGTGTCGTTGGGCTCGCCCCGGGTCAGGTCGGCCAGGATGATGACGTCGGGATTGCGGGCGGCGACCTCGTCCCAGCTCACCTCCGCCCACTTGGTCTTGGCGTCGGCGAAGATGTTCTCGGCCCCGACGAGCTGCGAGATGTGCTGCGGCAGGCCACCCGGGCCGGCTGCCCACGGAGTGCCCTCGTAGGTGGAGTAGAACCACATGACCTTCAGCGGAGTGTCCCGCTTCTTGACCGCGCGCAGCGCCTTCCGTACGACGGCCTGCTGCTCGGCCGCCAGTTTCTCCCCGGCGGCGGGCACGTTCATGATCTTGCCCAGTCGGCGGTACTCCTCGTACAGCATGTCGAAGTTCGCGCCGGCCACGCTCTCGTGGAACGAGCAGTCGAACTCGGTGAGGTAGGTCGGCACGCCCAGGTCGTGGAGCTGCTTGCGGTCGCCGGACTGCTCGGCGGTGAACATGCCGGCGAAGGAGCCGTAGACGAAGTCCGGTTGTGCTTCCAGCAGCTTCTCGTTCTTGATCTCCTGCCCGGGCGCGGACAGGAGCGGAATCTTCTTGTACTGCTCGGCGATCGCGTCGGGCGTCTTCTCGATCTCGTAGCCCGAACCGGCGATCCGGTCGCCCACGCCCAGGTGGATGAGGATCTCGGCGGCGCTCTGGTTGAGGGTGACGGCCTTCTGCGGCGGGGCCTTGTACGTCACGTCGGTGCCGCAGTTCCTGAGGGTGAACGGGTAGGCCGTCGCCGCGCCCTGCTGCTTGGCCGCAGCGGGCTTGCGGTCACCGGACACGGGCTCCGCAGTGCATCCCGCAAGCGCGAGAGTCACCAGAGTCGCAGTCGTTATGGTTGTCATTTTCATCTTCATGGCAGGAAGGTCCCAGTTCGTTTTTCACGGGCAGGGGGAGAATGGTTCAAGCAGCCGGTCGCGGCCGGGAGTTACTGCAGCATGGCGGCGAGCCTGCGGGCGACCTGCTCGTCGAACAGCCCGTTGGCGGTCATCCAGTCGTCGTTGAAGACGGTCTCCAGGTACTTGTCGCCGCCGTCGCAGACCAGCACCACGATCGTGGTGCCGGGGGGCGCGGACTGCGCCCGCTCCAGGGCCTTGTACACCACGCCGCCGGCCGAACCGCCGATCAGGACACCGAAGTTCCTGGCCAGGTAGCGGCAGGTCTCGAACGCTTCCGCGTCGCTGACCTTGATCCCCTCGTCGAAGACCCCGTAGTCGACGACACAACCGATCTCCGATCCCTCCGGCGTACCCGTCCCGGACTGGTGGTAGGGTGCGCCCGGGCCGCCGAAGACGACGGAGCCCACCGGCTCGACACCGATGATCTTCAGATACGGGATGCGCTCGCGCAGGACGCGGCCGGTGCCGCAGAGCGAACCGCCGGTGCCGACCGCCCCGTACAGGTAGTCGATGTCGTCGCCCAGGTCGTCGTGGAGCTCGCGGGCGAGCGGCCGGTAGCCGTTGGGGTTGCCGATGTTGCGGTGCTGGGCGGTCCAGAAGGCGCCGTGCTCGGCGGCGAGCCGCTCCGCCGTGGTGTCGCGTTCGGCGGTGGCGAGTCCTTCCTCGTCCCCGGCGACGTTGAGGATGTCGGCGCCGTACGCCACCATGCCCCGCAGCTTGTCCGGGCTGGAGTGGTTGTCGACCACGGCGGTGAACTTGTACCCGCGTTCGGCGGCGATGAGCGCCAGGCCGAGACCCGTGTTGCCGGACGTCGACTCCACCAGCCACCCGCCAGGGGCGAGGAGCCCGGCCTCCTCCGCCTCGTCGACCATGTTCCTGGCCATCCGGATCTTGGCGGTGCCGGTGGGGTTGAACTGCTCCAGCTTCAGCAGGACGGTCGCCCCGCCTGCCGCGACGGGCAGCTTCAGCAGCGGCGTCCGCCCTATCAGTTCGGACATCTTGCTGGTGATCATCGGTTTTCCTTCGCGCAGATCCCGGTCAGACACCGGACGAAGACGTCGTTGTCCCCGGGAGTCGACAGTGAGGCTCGGATGTAGGTCTCGTATCCGGGCTCCCGCCACGCCTTGACGATGATTCCGGCGCGGTGGAGCTCCCGGGCGACACGGTCGGCGGGCCGGCCGGTGTCGATGAAGAGGAAGTTGGCCGACGAGGGCACGACACGCAGTCCCGATGCGCGCAACCGGTCGCCGACCCTGTCGATCTCCAGGGCGGTGCGGCGGACCGTCTCCGCCAGGTGCGCGTGGTCGCCCAGCGCGGCGATTGCGGCCTGCTGGGCCGGATGGTTCACGTTGTACGGCGTACGGACCCGGTCCAGGGCCTGGACCAGCGCCGGGTCGGACGCGATGCCGTACCCGACGCGGACGCCCGCCAGGCCGTAGGCCTTGGAGAAGGTGCGCAGCACGATCCACGGCCGGTCCAGCCCGCGCAGGGCTTCGAGGCCGTCGGGGTAGCCGGGACGGGACCGGGCGAACTCCCCGTACGCCTCGTCGAGCACCAGCAGGGCCGATTCGGGGGTCGCGGCCAGGACGTGCTCCAGCTGCCCGGCGCTCAGCACCACGCCGGTGGGGTTGCACGGGTTGGCGAGGAAGACGAGCTTCGGGCCGCCCGCCAGCGCCGTGCTCCAGGCCTGCGCGTCGAACCCGAACTCCGCGGTGACCGGGACCTTCTCCACCCGGGCGCCCATGACGCGGGGGAAGGTCTCGTGCAGGCTGAACCCGGGCGCCTGGGTGACCACCAGGTCACCGGCGTCGAGTACGGCCTGGCACAGCAGCTCGAGGATGTTCTCCGATCCGTTGCCGAGCACGACGCGCTCGGCGGGCACGTCCAGAGCCGTCCCGATCGCCTGGGCAAGCCGTCTGCCGGTGGGGTCGGGGTAGCGGGAGACACCCTCGGCAAGGGCCAGCCGCACTGCTTCGGCGACCCTCGGTGACGCACCGAACGGGTTCTCGTTGTTGGACAGTTTGATGACGCGGCCGGAGCCGCTGAGGGCGGCCACCTCGTCCGGGTCGGCGCCCGGGTCGTAGCGCGGCAGACCCGCCACTTCCCGGCGGATCAGGGAAGCCGACGCGGCATGGGCGAGGGCGTGGTTCATGGGGACTCCGGTTCCGGAACGGGTGCGCTGGAGGCGGCTCGTCGGAGCCGGCCGACGCGGCGCAGGAAGGCGGTCATGAGGAGGGCGGACGTGGCCGCGAGGCCGATGGTCTGGCCGATCCAGACGCCCTCGACGCCCCAGTCGGCACTCACCCCCAGCAGGTAGCCGGCGGGCAGCCCGATCAGCCAGTACCCGACGAGAGAGATCCGGAAGGGACCTGCGGTGTCGCCGATGCCGCGCAGGATGCCGTTGCCGATGTTCTGCACGGCGTCGAAGACCTGCATGAGCGCGGCGATCATCAGTCCGGTCACGGTCAGGGCGACGATCTCCGCATCGCCGGCGTGCTCTGCCGAGATGAACAGGGACACGATCGGGTTCGGGATCACCAGGTACGCGACGGCGATCACCAGCGTCGCGATCACACCCCAGGCCGCGCCGAGCAGCCCCGTACGGCGTGCCGTGGCGTAGTCTCCGCGGCCGCCCGCCTCGCTGATGTGGATGGACGCCGCGTGCGACAGACCGGCGGAGATCATGAAGACGATGTAGACGATCTGGTTCAGCACGGTCTGCGCGGCCAGCGCGTCGACGCCGAGGGTGCCGATGACGAGGGTGAGAACGCTGAAGAACCCGGCCTCGGAGGCGTAGGTGCCCGAGATCGGCAGGCCCAGGCGCCAGACGGAGCGGACCGCGTCGCCGTTCCACCTCCACGCGTCGGGCGAAGCGAGATGGGGACGCAGGGTGCTGTCGCGCAGGATCACCGCGACGAACGCCAGGAAGGACAGGACGAACACCGCGACGGTGGCGATCGCGACGCCGACGAATCCGAAGGCGGGCACGCCGAACGCACCGTGGATCAGGACGTGGTTCAGGCCGATGGTCGCGCCGATCGACACCAGGGTGATGGCCAGCAGCGGGCCGGGCCGCTTGAGGCCGGTGGTGAAGTGCCGCAGTGTCTGGAACCACAGGCAGGGCAGCATGCCGGGCGCAAGGACCATCAGGAACTCGCCGGCCTTGTCGACCACCGCCTCGTCCTGGCCCAGCAGGACCAGGAGCGGACCGATCAGCCAGAGCGCCGCGCAGAAAGCCACCCCGCACACGGTCGCCCAGAAGAATCCGGCGAACAGCAGCGCGCCGACGCGCTGCCGGTCGCCCTGCACCCGGGCCTCGGCCACCAGGTTGCTCACACCGGTGACCAGGCCCGTTCCGGTGGTGCGCAACTGGTTGAACAACGCGAGGGCAAGGCCCGCGGCGGCGATCTCGAGCGCGCCGAGCCTGCCCAGCATCACGATGTCCACCGTGGTCAGGGCGACGTAGGCGAAGTTCGTGAGGATCAGGGGGAGCGCGAGCCCGAGCAGTGCGCGGGAGTTCCGGGCCCACCAGCGGGCGCCCGTCGGGGCCGTGGTGGTCGTACTCGTCGTGCCGGTCGTGCCGGTCGTGCCGGTCGTGCCGGTCGTGCCGGTGGTGCCGGCCGTGCCGGTGGTGCCGGTCGTGTCGTTGGTGTCGGTGGTGCCGGTCGTGTCGTTGGTGTCGGTGGTGCTCACCAGAAGTCGGCCCTTTCCCCTCGGCCGGCGGCCAGTGCGAGGTCGGCGACGTACCGGCCGAGCGCGGCGTCGGTGACCGCCATGCCGCTGTTGTAGGCGAAGACCACGTCGTCCGGACGGCGCCGGGCGGGGGAGCGGCCGAGCAGGATGTCCGGCAGCTGGGCGTCCACCTGCGGCAGGCTGCCGTCCGCATTGCGCAGGTCGTCGCACGTCGCATGCATCTGGGCGGTGTCGGTGGCAATGCGGTAGTCCGCGCCGTGGCACACGTCGGCGTGCACTCCGTACCCGAGGAGCACCGCGACCGAGCCCGGCTTCATCCAGTCCCGCCGGACCTCCTCGCTCGCGGACAGGCCGGAGGCGCCGATCACGATGTCGGCATCCGCGGTGGCCGCCCGGAGGTCCGTGACGATCTCCACCTCACGGCCCTCGACACCGTCCCGGACGGCGCGCAGGCCCTCGGGGAAGGTGCCGAACACCTGCAGCCGCTCCAGCTCCGGCATCGCCGCCACCAGCATCGGCAGTGCCGCCTGCCCCTGGACGCCGGTGCCGACGACCAGGGCGCTTCGTGCGTCGGGGCAGGCCGCGCGGGCGAGGAGGGCCGTGGTGGCCGAGGACCGCAGCGGTCCGAGCTTCACCACGTCCATCAGCGCGATGGGTGCGCCGGTGGTGTCGTCGACGAGGAATACGAACGAGTGGAACCGGTAGCCGTCGCGGCTGCGGCGGGGGTCGAACTCGTAGACGGCCTTGAAGCAGACCGTTCCGCTGCCGCCGTCCCGCGCCACCATCGAGTAGCTCAGGGAGCGGTGGCCGGGATCGTCGATGATCGTCTTGACCGGGTTGTCCGAGCCGCCTTCCCGCAGCGCGCGGTAGGCGTTTTCGACGACCTCGATCACCTTCCGGCGGTCGAGGTCCAGTCCTTCCTGCTGGGACTGCGGCAGCAGCCACAGCTGCCCGGGTGGAGCGTACGGGGGTGCCATGGGGGGCTTCTCCTTCATCGGCTTTTGCATGAGGTTGTTTCGAGGGCGCATCAGATGCCGTCCAGTCGCCAACGCGGCCTGGCACCTTCGCCACCGAGCCGGATCACGGCCTTCGACGGCAGGGCGGCGTCGTGGAACGGCGATTCGTTGGAGTCCATCTGGTAGCCGGCGGTGTTGAGGTAGACCAGGTGGTCACCACGTCGGACGGGCCGCGGGAAGCCGATCTTCCGCCAGGTCACCATGTCGCTCTCCAGGCAGGTCGAGCCGGCGACACAGGCGGGGAACACCTCCGCAGCGCCGGGCCGGGCGGACAGCAGCAGCGGGTCGGGGAGGTAGTCGCTGTTGAACCACTGCTCGGAGAGACTGAAACTGCTGCCCGCGACGGTGACGATCGCGTACCCGCAGGCGTCCCGCCGGTCGTCCACCTGCTGGACGCGGTACATCGTGAACCCGGCCTGGTCCAGCAGGGCCCGGCCCGGCTCGACGACGAACCGGATCCCGTGGCGTGCCGCCTTCGCCGCCAGGGTCTGCCCGCCGTCGACCGGGTGCGCCATGATGGCGCGCGCCGCCTGGGCCGCGGGCTGCCCGCCGTACGGATAGAAGCCGTTGAAGTCCTTCGCCCCGTGGTAGTGGGCGGGTTCGTTCTGGCGGAGGAAGTCCTCCCAGAGCTGGGGTTCGACGTAACGGACCGGCAGACCGCCCCCGATGTCGACGAGTTGGGCGGAGGGCGAGCCGCGCCGCCTGGCGTCGAGGCAGTGCCCGATCATCTCGTTCGCCGCCGTCGCGCGTTCCGCCGTGGAGTAGCCGTTCAGGTGGAAGGAGAATCCCCGGAGGCTGATGTGGCCGGAGAGTTCCCCGCACAGGCCCACGGCGGCGTGACGCTCGGCAGCGGACAGCCCGAAGCGGCTTCCGGGTTGGGCAGTCGTCCGGGACCGCAGCAGGACGTTGGCCTGCCGCTGGGCGAGCCGCGCCGTTGCCGCGAGGCGACGGAGTTCGCTGACCGAGTCGACGGCAACCAGGCAGCCGTGCTGCACGGCCAGGCGATGCAGCGCATCGTCCTTCTCCGGACCGGATATGCCGATCCGGTGTCCTGGAACGCCGCCTGCCAGGGCCTTGACCAACTCGGGCGCACCGGCGACGTCGACGCCGATGCCGAGGGCCGCGGCCGACGTGACGTAGCAGTCGGCCTTGTTCGCCTTCTTGGCGAACAGGATGTCGGCGGCGGCGCCCGCCTCGGCGAACGCCTGCCGGAGCCTGCCGATGTTCTCTTCGAAGATCTCGGGCAGTACGACGTGCAGCGGCGAGCCCAGACCGTCCAGGAGGTCGGTGAGCAGGGCGCGATGGTCCGCCAGCAGGGCGGAAACCGAGGGATGTCGGAGTGCGGGAAGCGCAAAGGGCCGGCCATGGGCCGTCGGGCGCTCCAGCACCTGTCGTGAGGTGAGCACCCCGTACTTCTATACGATTATGACACTCATTTTCAATACGGAGCTGTCGTGGGGGCCCCGCCTATATGAATGAAAGGGATGAAAAGGGAGATATTGATGCCCTCGCGGGCGGCTGTGCCGAGTTCGCCCTCAGCTCGGCACAGCCGCGGCCGCGACTTCGGGGCGGGCGGGGAGAGTCAGTGACGGCAGAACGGCCGGACCCGGAGCAGCTCGGTCCGCAGGACGGGTGTGCCGTCGACCGGCGCGGGGTTCTCCGCGGTCGGCTCGATTCCCCCGGCGGCGGTCTTGTCGAGCGTCTCCAGGCCGTCGGTGCCGACCGTGCCGAACACCGTGTAGTTCGGCCGCAGTGCGGAGTTGCCGTAGACGACGAAGAACTGCGAGCCGTTCGTGTCGGGACCGGCGTTGGCCATCGCGAGCACACCGCGCTCGTACACGCGGCGCACGCCGCTCGGATCGGTCGGTGCGGGGGGCAGATCCACCGGCAGCTCGTCCTTGTACTTGTATCCGGGCCCTCCCTCACCGGTACCGGTGGGGTCGCCGCACTGCAGGACCTTCAACGTCGGATAGGCCGTCAGCCGGTGGCACACCGTCCGGTCGTAGAACCCGTGCCGCGCCAGGTGCAGGAAACTCTGCACCGTGCACGGTGCCTTGGCCCGGTCCAAACGCAGGGGGAGCGGGCCCTGACTGGTCGGAACAGCCATGTCGACCGTGCCGCGGCTCGGGGTGCGCCGCGGGTCGGGCGGCAGCGGAACGGAGCGCGCGGGCGGCTCGTCCGGGGTCTGCGTGTACTGGCAGGGGCCGTGCGTGGTGCGCGGCGGAGCCCCGTCGGAAGCGACGGCGACACTTCCCCCGGACACCACTAACGTCACGGCCGCGCATGCGCTGATCAGTGCTCGGTGCATCTTGTGTGCCCTCCCGATGATCGCCAGGTGTGGAGCGGTCGCAGTCTAGGTCGTGGTGTGCGGCGGGAACGGCCGACGGCAGGAGGTCGGCGCGTTCTCGCCCTTCGGCGGACCGCTGCCGTCGATGACAGGCTGTACGTGCAATCGAGCCTGCGTACGCCGGGCCGGGCGCGATCCGGCGTGCGGACCGCGAGGCTCCGGTGTTGCCCGGGCGCGGCCATGGCGGCTCGACGTCGCCCGCCCGTCGCCCTACCGGTCTGCCTGCGGCTCGCGCAGCCAGGGGGAGAGCCACCAGGCCTCGCCGGCGGTGGTCGCGGTCGGCTCGCCCGAGATCCGCAGGGTGAGGTTGTCGTCGAACGCGATGTCGAGCGACCCGTCCGCGTTCTGAACCGCGCCCTCCACGTGCCGGTTGTTGAGACGGACCAGCTCCGGCAGTGGATTGTCCGGGTCCACGGCCGCCCCGGGGCCGGCCTCGCCCGCCTCCGTGATCCGCCAGTCGGTGTCCAGGTAGAGCCGCATCTCGCGCTCCGGGTCGCTCTCGGTGTCGAGGAAGGTCAGGAAGGGCCAGGCCTGCCGCTCACCCACCTCGACGACCAGCGTCCCCGGCAGCTGCTCAACGG
>NZ_JAJAUZ010000070.1 GCF_020532645.1 Streptomyces bambusae
GGCCGCACCGCGGGCCCCCGCCGGTTGGGGGTGCCCGGGGGGGGGCCCCCCCGCGACCCACCGCGAGGAGCGACGTGACCTTCCGCAACCCAGTCCGGCACATCACCGTCGATGCGCACGACCCCTACCGGATCGCCGAGTTCTGGTCGGCGCTGACGGGCTGGCCGCTCGGACCGGACGACCACCCCGGCGACGACGAGGTCCTGGTCGACCCGCGGCAGCCCGGTGTGCCGGGGCTGCTGTTCATCCGGGTGCCCGAGGGCAAGACGGTCAAGAACCGCGTCCACCTCGACATCCAGCCCCCGTCGGGCACCCGCGACGAGGAGGTCGGGCGCCTCGCCGGACTCGGCGCCGAGGTGCTCGACGACCAGCGCCGGCCGGACGGCACCGGCTGGGTCGTGATGACCGACCCGGAGGGCAACGAGTTCTGCGTCGAGCGCAGCGCGGCCGAGCGCGGCGACGGCTGAGGCCGGCGACGGCCGAGCGCGGCGACGGCTGAGCGGGTCCTCAGCAGTGCGGTTCGGCGGCCGCCGCGGGTGCGGGGGCCACCGCCCAGGGCAGTGCGATCCACACCGTCTTGCCGCCGTCTTCGGTCGGGCTGACCGAGAGCCGGCCGCCCGCCTCCGCCGCCAGCCAGCGGATGATCACCATCCCGCGGCCGTTGTCCTGCTGGACGGCCGCCGGCAGCCGGCGCGGCCACCGCGGGTGGCTGTCGGTCACCCCGATCCGCAGCTGCTCCTCGCGCTCTAGCCGCATGTCCACCGTGAACGTCGGGGACTGGCCGAAGGTGTGCTGCACCGCATTGGTGGCGAGCTCGGAGACGATCAGGCGGACCGAGTCCCCGATCACGTGACCGTCCGGCAGGCCCCAGTCGGCGAGGACCTCCGCCACGTACCTCCGGGCGGCGGACACCGAAGCGGGATCGCTCGGCAGAGTGACGGATGCTTCCTGGTGGTCTGCCATGGCGACGCCTTTCCCCGCCGGGGCCGGACGGGCGGCTCGTAGCCGACGACGCGCGGCGGACCCCGGATCTGTGCTTCGCGCCAGACTGCCACTCTCCGCGGTTCCGGCGCGGGCGTTCCCCCAAGATATGCATTTATCTGTCGCTCAATGCGGTGAACTCTGCTACGGAAGAGCGTATTTGAAAGGGAAAACGGCAGACTGGCGCAGCAGCTGCCGGTGGAGGGAGACGGCCATGCAGTACGGTCCCGCGGTACGCCGCCGGCAGCTCGGCGAGGAACTGCGCACGCTCCGCGACCGGTCCGGGCTGACCAGCGGCGAAACTGCCCGGCTGCTCGGCTGGCACCAGTCGAAAATCAGCCGGATCGAGACCGGGCGCAGTGGCGTGAAACCGGACGACGTGCGGCTGCTGCTGGACACCTACGGGGTGGCCGGCGACCAGGAGCGGGCCCTGCTGGAGGCGCTGGCGTCGTGTGCCGCGGGGAGCGGGGCGAGCGCCGGGCCGGACCGGAAGTGGTGGCACGAGTACCGCGGCCTGCTGCCGCAGGAGTACCGGGACTTCATCAGTCTGGAGGCCACCGCGCGGGCGGCCCGCACGGTGGAGGTGTCCGTGGTGCCGGGCCTGCTGCAGACGGCCCGCTACGCACGGGCGGTGACCCGGGCCGCGCTGGACGGACTCCCGCCGGCGAAGGTGGACGCGCTGGTGGACGTACGGCTGGCCCGGCAGGCGGTGCTGCGGGCCGACCCGCCGCTCGAACTCAGCGCGGTCCTCGACGAGGCGGTGCTGCGCCGGCAGGTCGGGGGGCCCGAGGTGATGGCCGAGCAGCTGGCGCACCTGGCGGAGGTGTCACGGCTGCCCCAGGTGCGGCTCCAGGTGCTGCCGTTCAGCGTGGGGGGTCATCTCGGCCTCACGGGGCCTTTCGTCATCTTCTCATTTCCGAACATCGCCGATCTGGACGTGGTTGTTCTCGACCATTTGACGAGTAGCCTCTATCTGGAGCGGAAGGAAGACATCGAGGCGTACGGCGCTGCTTTCCGTACGATCCAGGCGCACGCCCTCCCGCCCCAGGACTCCTCGGATCTCATCAGCCGGATCGCTCACGGCGCGTAAGGAGGCACCATGTCCGCAACCCCCTTATCCCCCGGCGGACTTCTGCACAGCGCGAAATGGCGGCGGAGCAGCCGCAGTACCGGAATGAACAACTGCGTCGAGGCGGCGGTCCTCGGCCACCACGGCCTGCTGGCCGTGCGTGACTCCAAGCGGACCGAGGGCCCGGCCCTGGTCTTCACGGGCACGGCCTGGGCCGGTTTCCTCGGATACGTACGGGCCGCCGTGCCCGCCGGGGCGGCCTGAGTCAGTCCGCGGGACCGGCGGCGGCGGGGGCGGTCCGCAGGATCGTTGCGACCGCGCGCTCGATCTCGTCCCCCGTGAGGTCGGCGCGGGCGGTCAGCCGCAGCCGGGAGATGCCGTCGGGTACGGACGGCGGCCGGAAACAGCCCACGGACAGTCCTGCCTCGCGGCAGTCGGCGGCCCAGCGCAGTGCCGCCGACGGCGACGGGGCCCGCACCGACACCACGGCCGCGTCCGGCCTGGCTGCGGTCAGGCCGGACGCGGTCAGCCGCCCGTACAGGGTGGCGGCCACCTCGCGGGCGCGCGCCGCCCGCTCCGGTTCGCGGCGCAGCAGCCGCAGGCTGCCGAGCGCGGCCCCGGCCGCCGCGGGGGCCAGACCGGTGTCGAAGATGAAGCTCCGGGCCGTGTTCACCAGGTGCCGGATCACCTTGGCCGGGCCGAGGACCGCACCGCCCTGGCTGCCCAGCGACTTGGAGAGGGTGAGCGTGGCCACCACGCCGTCGCCGCCGGCCAGCCCGGCGGCGGCGAGCGCCCCGCGGCCGCCCTCGCCGAGCACGCCGAGCCCGTGCGCGTCGTCCACCAGCAGGGCCGCACCGTGCTCCCGGCAGGCGGCCGCGTACCCGGCGAGCGGGGCGGCATCCCCGTCGACGGAGAACACGGAGTCGCTGACCACGAGGGCACGCCCGTCGTGTGCGCCGAGGGTCTTGGCCACGGCCTCGGGGTCGGAGTGCGGCACCACGGCGGTCTCGGCGCGCGAGAGGCGGCAGCCGTCGACGATCGAGGCGTGGTTGGCGGCGTCGGAGACCACCAGGGTGCCGGGGCCGCTCAGCGCGGTGACGGCGGCCAGGTTCGCCGCGTAGCCGGAGGAGAACACGAGGGCCGCCTGGAACCCGCAGAAATCGGCCAGTTCGCGTTCCAGGTCGCCGTGCAGCTCGGTGGTGCCGGTCACCAGGCGCGAGCCGGTGGCCCCGGCCCCCCAGCGGTGCAGGGCCGCCTCGGCGGCCGCGACCGTCTCGGGGTGGCGGGTCAGGCCCAGGTAGTCGTTGCTCGCGAGGTCCAGGAGGTCCGATGCGGCCGGGCGGGGACGCAGGGTCCGGACCAGTCCGGCCCGCTCGCGCGCCGCGGCGGCCTCGTCGATCCACGCGAACACGTCGGCGCTCGCGGGGTGCGGAGGGGCGGGCACGTGCGGGGGTGCGTCCTGCGGCATCGGCTGGGTCCTCGCGATTTGTCGGCTGTCCACAGACCCTAGCCGCCGGTGTTCCTGAGGGTGGTGTGGCGATGCACACACCCCTATCCCGTGAAGTTGTAGCTTCTCTCCTTGGCCGGGGCAGGTGCCGTAAGCCAGGATCAGGCCCATGGACCTGCTGAACACCCTGGTGGACAAGGGGCTGCGGCGTGAGCTGCCGACCCGCGAAGAGGCGCTCTCCGTACTGGCGACCTCCGACGACGAACTGCTCGACGTGGTGGCCGCGGCCGGCAAGGTGCGCCGCCAGTGGTTCGGCCGCCGGGTCAAGCTGAACTACCTCGTCAACCTCAAGTCCGGGCTGTGCCCGGAGGACTGCTCGTACTGCTCCCAGCGCCTGGGATCGAAGGCCGAGATCCTCAAGTACACCTGGCTGAAGCCCGAGGAGGCCTCGGAGGCCGCTGCCGCCGGTGTGGCGGGCGGCGCCAAGCGGGTCTGCCTGGTCGCGAGCGGCCGCGGTCCGACGGACCGGGACGTGGACCGGGTCTCGAAGACCATCGAGGCCATCAAGGAGCAGAACGAGGGCATCGAGGTCTGCGCCTGCCTGGGCCTGCTCTCGGACGGCCAGGCGGAGAAGCTGCGCGATGCCGGCGCCGACGCCTACAACCACAACCTCAACACGTCCGAGGCGACGTACGGGAAGATCACCAAGACCCACACGTACGCCGACCGAGTGGACACCGTGCAGAAGGCGCACGGCGCGGGCCTGTCGGCGTGCTCCGGTCTGATCGCGGGCATGGGCGAGACCGACGAGGACCTCGTCGACGTGGTGTTCTCGCTGCGCGAGCTGGACCCGGACTCGGTGCCGGTCAACTTCCTCATCCCGTTCGAGGGCACCCCGCTCGCCAAGGAGTGGAACCTCACCCCGCAGCGTGCGCTGCGGATCCTGGCGATGGTCCGGTTCGTCTGCCCGGACATCGAGGTCCGGCTCGCGGGCGGCCGCGAGGTGCACCTGCGCACCCTGCAGCCGCTGGCGCTGAACATCGTCAACTCGATCTTCCTCGGCGACTACCTCACCAGTGAGGGCCAGGCCGGCCAGGCCGACCTCGACATGATCGCGGACGCCGGCTTCGAGGTGGAGGGCGCGGGCACCACGACCCTGCCCAAGCACCGGGCCGACGTGGCGGGCGGCGGCTGCGGCTCGCACGCGGCACCGGCTCAGGGCGGGGGCTGCGGCTCGCACGCGGCATCCGCCGACGGCGCCGAGGGCGCGGCCGGTGGCGGCTGCGGCTCGCACGCGGGCGGCGGCTGCGGACCGTGCGGTTCCGTGCCGGCCGGGACCGAGGCCGAGCCGGTTGCCGCGGCGGCTCCGGCCGGCCAGGCGCCGGCCGACGCGTCGGGTGCCCGTCCCGACCTGGTGGCGGTGCGCCGCCGCGGGGCCGGCACGGACCTGGCGCCCAATGCCTGACCGGGTTCCCGCGCCTTCCGCCGTGCCCGCTCTGCCCGCTCTGCCCGCCGACGAGCTGCTGGCCCTGGACCGGCAGCACGTCTGGCACCCGTACGGTCCGATGCCGGGCCGTCAGGAGCCGCTGGTGGTCGAGTCGGCCGCCGGGGTCCGGCTGCGGCTCGGCGCGCCCGCCGAGGGGCAGGACGAGCTGATCGACGGCATGTCCTCCTGGTGGTCGGCCATCCACGGCTACAACCACCCGGTGCTGAACGAGGCCGTGCAGGACCAGCTGGGGCGTATGAGCCACGTGATGTTCGGCGGGCTCACCCACGAGCCCGCCGTCCGGCTCGCGGCCCGGCTCGTCGAGATCACCCCGGCCGGTCTGGAGCACGTGTTCCTCGCCGACTCGGGGTCGGTCGCGGTCGAGGTCGCGGTCAAGATGTGCCTGCAGTACTGGCGTTCCATCGGACGGTCGGGCAAGACCCGGCTGATGACCTGGCGCGGCGGCTACCACGGCGACACCTGGCAGCCGATGGCCGTGTGCGACCCCGAAGGCGGCATGCACGAGCTGTGGCAGGGCCACCTGCCGCGGCAGGTGTTCGCCGACGCCCCGCCCGGCGGTTTCGACGCCGCGCCGGACCCGGCGTACGTCGCCCACCTGCGCGAGGTGGTGGCCCGGCACGCGGACGAGCTGGCCGCCGTGATCGTGGAGCCGGTGGTGCAGGGGGCCGGCGGCATGCGCTTCCACTCCCCCGGGTACCTGCGCGTCCTGCGCGAGCTGTGCGACGAGTTCGGGGTGCTGCTGATCCTCGACGAGATCGCGACCGGGTTCGGGCGGACCGGCGCGCTGTTCGCCGCGGACCACGCCGGCATCACGCCCGATGTGATGTGCATCGGGAAGGCACTGACGGGCGGTTACCTGACACTGGCAGCCGCGCTGTGCACCTCGCGGGTGGCCGACGGGATCTCGCAGGGCGAGGTGCCCGTGCTCGCGCACGGGCCGACGTTCATGGGCAACCCGCTCGCCGCTTCGGTCGCGCTGGCCTCCGTCGACCTGCTGCTCGGGCAGGACTGGCGGCTGGAGGTCAAGCGGATCGAGGCGGGCCTGCGGGAGGGCCTCACCCCGGCCGCCGGGCTGCCCGGCGTACGGGAGGTCCGGGTGCTGGGCGCGATCGGCGTGGTCCAGCTCGACCACGACGTGGACATGGCGGCGGCGACCCGGGCGGCGGTCCGCGAGGGCGTCTGGCTGCGGCCGTTCCGCGACATGATCTACACCATGCCGCCGTTCGTCACCGGCGACGCGGACGTGGCACGCATCTGCCGTGCGGTGTGCGCGGCCGCACGGGAGGGCTGACGGCAGCCATGGGGATCATCGTGGTGTCCGGTACGGGCACGGAGATCGGCAAGACGGTCGTGACCTCGGCCGTCGCGGCGGCCGCCGTGGCGGCCGGCCGTTCGGTGGCGGTGCTGAAGCCCGCCCAGACCGGTGTGGCGCCGGGCGAGCCCGGCGACGTCGCCGAGGTGGCCCGGCTGGCGGGCGGCGCGGTCACCGGCGTGGAGCTGGTCCGCTACCCGGAGCCGCTGGCTCCGGAACGCGCCGCGCTCCGCGCCGGGATGGCGACGGTCTCGCCGGAGGAGGTCGCCGACGCCGCACGGAAGCTGGCCGCCGGGCACGACCTGGTCCTGGTCGAGGGCGCGGGCGGGCTGCTCGTGCGGTTCGACGCGGCCGGGCACACCCTGGCGGACACGGCCCGGCTGCTCGGCGCGCCGGTGCTGGTGGTCGCCCCCGCCGGGCTGGGCACGCTGAACTCGGCGACGCTGACCGGCGAGGCCCTGCGGGCCCGCGGGATCACCCAGCTGGGCGTGGTGGTCGGCAGCTGGCCGGCGGCGCCGGATCTCGCGGCCCGCTGCAACCTGGCGGACCTGCCGGTGGCCGCGCAGGCACCGCTGCTGGGCGCGGTTCCGGAGGGCGCGGGCGCGCTGGCGCCGGAAGCGTTCCGCGCGGCGGCGGCCGGCTGGCTGGCGCCGGAGCTCGGCGGCGCCTGGGCGGCGGACGCCTTCCTGACGGCCTGGGCCTGACGGTCCGGCGTACGGACGACGGCGGGGCGGTGGAGCGACGGCTCCGCCGCCCCTCGCCGTACGAGGGGTGAGCTGCGGCAGCGGGGGGAGACTGAAGGTACGCGTCCGTCCGGTTCCGTCGCGGGTCCCCGTCAGTGCCCGCCGCCCCCCTCCGTGCGGAGGCGGGGCGGATCCGCGCGTGGAATCCCGTGCGAGGAGGTCCGCCATGCCCCTGCGAGCCCACGGGCCGCAGTCGTCCCGCAGCTCCGTGCACCATCCCGTCTTCGCCCGCTGCTACGCCCGGCTGAGCGTGCAGGCGGACATCCGGGGCGGCCTGGCGGCCGTCCGCGCCGAGCTGCTCCGGGGGCTCTCCGGCCGGGTCATCGAGATCGGTGCGGGCAACGGCCTGAACTTCCCGCACTATCCGCAGGCGGTCTCCGAGGTCGTCGCGATCGAACCGGAGCCGACCCTGCGTCGGCTCGCGGTGCGCGCTGCGGTGCGGGCGGAGGTTCCGGTGGACGTGGTGCCGGGCGCCGCGGAGGCACTGCCGGTGAAGAGCGAGGCCTTCGACGCCGCGGTGTGCTCCCTGGTCCTGTGCACGGTCCGGGACCTGCCGCGGTCGCTGGCCGAACTGCGGCGGGTGCTGCGGCCCGGCGGCGAGGTGCGCTTCTTCGAGCACGGGCTCGCGCCCGGGCCGGGGATGGCCGCGGTGCAGCGCGGGCTCGACCGGACGGTGTGGCCCCGGCTGTTCGGAGGCTGCCACACGGCGCGCGACGCGCTGGCCGCCCTGGAGGCGGCGGGCTTCGACATCACGGCCCAGCGCGGGCTGCGCGTACCGGAGCGGGGGCCGGCGTTCCCCACGTCGTACTGCGTCCTCGGGACGGCCCGGCGGCCTGCCTGAGGGGTGGCCGGGCGGCGTGCGGGGCGGTCCCCCGCGGTGCCCGGCATGTGGAATCCACTCGCGGCGGGCGGGCCGGCAGTGGTGGGATGCCGCAATGGATGATCTTCGCATCAGGACCGCCCGCGCCGACGAGCTGCCCGCCGTCCTCGCCTTCTGGGGCTCGGCCGCCGAGGGCACCAGCATCAGCGATGACCTGGCCGGGGTCGCCGGCCTGGTCGGGCGCGACCCGGAGGCCCTGCTCCTGGCCGAGCGCGGCGGCGAGCTGGTCGGCACGGTGATCGCCGGCTTCGACGGCTGGCGATGCCACCTGTACCGGCTGGCCGTGCACCCCGGCCACCGCCGCAGGGGCGTGGCGACCGCGCTGCTGGCCGCTGCGGAGGAACGGTTCGTCCGGCTGGGCGGCCGGCGCGGTGACGCCATGGTGCTCAACCGGAACGAGGGAGGCCGGCAGGCCTGGCAGGCTGCCGGCTACCGGCCCGAGGACCACTGGACCCGCTGGGTCAAGCCGCTGGCGGGCTGACGCCGCAGGGCCCGGCCCGCACATTCGCTTTGCCCGTCCTTTACTCTGTAGGGGACATCCGACCCTTCCTGTGAAAGGTGTGAGCGTCCGCCCATGGGCGAGCCTCCCAGTACCCGACATCGCGCACGTCGCCTCCCCCTGTCCGATCCTGGGACGGAGGTGAACCGATGACCGAAGTGCTTCTGCTCGTCGTGGCGCTGCTGCTCTGCCTTGCGTGCGGAGTGTTCGTCGCGGCCGAGTTCTCTCTGACCACCGTCGAGCGGGCAGAGCTCGAAGAGGCCGCGGAGCGCGGCGAGCGGGGTGCCGAGAGCGCCCTCGCCGCCGCCCGGAGCCTGACGTTCCAGCTCTCCGGGGCCCAGCTCGGCATCACGGTGACCGGCCTGGTGATCGGCATGATCTCCAAGCCCTCGATCGCCGCCCTGCTGGAGCACCCGTTCGCGTCCCTCGGCCTGTCGGCCGGGGCCGCCTCGACCACGGCGCTGCTCCTCGGCACCGTCCTGTCGACCGTCGTCCTGATGGTCGTCGGCGAGCTGGTGCCGAAGAACTGGGCCATCTCCTCCCCGCTGGCCGTCGCCAAGCGGGTCGCCGGTGCCCAGCGGGTGTTCAGCCGGGCCTTCGGGCCGCTGATCCGGCACCTGAACAACACCGCGAACCGGATGGTCCGCCGATTCGGCATGGAGCCGGCGGAGGAACTGGCCTCGGCACGCAGCCCGCAGGAGCTGGTGGCACTGGCCCGGCACTCCGCCAAGGCGGGCGCGCTGGAGAAGGACACCGCCGAGCTGTTCGTACGCACCCTCAACCTCGCGGACCTCACGGCGGAGAACGTCATGACGCCGCGGGTCCAGGTCACCGCGCTCGACGTGCAGACGACGGCCGAGGACGTGGCGAACGCGACGCAGGCCACCGGCCTCTCCCGGTTCCCGGTCTACCGCGGCAGCCTCGACACCGTCGTGGGCACCGTGCACATCAAGGACGTGCTGGCGCTGCCGGCCGAGGACCGCCACCGGTACCCGGTGTCCCAGCTGCTGCGCGAGCCGCTGCTGGTGCCCGAGTCCCTCACCGTGGACCGGCTCCTGGACCGCCTCTCCGGCCGCCGGACCATGGCCGTCGTGATCGACGAGTACGGCGGTACGGCCGGCGTGGCCACGCTGGAGGACATCGTCGAGGAGGTCGTCGGCGAGGTGCGGGACGAGCACGATCCGCACGAGACCCCGGACCTCGCCTCCGCGGGCACGGACGCGAACGGCCGCCGGCTGTACTCCGCGGACGGCTTCGCCCGCACCGACCAGCTGGAGCGGATAGGCCTGCGGGTGCCGGACGGCCCGTACGAGACGCTGGCCGGGCTCATCGCGACCGAGCTGGGCCGGATCCCGGCGGTCGGCGACACGCTGGAGCTGGACGGCTGGCGGCTGGACGTCGTCGACGCCACGGGCCGCCGCGCGGCCCGCGTGCTGCTGCACCTGCCGGTGGACGGCGAGGGCGCGGCGGGCCCGGGCCTGCCCGAGACGACGGACGAGCCGGAGACGGAGCAGGGCCGATGACCGCGATCCAATTGCTGATCGGCCTGGCGACCCTGGTCGTCAACGCCTTCTTCGTCGGCGCGGAGTTCGCGCTGATCTCGGTGCGGCGCAGCCAGATCGAGCCGAGCGCCGAACGCGGCGACCGGCGCGCGCGCAGCGTCCTGTGGGGCCTGGAGCACGTGTCCGCGCTGATGGCGGCGGCCCAGCTGGGCATCACGCTGTGCACCCTGGTGCTCGGCGTGGTGGCCGAACCGGCCATCGCCCACCTGCTCACCCCGCTGTTCGACCTGGTCGGCGTGCCGGAGGGGCTCACCCACGCGATCTCGTTCGTGGTGGCCCTGGCCCTCGCGACGTACCTGCACATGCTGCTGGGCGAGATGGTCCCGAAGAACGTCGCGCTGTCCGAGCCGGTGCGCACCGCGCTCCTGCTCGGCCCGCCGCTGGTCACCCTGACCCGGGCCCTGAAGCCGGTGATCTTCGCGATCAACGCCTTCGCCAACACGCTGCTGAAGCTGCTGCGCGTCGAGGTCAAGGACGAGGTGTCCGCGACGTTCTCGGACGACGAGCTGGCCCGCATCGTGAAGGACTCCAGCGACGCGGGGCTGATCGACGGCCGGGCGAGCGAGCGCCTGCACGACGCCCTGGAGCTGGGCCGCCGGCCGGTGGCCGACGTGGTACTGCCCGCGGACCGGGTGGTCGTCGCCCGGCAGGGGGTCACCCCGGCCGGCCTGGAACGGCTGTCGGCCTCGTCCGGCTACTCCCGCTTCCCGGTCGTCGACGAGCAGCGCGGCATCCTCGGCTACCTGCACGTCAAGGACACTCTCGACGCACTGGACCGGGACGAGCCGTTCCCGGTGTCCGCCCTGCGGCCGATCGCCCAGGTGCGGGCCGAGACCCCGCTGGACGACGTGCTGACCGCCATGCGGCGCAGCCGGACCCACCTGGCCGCGGTGCTCGGCGCCGACGGCGCCCTGGCGGGCCTGGTGACCATGGAGGACGTCCTGCGGGAGCTGTTCGGCAAACCGGCCGCCGCATGACCGCCGCGCGGTTCCCGGCCTCCACAGGTCGCGAACCGCGCGGTAACATCGCTCCGCCATGGAGATGAATGCGTCGTACACCAGTCTCGTCGCGGTCGGGGACTCCTTCACCGAAGGAATGTCCGACCGCCTGCCGGACGGCTCCTACCGGGGCTGGGCCGATCTGCTCGCCGCGCGGCTCGCCGCGCGCGAACCCGGCTTCCGCTACGCGAACCTCGCGGTCCGCGGCAAGCTGATCGGGCAGATCGTCGAGGAACAGGTCGACGCGGCGGCCGCAATGAAGCCCGACGTCATCACGCTGGTCGGCGGGCTCAACGACACGCTCCGGCCCAAGTGCGACATGGGCCGGGTGCGTGGCCTCCTGGAAGAGGCCGTGGAACGCCTCGCCCCGGCCTGCGGCCGGCTCGTCCTGATGCGCTCACCGGGTCGCGAGGGCCCGGTGATGGAGCGCTTCAAGCCCCGGATGGAGGAGCTCTTCTCCGTCATCGACGAGCTGGCCCGCCGGCACGACGCCCTCGTCGTGGACCTGTACGGCGCTCCCGTCCTCGCCGACCCCCGGCTCTGGGACGTGGACCGGCTGCACCTGACGGCCGAGGGCCACCACAGGGTCTCGGAAGCGGTCTGGCAGACCCTGGGCCTCCCGCCGGAGGACGACTGGCGCGCCGCCCTCCCCGCTCCGCAGCCCCAGGCCTGGGCCGCCCGCCGGACCAGCGACCTGCGTTTCGCCCGGGAGCACCTCTTCCCGTGGATCGGCCGCCGCCTCACCGGCCGCTCCTCGGGCGACGGCCTCCCCGCCAAGCGCCCCGAGCTGCTGCCCTATGAGACGCCGCTCTCGTAGCTAGCCACAAACAGGGGCGGGGCGCTGGCCTGCGTGAATCGACAGTAGAATCCGTACACGTGACAGCCAAGCCCCGCATCCCCAATGTCCTGGCCGGCCGCTACGCCTCCGCGGAGCTCGCCGTCCTGTGGTCCCCCGAGTACAAGGTGACGCTGGAGCGTCGGCTGTGGCTCGCCGTGCTGCGTGCCCAGAAGGACCTCGGCATCGACGTCCCGGACGCGGCCCTCGCCGACTACGAGCGCGTCCTGGAGCAGGTCGACCTCGCGTCCATCGCCGAGCGCGAGAAGGTCACCCGCCACGACGTGAAGGCCCGCATCGAGGAGTTCAACGCCCTCGCCGGCCACGAGCACGTCCACAAGGGCATGACCTCCCGCGACCTGACCGAGAACGTCGAGCAGCTGCAGATCCGGCTCTCACTGGAGCTGGTCCGCGACCGCACGGTCGCCGTCCTCGCCCGCACCGGCAAGCTGGCCGGGGAGTACGCCGAGCTGGTCATGGCCGGCCGCTCCCACAACGTGGCCGCCCAGGCCACCACGCTGGGCAAGCGCTTCGCCACCGCCGCCGACGAGCTGCTGGTCGCCTACGGCCGCCTCGAGGACCTCCTGAACCGCTACCCGCTGCGCGGCATCAAGGGCCCGGTCGGCACCTCGCAGGACATGCTCGACCTGCTCGGCGGCGACGCCGCGAAGCTCGCCGATCTGGAGCAGCGCATCGCCGCCCACCTGGGCTTCGCGCAGGCCTTCACCTCCGTCGGCCAGGTCTACCCCCGTTCTCTCGACTACGACGTGGTCACCGCGCTGGTGCAGCTGGCCGCGGCCCCGTCCTCGGTGGCGAAGACGATCCGCCTGATGGCCGGCCACGAGCTGGTCACCGAGGGCTTCAAGCCCGGCCAGGTCGGCTCCTCCGCCATGCCGCACAAGATGAACACCCGCTCCTGCGAGCGCGTGAACGGCCTCATGGTCATCCTCCGCGGCTACGCCTCGATGACCGGCGAGCTGGCCGGCGACCAGTGGAACGAGGGCGACGTGTCCTGCTCCGTGGTCCGCCGGGTCGCGCTGCCCGACGCCTTCTTCGCCTTCGACGGCCTGCTGGAGACCTTCCTGACGGTCCTCGACGAGTTCGGCGCCTTCCCCGCCGTCGTGGCCCGCGAACTCGACCGCTACCTCCCCTTCCTCGCCACCACCAAGGTCCTCATGGGCGCCGTCCGCGCCGGTGTCGGCCGCGAGGTCGCCCACGAGGCGATCAAGGAGCACGCGGTGGCCTCCGCTCTCGCGATGCGCGAGCAGGGCGCCGAGCGCAACGAACTGCTCGACAAGCTCGCCGCCGACGACCGCATCCCGCTCGACCGCGCCCAGCTGGACGGTCTGATGGCCGACAAGCTCTCCTTCACCGGCGCGGCCGGCGACCAGGTCGCCACCGTGGTCGCCCGCATCGAGGAGATCGCCAAGCAGCACCCGGAGGCCGCCGGGTACACGCCGGGGTCGATCCTCTGAGTCCCGAGGAGCTCTCCGCCGCCCGTGACCGCGTCCTCCCGGACGTGGTCGCGGGCGGTCTTCGCGTGCTGTTCTGCGGTATCAATCCGGGTCTCCTCTCCGCCGCGACGGGCCACCACTTCGCCCGCCCCGGCAACCGTTTCTGGCCGGTCCTCCACCTGTCCGGCTTCACGCCGCGCCGGCTGGCCCCGGCCGAGCAGGAGGAACTCCTCTCGTACGGCCTCGGCATCACCAACGTGGTGGCCCGGGCCACGGCCCGCGCCGACGAACTGACCGCCGAGGAGTTCCGCGAAGGCGGCCGGATCCTGACCGCGAAGGTGGAGCAGCTCCAGCCGGCATGGCTGGCCGTGGTGGGCGTGACCGCGTACCGCACCGTCTTCGGCGAGCGCCGGGCCCGGATCGGGCCGCAGGAGCGGACGATCGGCGCCACCCGCATCTGGGCCCTGCCCAACCCCAGCGGCCTCAATGCCCACTGGACCGCCGCCTCGATGGCCGAGGAGTACGCCCGTCTGCGTTCGGCCGCTACGGCGGATCCACCACGGTGACCGCCGCCAGCAGAACCCGGGGCTGTCCGGTCCCCCACTGAGCGGCACAGAGCACCAGCCACCGCTCCTCGACCCGCCACAGGTGCACGTGGTCGGTGACGCTGCACACCGTGAGCCACGGCTCCGGTATCTCCCCCTCTCCTGTGGTCCGTCCGCGCAGGGTGCCGACGGCGAAGACCTGTGGGTCGCCCCACCGCGCCGTCAGCGCCTCTTCCAGCGCGGTGTACTCCGCTGACACCTGCTCTGCCTGCTCCGCCTCTGCCGCCGGGTCCTCCTGCTCGGCGGAGTGACCCAGGGCGGCGAGGTGGTAGCCGGGACCGCTCCACGCCTCCCCCGAGCCGTCGCGCACGTCGGCGAACTCGCTCGTGCGCAGCCGTTCGATCGTGTCGAGATGCAGTGCGGTGGTCATGCCGTCAGTAAACCCGCCGGCACTGACAACTGGTCTGCCATCAGGCGTCGCGTCGCCGGAGGGCGGCCCACCCCGCGGCCAGCGCGGCCACCGCCCACAGCGCCGTCACCGCAAGGCCGGCCCAAGGACCCAGCGAACCCTGCGGGTCCTGCTGGAGGACGAGCTGCCCGGCCCGGTCGGGCAGGTACTGGGCTGCACCGCCGGCCATGTCCCCGATGATGAACGACACGATGAGGATGAAGGGTATGAGCAGGCTGAGAACGGCCACTCCGCTGCGCAGCAGCGCCGTCAGGCCGGCCGCGAGCAAGGCCATCAGTGCCAGGTAGATCCCGCCGCCGACGGTCGCGCGCAGCGCTCCCTCGTCGCCCAGTCCGATGGCCTGGGAGCCCATGAGCGCCTGGCCGCCGAGGAAGGACACGAAGGTCGCGGCCTGACCGAGGAGTAGGGCTGCGAAGCCCAGGACTCCGATCTTCGAAAGGAAGAACCGGGTGCGGTCCGGTACGGCGGTGAGGCTGGTGCGCAGCGCGCCGTTGTGGAACTCCGCGGCAAGCGTGGTCGTGCCGAAGGCGATCGCGGCTATCTGACCGAAGTTCAGGGCGTAGAAGGCCCCCGACAGCCGGTCGGGGCCGAGGCTGTCCGCCTCGTCCTGCCCCACCGTGGCGCCCACGAGGAGGCTGATGGCGACGGTGACGAGGGGTATGGACAGCAGGGAGCCGAACGAGGCCCGGACGGACCGTATTTTGATCCACTCGGCGTGGAGAACGGGCCTGACGGGCAGGGCGGTGGTGGCGCTCATGGTCATGCCTCCTGACGGACGGACGGGGCGGTGGATGCGAAGGGGGTGTCGGCGGCGGTCAGGTCGAGGTAGGCCTGTTCCAGCGAAGCCCGCTCGTCCGCGAGCCCCAGGAGGGGAATCCCCTCGCGGGCGGCGAGTGCGCCGACTTCTTCGGCACGGATGCCGTCGACGGTCCATCCCGTGTCGCCGGCGTCGAGCAGCAGGCGGCCCTCGCGGCCGAGCAGCGTGCGCAGCCGCTCGGGTTCGGTGGTGCGTATGCGGACCCGGGCCCTGCTGTGCGCATCGATGAAGTCGTTCATCGGCAGGTCGGCGAGCAGTCGGCCACGGCCGAGGATGACCAGGTGGTCAGCCGTGGCCGCGGTCTCCGCCATCAGGTGACTGGACACGAGGACCGTCCGGCCTTCCGAGGCGAGGCGGCGCATCAGCTCGCGGATCCAGATGATGCCCTCAGGGTCCAGGCCGTTGGCCGGCTCGTCCAGCATCAGGACCGCGGGGTCGCCGAGGAGGGCTGCCGCGATGCCCAGGCGCTGGCGCATCCCGAGGGAGAAGGTCTTGATGCGCTTGCGCGCCGCCGAGGCGATGCCCGTCTCCTCCAGCACCCGGTCGACCCGGTCCCTGGGGAGCCGGTTGCCGACCGCGAGGGCCAGCAGGTGGTCCCGGGCGGTGCGGGAGCCGTGTGCCGCCTGGGGGTCGAGGAGCGCCCCCACTTCCCGCAGCGGGTGGGTGAAGCTCGTGTAGCGGCGGCCGCCGATGGTCGCCGTGCCCGAGGTGACTCGGTCGAGGCCGAGGACCAGCCTCATGGTCGTGGACTTGCCAGCGCCGTTGGGTCCGAGGAATCCGGTGACCCGGCCGGGCCGGACGGTGAACGACAGCCCGTCGACAGCCCGGGTCGAGCCGTACTGCTTGGTGAGTTCGTGGATCTCGATGCTCTTCATGGCTCCAAGGCTGGCTTTCGCCTCCGGGTCACTTCCTCCCCCGCCCGGGGGGATCGTCTCCCCCGTGCGGGGGAGACGATGCCGATCACCTGGCTGGCACGATGGCGCCATGTCCCGATTCCTCCGAGCACCGATCCAGCCGGTGACCTACGCCCGTTGGCTCCATCTCGTCGTGCCCAGCCTGTGCTTCGCCGTGTGGATGTTCATAGCTCCGCAGTACCCGTGGGTGCCGGCGCTGTTCATCGCACCATGCGGGCTGGTGCCGTGGGTGCGGCTGGCCGAGGGGCTCCAGGCCCAGTTCCTGTTGGTCGCGCAGGGAGAGACGGCAGAGGAGAAGGCCTCCATATCCGCCGCACCGTCGCGGAGTTGGGCCGACCGCTGGCGGACCGTGCTCTGGCTGGAGATACGGGTCGGGCTGGCCGGTCTGACCCTCTTCGCCAGTGTGTGGCTGCTCGTCCTCACTGTGGAGCTCGTGGGCATCGCCGTGGGGCGGCCGCCGGGTGACGACCGGGTGGTCCCGGAAGGCGTCCCCGCCTGGGCGGCGGCACTCCTGTCACCGCTGCCCCTGCTGGTGCTGATCGCCGTGGTGACCCTGCTGGGAGAGGCGGTGACCGGGATCGCGCGCCGGCTGCTCGGGCCTTCGGCCGCAGAGCGGCTGTCCCGGCTGGAGGTGCGGACCGCTCAGCTCCTGGAGCGGGCCAGGATCGCGCGCGAGCTGCACGACTCCATCGGGCACGCGCTGACCGTCGCCGTGGTCCAGGCGGGCGCGGCCCGCGCGGCGGGGAATCCAGACTTCACGGAACGGGCGCTCGGTGCGATCGAGGAGACCGGCCGGGCCGCCCTGGAGGACTTGGAGCGAGTGCTGAAGGTCCTGCGGGAGTCGGGACAACCTCCGTCGGCGGGACCGACGTTGGGGGAGGCCGACCGCCTGCTGGAGTCGGCGCGTGGTTCCGGTTCGGCTGTGGACGTCCGGCTCTCGGGCCGGCTGGACCGGCTTCCGGATCCCGTGAGCAGGGAGGGGTACCGGATCCTGCAGGAGGCGCTGACGAACGTCCTGCGGCACTGCGGCCCGGTACCCGTGCGGGTGAGGATCGATGTGAGCCCGGAGGGGCTGGAGTTGGAGGTGGTCAACCCCTGTCCGGAGGACAGGCCGATGTGGCTCAAGGGAGGAGGCGGAGGGCTGCGGGGCATCAGGGAACGGGCCGCGCTGCTCGGCGGTGAGGCCCACACGGGCCCGCATGCGGGTGAGTGGCGGGTGAGCGCCCGGCTTCCGCTGGAGCGCATACCCTGACCGGATGCCGGTCACCGTACTCCTCGTCGACGACGAGCCCCTCGTGCGCGCGGGTCTGCGCGCGGTCCTGGAAGCACAGTCCGACATCGAAGTGGTCGGTGAGGCCGCGGATGGCGCGGCGGTCGTGCCCCTGGTGCGGCAGCTGCGGCCGGACGTGGTGGCGATGGACGTGCGGATGCCGCTGCTCGACGGCATCGAGGCCACCAAGGCGGTGCTGAAGACGGTGGACGCGCCGCCGAAGATCCTGGTGGTGACGACGTTCGAGAACGACGAGTACGTCTACCAGGCGCTGCGGGCGGGAGCGGACGGCTTCCTGCTGAAGCGGTCCCGGCCGGCCGAGATCGTGCACGCGGTGCGGCTGGTGGCGGAAGGAGAGACGCTGCTGTTCCCGGCGGCGGTGCGGGCGCTCGCGTCGGAGTACGGGAACAAGGCGGCCCGGAAGGCACTGGAGCGGGCCGCGCTCACGGAGAAGGAGGGGGTGGTGCTGAAGCTGATGGCCCGAGGCCTGTCCAATGCGGAGATCGCCTCCGAGATGTACGTGGGCACGGAGACGGTGAAGAGCCACGTCAGCGCGGTGCTGGCGAAGCTCGGGGCGCGGGACCGCACCCAGGCGGTGATCGCGGCCTACGAGTCGGGGTTCGTGGCGCCCGCCTGAGCGGGGGTACCCCCTGGTCCTCGCCGCAGGTCCTGCGGCGCAGTACGATCCGGGCTGACAGGTGCACGAGCTGGGAGGACACACGTTGGGGCAGCTGACCGGCGGGGATCCTTCTCTGCTCCGGCGGATCAATTCCGCCGTGGTGCTGCGCGCGCTGCGCGCGGCCGGATCGCCGACACTCACCGACCTGACCCGGGTGACCGGGCTGTCGCGGCCGACGGTCGAAGGCGTGGTCGAAGGGCTCATGGCCTCCGGACTGGTCGTCGAGGCCGTTGCCGAGGAGGGCGCCCGCAGGCAGGGGCGTCCGGCGCGGAGGTTCCGCTTCCGCACGGAGGCGGGGCATCTGCTGGGCATCGAGATCGGCTCGCATCGGGTGGCGGCGCTGCTGTCCGGGCTGGACGGCCGGGTGATCGGCGCCGGCACCAAGGAGGTCGCCGAGACGGCCTCCAGCGACGAGCGGCTGGAGAAGGTGCGGGCGACCGTGGCCGACCTGCTGCGGCGGGCCGGCGTACCGCGGGACTCGTTGCGGGCCGTCGGGGTGGGCAGTCCCGGGATCGTCGAGGCCGATGGCACGGTGCGCCTGGGCACGGCGCTGCCGGGCTGGACCGGGCTGCCGCTGGGTGAACGGCTGCGCCGCTCGTTCCGTTGCCCGGTGCATGTGGAGAACGACGCGAACGCGGCGGCCGTGGCCGAGCACTGGAAGGGCGCGGCGCAGGACACGGACGATGTGGTGTTCGTGATGGCCGGGCTCAGCCCCGGGGCGGGCTCGCTGATCGGCGGGCGGCTGCACCGGGGGTTCGGCGGGGCGGCCGGTGAGATCGGCGCGCTGCACCTGCTGGGTCGGGGTGTCACGCCGGAGCGGCTGCTTTCGACGACCGGGGAGCCGTTGCATCCGCTGGACGAGCAGGCCGTGGCGAAGGTCTTCGCGGAGGCGCGGCGCGGGGACGAGCGTGCGGTGGCTGCGGTGGAGCGGTTCATCCAGCGGCTGGTGCACGACGTTGCGGCGCTGGTGCTGGCGATCGACCCGGAGCTGGTCGTGGTCGGTGGCTGGGCCGCCGGGCTGGACGGCGTACTCGAACCGCTCCGGCAGGAGCTGGCCCGCTACTGCCTGCGGCCGCCTCGGGTGGCGCTGTCGCTGCTCGGCGAGGCTGCCGTGGCCACGGGCGCGTTGCGGCTGGCCCTGGACCATGTCGAGGAAGAGCTGTTCGCGGTGGAGAAGACGGTTACCGCCCGCCGGTGAAGCGTCGCCCGGGTCCGTGGGCGGGGCGGGCGGCGCGGGAGCGCCGGGGCCGGATCGCCGGTTGAGGGCGTCGGTTGAGGGCGTCGGTTGAGGGCGTCGGTGCGGGCTGCCGTGTGGGCCTGGGGAAGCCGCCCGTGGGTCCGGTGATCCGGAGGGGAAGACGGCCGTATTTCAGTCCGGCGCACTGACCGAGTCCGGGTCCAGCGCGGCGATCCGGCCGGTGACCCGGGAGCCGCCGGTTCGAGTCGCCGGCGGTGGGGCGGTCAGACGCCGGGGCCGGGCCGGCTGCGGCTCGGGCCACGGGGCTCGGGCCGGATGCCGCCGGTGGCTGCCGTTCCTGGCCGCGGTCCGCCCGGAACGTGCTCGGCCGCCTCGGGTCGGCCGGTCCGTCCGCACGGTCGCGAAGTGGCACGCCGCACGGGCAGAGGGGGGCCCGGGAGAGGACGGATCCCGTACCAAAGGCCTCACAGCCCGCGGCTTTCCGGACCTGCCGGTCCCCGAGACACTCCGGGCTGCCGGCTCTCGGGCACTCCCGATAGCCCGGACCCCGACACCTTTGGAACGCGGGACTGCAGGGGCGCCTGGACTCTCGAAGCACCGGCACTCCCGGGTCCCGGGCCGCCGGCACTCCCCGGGTCCCGGACCGCCGGTGCTCCCCCGGCCGGTTTACGAAGCGCGGGGCTGCGGGGTGGGCTCTATGTCCACTGCGCCGGAAGCGTTGAAGGTCAGGCGGCAGGTGTCGGCGCGGTAGGTGGCGATCGAGACGGCGGCCGTGCCGGTGGCGGTGATGTAGCGGGTGGTGACCACGAGCACAGGGGCGCCGGGGAGGCGGTCGAGTTCCTTCGCGTCGTCGGCGCGGGCGGAACCCAGTTCGACGGACCGGTCCTGGCCGAGGAGCTCCAGGCGCTGGAGTTCGCGGAGGACGGCGCGGGCGCGGGCCGGGCCGGCGGGGGCGTCGATGCCGGGGAGGCCCGGGACGGAGGCGGCCGGGACGTACAGCAGCTCCGCGGCGACGGCCTGGCCTTCGGTGACCCGGGTGCGGCGCACGGTGTGGACGTAGGTGGCGGTGCTCGCGCCGAGGAGGCGGGAGACGGCGGCCGTGGGGAGGGTCTCGGCGGCGTCGACGGGCTGCCAGCCGTCGGCGGCCTCGCCGGGCCAGCCCTGCCGGGCGCTCCCGACGTCCACACCCAGCCGCGGCGGGGCCACGGTGGTGCCGACGCCGCGGCGGCGCTGCAGGCGGCCTTCGAGCTCCAGCTGTTCGAGGGCCTGCCGGAGGGTGGCGCGGGCGACGCCGAAGCGGGCGGCGAGCTCACGCTCGTTGGGAAGGACCTCGCCGACGGCGAAGTCCTGGTCGAGCGCCTCGCTGAGCACGGTCTTCAGGTGCCAGTACTTCGGCTCCGGTACCGATTCGAGCTGCGTGGTCCCCACCCTGACTCCTCCTGCAGACGCCGTGTTCCAGTGGCAGTTCCGCGCCTTTGTTTATTAAAGGTTCCTGCACTATCCCTGCGACCATAGGACGGGACACCCCCTTGGTCAAGACCAATCCTCGTACCTGCACCGGGCGCTCCGGACGTACGTATCAGGCCGTTCACAGGATGTTCTTGCTGAGTGCAAAGGGGTGGAAAAGCACAGCGCCCCGTACCGGGGGGATACGGGGCGCCACCTGGTTACATACGCACATACAGCCGTCAAACGACGATCAAGGCCAGCTTGTCCGGATTTCGCAAGATGTACACACTCTGGATACGACCTTCCCTGATGTCGACCTGGAAGACCGTGTCCGGCTTGCCGGCGGAGAGCAGGACGACCGCCGGGCCGCCGTTGAGTTCCACGAACCGGTAGGACATGTCGGGGACCGGCCGCTCGGCCACGCCGAGCAGGAAGCGGCCGACCTTGTCGGCACTCTCGATGATCCGCTTGGGGGCGCGCGTCTTGCCGCCGCTGTCCGCGACCAGGCAGGCGTCGGGAGCGAGCAGTTCCATGAGGCCGGCGAGGTCGCCGCCCCCGGCCGCCGCGAGGAATCCCTCGGTCAGCTTGCGTCGCTGCACCGGGTCGACGTCGAAGCGCGGTTTGCGGGCGTCGACGTGCTTGCGGGCGCGCATGCCGAGCTGCCGGACGGCTGGTTCGGCGCGGTCGAGGGCGGCGGCGATCTCCGCGTACGAGAAGCCGAAGGCCTCGCGGAGTACGAAGACGGCGCGTTCCAGCGGGGAGAGCGATTCGAGGACCACGAGGAACGCGAGGGAGACGGATTCGGCGAGGACGGCCCGCTCGGCACCGTCGGCCGTGGCTTCGGCGGCCGCGGTGCCCGGGCCGGCGAAGCCGGTGGCGATCGGCTCGGGCAGCCAGGGGCCGACGTACGCCTCGCGCCGGGACTGCAGGTGGCGCAGCCGGTCGATGGCGAGGCGGGTGGTGATCCGCACCAGGTAGGCGCGGACCTCGCGGACCTCGCTGCGGTCGGATCCGGTCCAGCGGAGCCAGGCTTCCTGGACGACGTCCTCGGCGTCGGCGAGGCTGCCGAGCATGCGGTAGGCGACGCCGGTCAGCAGGGAGCGGTGCGCCTCGAACTCGTCCGCGCCCCGGTCGGTGAAGGTGTCAGCTGCCATCCGGCCATCCTGCCTCTTGAAGTCCAACCTACCCAGCGGTAATGATTGCTGACGGTACGTCTCACAGCATCGGGATCCCGCCGAGGAGCAGCCGCATGACCGCCACGGTCTCGTTCACGATCGACTCCCCGACGGGTCCGCAGAAGGCCACCGTCGCCTACGAGCGGCGGGGGTCCGGCGAGCCGCTGCTGCTGCTCCACGGCATCGGCCACCATCTGCAGGCCTGGCACCCGGTGCTGGACCTGCTGGCCGCGGACTACGACGTGGTGGCGGTGGACCTGCCGGGGTTCGGCGTGTCCGAGCCGCTGCCGACGGGGGTGCCGTACGACCTGGAGACGGTAGTGCCGGCGCTCGGGGCGCTGTGCGGTGCACTGGGGCTGGAGCGGCCGCACGTGGCGGGCAATTCGCTGGGCGGTCTGCTCGCGCTCTCGATGGGGCGGGCGGGGCTGGTGCGTTCGGTGACGGCGCTGTCCCCCGCGGGTTTCTGGACGGAGGCCGAGCGCCGGTACGCCTTCGCCACGCTGCTGGCCATGCGGGCCGGCGCCCGTGCGCTGCCGCGGCCGGCCCTGGAGGTGCTCGCGCGCAGCAGCGCCGGCCGGGCGGTGCTGACCGGGACGATCTACGCCCGGCCCGGTCGGCGCGCGCCCGAGGACGTGGTCGCCGAGACGCTGGCGCTGCGCGGGGCGACGGGTTTCACGCAGACGCTGTCGGCGGGCGGGTCGGTGAACTTCACCGAGGACGTGCCCGGCCTGCCGGTGACGATCGCCTGGGGCAGCCGGGACCGGCTGCTGCTGCGCCGGCAGGGGGTGCGGGCCAAGCGGACCGTGCCCGGGGCGCGGCTGGTGCGGCTGCCCGGCTGCGGGCACGTGCCGATGCACGACGACCCGGCGCTGGTGTCGCGGGTCATCGCGGACACGGCGCGCGCGGCGGGCCCGGAGCGCCCGGCCGGAGTCTGACGACCGGGCAACCGGGCGACCGGGCAACCGGGCGGACCACTGACGGGGCCGCCCGCCCGGCATCCGCCGCCTCCTCCGGCTGCTGTTCACCCACCCTTCTCCCCCGCTTCGCAGCGGCCCGGGGATGCGGCGGCAGACTGGCGGGACCCGTCTCAGGAGGCGCTCTGATGCCGCATCACGACCCGCTTGCCTTCACCGTCACCCGTCCCGTCACCCGTCCCAGCACCGGTCCCGTCCGCCGTTCCGTGCTGCGTGGTTCGCTGGCCGCTTCGGCGGCGCTGGCCCTGCCCGTCGGCACCGGAGCGCCGGCGCTGGCCCTCGGCGGGCGGCCGCAGGCACTGTGGGGGACGCAGACCGGGGAGGTGACGGCGCATTCGGCGCTGATGTGGGTGCGGTCCGACCGGCCCGCCCGGATGTGGGTCGAGACCGCGCCCACCGAAACGTTCCGGCACGGGGTGCGCCGGTGGTCCGGCCCCCTGCTCGGCCCCGGCACGGACTTCACCGGCACCACGGCTCTGCACGGCCTGCCGCCCGGCCGGCAGGTCCACTACCGGGTGCTGCTCGCCGACCCGGACGACCCGCGCCGCACCGGCGCACCCGTGTACGGCACCTTCCGCACGTCGCCCGAACGGCGTCGCGCGGGCGTCCGGTTCCTGTGGTCGGGGGACCTGGCCGGGCAGGGCTGGGGCATCAACACCGAGCTGGGCGGCTACCGGGTGTTCGAGGAAATGCGGCGCCTCGACCCGGACTTCTTCCTGTTCAGCGGCGACACGGTGTACGCCGACGGGCCGATCGGGCCCGCGGTGACCCTGCCCGACGGCCGGATCTGGCGGAACGTCACCACGGTGGAGAAGGCGAAGGTCGCCGAGACGCTGGACGAGTTCCGAGGCGCGTTCCGCTACAACCTGCTCGACGAGAACCTGCGGTCCTTCTACGCGCAGGTCCCCGTGATCGCCCAGTGGGACGACCACGAGGTGCGCAACAACTGGTACCCGGGCCAGATCCTCGACGACCCGCGCTACGCCGTGAAGGAGGTGGACGTGCTCGCCGCACGGGCCCGGCAGGCGTTCGGCGAGTACTTCGCGGCCCCGGCCGCGCCGGGGGGCGCGTACGGTGCGCACGGGGGCGGCCGGACGGACGGGCGGATGTACCGGGTGGTGCGGCACGGGCCGCTGCTCGACGTGTTCGTCCTCGACATGCGCACGCACCGCAACGCCAACTCCCCCGGCCGCCAGAGCGACGATCCGACGGGCATCCTGGGCGCCGCGCAACTGGCCTGGCTCAAGCGGGAGCTGGCGCGGTCGCGGGCGGTGTGGAAGGTGATCGCCGCCGACATGCCGCTGGGCATCCTCGTACCGGACGGGGCCGTGAACGTCGAGGCGGTGGCGCAGGGCGATCCGGGGGCCCCGCTCGGCCGCGAGCTGCAGATCGCGGACCTGCTGCGGTTCGTGAAGCACCGGCGGATCACCGGCACGGTGTGGCTCACGGCCGACGTGCATTACACCTCGGCGCAGCACTACGTGCCCGAGCGGGCGGCGTTCACGGACTTCGCGCCGTTCTGGGAGTTCGTCTCGGGTCCGATCGGGGCGGGCGGATTCCCGGCGGGGCGGCTGGACGCGACGTTCGGGCCGGAGCGGGTGTTCGTCGCGTCGGCGCCGGTGGCGAACATGTCGCCGGCCGAGCACCCGCCGTACTACGGCGAGGTGGACATCGACGGGGACAGCGGGGAGCTCACCGTGCGGCTGCGGCGCGAAGGCGGTACGGTCCTCTTCACCCGGGTGCTCCAGCCGGGGCGGGTGGGACAGTAGGCGCCGGCGGGGTCGGCGGGCAACGGGCGGGGCAGTGGGCGCCCGGTGTGCCGGTAGGGACGCCTGTGACGGAAACCAGCCGGAAAACTGGACGAAACCGGCCGATCGACGCTTAACCAGTCGGTCACAGCACGTTCGTGATCACGCAACACCGCTCCCCGAAAGTGGTGTGCATGACTGAACCCACTCCTGCCCCCGCCGCACCCTCCGAGACCTCCGAGCAGTCCGGGCAGCGCCGGCCCGCCCGCCCCGCCACGTCCGCCTCCCGCCGGAACGCCCGGCACCACGCCCCGCACCACGCACGCCGCCACCACTGGCGCCGTGACGTCGTCGAGCTGGCCGCGCTGTTCGTCGCCGTGGCCGTGGCCGACGCGCTCGCGAACACGGTGGCGCACGGCCCGGACGGGCCGGTCCTGCTCGTGGCCTCGGCGGTGGTGCTGCTGGCCACCGCCGGGTTCCACACCTGGTGGGCCCGCCGCCACAGCCATGCCCCGCCCCCGGCCGCGGCACCCGCGGACACCGGGGCGCCGGCCACGGTGGCGGACCGGGCGACCGCCCTGTGGCGGATGCGGACCACGGTCCAGGACACCCCGGGCAGTCTGGCGGCGCTGTGCACCGCCCTCGCCGCCCGCGAGGTGGACATCCTCACCCTCCAGACGCACCCGCTGGCCGACGGCACCGTGGACGAGTTCCTGCTGCGCGCCCCGCAGTCGCTGCCCGCGGCCGATCTGACCCGGACCGTCGCCGGTGCGGGCGGCCGCAGCACGTGGATCGAGCGGGCCGACGCGCACGACCTCGTGGACGCGCCCACCCGGATCCTCGGCCTCGCCACCCGCACCGCCCTCGACGCCGCCGAACTGCCGCTGGCGCTGCGCCGGCTGCTCGGCCGCTGCACCATCCACTCGATCCCGGCCACCAGCCTCTCCGGCCGCCCGACCGGCGCCGACGCCCCCGTCGAGGGGGTGCTGGAGGACACCGCGATGCGGCTGCGGGACCCGGCCGGCGGCGTGATCGTCATCGAGCGCCCGTACCTGCCGTTCACCCCGACCGAGTTCGCGCGGGCCCGCGCCCTGGTCGAGCTCGACGCCCGGCTCGGGCCGCGGGTGCCGCGCAGCCGGGACGTGCTGACCCTGCCCGAGGGCAACGCGATCACCGTCGGCCGCGCGGACATCTCCGACCTGGATGCGGCGCGCGCCATGCACGACCGCTGCTCCGGCCGCACGCTCGGGCTGCGCTACCACGGCCCGGTCTCGGACGCCGACCGCTACCTCGCGCACCTGCTGAGCCCGCGGTTCGGCCGGACACTGGCGGTCCGGACCGCCTCCGGCCGCCTGGTCGGTCTCGGCCACCTGCTGTGGGACGGCGACGAGACGGAGGTCGCGCTGCTCGTCGAGGACGACTGGCAGCGGCGCGGCATCGGTTCGGAACTCCTGCGCCGGCTGATCGGGCTCGCCGTCGAGGCCGGCTGCGAGAGCGTCTACGCGGTGACGCAGGCCTCCAACACCGGGATGGTGGCGGCGATGCGCGGGCTGGGCCTGCCGCTGGACTACCAGATCGAGGAGGGCACGCTCGTGATCACGGCGCGGCTCGGCGGTCCGGGGGCGGGCCTCGGCCCCGCCGGCGAGGCGGCCGCGCTGCACCCGTACGGTCCCGCCGCGGTCGCCGCGCCCCGGGAGGGGCACCCCCGCCGGTCAGGCCGCTGAGGGCGAACGCTAGTGACGCGGGGGGCGTCTCCGTACGAAGATGTCCCCATGTCAGACACCCTCCCCGGCAGCCAGCTGCCCCGCGCGGTCGCCGACGCGTACGTCGACGACCTCATCGCCCTCGACCCGATCACCGGAACCTACCTCGGTGTCGCGGCGAGCTCTTCGCAGCTCCCGGACTTCTCCCCGGCCGGCCGGGCGGCCGTGGCCGAGCTGGCCCGTACCACCCTGGACAAACTGAGCGCCGCCGAGCAGCTGCCGGGCGCCGACAGCGACGCCGAGCGCCGCTGCGCCCGGCTGCTGCGCGAGCGGCTGACGGCCGAACTCGCCGTGTACGAAGCCGACGAGGACCTGCGGGCCGTCAGCAACATCCACTCCCCCGCCCACTCGGTGCGCGAGGTGTTCTCCCTCACCCCCGCCGAGACCGCCGACGACTGGGCGGCCGTCGCCGAGCGGCTGCGGGCGGTGCCCGAGGCGCTGGAGGGCTACCGGTCCTGCCTGGAGCTCGGTCTGGAGCGTGAGCTGTACGGCGCTCCGCGGCCCACCGCCACCTTCGTCGGCCAGCTGACCTCCTGGGCCGGCGAGGCCGAGGACGCGGCGTTCTTCGAGGAGTTCGCCGCCGGCGGCCCCGAGGAGCTGCGCGGCGAACTGGCCCCGGCCGCGGCGCGTGCGACCGCCGCGGTCGTGGCCCTGCGCGACTGGATGCGGGACGTGTACGCGCCGGCGGTCGAGGGCCGTCCGGAGACCGTGGGCCGCGAGCGGTACGCCCGCTGGTCGCGCTTCTTCAACGGCACCGACCTCGACCTGGACGAGGCGTACGCGTACGGCTGGGCCGAGTACCACCGGCTGCTCGCCGAGATGCAGGCCGAGGCCGCGAAGATCCTGCCGGGCGCCGGCCCGTGGGAGGCGCTGCGGCACCTCGACGAGCACGGCACCCACATCGAGGGCGTGGACGAGGTCCGGGAGTGGCTGCAGGCCCTGATGGACGAGGCCATCGAGTCGCTGGACGGCACCCACTTCGAGCTCGCCGAGCGGGTGCGCCGGGTCGAGTCGTGCATCGCCCCGCCCGGCGGCGCCGCGGCGCCCTACTACACCAACCCGTCCGAGGACTTCTCCCGTCCGGGCCGGACCTGGCTGCCGACCATGGGGGCGACCCGCTTCCCGGTCTACGACCTGGTGTCGACCTGGTACCACGAGGGCGTGCCGGGCCACCACCTGCAGCTCGCGCAGTGGACGCACGTGGCCGACCGGCTGTCGCGCTACCAGGCGACGGTGGGCCTGGTCAGCGCCAACGCCGAGGGCTGGGCGCTGTACGCGGAGCGGCTCATGGACGAGCTGGGCTACCTGAAGGACGCCGAGCAGCGGCTGGGCTACCTGGACTGCCAGATGATGCGGGCCTGCCGGGTGATCGTGGACATCGGCATGCACCTGGAGCTGGAGATCCCGGCGGACTCGCCGTTCCGTCCGGGCGAGCGCTGGACGCCGGACCTGGCACAGGAGTTCTTCGGCCTGCACAGCGGCCGGCCGGGGGACTTCGTGGAGAGCGAGCTGACCCGCTACCTGTCGATGCCGGGCCAGGCCATCGGCTACAAGCTGGGCGAGCGCGCCTGGCTGCTGGGCCGGGACAACGCGCGGGCGGCGCGCGGTGCGGACTTCGACCTGAAGGCCTGGCACATGGCGGCGCTGTCGCAGGGTTCGCTGGGTCTGGACGACCTGGTGGACGAGCTGTCGAAGCTCTGACACCGCCGTGAACGGCCGGTGGGCCGCGCGACGCCCTGGCGTCGGGCGGCCCACCGGCCGTTTCGCGTGCGTAAGGCCTGTTTCACACGCGTACGTCCTGTTTCACATGCGGACAGTGAGATTCGCCCGTGTACGACCCGACGGTGTGTCAGCAGCCGCAGTCGTCCGAGTCGGTCGGTGCGGTCAGCGGGTCGGCCTCGGTGCGCTGCTGCGGGCCCTGCCAGGTCTCGACCTCGAAGCCCTCCCGGATCCAGTACTCGATGCCGCCGAGCATCTCCTTGACCTGGAAGCCGAGTTCGGCGAGGGCGAGGGCGGAGCGGGTGCCGCCGTTGCAGCCCGGACCCCAGCAGTAGGTCACCACGGGCACGTTCTTGTCGAGGAGCTTCTCCGCCTGCTCGGGGATGAGCGCGGTGGGCAGGTGGACCGCGCCGGGCACGTGCGCCTGGTCCCACGACGGGGTGGACCGGGAGTCGACCAGGACGAAGCCGAGGTCCGCGCCCTGCTCGCGGTGCGCCTTGAAGGCGGCGGCGACGTCGGACACGTCGGCGTGGAAGGCCAGGCTGGCCGCGAAGTAGGCGGCAGCGGCGGCCGGTGCGGCCGGCGGGACCCGCAGCACGGGGTTGACGGGGGCGGGGGCGGAGGCGTTCTGCGTCGTCGTCATGGCCAGAAATCTACGAGCTGTTGATCAACCTCGGAAGTGGGATTCCCCGGGCTTTTGCTTGATCCACCGGGGATTCCCCTGGTATCCATCCGGCATGACCGGTTATTCCCCTGACGCCACGGACTGGCGCATCCTCGAAGCCCTTCAGGACGACGGCCGGGCGAGCTTCGCCGAGCTGGCCCGCGCGGTCTCGATGTCGGCGAGCGCCGTCACCGAGCGGGTGCGCCGCCTGGAGGAGGCCGGGATCATCACCGGCTACACGGCCGTGGTCGACCACGAGAAGCTGGGCAAGGCGATCCTGGCACTGGTCCGGCTGCGCTATCCGCACGGCAACTACAAGCCGTTCCACGACCTGCTGGAGGTCACGAAGGAGATCCTGGAGGCGCACCACGTCACCGGAGACGACTGCTTCGTGCTGAAGGTGGCGGCCCGGTCGATGGCGCACCTGGAGGAGATCACCGGCAGGATCTCCGCCCTGGGCCCCGTGACCACCAGCATCGTCTACTCCTCGCCGCTCCCGCGACGTCCGCTCAGTCCCTGAGACGGAGAGCGGCCGTCCGCTGGGTCGGCAGCGGACCGGGTCCCGCACCGGCCCCGGTCCGCTGCCGTACGGCCGACCCGCCGCGCTGTTTGACGATCTCCAGCTGGGCCTGGACGCGGGTGCGCAGGTCGGCGACGTGGCTGACGATGCCCACGCTGCGGTCGCGTTCGCGCAGGGAGTCGAGGACGTCGAGCACCTCGTCGAGGGCCTGGTCGTCGAGGCTGCCGAAGCCCTCGTCGATGAAGAGGGTGTCGAGCCGGGTGCCGCCGGCCTCGTCGGTGACCACGTCGGCGAGGCCCAGGGCCAGGGCGAGCGAGGCGAAGAACGTCTCGCCTCCGGACAGCGTGGCGGTGTCCCGGGCCCGCCCGGTCCAGGCGTCCACCACGTGCAGGCCCAGACCGGACCGGGCACGGCCGCCGGCCCGCTCGTCGGAGTGCACGAGGGTGTAGCGGCCACCGGACATCCGCAGCAGCCGGAGCGTGGCGGCCGCGGCGACCTGCTCCAGCCGGGCGGCGAGCACGTACGACTCCAGCCGCATGCGGCGCTCGTTGTCGGCCGAGGTGCCGGCGGTGAGGGCGGCGAGCCTGGCCACCCGCTCGTAGTCGGTGCGCAGCGGTCCCAGGGCGCGCAGCTCCGCGTCGGCCTGCTTCGACAGCCGGTCGAGTTCGGTGCAGCGCAGCCGGGCCGCGTCGGCCGCGGAGCCGGCCGTACGGAGCCGGGCCGCCGCCCGGTCGGCGGCCGCCTGTGCCTCCTCGGGCCGGGCGGGCGGCAGGTCCGCCGCCGCGGCGGTCTCCGTCTCGGCGCGGCGCTCGGCCAGTGCGGCCGCCTCGGCCTGCCAGCCGTCGAGGCGGCGCTGGAGCTCGCTGCGCCGCTGGTCGGGGAGGACGGCGGCGGCCGCCGCGTCGGTGGTGTCGAAACCGGCCTTGAACGCGGCGTCGGCGAGCCGGTCGTCCGCCTCCTTGAGCCGCTGGGCGGTGGATTCGGCCTGCCGGGCGGCGGTGCCGGCCTCGGCGACGAGCCGGATCCGCAGCTCAAGGGTGCGCACCCGGTCGGCGATGCTGGCGGAGTCGCCGCGGACCTCGGCGAGTTCGGCTTCGAGGGCGCGCTGCTCCTTGTCGAGGGCCTCGCGGTGCGAGTGCCGGGCGGCGGACTGCTGTTCGGCGGCGCGGCTGCTCTCCAGGCGCGTCCGGTACTCGCGTTCGGCGCGGGCCAGCGCCTCGCGGGCGGCGTGCAGGCCGCCGGCCGCGGCGTGCGCCGCCGTGTGCTCGCGGGCGAGTTCCTCGGTACGGGCGAGGAGTTCGGCGGTCGCGGTGCCACCGGCGGCGGCCGCGGCCTCGGTCCCCGCTTCGCGTACGGCGGCCAGCCGGCGCTCGGCGGCCGCCCGTCGTTCGTCGGCCTGCTCGTAGCGGGCGCGGGCGGCGTCCTCGGCGGCCCGGTCCACGTGGCCGGGCGCCGGACGGGCGGGGGCGGGGTGTTCGGCGGAGCCGCACACCGTGCACGGCTGCCCGGCGGTGAGGGCGGCGGCGAGCTCGGCGGCGATGCCGCGCAGCCGGGCCTCCTTGAGCTCCAGCCAGTGCTCGCGGGCGGCCCCGGCCTCCTCCCGTACGGCGAGCAGTGCGGCGGCGGCCTCGTCGGCTTCGCGGGCCAGGGTGTCGCGGCGGTGGGCGGCGGTGAGCTGGAGCCGGGCCGGTTCCAGCCGGCCGGCCAGCTGTTCGGCGAGCGTGGCGGCCTGCTGGGCGTGGTCGACGCGGTCCGCGAGCGCGGCCCGGCCGTCTTCCCAGCCGGCCAGCCAGGCGGTGGTTTCGTGCAGGAGTTCCTCGGCGGCGCGGGCCTCCCGGTCGAGGGCGGCGCGCTCGCGGGTGATCTCGGCGCTGCGGCGTTCGGCCCGGTCGGCGGCGGTGACCGCGCCCAGTTCGCCGCTGAGCCGCAGTTCGAGGGCGGCGAGCTGTTCGGCGCCGGCCTCGGCGAGGGCGGCGGGCAGCCGGCCGCGGCAGTGGGCGTCCGCGGCGACGGCGGCCCGGTGGGCGGCGGCGGCCGCCTCCCGCAGGTCGAGTGCGGGGGTGACGCGGTCGGCGCGGCGGCCCCGGTCGAGGAGTTCCTGCGTCCGGTCCCGCTCGGGTGCCTGCGCGGCGAGCTCGGCGGCCCGGCGTACGGTCTCGGCGTGCCGGCGCTGCAGCCGGTCGAGTTCGCGGGCCCGGGCGAGGTCCCGGGCGGCCCGCTCGTGGCGGTGTTCGGCGGCGGCCAGGGCGGACCGGGCGATGGTGAGGCGTTCGCGGGCGTCGGAGCGGGCGACGGCGGCCCAGTCGCGGACCTCGCCGGCCAGCGCGGGGTCGCCCGGGGAGAGCTGCGGGAGCGGCCGGGCGCGCAGGTCGGCGCTGTCGCCGGCGGCCTGCGCGAGCCGCTGGGCGGTGCCGAGGACGCGTTCGTCGCCGGCCCGTACCTGCTCCTCGGCGGCCCGGCGGCGGTCGGCGAGGCGCTTCTCGACGGCGGCGAAGCGGCGGGTGTCGAAGAGCCTGCCCAGCAGCCGGCCGCGGTCTTCGGCGTCGGCGCGCAGGAACCGGGCGAAGTCGCCCTGCGGGAGCAGCACCACCTGGCAGAACTGCTCCCGGCTCATGCCGAGGAGCTGCTCGATCTCGGTGCCGATCTCCTGGTGGGAGCGGCTGAGCGGCTGCCAGCCGTCGGCCGCGGTGTGCTCGCGCAGCCAGGTCTGCGCCTTGTCCCGTGTGGTGCCGGTGCCGCGCTTCTTGGGGCGGTGCTGTTCGGGCCGGCGGGTGAGTTCGAGGCGGCGGCCGCCGACGGTGAGTTCGAGGACGACTTCGGTGGCGGTGCCGGGGGCGGCGTGGTCGCTGCGCAGGCTGGTGCCGGGGGCCTGGCGGCTGCCGGGGACCGATCCGTAGAGGGCGTAGCAGACGGCGTCCAGGACGGAGGTCTTGCCGGCGCCGGTGGGGCCGTGCAGGAGGAAGATGCCGGCGGCGGAGAGCGCGTCGAAGTCGATCTCCTGGGCGGTGGCGAACGGCCCGAAGGCGGTGACGGTCAGCCGGTGCAGCCTCATCGGTCCGTCTCCCGCAGGGTGTCGTCGGTGCGTACGTCGTCGAAGGCGCGGCGCAGGACGTCGCGCTCCCGGTCGTCGGGCGCGCCGCCGCGGACGTGGACCACGAAGTCCTCGGCGATCTCCTGGTCGCTGCGGCCCTTGAGGCGTTCGGCGTACGAGGGGCCGGGGCCGGTGTCCGCGCCCTGCGGGTCGAACGCGAGGCTCAGGACGTGCGGGAAGCGGGCGGCGAGCCGGGCCATGGGCTCGGCGGGCCGGACCGGGTCGGTGAGGGTGGCCTCGACCCAGGCGTCCTCGTGCCGGGCGAGGTCCGGGTCGGCGAGCAGGCCGTCGAGGTCGCCGCGGATCCGGGCGAGGGGCCGCGGCACGGGGGTGTCGAGGCGTTCGGCGGTCAGCTCGCCGGCGGGGCCGAGTTCGACCAGCCACATGGTCTTGCGGTGGTCGGTCTCGGAGAAGGAGTAGGCGAGCGGCGAGCCGGAGTAGCGGACCCGGTCCGTGATCGTCTGGCAGCCGTGCAGGTGGCCGAGGGCGGCGTAGTCGACCCCGTCGAAGACGGCCGCGGGCACGGCGGCGACACCGCCGACGGTGATGTCGCGTTCGCTGTCGCTGGGCTGCCCGCCGGTCACGAAGGCGTGCGCGAGGACGACGGAGCGGGTGCCGGGGCCGCGGCCCGCGAGGTCGGCGCGGACCCGGTCCATGGCGGCGCCGAGCACCGCCTCGTGCCCGGCCTGCGCGGCCCCGACCTCGTCCTTGACCAGGGCGGGTTCCAGGTACGGCAGCCCGTAGAAGGCCACGTCCCCGTGGACGTCGGCCAGCACGACGGGGTCGGCGCAGCCCGCCGGGTCGGTGCGCAGGTGGATGCCGGCCCGGCCGATGAGTCCGGCGCCGACGCCGAGTCGGTGGGCGGAGTCGTGGTTGCCGGAGATCATCACGGTGGGCACGCCGAGGTCGGCCAGCCGGTGCAGGGCGCGGTCGAAGAGCCGGACGGCGGGGAGCGGGGGCACGGCGCGGTCGTAGACGTCGCCGGCGACGAGCACCGCGTCCACCTCGTGGGTGCGGGCGGTGTCGATCAGGTGGTCGACGAAGGCGGCCTGGGCGTCCAGGAGGCCGACGCGGTGGAACGAGCGGCCGAGGTGCCAGTCGGAGGTGTGCAGAAACTTCACTCGACCCGCCCCGAAGCTCCGACCTGCACGTGTACCGCTCCTCCGCCTCCGAAACCAGCACGGGCCCGGTGCGGGCGCCGTGTCGGCACCCACCACGCTAGCGCCAGTCGGCACCGGATCCGGCACGGACCTTCAGTCTGCCACCGGCGTCCGGGGTCGGGTGACACCGGATTCCGGCGGCGGTCCGGGTCACGTGCGGGCGCACGGGGAGCGGATGATCCACGTGGTACGGATCACGCCACGGTCACGGAGTGGAGGCCAGGCGGGACACGGCCGCGGCATTGTCCGCCTTCGCCTGGTCGCGGCTGTCCGGCGGGACGCACACGGTGTCCCAGGGTGCGGCTTCGCGCCAGACGTAACCCGGCTTGCAGGTGTCCGGGCCGTAGGCTCCGCCGCCGGGCTGCTTGCGGGACGGGCCGAGCTGGTTCTCACGGGCCGACTGGTCCCGGATCTCGGGGGTCACGCACACCAGGTCACCGGTGTACGCCTCGCGCCACACATAGCCCTGCTTGCAGGTGAAAGGCCCGTACGGATCGCTCGCCACGGTCGCGGAACCGGATGGGGCCACGGCGCCGAGCGCGAAACCGGATGGGACCACGGCGCCGAGCAGGCCACCCGCCAGCACCAGGGTGACGGCCGACCGGCCGAGCCAACGGCGTACGTCCGTATTCATTTCAACCTCCTTCACTGCGGCGGCTCTTGACCGCCGTCCGAAGGCATCGAAGGGGCGGGATCCGCCTCCCCCGTCCCAGGCTAGGGGGTGTTGCGAAAGTCCTGTGCGGTGCCCGCGGTGTCCGGTGCGTGCTCTCGGCGTGCCGGGCGAAGGCCCTCGTACTGGGCGTACTCGGGGCTTCGGCCGGTGCGGCGAGAGGGCGTGCCGGGCGCCGCGGGCGCCGTGCGGGACTTTCGCAACACCCCCTAGGCCGGTCCCCGGGCCCCTGCATGTCCGCCCCGAGGACCGCGTCCCGTGTCGGAGTTGCGGCGGGCCTACCGGGAGACGGCCTGCCTTCTGACCCATTTCGACCCCGGTCTGCTGCTGTTGCCGGACGAAACCGCACCCGGTGGGAACGCCGCGCCGGAACCGGCCGACGACTGCCGGGTGGTCGGTACGGGCGAGCGCCTCCTCTGGTTGCTGAAACCCGACGTGCGCGAGGCGGCGCTGCGCGGCCTCGCGGGCCCCGGGGGCCGAGGACCTGGCCACCCGGATCGGGTGAACCGGAGTTCCGCGCTCGTCCGCCTGGCGGTGCCCAGGTGTCCCGGCAGGACCCGAAGGCGCTGGAGCACACCCTGGAGGGGGCGGGTCTGCCCGCGTCCGAGGAGGCCGTACCGGACACCCTCGCGGAGGCCATCCGGCGAGTGGAGGCCGGCCGGCCGCAGTTGCACGCACGCTTGCAGGAGATCCTGCAGAGCGCGGCCGGTCCACCTGTCCCGAGACCGGCAGAGCACCGCCCCGTCCGGCCCCCGGGCCCCCGGGCAATGGCGCCGGGCGGGCCACCGGACCGGACGGTCGTCCGCCTCTCGGAGGGAACGGCCCACGAGCAGCCTGATCAGCCATGAGCGCGCCCCCGTACCTGCCGCCCGAAGAGATCCACGAGATCGCGGACGCCGCCGTGGCCGCCGGCCTCGACGGCCGGCGGCAGCTGCTCTAAATCGGCATCACACCGCAGTACACGGAGTTCCTGTCCGGCGGCTCCAGTCCTACGAGCAGATCCTCTGCGACCTGAACGCGATGAACCGGGTCGAACGGCTGGTCGACGGCAGCGTCCCCCTCCGGTCGTGGCTGGAGAACGCCCGCGGCATGACCCCGGCGGCGACCGCGGCCGCCGTCTTCGACCGCGCCCTGGACACGGTGATCCGGAAGTCGACGGGCGAGCCGGACCCGGAACCGGATGGCTGATCCAGGAGCGGCCGCTCGTATGCTCGGCCGCATGTCCGTACTCATCCGCACGGCCGGCGCCATCGGGCGCATCACCCTCGACCGCCCCGGGGCGCTCAACGCCCTCACCCATGACATGGTGCGCCGGATCCATGCGGCGCTGGACGACTGGGAGCAGGATCCGGCGGTGCGCGTGGTGCTGCTCGACGGGGCCGGGGAGCGGGGTCTCTGCGCGGGTGGCGACATCCGGGCGATCCGGGAGTCGGCGCTGGTGGACCGGTCGCTGGCGCTGGCGTTCTGGCGGGACGAGTACCACCTCAACGCCCGGATCGCGCGGCTCGGGAAGCCGTGGGTGGCGCTGATGGACGGGATCGTGATGGGCGGCGGGGTGGGCCTGTCGGCGCACGGGAGCGTCCGGATCGTCACCGAACGGTCCCGGGTGGCGATGCCGGAGGTGGGCATCGGGTTCGTACCGGACGTCGGCGGTACGTACCTGCTGGGCCGGGCGCCGGGCGAGCTGGGTGTGCACCTGGCGCTGACGGCCGATGCGATGACCGGGGCGGATGCGGTCGCGTGCGGGTTCGCGGACCGGCTGGTGCCCTCGGAGCGGCTGCCTGAGCTGGTGGGGGCGCTGGTCGCGGGGGTGTCCGCGGAGGAGGCGGCGGCGTCGGTGGCGGTCCCGGCCGGGGACGGGGAGCTGGCTCGGCACCGGGAGTGGATCGACCGGTGCTACGGCGCGGAGACGGTGGAGGAGATCGTCGAACGGCTGGACGGGTACGGGGAACCGGCCGCCAAGGAGGCGGCGGCGCGGATCCTGGGCCACTCGCCCACGGCGGTGAAGGTCACGCTGGCCGCGGTGCGACGGGCGCGGGCCCTCGGGTCTCTGGAGGAGGTCCTGGAACAGGAGTGGCGGGTCTCGGCGGCCGCGCTGGCGGGCCCCGACCTGCCGGAGGGGGTGCGCGCTCAGGTGGTCGACAAGGACCGCCGGCCGCGCTGGTCCCCGGCCTCGCTGGCGGAGGTACCGGACGCCGCGGTGGCCGCGCACTTCGCGCCGGCGGGGGCCGGGCTGTTCGAGGGGTGAGCGGGTGGCGGGGGTGAGCGGGTGACGGGGGGCGTCGGGAGCGGTGCGGAGACTCGCGCCGGCCGGCCGTCGTCCGGTCAGGCGTCGCCGTACGCCTCGCCGCCGAGCTCCAGGGACGCGGTGCCGGCGGTGGTGTCGGCCAGCCAGGCCCGGAAGGCGTCGACGTCCGCCTCCGGGAGGCCGATCTCGATCTCCACGGCAGTGCCGTAGCGGACGTCGAGGACGGCCCGGCCGGTGGCCCGCAGGTCGTTCTGCATCTTCCCGGCCCGCTGGTGGTCGACGGTGACGGTGGCCAGCCGGTAGCGGTGCCGGGTGATGGTGCCGAGGGCGTCCAGGGCCTCGCCGACCACGCCGCCGTAGGCGCGGATCAGGCCGCCGGCCCCGAGCTTGACCCCGCCGTAGTACCGGGTGACGACGGCGACTGCGTACCGGATCTCGCGGCGCATCAGCATCTGGAGCATCGGAACGCCTGCGGTACCGCCGGACTCGCCGTCGTCGCTCGCCTTCTGGACGGAGGCGTCGGCGCCGACGACGTACGCGAAGCAGTTGTGGGTGGCGGTGGGGTGCTCGCGGCGGATGCGGGCGATGAACTCCTGGGCCTCCTGCTCGGTGGCCGCCGGGGCCAGCGCGCAGATGAAGCGGGAGCGGTTGATCTCGGATTCGTGCACGCCCTCGCGGGCCACCGTCACGTACTGGTCTGCCTTCACCCACTCACCCTACGGGGAATCCCGGAGGGCTCCGCCGCCGTTGACAGCGGGTGCGTGCCGGCACCCGGCCGGCGGGCGCGAGGGAGGCAGCACGTGTACGGAGACCCGGCGACCATCCGCAAGATCCTCACCGAGCTCGGCGACACCTGGGCCGTCGTCGGCCTGTCGGAGAACCGGGACCGGGCCGCGTACGGCGTGGCCGGGGTGCTGCAGCGGTACGGCAAGCGGATCGTGCCGGTGCATCCGAGTGCGGCGACGGTGCACGGCGAGCGGGGGTATGCGTCGCTGGCGGAGATCCCGTTCCCGGTCGACGTCGTGGACGTGTTCGTGAACAGCGGGCTGGCGGGGCCGGTGGCGGACGAGGCGGCGGCGGTCGGGGCCTCGGCGGTCTGGTTCCAACTGGGGGTTGTCGACGAGGCGGCGTATCACCGCACGCGGGCGGCCGGCCTCCACATGATCATGGACCGTTGCCCCGCCATCGAAATCCCCGCCCTCGGCTGACCTCCGGGGCTCCGCCCCGCACCCCGACCGGTCTGCCGGTCCCCGCGGGGCCGCGTCTGTCCGGGCCGGCCGTCGCCTCAGGGGCCGGCGGGCTGCGGTTGGCCGGGCCGGCTGCGCGCAGGGCTCGGTGCGTGGGGCAATCCCCGGGCACGGCCGGCGGCCCACCGGGCGGAGGTAGGCCCACCCCGCCATGGGCAGGCCGCCCACCGGGCGGAAGTAGGTCCACCCCGCTCGGGCCGGCTGCCCACCGGGCGAAGCCCACCCACCCCGCCGTGGGCCGGCCGCCCACCGGGCGGGGGCGAGTTCCAGCCCCTCCGGCGTTTGGGGAGCGGGGGTTGGGGCGG
>NZ_JAJAUZ010000071.1 GCF_020532645.1 Streptomyces bambusae
GTGCTCGGGGTTCCCGGGCAGGCGGCCGTCGGCGGTGCGGCGGCACAAGCAGAACCCGTGCCCGCCGCCGCCCCCCGCCGCGGGCTCGGGGCATGGGCACGTCGGCGCTTCGGGCGGGACGGCGGCGGGCCGGCGGTCGCCGCCGCGGAGGTCGTGGACGGCGGCGGGAGCGAAGCCGTGGCGGTGCCGGACGTCCGGCCGGACGCCGCCACGCTGCTGCTGACCGCGCTCGGGCCGGGTCCGCTGCTGTGGGAGCGCGGGCCGGAGCACGCGGACGCGTTCACCGTACGGCTCGGGCACGGGTGCGCGGTGTCGTTGCGCGGGACCGGCGCGCTGGGAGTGGCCGGGCCGCGGGCCCGGCTGCTGGGCCTGGCCCGGTGGACGGTCGCCCAGCTGGCGGCCCTGCACGCCCCGCAGGACCTGGAGCTGGTCCTGCTGGCCACCGACCGCGCCCGCCCGGCGGCCGAGCGCCGTACGGACTGGGCCTGGTTCGGCTGGCTGCCCCACGTGCGCCCGGCGCACGGCCAGGACTGCCGCCTGCTGCTCGCGTACGACAAGGACCAGGCGGCGGCCCGTACGGCCGAGCTGACCCGGCGTCTCGACGACGGCCCGCTCGGCCCCGGCTGGGCCTCGGCCGACCGGTCCGCGGTGGCCCGGGCGGCGGCCGCGTACCGCGGTCCGCGGACGGTCGTCGTCCTCGACGGCGACCCCGGACCGGGCCCGCTGCGGGACGCCGTGGCCCGGCTTGCCGTGCACGGTCCGGCCGTCGGCATCCATCTCCTCTGCCTGGCCGAGACCCCGGCCGCCTCCCCGGCCTCGCCGGTGTCCGACACGTACGAGGCGGCCTGCGCGGCCTCCCCCGCCTTCCGCGACTGCGGTACGGCCGCCCTGCTCAGCGGCGACGTGGCCACCGCCCTGCGGGTGCTGCCGGTGACCGGTGGGCGGCCCGCGGGGCACGGCGAGACCGTGACCGCGGACGCGGTGTCGGCCGCCTGGGCGGAGCGGTTCGCCCGGGCGCTGGCCCCGCTGCGCGCCGAGGGCGGCGAGGCAGGCCCGCAGCGGCCCGCCGCTGCGCTGCCGGCGACCGCCCGGCTGCTCGACGAACTGGGGCTGGCGCGGGCCACCCCGGCGTCGCTGATGGCCCGCTGGGCGGCCGCGACCGACGAGGGGCAGCAGGTCGGCGGACTGGCGGAGGTCGTGCTCGGCCGGGGGCGCGGCGGTCCGGTGGGGGCCGAACTGGTCGCCGACGGCCCGCACCTGCTGGTCGAGGGGCCGGCCGGCAGCGGCCGCACGGAGCTGCTGCGTACGGTCACGGCCTCGCTGGCCGCGGCCGCCCGGCCGGACCGGCTGGGCCTGCTGCTGGTCGACGGGGCCGGCGGGGACCGCGGTGAGGGCCTGCTGCCGTGTACCGAGCTGCCGCACGTGTCGGCGCACCTGGTGGCGTCGGACCCGGTGCGGATGCGGGAGTTCGCGCAGGCGCTGGGGGCGGAGCTGAAGCGGCGGGCGGAGCTGCTGGACGGAGTGCCGTTCGCGCAGTGGCATGCGCAGCGGGAGGTCGCGGGGCGGATGGTGGCTCCGCGGGCGCCGAGTGCGGCGGAGCTGCGCGGGGATCTGGACCCGCAGCGATCGGGGACGCTGCGGCTGCGGGCCGGGACGGCCCGTACCGAGCCGGCCGGGCAGCCGCCCCTGCCGCGGCTGGTGGTGGTCGTGGACGACTTCGACGCGCTGGTGGCGCCGGCGCTGGGCAGCCCCGGGAGGCCGGCGGCGGGCTCGGTGGTACGGGCGCTGGAGGCGGTGGCGCGGGATGGCGGGGCGGTGGGCGTGCATCTCGTGGCGGCGGCCGGGCGGGGGGACGAGGCGCGGCTGACGGGGCTGCGGGTGGAACTGGGGACGGGGGACGAGGCCGTGCCCGGGCGTGGTGTCCTGCACGGTGGCTCCGGCGGGCCGGGCGTTCCCTTCCAGGGTGGCCGGGTCACGGGCCGCATTCCGCGGACGGCGACGCTCCGCCCGACGGTGGTGCCGCTGGAATGGGAGCGGATGGGTGACCCTCCGGCTCGTCGGCCGGTCCGTGAGCTGGGCAATGGTCCGACGGACCTGGCGCTGCTTGCCAGTGCGCTGGATCGGGCCGCCGCCCTTGTCTCGGCCCCCACCGCCCCCTTTCCCCCGACCCCCTGAGGGGCCGGCCTCAATCGCCGGCGCGGCTCAAAGATCCGGGGCTCCGCCCCGCACCCCGCGCCTCAAACGCCGGCGGGGCTCAACATCCGCCCCGGGGTCGGATCGGGAGGCGGTATTGCGGGAGGCGGGGGCGCGGCGTATGCCTGAGGGACCGGAACCGGACGCGGCGACACGGGGGTGCCCATGCACGGCAGCACGGCACGACGAGCACGCACCTGGACGGCACTGGCGGTGGCCGGCGGCCTGGCGGCCACGGCCTGCGGGGGCGGCAAGACCGACGACCCCCCGGCGAAGACACCGGCCGCCACCGTCGAGTTACCCCGCCTGGACGGCGCAAAGGTCTCGGTGGCCGCCGTCTGGACCGGCCCCGAGCAGGCGAACTTCACCAAGGTCCTGGACGAGTTCGAGAAGCGGACGGGCGCCGACGTCTCCTTCGTCCCGGCCCAGGACCCCATCGTCACCTTCCTCGGCTCGAAGATCGCCGGCGGCCAGCCCCCGGACGTGGCCCTGCTCCCGCAGGCCGGCGCCCTGGTCCAGGCGGTCGAGAAGAAGTGGGCCCATCCCCTCGGCCCGGAGGCCCGCGCCCAGCTGGACGCCGGCTACGCCGACGGCTGGAAGAAGCTCGGCCAGGTCGGCGGCACCCCGTACGGCGTGTACTTCAAGGCCGCCAACAAGTCCCTGATCTGGTACAACACGGCCGCCTTCGAGAACGCCGGCGCCCGCGTCCCCACCACCTGGCAGGAGTTCCTGGCCACCGCCGACACCGTCTCGGCCTCCGGCACCGCCCCCGTCTCGGTCGGCGGCGCGGACGGCTGGACGCTGACGGACTGGTTCGAGAACGTCTACCTCTCCCAGGCCGGCCCCGAGCAGTACGACCGGCTGGCCCGGCACGAGATCAAGTGGACCGATCCCAGCGTGGCCGCCGCCCTGAAGACCCTCGGCGAGCTCTTCGGCCGCAAGGACTTCCTGGCGGGCGGTCAGACCGGCGCGCTGGCCACCGAGTTCCCGAAGTCGGTGACGCAGACCTTCACCGGTGGCGACCGCCCGGCCGCGGCCATGGTCTTCGAGGGCGACTTCGTCGCCGTCAACATCGCCGAGACCGGCGCGAAGATCGGCACGGACGCCAAGGTCTTCCCGTTCCCGAAGGTCGGCGCGAAGGCCCCGGTCGTCTCCGGCGGCGACGTGGCCGTGGCGCTGAAGCCGTCCAAGGGCGCCCAGGCCCTGCTCACCTTCCTGGCCTCCCCGGACGCGGCCACGGTCTGGGCCCGCCAGGGCGGCTTCCTCTCCCCCAACCGCAAGGTCGACCCGGCCGCCTACCCGAACGCCATCCAGCGGGACATCGCCAAGGCGCTGATCGCCGCCGGCGACGACTTCCGCTTCGACATGTCGGACCAGGCCCCGGCGGCGTTCGGCGGCACCCCGGGGGCCGGCGAGTGGAAGGCGCTCCAGGACTTCCTGAAGAACCCGCAGGACGTGGCCGGCACCCAGCAGCGGCTGGAGGCCGACGCCGCCAAGGCCTACGGAAAGAACTGATCCGGTGACCCCCGCCGGGTCGGAGCGCCGGCGCCGGAGGGCCGTCGCGGCGGCCTTCCTGCTGCCCGCGCTGGTGCTGCTGGGTGCGCTGGTGGTGTACCCGATCGGCTTCTCCGTCCACCGCAGCCTGTACGACCGTACGGGCGACCGCCCGGTCGGTCTCGACAACTACGCGGCGCTGCTGGACGACGCGGCGATCCGCACCGCGCTCGCGAACACCGCGGTCTGGGTGGTGCTGGCGCCTGCGGTGGCCACCGCCCTGGGCCTGGTGTTCGCGGTGCTGACCGAACGGGTCCGCTGGGGCACCGCGTTCAAGCTGGTGGTGTTCATGCCGATGGCGATCTCGATGCTGGCGGCGGGCATCGTCTTCCGGCTGGTGTACGAGCAGGACCCGGAGCGCGGGGTCGCGAACGCGGTGTGGGTGGGGGTGCACGACACGTTCGCCCCCGCGTCGGCGTTCCCGCGGGCCCGGCCCCGCCCGGACGCGGCCCTGCTGCCGGATCCGGGCGGCGGGTTCGTGACCCGTACGCCGGTCCGGGCGGGGGTACCGGTGCTGCTGCCGCTGGTCGGCGTACCCCCGGAGGCGCTGCCGGACGGGACCCGTCCGGCGCGGCCGGCCGCGGCCGAACCGGGCCGGGTGACGGGCACGGCCTGGCAGGACTTCACGCGGGGCGGCGGCGGCCGGCGGGACGCGGTGGACCCGGGCGAGCCGGGGTACGCGGGCATGCGGATCGAGGCGGTCCGGGACGGCACGGTGGTCGCGTCGGCGCGGGCCCGGCCGGACGGCACCTTCACCCTGCCGGCGGCCGCGGCCGGTGCGGTGCTGCGGCTGCCCGCGTCGAACTTCGCCGAGCCGTACGCGGGAGTGGCCTGGCTGGGTCCGACGCTGGTGACGCCGGCGGTGATCGGTGCGTACGTGTGGATGTGGGCGGGGTTCGCGATGGTGCTGATCGGGGCGGGACTGGCGGCGGTGCCGCGGGAGCTGCTGGAGGCGGCGCGGGTGGACGGGGCGAACGAGTGGCAGGTGTTCCGCCGGATCACGGTGCCGCTGCTGGCGCCGGTGCTGGCGGTGGTGCTGGTGACGCTGGTCATCAACGTGATGAAGATCTTCGACCTGGTGTTCGTGATCGCCCCGGGCTCGGTGCAGGACGACGCGAACGTGCTGGCGCTCCAGCTGTACCGGACCGCGTTCGGCCCGGACGCCGACCAGGGCGTGGGCTCGGCCATCGCGGTGCTGCTGCTGGTGCTGGTGGTGCCGGTGATGCTGTTCAACATCCGCCGGATGCGGAAGGAGGCCTCCCGGTGACCGGCCGGAAGCGGCAGGCAGCGACCCGGAAGCAGCCGGTGACCGGCCGGCCGCGGCCCGCGGGCGGCCGCACCGCCCGCCTGGCCGCCCGGGCCGGCGGCGGTGCCGTGCGGGTGTTCCTGGTGGCGGCCGCCCTGTTCTGGCTGCTGCCCACCCTCGGCCTGCTGCTGTCCTCGCTGCTCTCCTCCGCGGACCTGGCCGCCGGCGGCTGGTGGCAGGTGCTGGGCGCGCCGTCCCGGCTGACCGCCGGGAACTACACGGCGCTGCTGTCGGACGAGCACATCACGGGCTCGCTGCTGTCCACCGTGCTGATCACCGTGCCGGCCACGCTGCTGGTGCTGGTGCTGGGTGCGTTCGCCGGATACGCCTTCGCCTGGCTGGAGTTCCCGGGCCGGGACGCACTGTTCCTCGGGGTGGTGGCGCTGCTGGTGGTGCCGGTCCAGGTGGCGCTGATCCCGGTGTCCGAACTCTTCGGCGCGGTGGGCCTGTTCGAGACCACGGCCGGGGTGGTGCTGTTCCACACGGCCTTCGGGCTGCCGTTCGCGGTGTTCCTGCTGCGGAACTTCTTCGCGGGCATCCCGCGGGAGCTGCTGGAGGCGGCCCGGCTCGACGGCGCGGGCGAACTGCGGCTGTTCGCGCGGGTGGTGCTGCCGCTGGGCGGCCCGGCGCTCGCCTCGCTGGGCATCTTCCAGTTCCTGTGGGTGTGGAACGACATGCTGGTGGCGCTGGTGTTCGCCGACTCCTCGAACCCTCCGGTCACGGTCGCCCTCCAGCAGCAGGTACGGCAGTTCGGCAACAACATCGACGTGCTGGCGCCGGGCGCCTTCCTGTCGATGGCGGTGCCGCTCGTCGTGTTCTTCGCGTTCCAGCGGCAGTTCACCGCGGGGGTGATGGCCGGCGCGGTGAAGTGACGCTGCGTAACCCGGATGCCGCAACCTGCGTAACCCGGTGCCGGGTACGGGCGTTGCCGGGAAAAATATGCCCGCGCCCACCCCTGGATGTGACGTGCCCCGGTTCAGCGTCATCGTGCCCGCGTACAAGGTCCAGGCGTACCTCCAGGACAGTCTCGACTCGGTCCTGTCCCAGTCGTACCCCGATCTCGAACTGATCGCCGTGGACGACTGCTCCCCGGACGCCTGCGGATCGATCATCGACGCGTACGCGGCCCGAGATCCGCGGGTCACGGCCGTCCACCTGCCCCACAACGTGGGCCTGGGCCCGGCCCGCAACGCCGGGCTGGCCCGGGCCACCGGGGACTACCTGATCTTCCTGGACAGCGACGACGTCCTGGCGCCGGGCGCCCTGCGTGCCATCGACGACCGCCTCAAGGAGACCGGGGGCCCCGACGTCCTCGTCTACGACTACGCCCGGTCCTACTGGACCGGCGAGACCGTCCGCAACCAGCTCTCGCACCGCCTGCACGAGGACGGCCCGGTGTCCTTCCGTGCCGAGGACCGGCCGGCGCTCCTCGGCGTGCTGATGGTGGTCTGGAACAAGGCGTACCGGCGGGAGTTCGTCGAGCGCGAGGCCTTCGCCTTCCCGCCCGGCTACTACGAGGACACCCCGTGGACCGCGCCGGTGCTGCTGACCGCCGAGTCGGTCGCGGTGCTGGACCGGGTGTGCGTGCACTACCGGCAGCGCCGCACCGGCTCCATCATGACCACCGAGTCCCGCCGGCACTTCGACGTCTTCGACCAGTACGACCGGCTGTTCGCGTTCCTCGCGGAGCGGCCCGCGCTGGACCGCTGGCGGCCGCTGCTGTACCGGCGGATGGCCGACCACCACGCCCGGCTGCTCGCCTCCCGCGGGCGGCTGCCGCGCGGCACCCGCGGCGAGTACTTCCGGCGGGCCCGCGCCCAGCTGCGCCGCTACCGGGTGCGCGGCGCCGCCCCGGCCGCCGTGCCCCGGCTGCGGCACGCGGTGCTGCGGCTGGGCACCCACGGGATCTACCGGTCGCTGGCGGCCGTCCGGGCCGGGGCCCTGCGCTCCGGCCGCCGGCTGCGGGCGCTGGGCCGGGCGCTGTCCAAGGGGATGCTGCTGCTCCACTACCGGCTCCAGCGGATGCTGCCGCTCCGCCCGGATCTGGCGGTGTTCAGCGCGTACTGGCACGGCGGGTACGCGTGCAATCCGGCGGCCATCGAGGAGAAGGTGCGCGAGCTGGTGCCGCGGGTGCGGACCGCGTGGATCTGCGGGCCGGAGCACGAGGGCACGGTGCCGGCGCAGACCCGGCGGCTGCGGCCGGGCACCCGGGCCTATTGGACGGCGCTGGCCCGGGCCACGTACCTGGTCACGAACGTCAACTTCGACCGCGGTCTGGTCAAGCGCCCGGGCCAGGTCCTGGTGCAGACGCAGCACGGCACCCCGCTCAAGAGGGTGGGGCTGGACCTGCTGGACCGGCCGGCGGCGACCCCGACCACCGATTTCGCGGCCCTGCTGCACGGCGCCGACCAGTGGGACTTCCTGCTGTCGGCGAACCGGCACTCCACGCTGGTGTGGGAGAAGGCGCTGCCGTCCGCGTACACGACGCTGGAGTACGGCTACCCGCGCAACGACGTCTTCCAGCGGGCCGGCGCGGGCGAGGTGGCGGAGCTGCGGGAGCGGCTGGGCATCGCGCCCGGCACGACGGCGATCCTGTACGCGCCCACCCACCGCGACTACCGGCGCAGCCGCCCGGTGCACCTGGACTTCGAGCGGGTGCTGCGCGACCTGGGTCCGCGGTTCACGATCCTGACCCGCAGCCACCTCACGTACGGCGGCGGGCCGCTGAGCGAGGACGTGCACCCGCGGCTGATCGACGTGTCCGGGCACCCGTCGGTGGAGGAGCTGTGCCTGGCGTCCGACGCGCTGGTGACGGACTATTCGTCGCTGATGTTCGACTACGCCTCGCTGGACCGGCCGATCGTGATCCACGCGGACGACTGGGAGGCGTACGAGGCGGCCCGCGGCACGTACTTCGACCTGCGGGCGCAGCCGCCGGGGGCGATCGCCCGCACCGAGGACGAGCTGGTGGACATCTTCGCGACCGGCCACTGGCAGGGGTCGCGCTCGGCGCAGCTGCGGTCGGCGTTCCGGGCCCGGTTCTGCCAGTACGACGACGGGCACGCGGCGGAGCGGGTGGTGCGCCGGGTGTTCCTGGGGCAGAGCACGGGCCTGCCGGAGTTCGTCCCGCTGGAGGACCGCCGGCCGGCTCCGGCGGCGCCGGCGGGCGGTCCGGCGGCGGGGGCCCCTGCGCAGCGGCGCGGGCTGCGCGGCTTCGACCGGCTCACGCTGGACTGAGCGGGCGGCGGGCTCGGGCCTGCTCGGGGCCTGATCGGGGCCGGTTCAGGGCCGGGCGGCCGCCAGGCCGGCGGCGGCGGCGCGGGCGAGGTCGTCGAGGTAGCCGTCGGGCAGGTCGCCGCGGACGACGACGAGCCGCCAGTAGAGCGGGCCGATGACGAGGTCGAGGGCGCGTTCCGGGTCGGTGTCCGCGGGCAGTTCGCCGCGGGCGGCGGCGGCCCGGACCACCTCGCCGGCGATCTCGGTCTCGCTGCGCAGCAGGACGTCCCGTACGGTCTGGGCGATCTCCGGGTTGCGGGCCGCCTCGACGAGCAGGTCGGGGATCACCTGGGAGGCCACCGGGTGGCGCAGCACGTGGGCCATGACCTCCAGGAGGGCGCGCAGGTCGCCGTGCAGGGAGCCGGTGTCGGGGGCGGGCAGGCCCTGCACGGCGAAGGCGGACACCAGGTCGAGGACCAGGTGCAGCTTGGAGCGCCAGCGGCGGTACACGGCGGTCTTGCCGACGCCGGCCCGGCGGGCGACGGCCTCGATCGACATCCGGGAGAAGCCGACGGCGGCGAGTTCCTCGAAGACGGCCGCGCGGATCGCCTCGGTGACGTCCTCCCGCAGGACGGCGGCCCCGGCGGGGGCGCGGCGCGGGCCGGGCGGCGGGGTGGCGTCGGTCGTCATGGACCGAGCATACCGGGCGGTCACGTCACGACGATACGGTTGCGTTCCGACGTACCGGCATCCTAGTCTCGGCGTTGCGACGATACGGTTCCGTCCCGTCGTCGTGCCTCCGTCCGTGCCCCCGTCGAAAGCGACCCCCGTGAGCGTGACGACCGCACCCGCACCGTCCCGGACCGGCCCGCCCCCCGTGCCGACCGCCGCCGAGTTCGCCGCCCGCCCCGTCTCCGCGGAGGCGGCCCGGCTGGCCGCGGCCCACGGCCTGAGCCGGAGCGGGGCCCGCCCGGGGCTCGGCGCGTACACCCGGCAGCTGTGGGGGCGGCGGCAGTTCGTCACCGCCTTCGCCTCGGCCAGGATGAGCGCCACGTACAGCACGGCCCGGCTGGGCCAGGTCTGGCACCTGATGACCCCGCTGCTGAACGCGGCCGTCTACTACTTCATCTTCGGCATCGTCCTCAGCCAGAGCCGGCACACCCCGCAGTTCATCCCGTACCTGGTCACGGGCGTGTTCGTGTGGGACTTCTTCAGCAGCGCGCTGAACTCCGGCACCCGGGCGGTCTCCGGGAACCTCGGCCTGGTCCGGGCCCTGCAGTTCCCGCGGGCCGCACTGCCGCTGTCCACGGTGGTGCAGCTGTTCCAGCAGCTGATGGTCACCATGGGCGCGCTGCTGATGCTGCTGCTGGTGTTCGGGCAGCGGCCGCGCATGTCGTGGCTGCTCGCGCTGCCGGCACTGCTGCTGCTCGCCGTGTTCTGCGCGGGCTGCGCCCTGGTGATGGCCCGGATCGGGAGCCGGCTGCCGGACGTCAGCCAGCTGATGCCGTTCGTGCTGCGGACCTGGATGTACTTCTCCGGCGTCATGTGGAACATCGGCGCCACCCTTCAGAGCCGGCAGCTGCCGGAGTTCGTGGCCGCCGCCTTCCAGTGGAACCCGGTCGCGCTCTACATCGACCTGATGCGGTTCGCGCTGCTCGACAGCTTCCACCGCGGGCAGCTCCCCCACCACGCCTGGCCGCTGGCCGCCGGCTGGGCGCTGCTGGCCGGGATCGGCGGGTACGTGTACTTCTGGCGGGCCGAGGAGGTGTACGGGCGTGGCTGAGCGGATCCCCACCGTCATCGCGGACGACGTCCACGTCGTGTACAAGGTGCAGGGCGCCGGGGGCGGCCGGGGCAGTGCCACGTCCGCGCTGAGCCGGATCTTCTCCCGGAAGACGGTGCCGGGCGTGCGGGAGGTGCATGCGGTGCGGGGGGTCTCGTTCACCGCGTACCGGGGCGAGGCCATCGGGCTGATCGGCTCGAACGGCTCCGGAAAGTCCACCCTGCTGAAGGCGATCGCCGGGCTGCTGCCGGCCGCCGGCGGCCGCGTCTACACCGACGGGCAGCCGTCGCTGCTGGGCGTGAACGCGGCGCTGATGAACGATCTGACGGGGGAACGGAACGTCCTGCTGGGCGGGCTGGCGATGGGCATGTCGCGGCGCGAGGTCCAGGAGCGGTACGAGGAGATCGTCGAGTTCTCCGGGATCAACGAGAAGGGGGACTTCATCGGGCTGCCGATGCGGACGTACTCGTCGGGGATGGCGGCCCGGCTCCGCTTCTCCATCGCGGCGGCGAAACGGCATGACGTGCTGATGATCGACGAGGCGCTGGCCACGGGTGATGCGCGTTTCCAGCGCCGCAGTCAGCGCCGTATCGCCGAGCTCCGCGCTTCGGCGGGCACGGTCTTCCTGGTCAGCCACACCCTGGCCACGATCCGCGAGACGTGCACGCGGACCCTCTGGCTGGAGTCCGGCACCCTCCGCATGGACGGCCCCACCGCCGAGGTCTGCGACGCCTACGCCGCCGCGACCGCTGCCTGACCCCTTGGGGCTCCGCCCCGAACCCCGCTCCTCAATCGCCGGAGGGGCTTGATTTCCCCCGCCGGCGTTTGAGGCGCGGACGCGGGAAGGGGCCCGCACCAGCGATGTGGTGCGGGCCCCTTCCGCGGGGTCGGGGCGGAGCCCCGTGAATCAGCTGTGCGTGCGCAGGAGGGTGCGCATCGTCCGCATGGCGACCGACAGGTTCGCGAGGTCGAAGTCGTCCGACCCCTGGATCTCCTCCAGCGTGGTCCGCGCCCGCCCGATGATCGCCGCGTTCCGCTCCTCCCACGCCGCAAACCTCTGCTCCGGCGTGGAGCTGCCGTTCCCGACCGCCAGCACGTCGGACGTCAGCCCGGCGTGCGCGGCGAACAGGTCCTCACGGATGGACGCCCGTGCCATCGACTGCCACCGGTCCGCACGCGGCAGATCGATGATCCGGTCCATCAGCTGCGTGATGGACAGCCGGTCCGCCAGGTCGTAGTAGACCTCGGCCACGTCCAGCGCGTCCTTGCCGGTCCGGTCCGCGATCGCCACGATGTCCAGCGTCGGGAACGCCGACGAGAAGCCTGCCACCTTCGCCGCCAGCTCGTCCGGCACGCCCTCACCGGTCAGCTCGTCGAGGACCTGCTGGTACCACTCCAGGTCCGCCCCGCGCACCAGCTTCGGCAGCTCGGCCCAGACCTGCGCCACCCGCTCGCTGAAGAACCCGATGGTCTCGGTGATCTGCAGCGGCTGCGGCCGGTTGTTGAGCAGCCAGCGCGTACCGCGCTCGACCAGCCGCCGCGAGTGCAGCCGGATCCGGGTCTGGACGTCCGCCGGGACCTGGTTGTCCAGCGCCTCGACCGCGTCCCACACCTCGGCCAGTCCGAAGATCTCGCGGGCCGCGAGCTGGGCCCGCACGATCTCCTCCAGCGACGCCCCGGTCTCCTCGCGCAGCCGGTGCAGCAGCGTCGAACCACCGGTGTTGACGGTGTCGTTGACCAGCAGCGTCGTGATGATCTCGCGGCGCAGCGCGTGGCTCTCGATCTGCTCGGGGAACCGGTCCCGCAGCGCCTGCGGGAAGTACGCGTGCAGCAGCCCGCGCAGGTACGGGTCGTCCGGCAGCCCGGTGACGATCAGCTCGTCCGCCGTCGTGATCTTCGTGTACGCGAGGAGCACGGCCAGCTCGGGCTGGGTGAGGCCCCTGTTGCTGTTGAGCAGCTCGCGGATCTGCCGGTCGTTCGGCAGGAACTCCAGCGCCCGGTCCAGCTGCCCGTCCCGGCCGAGGCGGCGCATGAAGCGCTGCTGCGCGTGGAGCAGGCTGGCGGACTGGGCGGCACCGTTGGCCAGGGCGGTGTTCTGCGCGTAGTTGTTGCGCAGCACCAGCCGGCCGACCTCGTCGGTCATGTCGGCGAGCAGCTTGTTGCGCTGCTTGACCGTCATGTCGCCGTCGGCGACGACCGCGTTGAGCAGGATCTTGATGTTCACCTCGTGGTCGGAGGTGTCCACGCCCGCGCTGTTGTCGATGGCGTCGGTGTTGACCCGGCCGCCGTGGTGCGCGAACTCGATCCGGCCCAGCTGGGTCAGGCCGAGGTTGCCGCCCTCGCCGACCACCTTGGCCCGCAGGTCGGCGCCGTTGACGCGGATGGCGTCGTTGGCCTTGTCGCCGACCTCGGCGTGGGTCTCCGCGGTGGCCTTGACGTACGTGCCGATGCCGCCGTTCCACACCAGGTCGACCGGAGCGGTGAGCACGGCCTGCATCAGCTCGGCCGGGGTCATCTTGGAGACGCCGGCCTCGATGCCGAGGGCCTCCCGGATCTGGGCGTTGAGCGGGATGGACTTCGCCGTGCGCGGGTGGATCCCGCCGCCCGCGGAGAGCAGCGAGGTGTCGTAGTCGGCCCACGAGGAGCGCGGCAGCTCGAACAGGCGGCGGCGCTCGGCGTACGAGGTGGCCGCGTCCGGGTTCGGGTCGATGAAGATGTGCCGGTGGTCGAAGGCGGCGACCAGGCGGATGTGCTCGGAGAGCAGCATGCCGTTGCCGAAGACGTCGCCGGACATGTCGCCGACGCCGACGACGGTGAAGTCCTCGGTCTGGGTGTCGTGGCCCAGCTCGCGGAAGTGCCGCTTGACGGACTCCCAGGCGCCGCGGGCGGTGATGCCCATGCCCTTGTGGTCGTAGCCTGCGGAGCCGCCGGAGGCGAACGCGTCGCCCAGCCAGAAGCCGTACGACTCGGCGACGCCGTTGGCGATGTCGGAGAAGGTCGCGGTGCCCTTGTCGGCGGCGACGACGAGGTAGGTGTCGTCCTCGTCGTGACGGACCACGTCCTGCGGCGGCACGACCTCGCCGCCGACCATGTTGTCGGTGATGTCGAGCAGCGCCGAGATGAAGATCTTGTACGAGGCGATGCCCTCGGCGAGCCAGGCGTCGCGGTCCACCGACGGGTCCGGCAGGTTCTTGGCGACGAAGCCGCCCTTGGCGCCGACCGGGACGATGACGGTGTTCTTCACCATCTGCGCCTTGACCAGGCCGAGGATCTCCGTACGGAAGTCCTCGCGGCGGTCGGACCAGCGCAGACCGCCGCGGGCGACCTTGCCGAAGCGCAGGTGGACGCCCTCGACGCGCGGGGAGTACACCCAGATCTCGAACGCCGGGCGCGGGGCCGGCAGGTCCGGGATGGCCTGCGGGTCGAACTTCATCGACACGTAGGAGTGCAGCTCGCCCGCGGCGTTCTTCTGGAAGAAGTTGGTGCGCAGGGTGGCCTTGATGACGGTGAGGAAGGAGCGCAGGATGCGGTCCTCGTCGAGCGAGGCGACCTGGTCCAGGGCCCCGTCGAGCTCCTCCAGCATGGCGTCGATCAGCTCGGTGCCCGCGGCCTGGCGGCCCGGGGACATCCGCGCCTCGAAGAGGGAGACCAGCAGCCGGGTGGTGTGGACGTTGTTGCGGAGGGTGTCCTCCATGTAGTCCTGGCTGAAGGTGGAGCCGGCCTGGCGCAGGTACTTGGCGTAGGCGCGCAGCACCACGGCCTGGCGCCAGGTCAGCCCGGCGCCGAGGACCAGGCTGTTGAAGTTGTCGTTCTCCGCCTCGCCCTGCCAGACGGCCGCGAAGGCGTCCTGGAAGCGCTCGCGGGCGTCGTCGCCGAGGTCGCCGTTGCCGGAGCCGGCCGGCATGCGCAGGCCGAAGTCGTAGATCCAGGCCTGGGCGCGGTCGGCGCAGCGCAGCTCGTACGGGCGCTCGTCGGTGACCTCGACGCCGAGGCGGTGGAGGACCGGGAGGACCGCGGAGAGGGAGACCTGGTCGCCCTGACGGTAGATCTTGAAGCGGCGCTCGCCGGGGCCTGCGTTGACCGGCTCGTAGAGGGAGAGCGCGAAGTCGCGGTCGGAGGCCTTGAGGCGCTCGACGTGGACCAGGTCGGCGACGGCCGCGCGCGGCGAGTGGTCGCCCTTGTAGCCCTGCGAGAAGGCGTCGCCGTAGCGGCGCATCATCTCGGCGGCGCGCTCCTCGCCGAGTTCGGCGACGAGGGCTTCCTGGAAGCCGTCGGACCACGAGCGGGCGGCCTCGACCAGGCGGTTCTCGACGCGCTCGGCGTCGGCGTCGGTCAGGTCGGGCAGCTCGGTGCCCTGCGGGACGCGGACGACGAAGTGGATGCGGGACAGGACGGACTCGGTGTTCCAGGCGGTGAAGTCGACGCTGGTGCCGCCGAGTTCCTCGCGCAGGATGTCCATCAGGCGGAGCCGGACGGCGGTGGTGAACCGGTCGCGGGGCAGGTAGACGAGGGCCGAGTAGTAGCGGCCGTACTCGTCCTGGCGCAGGTAGAGCCGCAGCCGGCGGCGCTCCTGGAGGTACAGGACGGAGGTGACGGTCTCGCGGAGCTTGTCGACCGGGGTCTGGAACAGCTCGTCGCGCGGGTAGGTCTCCAGGATCTGGAGCAGGTCGCGGCCGTCGTGGCTGGACGGCGCGAAGCCGGCGCCTTCGAGGACCTCGGCGACCTTGCGGCGGATGACCGGGACGCGGCGGACGGACTCGGTGTACGCGGCCGAGGAGAACAGGCCGAGGAAGCGGCGCTCGCCGACGACGTTGCCCTCGGCGTCGAACTTCTTGACGCCGACGTAGTCGAGGTACGAGGGGCGGTGCACGGTGGCGCGGCTGTTGGCCTTGGTCAGGACGAGCAGCTTGTGCTCGCGGGCCTTGGCGCGGGCGTCGGCCGGCAGCCGGTTGAAGGACGGCGAGACGGGGTGGCCGTGGTGGCCCTCGTCCTCGCTGTGCTGCGGGTCGGAGCGCAGGATGCCGAGGCCGGTGCCGGGGACGGCCGCGAGGGCGTCGCCGTCGACGAGGTTGTACTCGCGGAAGCCGAGGAAGGTGAAGTGGTCGTCGGAGAGCCAGCGCAGCAGCTCCCGGGCCTCTTCCAGCTCGTACGGGAGCAGGTCGGGGGCGGTGGGCTCGTCGGGCAGGCCCTCGGCGATGCGCAGCGCGGCCTCGCGCATCTTCTCCCAGTCCTCGACGGCCTCGCGGACGTCGGACAGGACGCGCAGCAGGTCGACGGTGATCTGCTTGAGATCGGCCTTGTCGGTCTCGCGGTCGGTCTCGACGTGGATCCACGACTCGACGACGGCGTCGTGCGGGCGCTCGGTGGCGGCGCCGAGTCGGCCCTGCGCGCCGGAGGCGCTCAGCTCGGGGTGGCGGTCGGGCGACGGGTGGGCGCAGTCCGGGCCGAGGATCTCGATGAGCTTGCCGGTGACGTCGCGGCGGACGACGACCTGCGGGTGGATCACCACGTGGATGCCGCGGCCCTGGCGGGACAGCTCGTTCGTGACCGAGTCGACGAGGAACGGCATGTCGTCCGTGACCACCTCGACGACGGAGTGGCTGGAAGTCCAGCCGTTCTCCTCGACGGTCGGGGTGTGGACGCGCACGTTCGCGGTGCCCTGCGGGCGGACCTCGGCGAGCCGGTAGTGCGAAAGGGCTGCTCCGAAGACGTCGTCGGGGTCCCGCCCGACCAGGTCTTCGGGAGCGGTGTGCAGGTAGTAGCGCTGGAGGTAGGACAGCACGGTGTCCTGGTCGGGACCCCCGGCCTTTTCGGACCCAGTCGGAAGTAGCCCCCCGGCCGGGCTGTTCTCAGCTACCCGGGCAGCCCGTGCGAGCAGCTCGGCCTTTGCTTCGTCCAGCTTGGTCTGCATGTCCTCATGGCTCCTGTCGCGCGCCGTTGCGTGACGTAGGTGAAGGAAGGAACGACGTAGCGCCGCGACGCGGGGTGTCCGGTGTCGGTGCCGACGCTATGCCGTAAAAGGAAAACGCCGGAACAGTTTCAGCCAAGATCGACTTCCTTGGCAGGCTGCCCCGGCGGAGGGAACCAGCGGCGGCCCGGGCACGGAAGTGCGCCGGGCGCAGGCCGGGGGCTTCGGCGCCCCCGATGGATATCGCGCTGATCACGGGTCAAGGCTATCCCCACCTCCCCCGTCCGCGTCATGAGCTGTATGTGTACAAAACATGGGGGGTAACTTTGACACTCTGGACAGCGACGCGGGACCCGCGCGCACTCCAGTGACTATTGAGCCAGTTCCCACGCGGTGTGGACGGCTTCCGCGAGGGTGTCCACGACCGGAACACCCGCCGCCGAGAGACTGCGCCGACTGTGTGAGCCGCCGGTGTACAGGACCGCCCTGGCGCCCACGTGCGCGGCCGCGAGGGCGTCGTCGACCGCATCCCCGATGAGGACGGTACGGGTCGCCTCGACGCCCGTCATGGCCTCCAGGTGGCGCACCAGGTGCCCGGCCTTGGTGGTGTGCGAGGGCCCGGTGCGGCCGTCGACGCGGACGAAGTGGTGGTCGATGCCGTGGGTGCGCACCAGCGGCACCAGCCTCTCGTGCGGCGCCAGGGAGAGCAGCGACTGGGTGCGCCCGGCGCCCTGCCAGTCCCGCAGCAGCTCGCGGGCCCCGTCGGTCAGCCCGGTGTCCTCGGCGCACGCCCAGTAGTGCCGGTGGAAGACGTCGTCCATGACGAGCCACTCGGCCTCGGTGGGCATCCGGCCGAGCAGCCGCTCGTAGAACTTCGGGACGGGTACGCAGTACAGCTCGCGGTAGCGCTCCAGGGTGATCGGCGCCAGGCCGAGCTCCGCGAAGGAGGCGTTCGTCGCTTCGATCACCGCGTGGATGTCGTGGAGCAGCGTGCCGTTCCAGTCCCACACGATGTGCGGTGCGGTCACCCCTGCGGTGGTGCCCTCGTCCGTGCCCTCGCCCGTGCCGTCGCCCGTGCCGTCGCCCGTGCCGTCGTCTATCCCCGTGCGCATGGGTCGACGGTACCCGCTCCGGCCGGCGGTTCAGCCGCCGATCAGGTTGGGGATCTCCTGGACGCCGTACCAGAGCAGCTCGTGGTCCTCGGCTGCGTCCACGGTGTCCTGGGCCTTGGCGTCGCCCCCGGCGGCGGCCGGCACGGCGGCCGCGGCGGCGCTCACGTCCGGCCCGGCGTCGTCGGCGTCGGCGTGCACCGCGCCCGCGGCGGTCAGCCGCACGTCGCCGGCGACGGCCACCCGGCCCAGGCTCGCCTCGTCCGAGGCGGGCTCCGGGGTGACGGACCGGTCGGCGACGTCCACGGCCAGCACGACCCGGCGGCGGGCGGCCGCGGGGTCCTCGGCGAGCAGCTGCAGCGAGGCGAGCGCGGCGCGGCCCAGGGCGGCGTACTCCAGCTCCTCGATGTCGTCCGAGCCCAGCCACTCGCGCAGCGCGGGGGTGACCGCGTAGGCGCGCAGCGGGGCCGGGCCCAGCTCGCCCGACCGGTGCACCTCGGCGAGGGCGGGCAGGGTCAGGGGGACGTACACGCGCATGGCCGGCTGCTTTCCGTAGTCGGGAACGCCCTCAGGATACGGCCGCCGGTCCCCCTTCGGGCCGTTGGGCCCGTTCCCGCCCCCGTCCACCACCGCCCGGCGGCCCGGGCCCCTGACCTGGGGCGTCGTCCGAGGCGTCACCCGGATAGGTGGAGTCAGAGGCTCCGGTGGGGGCCGGTTACGGACCGTTGCGGGCCCTCCGGAGCCCCCGTAACAAGATCCCCGACCACGTTACCGACCGGTAAGCGAAGGGGATCGCATGACCAGCACCATGACCGCCCCGACCAGGCGGCCCGCCCGCGGCACGGCCGGCACCCGGCCCGCACCCGCGGGCCGCCGCGACCGGCGCCGGCCGCCGGCCGGTCCGCGCACCCCGCGCCGGCCCACGCCCCAGCACTGGTTCGCGGAACGGCTGCTCGCCGTGCTCAGCGGCCGCCGCCCGGTGCACTGGATGCTCGGCCACACCATCGGCGAGGCGTACGAGCAGCTGGTCGAGCTGGCCCCCGGCAGCCCGCTGGGCCCGGCCGGGCAGGCCGGCCCGCTGCTGCGGCACTGCGACGCCCGCGAGCCCGCCGACGGCGTCCTCGAAGCGTTCGCCCGCATCGCGAACGGCGGCCGGCTCGCCGCCATGGCCTTCCGCCTGGAGCAGGGCCGCGACCAGCGCTGGCGGTGCGCCGCCGTCGAGATCGGCCCCCGCCCGTGACCGCCGCCCGCCGCCCGCGGGACGGCCGGGCGGGCGCGCGCCCTCGGGCGCGGTTCCGCTACTTCTTGCGGCGGCGGCCGCCGGCGGCCTTCTGCGCCTTGCGGCGCTCGGCGCGGGTCAGGCCGTCGCCCTCGGGCAGGCCGTCCTCGAAGTCGCCCTCGACGACACCGCCCTCGCCGTCCACGGTCGGCGCGGAGAAGTGCAGGCGGTCGGGGCGCTGCGGGGCGTCCAGCCCCTTGGCGCGGATCTCCGGACGGGCCGCCGGGATCGCGTCGTCCTTCGTCAGCGAGGGCGCCACCGGGACCTCCTCGACCTGCTGCTCGACCTGGACCTCCAGGTTGAACAGGTAGCCGACGGACTCCTCCTTGATGCCCTCCATCATGGCGTTGAACATGTCGAAGCCCTCGCGCTGGTACTCGACCAGCGGGTCCTTCTGCGCCATGGCCCGGAGGCCGATGCCCTCCTGGAGGTAGTCCATCTCGTAGAGGTGCTCACGCCACTTGCGGTCGAGGACCGACAGCACCACGCGGCGCTCCAGCTCGCGCATGATGTCGGAGCCGAGCTGCTTCTCGCGCTCCTCGTACTGCTCGTGGATGTCGTCCTTGACGGACTCCGCGATGAACTCGGAGGTGATGCCGGCGCGGTCGCCCGCGGCCTCCTCCAGCTCGTCCACCGTGGCCTTGATCGGGTAGAGCTGCTTGAACGCGCCCCACAGCCGGTCCAGGTCCCACTCCTCCGCGAAGCCCTCGACCGTCTCGGCCGCGATGTACGCGTCGATGGTGTCGTCCATGAAGAAGCGCACCTGCTCGTGCAGGTCCTCGCCCTCCAGGACGCGGCGGCGCTCGCCGTAGATGACCTCGCGCTGGCTGTTGAGGACCTCGTCGTACTTCAGGACGTTCTTGCGGGTCTCGAAGTTCTGGGTCTCGACCTGCGACTGGGCGGACGCGATGGCGCGGGTGACCATCTTGTTCTCGATCGGCACGTCGTCCGGGACGTTGGCCATCGCCATGACGCGCTCGACCATCTGGGCCTTGAACAGGCGCATCAGGTCGTCGCCCAGCGACAGGTAGAAGCGGGACTCGCCGGGGTCGCCCTGACGGCCGGAGCGGCCGCGCAGCTGGTTGTCGATACGGCGGGACTCGTGGCGCTCGGTGCCCAGGACGTACAGGCCGCCGAGCTCCTTGACCTCTTCGAACTCGGCCTTCACGGCCGCCTCGGCCTTCGCGAGCGCCTCGGGCAGGGCGTGCGCCCACTCCTCGATGTGCTCCTCGGGGTCGAGGCCGCGCTGGCGCAGCTCGGCCTCGGCGAGGTCGTCCGGGTTGCCGCCGAGCTTGATGTCCGTACCACGGCCGGCCATGTTCGTGGCGACCGTGACCGCGCCGCGGCGGCCCGCCTGGGCGACGATCGTGGCCTCGCGCTCGTGGTGCTTGGCGTTGAGGACCTCGTGCGGGATGCCGCGCTTGGAGAGCTGCTGCGAGAGGTACTCGGACTTCTCGACCGAGGTGGTGCCGACCAGGATCGGCTGGCCCTTCTCGTGCTTCTCCGCGATGTCGTCGACGACCGCCGCGAACTTGGCGACCTCGGTGCGGTAGATGAGGTCGGGCTGGTCCTTGCGCTGCATCGGCCGGTTCGTCGGGATCGGCACGACGCCCAGCTTGTAGATCTGGTGGAACTCGGCGGCCTCGGTCATGGCCGTACCGGTCATGCCGGACAGCTTCGAGTAGAGGCGGAAGAAGTTCTGGAGGGTGATCGTGGCGAGGGTCTGGTTCTCGTCCTTGATGTCCACCCCTTCCTTCGCCTCGATCGCCTGGTGCATGCCCTCGTTGTAGCGGCGGCCGGCGAGGATACGGCCGGTGTGCTCGTCGACGATCATGACTTCGCCGTCGATGACGACGTAGTCCTTGTCCTTCTTGAACAGTTCCTTCGCCTTGATGGCGTTGTTCAGGTAGCCGACGAGCGGGGTGTTGACCGACTCGTAGAGGTTGTCGATGCCGAGCCAGTCCTCGACCTTGGCGACACCGGCCTCGTGGATGCCGACGGTGCGCTTCTTCTCGTCGACCTCGTAGTCGCCGGTCTCCTCGATGCCCTTGAGGGGCTGACCGGGCTCGCCCTTGGTGAGGCGGGTGACCAGCTTGGCGAAGTCGCCGTACCACTTGGTGGCCTGGTCGGCCGGGCCGGAGATGATCAGCGGGGTACGGGCCTCGTCGACGAGGATCGAGTCGACCTCGTCGACCACGGCGAAGTTGTGACCGCGCTGGACCAGCTCGTCCTTCGACCACGCCATGTTGTCGCGCAGGTAGTCGAAGCCGAACTCGTTGTTCGTGCCGTACGTGATGTCGCAGGCGTACTGCTCGCGGCGCTGCGCCGGGGACATGTTGGCCAGGATGCAGCCGATGGACAGGCCCAGGAACTTGTGGACGCGGCCCATCATCTCGGAGTCGCGCTCGGCCAGGTAGTCGTTCACCGTGATGAGGTGGACGCCCTTGCCGGACAGCGCGTTCAGGTAGGCCGGCAGCGTGCCGACGAGGGTCTTGCCCTCACCGGTCTTCATCTCGGCGACGTAGCCGAGGTGCAGCGCGGCACCACCCATGATCTGGACGTCGTAGTGGCGCTGGCCCAGGACGCGCTTGGCGGCCTCGCGGACCGTGGCGAACGCCTCGGGCAGCAGGTCGTCCAGGCTCTCGCCGTTCTGGTAGCGCTCCTTGTACTCGTCCGTGAGCGCCCGCAACTCGGCGTCGGAGAGGTTGACGAAGTCCTCTTCGATGGAGTTGACCTGGTCCGCGATGCGGTGCAGTTTGCGCAGGATCTTGCCTTCGCCTGCACGCATGAGCTTGGTGAGGACGGACACTGAGGCTGGTCTCCTTGCCGGTCGGGCCTGGCACTGGTTCGTACACGGGCACGGCAGGGGTGCCCCACCGCAACGGCCATCGTAAGCGAGGACCCGGTCAAGCCGGGAGGTCTGCCGTGGCCCCGGGGCTGCTGCCACCCGGAATGAGAACGTACGGGGCCTCGGGAAGGTGCCGGTGTTCACGAAAACTGTTGGCCCGGCCCCGCCGCGGCGCACCAGAATCCGTTCATGGAGCCCCTCACTCTCAGCACCGAACGCCTCGTCCTGCGTCCGTGGCGCCCCGACGACGCCGACGCCGTCCACCGGGCCTGCCAGGACCCGGACATCCAGCGCTGGACCCTGGTCCCCTCGCCGTACGACCACTCCCACGCACAGGACTGGACCGGCAGGCTCGCCCCGGCCGGCTGGGCGGACGACACGCAGTACTCCTTCGCCGTCTGCCTCGCCGGGACCGGCGTCCCGGTCGCGGCCGCCGGCGTGCACGTGCACGGGCCCCTGAAGTTCGAGATCGGCTACTGGACCGCGAAGGAGCACCGCGGCAACGGCTACATGTCCGAGGCCGTGCTCCGCATCGCCCACTGGGTCTTCACCGACCTGGGCGCCGGACGCCTGGAGTGGCGGGCCGAGGTGGGCAACGCGGCCTCCCGCGCGGTCGCCGAGAAGTGCGGCTTCCGGATGGAGGGCGTGCTGCGGGCCGCGCTGCCGCAGCGCGGGACCTGGCGGGACGCCTGGGTGGGTGGCCTGCTCCCCTCCGACCTGGGCCTCCCGTCCCGGGTGCCGTACCTGCCTGCGCCGGCCTGACCGGGCCGCCGGACGGGCCCCGGGGGCTTGTCCGGCGGGCGTTGTCAGTGGCACCGCCTAGGGTGCCGGTCATGACGACCGCACCGCAGCCAGCCGCCTCCCTGTCCGCCGCGGAAGCCCGCCGGATCGCCCTGCGCGCACAGGGGTTCCTCGGCGCCCCGGACCGGCGGGCGGGCGTCCGCGGGATGCTCCGCCACCTCGGTGCGGTGCAGCTGGACACCATTTCGGTGCTGGCCCGCTCGCACGAGCTGATCCCGTACGCGCGCCTGGGCGCGGTGGGCCGGGACGCGGTGGAGAAGGCGTACTGGAGCGACAGCCACGCCTTCGAGTACTGGTCGCACGCGGCCTGCATCCTGCCCATCGAAGAATGGCCGCATTTCGCCTTCAGGCGGCGGCAGATCCGGGCCAAGGGCTACCGCTGGCACCTGCTGGAGGACAAGCTCAGCTCGACGCGGGCCGTGCTGGACCGGCTGGCCGCCGAGGGCCCGCTGACGTCCAGTGAGCTGGGCGGCGCGAAGAACGGCGGCGAGTGGTTCGAGTGGTCAGAGACCAAGATCGCGGTGGAGTGGCTGCTCGACACCGGCGAGGTGGTGTGCACCGAGCGCCGCGGCTGGAAGCGCGTCTACGACCTGGCCGAGCGGGCGGTGCCGGACGGGCTGTTCCACGACGACCTGGAGGACCGCGAGTGCCTGCGCCGCCTGGTGGCGCTGGCCGGGCACTCGCTGGGCGTGGGCACCCGTGCGGACATCGCCGACTACCACCGCCTCAAGGGCGGGCAGGTGGACTCGGTGATCGCGGACTCCGGGCTGGTGCCGGTCGAGGTCGAGGGCTGGGGCAAGCCGGCGTGGGCGGACCCGAAGGCGCTGGCCTCGGAGCCGCGCGGCCGGCACCGCACGACGCTGCTGTCGCCGTTCGACTCGCTGGTCTGGGACCGATCCCGGACCGAGCGGATCTTCGGTTTCACGCACCGGCTGGAGGCGTACGTGCCCAAGCCCAAGCGGGTGCACGGGTACTTCGCGATGCCGCTGCTGGCGGGCGGCCGGCTGCTGGGCCGGGTGGACCCGGCGCGCGAGGGCCGCACCCTGGTGGCCCGGCAGCTCTCGCTGGAGTCCGCGGCGGGCGCCCGTCCGATGGCGCAGGCGCTGCAGGAGGCCGCCGAGTGGGTGGGCTGCGAGGACGTGCGCATCGAGCGGACCGCGACGCCGGCCGAAGCGGTGGCGGTGACCGCCGAACTGGCGGCGCTGTAGCCGGGGCCGGGAGCCCGCGGGCAGGGCTCCGGCCCGCGGGCGGGGCCGGTGGCCCTACCTGATCTCCAGGATCTTCTCCCGCATCGCGTAGACCACCGCTTCCATCCGGGAGTGCAGCTGGAGCTTCTCCAGGATGTTGCGGACGTGGTTCTTCACGGTGTTCTCGGAGATGAAGAGCTGCTTGGCGATGTCCCGGTTGTTCATGCCGGTGGCGACCAGCTTGAGGACCTCGAGCTCGCGGTCCGTGAGCCGGGGCGCGGGCACCAGCCGGCGCTCGTCGGTGCGCTGGATCATCGACTTGAACTCGGTGAGCAGCTTGGACGCCATGGAGGGGCTGATCTGCGACTGTCCGTCCGCGACGGCGCGGATGGCGGTGGCGACCTCGTCCGTGGAGATCTCCTTCAGCAGGTAGCCGGTGGCCCCCGCCTTGATGGCGTCGTAGAGGTCCGCCTCCTCGTCGCTGATCGTCAGCATGATGATCTTCGCGGAGGGGGCCACCTCCTTGATCGAGGTGCAGGCCTCGATGCCGCCGCGCCGGGGCATCCGCACGTCCATCAGGACGATGTCGGGAAGCAGGTCGGCGGCCTTGTCGACGGCTTCCGCGCCGTCCCCGGCCTCGCCGACCACCTGGATGTCCTCCTCCTGGGCGAGGACGATCTCCAGGCCGCGCCGGAACAGCGCGTGGTCGTCCACGACCAGCACGCGGATCGGCTCGCCGGCCGGTCCCGGACGGCGGTCGGCCGCGTCCTCGTCGCGCACCGGCCCGAAGGTGTCCGCCATCGTTCCCCCCTGAAGGCCGTGAGGCCCCGAAGTCTGCCTGCTGCACGCATCAACCGGTCCGCGGCGCGGGCCGGTTGACTGCCCGCCATGATTCCATGCCGGAGCGGTCCGGCGGGGGGACCATGGCTGCATACGAGTGCCCCCGGGGCGCCTGCGAGGCGCTCCCGGGGGCACCGCCCATACGGGAATTCCACGGGCTTTCGGCTCAGCCGCCGAGTGCCCCGCCGGCGCCCCGCGCCTCTTCCGAGGTGGACGCGCTGTCTGCATTCAGGTGAATGACGCCGTAGTCGTATGCGTGGCGCCGGTAGACGACGCTCGGCTGCTTCGTCTCGGCGTCGACGAAGAGGTAGAAGTCGTGTCCGACCAGTTCCATCTCGTACAGCGCCTGGTCGAGCGCCATCGGTGCGGCCGAGTGGGTCTTCTCGCGGACGATGAGCGGGCCTTCGCCCTGCACTTCCAGCGAGCCGATCCGCGTGGTCGGGATCTTGTCCCCGGCCTCTTCCCGAACGATCTGTCCATTTCCGTTGAGGGTCGCGACATCGGGGACGACGTCGGCGACTTCCGCGGCCGAAAGCCGGCCGGCGCCGCGGCGGGTGCCGCGCTTGTCGTGCTGCCTGCGCAGCCTGGCCTCCAGCTTGTCCTGGGCCAGGTCGAGTGCCGCGTACGGGTCGGCGGCTGCTGCTTCGGCCCGGATCACCGGGCCCCGTGAACGAAGGGTGATCTCCACCCGGTCGGAACGGTCGGCCTGACGCGGGTTGTGCTCCTTGGACACCTCGACGTCCAGGCTGATCACCTTGGCGTCGAGCTTCTGGATTCTCTCCAGGTTCAGCTTCTCGGCCACGTGCTTGCGGAACCGGTCGGGCACCTCGGTCTTGCGGCCCTTGACGACGATGTCCACGCAGAACTCCGTTCCCGGATTGCTCCGCCTCAGGGGCGGAACGTCTCCCTTTTGCACCAGACCCCGGTGAGCACCGGAGCCTCGGACTTGGCGACTTTCACCTCCTCCTCCCCCATCGGCAAGATCGCCACCCCACCGACTTCGGAGTCGAGAGACACCTTCGCGACACGAAGAATCCGAAGCACGCGTCCCGATGCGTGGGGCCCAAGGCTCGCCATTTCCTTACAACCGAACATATCTCGCAACGCTGGTTGTCGGCACCCGCTACCGGGACGTACCTCCGTTCAGGTGTGTTTTCCCTCCTACCACCTGCAACGACGTTCGAACCCGGTCAGTTCCAATTGTTTTCGAAGGCTTCCGAACACGCCGCAACGACCGCCGCCGACAGGGCCGGGAATCCCCCGTACGGCGCCGTCCGGGACATGGCCGAAACCGCCCGGGCCGCCTCCACCAGGGATGCACCGGTCGTCATGAGGTCGTCCACCAGGACCACCGCACGGCCCGCCACCAGCCCGGCCCCGCCCGGGCGCACCTCCAGGGCGCCGGCCAGGTTCGCGAGCCGCTCCCGGGCGCCCAGGCCGGCCTGGTCGGCCACCGCCCGCCGGTGCCGCAGCACGCACGCCACCCGCGCCGGCACGCCGTCCCGCCGCAGCCGGGCCGCGGCCGCCAGCGCGATCCGCCGGGCCGGATCGTGCCCCCGCGCCCGCACCGCCCGCCGCACCGACGGCACCGGTACGAGGACCAGCCCGCCCGGTCCCGGCCACCGGGCGGCAGCCACCGCCGGCGGCACCGCCGCCGTCACCGCCCCGGCCAGCGCACCGCCCAGCGGGGCGGCCAGCGACAGCGCCCCGCGCTCCTTGTGGGAAAGCAACAGCTCGCGGACCGGGCCGCCGTACCCCGCCGCCGCATACACGGCGGGCAGCCCGGCCGGTTCCGGCCGGGGCCGCACCCGGCGCGGCCCCGCCCCGTACAGCACCTGCCGGCACGCCCCGCACAGTGCCGTGCGCGGGCTCTCGCAGCCCGCGCAGGCCACCGGCAGCACCAGCCCGGCGAGCTCCTGCCACCAGCCCCGCATGCCCCCACTGTGCCCGCCCCGGCCGCCGGCCCGCGACCCCTGTGGACAACCCACGGACGAGACACCCGCAACGCAGGAGGACCCGGCCGAAACGACCGGGTCCCCCTGCTGTTCCACGACCGGGCGGTCAGCCCGGATAGACCGGTGCCCGCCCCGGCACCGTCACCGTGCGCCACTGCGCACCCGGCGGCAGCCACACGATCCCGCCCTCGTCCGAGAAGGCCACCACCGGCAGCCGCTCGTCCTCGGAGGCGGCGATCGCGCTGACCCCGCTGGCCCCGGCGAGGCTGCCGGACACCACGACCGAGCCGTCGGCCTGCATGTACCGCGCCTGCACCAGCCCGCCGGCCTCCCGGCCGACCACCAGCAGCCGGCCGCGGGAGGCCCAGGACACGGCCTTGACCTCTTCCATCTGCGGGGCCGCGGCCCGCAGCTCGCGCACCGTCACGGTGCCCGCGTCGCCTTTGCCCTCCGGTCGCTCGATCCGGCCGACGTGCAGGGTCTCCCGGTCGTCCTTCTTGATCAGCAGCGCGATCCGGACCCCGTCCGAGGACACCCGCAGCGACTCGATCCGGCCGCCGTCCAGCCCGGCCACGTCCACCTTCCGGGGCGTGCCGGTGCCGCCGGGCAGCAGCCACAGGGCCGGGTCCGCCGGGTTCCGGTCGGCCACCCACAGGTCGCCCAGGGCGTCCCAGCTCGGCGCCGACAGCTGGTTCGCGGCGCTCTTCAGCGCCGGCTGACCGACCGGGCCGCCCGTGGTCAGCGAGAGGACGTACAGCGCGTGCCCGTTCTCGGTGACCACCGCGGCGCGCCGCTCGTCGTGCGCCACCCCCGCGGTGCCGACCTTCAGCCCGGAGCCCACCAGCGGGCCCGGCACCTGCTCGGCGGGCCGCTGCGCGTCCGGGCTCTCCGCACTGTCCGGGTTCAGCTGCATGCGCACGAGCCGGTGGTCGTTGTCCACGTAGTACTGGTGCTGGGGGGCGCCGGACAACCGGTTCGTCTGCGCGGACGCCTCGGTCACCTTGCACAGCTGGGTGCCGTCGGCGCGCAGCAGCTCGACCTGCGCGATCCGCGAGGAGGTCAGCTCGCGGGCGGTGAACAGCAGCTGGGTGCCCATCTTCTCGCACTGCTTGGCCGCCACGTTCGCGGCCTTCTTGTTGAGCGGCACCTGGAGGGTGTTGTTCTCGTCCGACGTCAGCGTCCGGGTGCCCTCCTTGAGGGCGGTGCCGGTCGGGAAGCTCGACGTGACCACCGGGCCGAGCCAGGAGGACGGCCCTTCGAGCAGCGACTTCACGGTCTGCGTCATGGGGTCCATGCGGGACTCGGGGTCCTGCCGCTGCCGTACGTAGACGGGGTCGGCGACGAGCATGCCGGAGGCGAAGTAGTACTTGTTGACCGACTTGAAGATGCGCTGGAAGTCGGATTCGCCGAGGACCAGGCCGTCGGGCAGGTTCGCGATCCGCCACTGCCCGTCCTTCTTGACGAGCTGAAGCCTGGTCTCGTACCGGCCGCCGCGGGCCGCCGGCTGGTAGGCGCCGCGCCCGTCCACCGTGGCGAGCTTGGTGCCGACCAGCTCGAACTGCCTGCCGATCAGCTCCTTCTCCGGTCCGCGGGCCGGGGTGATCTCCCGGGGACCGCTGAGTCCGGAGGACAGCACGGTGATGCCCGAGCCCGGCTCCCACTTCTGCGCGGCTTCCTCGGTCAGGTACTGCCGGGCGGTGGCCAGCTTCGGGTCGTCGCTGGTCATGGCCTCCAGGAAGCCCTCGACGATCTCGGACGGCTGGGCCTTGTCCGGCGGCGGCACCGCGAACACCCGGACCTGCGAGTCGACCCCGCGGGCGGCGTCCACCGGCCGGTTCTCCCCGCTGTCGGGCATCGACGCGCAGCCGGCCAGCAGCACCGCCCCGCAGCCCAGGGCCACCGAGCGGCGCAGGGCCCGCCGCGGCCCGCGCCGCGGCTCCGTCATCGCCTCGTGCTCAGCGCGCATCTGCCTGGTCCTCCCGGTCCGTACGCTCCGCCCCCGCGGCCCGGGCCTCCGCCTCGCCCGTCTCCGCCGTACGCGTCTCCGCTGCGCCGGTCCCGGCGGCCGCGCCCGGCTCACCGGCCGGCATGGCCACCACGCGCGCCCCGTTGCCCGGCAAGGCCGTCGGGTCGGCGGGCACCGCCGTGGCCACCACGGTCCGCGGCGGTATCGGGGACCTGGCCCCGCCGGGCTCGCCGCCGGGCTGGACGGGCACCGGCCCGCGCCGGCCGGCCGCGGCCCGCTCGGCCTCGGCGTCCGCCTGTGCCCGGGCCCTCGCGGCCCGGGAGTCCTCGGGCTCCAGCGGGATCGGCGAGCCGCGCAGCGGTTCGTCCGCGGTCCGCGGCAGGGTCAGCCGGAACTGCGAGCCGCCGCCCGGTTCGCCCCAGGCCTGCAGCCAGCCGCCGTGCAGCCGCGCGTCCTCGACGGCGATCGACAGCCCGAGGCCGGTACCGCCGGTGGTGCGGGCGCGCGCCGGGTCGGCCCGCCAGAAGCGGTTGAACACGCGGGTCGCCTCGCCCGGCTTCAGACCCACGCCGTAGTCGCGCACGGCGACCGCGACGGCCCCGCCCGCAGACGCCAGCCGGACCACGACGTCCCGGCCCTCGCCGTGCTCGACGGCGTTGACCACGAGGTTGCGCAGCACCCGCTCGACGCGGCGGGCATCGGCCTCCGCCACCACCGGCTGGCTGTCGCCGAGGACCCGGATCCGGGTCCCCTTGCGCTCCGCCAGCGGCTCCGCGCCGTCGATCACCCGGTGCACCACGTCGCGCAGGTCGATCGGCTCGGCCTCCAGGGCCGCCGCGCCCGCGTCGAACCGGCTGATCTCCAGCAGGTCCGCGAGCAGCGACTCGAACCGGTCCAGCTGCCCGACGAGCAGCTCCGCCGAGCGGGCCGTCACCGGGTCGAAGTCGTCCTTCGCGTCGTGGATGACATCGGCTGCCATCCGTACGGTGGTCAGCGGGGTGCGGAGCTCGTGCGAGACGTCGGAGACGAACCGCCGCTGCATCCGGGACAGGTCCTCCAGCTGCTGGATCTTCAGCTGCAGGTTCTGCGCCATCTTGTTGAAGGCCTCGCCGAGCCGCGCGATGTCGTCCTCGCCGGTGACCTTCATGCGCTCCTGCAACCGGCCCGCGGACAGCCGCTCCGCGATCCCGGCGGCCATCCGCACGGGCGTCACGACCTGCCGTACGACGAACCACGCGATGGCGCCCAGCAGCACGACCACGAACAGCCCGGCCGTCGCGACGGTGGTGCGCACCAGGGTCAGCGACTCCTCCTCCTGCGTCAGCGGGAAGAGGTAGTAGAGGTGGTACGGGTCGCCGTTGATGTCCGTGAGCCGCTTGCCGACGATCAGCGCGGCCTCGGAGGGCCGGCCCTCGCCGTCGCTGTAGCGGATCCGGGAGAACGACTGGTAGGCGCCGACCCCGTGGTCGACCTCGACGCGCAGCGACAGCGGGATGCTCGCGGTCGGGTCGACCCCGCCGGAGGCGCGCGCGCCGCGCACGCCGGTGCCGGTGTCGCCGGTGCCGGCGCCGAGCGCGACCACGTCGAACGCGGTCTGGCCGCCGCTGGACAGCTGCTCGACGAGGTTGTTCATCCAGGCGGTGGCGTTCCGCCCGGTCTTCCCGTCCGGCGCCGCGTCCTGCCCGTCCACGGTCGGCGGGGTGTCGGCCTTCTCCTGCGCCACGGCGAACCCGCCCGCGGCCTGGCTCTGCGCGGCCTCCTGCTTGGCGTCGAGGAGGCCGTTGCGGACCTGGCCGATGACGACGAAGCCCAGCAGCACGACGACGCCCAGCGACATCAGGAGCGTGCCGGCGACCACGCGGAGCTGGAGGTTGCGGCGCCACAGCCGGATGGCGGGCAGCAGCGGGCGGCGCAGCAGCCGTACGAAGAGCCTCAGCACGGGGCCGCCGGGTGCCCGGTCCTGGAGCAGCCGGCCGCCCCGCCGGGTCCTGCCGGAAGACATGGTCAGCTCGGTCCGGCCTTGTAACCGACGCCGCGGACGGTCACGACGATCTCCGGGCGCTCGGGGTCCCTCTCGACCTTGGAGCGCAGCCGCTGTACGTGCACGTTGACGAGGCGGGTGTCCGCCGCGTGCCGGTAGCCCCAGACCTGCTCCAGGAGCACCTCGCGGGTGAAGACCTGCCACGGCTTGCGGGCGAGCGCGACCAGCAGGTCGAACTCCAGCGGGGTCAGCGCGATCGCCGTGCCGTCCCGCTTGACCGAGTGCCCGGCCACGTCGATGACGAGGTCGCCGATGGTCAGCTGCTCGGGCGCCGGCTCCTCGGAGCGGCGCAGCCGGGCGCGGATCCGCGCGACGAGCTCCTTCGGCTTGAACGGCTTGACGATGTAGTCGTCGGCCCCGGACTCCAGGCCCACGACCACGTCGACCGTGTCGCTCTTGGCCGTGAGCATGACGATCGGCACACCGGACTCGGCCCGGATCAGCCGGCAGACCTCTATGCCGTCCCGTCCGGGGAGCATCAGGTCGAGCAGCACGAGATCCGGCTTGGCCTCCCGGAATGCCGCCAGTGCCTTGTCGCCGTCAGCGACGAACGACGGTTCAAAACCTTCTCCCCGCAGCACAATGCCGAGCATCTCGGCCAGCGCGGTGTCGTCGTCGACGACAAGGACGCGTCCCTTCATGGTTGACATCATCCCATTAGCTAATCGTTACCTGGCGGTGAGCTGCCACACAGAGGTGCGACCCGTGGTTCCGGTTCCGTCGCCCGACGGGATCCGGCCCCCCAGTCTGCCCCGTCCGGCGGTGACAATTGAAGGTGCCGGGTAAAGCTGCCCAGGCCGGAAGGCCGGCGAACGGGCCGACGGGGGCCGGTCCGCGCCGCACGGGCGCATGGCACGATGGCAGCCGACCAGCGCCCCGCCCCCGTACGGGCACACGAAGGAGCGACGATGAACGACTCTCCGGGCTGGGCTTCGCCCGGATCCTCCCCCGCCGACGGCGAGCGGCCCGACGCGGCCGCACCCGCCGGCCAGGACGGCCCTCCCGCCGGCGCCCCGGACGGTACGGGCTCAGGCCCCGCCGCGTCCGGCCCGCGCTGGTCCAAGGAGCAGCCGCCGCCGGGCCGGTGGAGCGCCCCCGGCCCCGGAGGCGCCGCGCCCGGTCCCGTCCCCGGAGGCCCCGCCCCGCAGCCGCAGGCACCCCAGGGCTGGGGCAACCCGTACCCCGGCGGTCCCGCCCCGCAGGGCGGCGGCTGGGGCACGGGCCCGGCCTGGGGCCGGCCCCCGGCGGCGAAGCCGGGCGTGATCCCGCTGCGGCCGCTGGCCGTCGGCGAGATCCTCGACGGCGCCGTCACCACCATGCGCGAGCACTGGCGGACGGTCCTCGGCATCGCCCTCGCGTTCGCGGTGGTCACCCAGCTCGCGATCACCCTGGTCCAGGGCTTCCTGTTCGAGACCACGACCACCTCGACCGCCGACCCCGAGGACCTGGGCGCGATCGCCGACGACATCGGCGCGAACCTGGCCGCGAGCGGCATCGCCCAGGTCATCACCCTGATCGGCACGATCATCGCGACGGCCACCCTGACCATGGTGGTCAGCCGGGCCGTGCTGGGCCAGTCCTCGGAGATCGGTCCCGTGTGGCGCGAGGCCCGCCCGCAGCTGCTCAAGCTCACCGGCCTGACCCTGCTGCTGGCCCTGATGGGCGTGGCCGTCCTCGCCGTGGGCATCGTGCCCGGCGTGCTGGCCTCCAACGTGCCGCTGGCCGTCGCCGGCGGCATCATCGCCTTCTTCGTGATGGTCTGGCTGTGGGTGCGCTACAGCCTCGCCTCCCCGGCCCTGATGCTGGAGAAGCAGACCGTCGTCAAGGCACTGGGCCGCTCCGCGAAGCTGGTGCGCGGCTCCTGGTGGCGCGTCTTCGGCATCTCGCTGCTCGTACAGGTCCTGACCAGCATCGTGGCGGGCATCATCATCCTCCCGTTCACGTTGGTGGCGATGGCCGTGACCGGCGGCGGCATGGACGGGATCGTGAACGGCACCGCCGGCTTCGGCTGGGGCTTCCTGATCATCTCCGCCATCGGCGCGGTGATCGCCCTGACGATCACCATGCCGATCAACGCGGGCGTGACCGTGCTGCTCTACATCGACCAGCGCATCCGCCGCGAAGCCCTCGACCTGGAGCTGGCCCGCGCCGCCGGCCTCCGGGACTACGGCGGCCCCGCCCCCTCCGGTACCGGAGGCTGACGCCCCGGTGGCCACGACGGGGGGACCGATCGCGCACGCAACCGCCCGGCTGACGGGCGTCACCGGCGGTACCGACGTACCGCCGGTGACGACCCCGCGCATCCCCGCCCGCGAGGCGGCGGAGCGGGAGCTGTCCAAGCCGATGTACCACGAGAACGACCCCAGCCTCTTCCAGCGGGTCCTGGACACCCTCTGGGACTGGGTGGGCGACCTCTTCGGCTCGGCCGCCGGGGCCACCCCGGGCGGCGCCCTCGGCCTCGTCGTGATCGCCGCCGTCGCCGTCCTCCTGATCACCGCCCTGTGGTGGCGGCTCGGCACCCCCGGCCGCGCCGCCGCCCGCCCGGCCGCCCTCTTCGAGCCGGGCCCCCGCAGCGCCGCCGAGCACCGTACGGCCGCCGAGGCGCACGCCGCCGCCGGCCGCTGGACCGAGGCCTCCCAGGAACGCATGCGCGCGATCGTCCGCGCCCTGGAGGAACGCACCCTCCTCGCGCCCCGCCCCGGCCGCACCGCCGACGAAGCCGCCGCCGAGGCGGCCGCCGCCCTGCCGGTGCACGCCGAGGGCCTGCGCGCCGCCGCCGTCACCTTCGACGCCCTCACCTACGGCGGACACACCGCGACCCCGGCCACGTACGCGACCCTCCACGCCCTCGACACGGCCCTGGCCCGCACCACCCCCACCCTCCCCCGCCTCCCCGAGGGACGGCCCGCATGACCGCACCCGGCACCCTCGCGCCCCCGGCCGCCGGCCCCGGCACCTCCCTCGCGCTCGGGCCGCGCCGGCAGTGGCGGCGGGCCCGCGGCCTGCTGCTCGCCCTCGCCGTCCTGCTGATCGCCGGCTTCGTCCTCGCCGTCCTGAACTCCGGCGACCACCACGGCCGCCTGGACCCCCGCTCCGCCGACCGGCAGGGCAGCCGCGCCGTCGCCGAACTCCTCGCCGACCGCGGGGTCACCACCCGCGTCGTGACGACCACGCGGGAAGCCGCCGCGGCCGCCGCCCCCGACGCCACCCTCCTGGTCACCGACCCCGGACTGCTCGGCACCGGCCAGCTGGCCGCCCTCAAGACCTCCATGGACCTGTCCGGCGGCCGCACCGTGCTGCTCGCCCCGGGCGGCCCCGCACTGGAGGCCCTCGCCCCCGGCGTCACCGCCCGCCCCCCGGCCGGCCCCGACGTCCTCGGCCCCGGCTGCACCCTGCCCGCCGCCACCACCGCGGGCCGCGCCGAAACCGGCGGCGGCCTCCGCTACGCCACCACCCTCCCGGGCGCCCTGAGCTGCTACCGGACCGCCGGCGCAGCCACCGTGCTCACCCTGCCCCGCCCCGGCGCCGCCACCGGCGACACCGTCCTCCTCGGCGCCCCGACCCCCCTCCTCAACGAGCGCCTCGCCGAAGAGGGCAACGCCTCCCTGGCCCTCCAGCTCCTCGGCTCCCGCCCCACTCTCGTCTGGTACCTCCCGTCCCTCGACGACCCGGCGCTGACCGAGGACCCGGCCGCCGACCGCTCGTTCTTCGACCTCATCCCCGACGGCTGGTCCTGGGCCCTGCTCCAGCTCGCCGTCGCCGCCGCCCTCGCCGCCCTCTGGCGGGCCCGCCGCCTCGGCCCGCTCGTCACCGAGCAGCTGCCGGTCGCCGTCCGCGCCTCCGAGGCCGCCGAGGGCCGCGCCCGCCTCTACCACGCGGCCGGCGCCCGCGACCGGGCCGCCGACGTCCTGCGCACCGCCACTCGCACCCGGCTCGCCGCCCTCGTCGGCGTACCCGCCGCCAGGGCCCACGACCCGGCCGTCCTGCTGCCCGCTGTCGCGGCCGTGACCGGCCGGGATCCCGCCGCCCTCCTCTTCGGAACCGCCCCCGGCGACGACGCGGCCCTCGTCGCGCTCGCCGACCACCTCGACGCCCTCGAAAGAGAGGTCCGTACCTCATGACGGCCCAGCCCGCCGACCCCGCGGCCACCACGGCCGGCGCCCGCGCCTCCCTGGAGGCCCTGCGCGCCGAGATCGGAAAGGCCGTCGTCGGCCAGGACCCGGCCGTCACCGGCCTCGTCGTCGCGCTCCTGTGCCGCGGCCACGTCCTCCTCGAAGGCGTACCCGGCGTCGCGAAGACCCTCCTGGTCCGCGCCCTCGCCGCCTCCCTCGCCCTCGACACCAAGCGGGTCCAGTTCACCCCCGACCTGATGCCGAGCGACGTCACCGGCTCCCTCGTCTACGACACCCGCAGCGCCGAGTTCTCCTTCCAGGAAGGCCCGGTCTTCACCAACCTCCTCCTCGCCGACGAGATCAACCGGACCCCGCCGAAGACCCAGTCCTCCCTGTTGGAGGCCATGGAAGAGCGCCAGGTCACCGTCGACGGCACGCCGCGCCCGCTGCCCGACCCCTTCCTCGTCGCCGCCACCCAGAACCCCGTCGAGTACGAGGGCACCTACCCGCTCCCCGAAGCCCAGCTGGACCGCTTCCTGCTGAAGCTGAACGTTCCGCTGCCGGGCCGCCAGGACGAGATCGACGTCCTGACCCGGCACGCCGCCGGCTTCAACCCGCGCGACCTGCACGCCGCCGGCGTCCGCCCGGTCGCCGGGCCCGAGGACCTGGAGGCCGCCCGCCGGGCCGTCGCCGCCACCACCGTCTCCGCCGAGATCACCGGCTACGTCGTCGACATCTGCCGCGCGACGCGCGAGTCCCCCTCCCTCCTCCTCGGGGTCTCCCCGCGCGGCGCGACCGCCCTGCTGTCCACGGCCCGCGCCTGGGCCTGGCTGACCGGCCGCGACTACGTGATCCCCGACGACGTGAAGGCCCTCGCGCTCCCCACCCTCCGCCACCGCGTCCAGCTGCGCCCCGAGGCCGAGATGGAGGGCGTCACCGCGGATTCCGTCATCACCGCGATCCTCAACCACGTCCCCGTGCCGCGCTGATGGCGCTCACCGGACGCGCCGCCCTGCTGGCGGCCCTCGGCAGCCTCCCGGTCGGCCTGCTGGAACCCGGCTGGGCCGGCCTGCTCGCCGTCAACGGACCGCTGGCGCTCGCCTGCGCCTGCGACTACGCCCTGGCCGCCCCGGTCCGGACGCTGCGCCTGGACCGCTCCGGCGACACGTCCGTCCGGCTCGGCGACCCGGCCGACGTCCACCTGACCGTCACCAACACCGGCAGCCGCCCGCTGCGGGCCCGGCTCCGCGACGCCTGGCCGCCCAGCAGCTGGACCGCCGGCGCCGAGGCCGCCGCCTCCCGGCACCGTGTGACGGTCCCGCCGGGCGAGCGCCGCATGGTGACGACCCGGCTGCACCCCACCCGCCGCGGCGACCGCCGCGCCGACCGGGTCACGATCCGCTCGTACGGGCCGCTGGGCCTGCTCGCCCGGCAGGGCAGCCACGACGTGCCGTGGACGGTCCGTGTCCTGCCGGAGTTCGCGAGCCGCAAGCACCTGCCGTCGAAGCTGGCCCGGCTCCGCGAACTCGACGGCCGCACCAGCGTCCTGACCCGCGGGGAGGGCACCGAGTTCGACAGCCTCCGGGACTACAGCCCCGGCGACGACACCCGGTCCATCGACTGGCGGGCCACCGCCCGCCGCCCCCGCGTCGCCGTCCGCACCTGGCGCCCGGAACGCGACCGCCACATCCTCATCTGCCTGGACACGGGCCGTACGTCGGCCGGCCGGGTCGGTGACGCCCCCCGCCTGGACGCCGCGATGGACGCGGCCCTCCTGCTGGCGGCGCTGGCGTCCCGCGCAGGCGACCGCGTGGACCTGCTGGCCCACGACCGCCGGGTCCGCGCCCTGGTCCAGGGCCGGGCCGCCCGCGACGTCCTGCCCGCCCTGGTCAACGCAATGGCTCCGCTGGAGCCGGAGCTCGTCGAGACGGACGCCCGCACGATGGTGTCGACGATCCTCACGAGCGCGCCGCGCCGCTCCCTGGTCGTCCTCCTGACGAGTCTGGATGCCGCCCCCATCGAGGAGGGCCTGCTCCCGGTGCTGCCGCAGCTCACCCAGCGCCACACGGTCCTGGTGGCTTCCGTGGCCGACCCGCACATCGAGAGCATGTCCGCCTCCCGCGGCTCCGCCGCAGCCGTCTACGAGGCCGCTGCCGGCGCCCAGGCCCGCGAACAGCGCCGCCGTACGGCCGACCAGCTCGCACGTCACGGAGTGACGGTCGTCGACGCCGTTCCGGACCAGCTCGCCCCGGCTCTGGCCGACGCGTACCTGTCTCTGAAGGCCGCCGGCCGCCTGTAGACCCGGCTGGAAGGCAGAAACAAGAAGAGGCCCCCGCGGGGGCCTCTTCGTTTTCCTCCGGACCGCACTGATCCGGGCCGTGAACGCAGAAAAGCCCCGCACCGTAACCCGGTGCG
>NZ_JAJAUZ010000072.1 GCF_020532645.1 Streptomyces bambusae
ACAGGGGCGGCGCAACAATATCGGGCCGGTCGAAGCTCGGATCATTCCACTGGTCAGCGGGATCAAGCCGCTGTCGAGGAGTGCGAGCGGGAGCGACCGGGCAATGCGCGCCTTGCGCGACCGTGCTCGCGCACGTTGAGTGGGACCACATCGACAGCCGGGGGGCCGGCCGGGACAGGGGTGGGCAGATGGGACGTCGCGAGAAGGAGATCGATCCGGCAGCCGGGCCGGCCGCGGAGTTCGCCGCGGCGTTACGGGCGCTGCGTGCCGGGGCGGGCAGTCCGACCTACGCGGCGATGGCGCGGCGGGCAGGGACGTACTCGGTGGCGACGCTGTCCCGTGCGGCGGCGGGCGGGCAGCTGCCGAGCCTGCCGGTGGTACTGGCGTATGTCGGGGTGTGTGGAGGCGATGCCGTCGAGTGGGAGGAGCGTTGGCGTCGGGTCTCGGGCGAGCTGACTGCGAGGGCGGCGGAGGACGACCGTGAGGCCGCTCCCTACCGCGGGCTGGCAAGGTTCGAACCCGGGAACCGGGACGTGTTCTTCGGGCGGGAGGAACTCGTCGGCAGCCTGGCCGCGCTCACACGGTCGCACCGTGTCGTCACGGTCTTCGGTCCGTCGGGCAGCGGCAAGTCCTCTCTGCTGCGGGCCGGTCTCGTACCCCTGCTGCAGGAACTCGATCCGGCCCCGGCTGCCGTCCGGCTGCTCACGCCGGGGGCGCAGCCGCCGACGCTCCGCCAGGGGGCGCTCCTTCCGGCCGACGGACCGGGAGACACGTGGCTCATCGTCGACCAGTTCGAGGAACTGTTCACGCTGTGCACGGACGTGCGCCGACGCGAGGCCTTCGTCGACCTGCTGCTGGCGGCCGACGCGCCCGACAGTCGCATCCGCGTGATCCTCGCGGTCCGAGCCGACTTCTACCCGCAGGTCCTGGGGCACGCAGGACTCGCGGCGGCGGTGGCCAGAGCGAGTCTGCCCATCGGGCCGATGAGTCGGAGCGAGCTGCGTGCCGCGATCACCGGGCCGGCAGCCGCCAGGTCGGTCGTGGTCGAGCGGGCCCTGACGTCCCGCATCATCGACGAGGTCCACAACCACCGTGCGGGCCTGCCCCTTCTCTCGCACGTCCTCCTGGAGACATGGAGGCGGCGGCGGGCCAAGCTCATGACCCTGGCCAGCTACGAAGAGGCGGGCGGTATCCAAGGGGCCGTGTCACGCAGTGCCGAGGCCTTCTACATGGACCTGACCCGTCCGCAGGCCGAAGCGGTCCGTCGCATCCTGTTGCGTCTGATCAGTCCCGGCCGAAACGGCCTGCCGGACACGCGCCGGCCGGCACACCCCGATGAACTTGTCCAAGAGGGTCCCGTACTCGACGCCCTGGTGCGCGCCCGGCTCGTCACAGTGGACGAGAACGCCGTCGAGCTGGCCCATGAGGCACTGATCTCGGCGTGGCCGCGCCTGGAAGGGTGGATCGAGGAGAGCCGCGACGAGCTGCGGCGCCACCGGCGGCTCACCGACGCCGCCCGGAGCTGGGAGGAACTCGGGCGGCACTCCAGCGCCCTGGCCACGCAAGCGCTGCTCGCCGCGTTCGGTGACCTCGTCTCGCCGGCGCGTGAGGGAGAACTGAACGCGGCAGAGGCGGCGTTCGTCAGGGCGAGCCTTCGGGCCCGGCGTGCGAGAGGGCACCGGCGCACCGCTCTGCGCGCGGTGCTGACCCTGTTGACGGCGGTGGCCGTGCTGGCGGGAACCGTGGCGTGGCAGCAGGACCGGGCGCAGGAGGAACGGCAGGTCCTCGACGCCGCCGTACGCGCGGCCGCATTGGCAGAAGGACTCCGGTTCAGCGACGCGGAAACGGCTGGGCACCTCAGCGCCGCCGCATGGCGGATGGCCCGGACGCCCGAGACCCGTGCCGGGCTGTTGGCGGCCGTGAGCGAGCGCGCCCTGCCCGACTTCACGGCGCCGGCCGGTGGCCCCGCCCTGCGGAACCGGCGCGCGGCACTCGCAGCGGACGGCGCCACGGTGACCGTGCAGGCCGCCGACCGCGTCGAGCGATGGGACCTGCGCACCAGGAAGCGTCTGTTGTCCCACAGGATCCCCGGTGCTCCCCGTCCACAGCCGGTGCCCGACGAGGGCGCGGACTACGACTGGCTGGACCCGTACTTGCTTCACCTCAGCCCCCGCGGGACGCGCGTGGCCCGGGTGGCAGCTGCGGATCCGGCCCGTCCGGGAGCCGGCCGTGACACGAGGAAGACTCCCGGGCCGGTCGAGGTCAGGTCCGTGGCCACGGGTACGACGAGTGTCTTGAGGCCGGAAGCGAAAGCCGCGGAGCGGCCCGCTGTCCGGGGGCTGTCGTGGAGCGGTGACGAGCGGTTCCTCGGGATCGACCTCGGGACCCGAGCCGAGGTGTGGGACGTGGTGGGCAGGCGGCGCGTCCTCGCCGTCGCAGGTTCCCCCTTCGGGAGCGCCATCGCTCTCAGCGCAGACGGCAGCAAGGCCGCGGTCTGCGGGTCGGACGGTTTCGCGCACGTGTGGGACACGGCGGGCGGCAGGGAGGCGTATCGGGCCGCGTTGCCGAGTGATCTGGACCAGGGAAGCCGGATCTGCAGCCGGCGCGGTCTTGAGCTGAGCGCCGATGGCCGGAACCTGGCGGTCCGGACCGATGCCGGCATCCGGTTCACTTCTCTGGACGAGGAGGCCGTACTCGAACGTCGCAAGCGTTCGGTCCTGCCGGTCGCGGCACCCTACAGCGGCACCGTCCGCCAGCCGGGAGTCACGGCCTTCGCCACGAGTGCCGACTTCCGCTTCCTGGCCACGCTGACGTCCGGATCCATCACCCTGTGGCGGACCGTCGGCCCAGGAGACCCCCTGCTCGTGCAGACCATCCCGGTGTGGGGAGACTCGCCACGCCAGCTCCGCATCGACACGCAGCAGGGCGTCGTCCGCTACCTCGGCCTCGACGGCCTCACCGTGCGCTCCGTGTCGGCGGCCGCATCGCTCAAGGCATCGTGGCGGGATCCCTGGGCGGAAACGACGTACCTCAGCCCGAACGGACAGCACGCGGTCACCCACGTACGTGAGGCAGGCGGCCGGCAGCGGATGGAGCTGCGGGACGTGCGCGGCGAGCGAGTCCTGGCCCGCCTCCCGGCCCCGCCCGCTGATGCGGTGCAGAGCAACTTGCTGGCCTCGTTCAGCGCGGACGGCACCCTCTTCGCCTACGGACCGTCGGTGGAGCCCGGCCGCCAGGGAAGGTTCACCGTCTGGGACACGAGAAAGCAGCACACGGCCGCGACCGTCGCATTCGCTGCCGGCGGCGAGCAGGGCCTGCTCGCGGTCCTGCCCGTGGCCGGCCCCGGCCCCGCCCTTCTGCCGCCACGGCTGTACGGAATCAGCTCCGACTCCGTGTGGGACCTCCAACGCCGAGCCCGCGTCCACACGTTCGCGGTGCCGGAGTTCAAGTTCGCCGAAGGACCTTGGAACCCTTCAGCGGTGGAGCACCCTCAGGGGCCGCAGCTGACCCTCGGTGACGGCACGGTCATCGGCCTCGACGGGGCACGGCTCCGCCCAGCGCACGGCACTGCCGCCGGGCAGACCGCGCAGACCTGGGACGGATCCGTGACCGCGTTCGCAGACCGGCGCGGCCGGATCAGCCTGTGGAACGCACGCACCGAGACCAGGATCGGAAGCCTGCTGGCCGGATCCACGAGCGAGCCGGACGGAAACCCCGTGCGGATCGCGGTCATGGCGTTCTCCCGCGACCGCCGCATGCTGGCCACAGGAGACGACCTGGGCCGGATCCGTCTGTGGGACGTCGCCACCCTGCGGGCACTCGGCGGGCCCATGCGGACCCCCGGCGACCCCGTCCACTCCCTCGCCTTCGCGCCCGACGGCCGGACCCTGTACACCAAAGGAACACACACCCCGGTCCAACGACTGCCACTCACGCCGGAGGTTTGGCTGTCGGAACTCTGCAAGCGGCTGGGCAAACCGCTCGACCAGGACAGGTGGCGCACCCTCATGCCGGACACCACCTACCGTCCGAGCTGCTGAGCAGTCGTCGCCCTCCCGGTCTCTGCCCGGCAGCGCCCACCAGGCTGCCCGCTCCCACACCGATACCCGCAGCCGGGGCCCGCCCCCGGAATTGCCCGGGGGGAGTCACGAAGTCACCTTCGATGACGCAGTGCGCAACCTTCGCAGCGCGCAGAAGCGCCGGATCGGAGAAGCCGACTGCACCTGCGCCGCCTGCAGGATCCGGCCTCGTCTGGTTTGACCCGGTCAGGCGACGACGGCTGTGGCCTCGACTTCGGCGAGGTGTTCGGGGATGTCGAGTGCCGCCACGCCGATCAGGGTGGCCGGCGGCCGGGGGACGGCGCCCAGCGCCGCCGACGCCCGGGCGATGCCGTCCATGAGCAGGGGCATCTTGTCGGGCGTCCAGTCGACGACGTAGACGGTCAGCTTGACCACGTCGTCGAACGAGGCGCCCGCGCCTGCGAGGGCGGTGGCCACGTTGAGGTAGCACCGCTCGACCTGCGCCGCCAGGTCGCCGATGCCGACGGTGATGCCGTCGGCATCCCAGGCGACTTGTCCGGCGACGTAGACCGTGGTCGATCCCGTGGCCACCGAGACCTGCCGGTAGGCGTCGATCGCGGGCAATCCGTCGGGGTCGATCAGTGTGACCGGCATGGTTCTGCTCCTCGTGCTCTCTTGTGGTTACCCAGTCACCGTAGGAGAGTGGGCAACGACGTGGAAGAACGCACTTTTCGGAAACTGGGGAACCACAAGGTGAGCAAGCAGGTCAACGGCCCGCGAGCGGCTCAGGACGACGCCGACGTGACACGGGCGGACTCCCTGGGACGCGAGATCTTCTCGGACATCGCCAACAAATGGGCGCTGCTGATCATCGAAACGGTGGGAGAGCGGACCCTGCGCTTCACCGAACTGCGCGGCGAGGTCGACGGGATCAGCCACAAGATGCTCACGCAGAACCTGCGAATGCTGGAACGCAACGGCCTCGTGACGCGGACGGTGCACCCCACGGTTCCCCCGCGCGTCGAGTACGCCCTCACCGAACCCGGCCACGCTCTGCGGGCGACCGTGGACTCGATGTGCGACTGGACCCACCGCCACCTCTCAGCCATCGAAGCAGCACGCCACCGCTACGACCGCGCCTGACACAGCCGTCTCAGCCGGCACGGCAACGAGCCGGCTGCGAAGGGCGCTCGGCCGGTACGCGTCCGTGAGGTTCTGCCGGGCCCCACCACTGCCCCCCACCCGTTCCGGGTGACCGGTGAAGGCCGCCGGTCTCTCAGGAGCCTCGGGCCGGTAGGTACCGGGTCCTTGGCCGGACCGGGCCGGGGCGGGGCGGGCTACACGCTCGCGTCGGTGCCGTTCGCTTCCAGGGCTGCCCGGCCCGCCTCCAGCCGGGCGATCGGGACGCGGAAGGGCGAGCAGGAGACGTAGTCCAGTCCGGCCCGGTGGAAGAAGTGGACCGATGCGGGATCCCCTCCGTGCTCCCCGCACACGCCGATCTTCAGGTCCGGGCGGGCGGCCCGGCCTTCCTCGACTGCGATCCGTACCAGCCGGCCGACGCCGTCACGGTCGATCGTCTCGAACGGGGAGACGGGGAAGATCCCCTTGTCCAGGTACGCGGAGAAGAACGCGGCTTCGGCGTCGTCGCGGGAGGAGCCCCACGTGGTCTGTGTCAGGTCGTTCGTACCGAAGGAGAAGAACGCCGCCTCCTTCGCGATCCGGCCGGCGGTGAGAGCCGCCCTGGGCAGTTCGATCATGGTTCCCACCGGGCAGGTGGCGTCGATGCCCGCTTCCTGCGAAACCTGTGCCAGGACCCGGTCGACTTCCTCGCGTACGAGGTGGAACTCCTCGACCGCATCCACCAAGGGGACCATGATCTCCGCCCGGGGATCGCCGCCGGCCCGCCTGCGCGCCACGACGGCCTCGGCAAGGGCCCGTACCTGCATGGCCACCAGCCCCGGCACAACCAGCCCCAGGCGCACGCCGCGCAGGCCGAGCATCGGGTTCTGCTCGTGCATGCGCGTGACGGCCGCCAGGAGTTCGGTGTCGTGCGGATCGACCGGTGTGCCGAGCGCTTCGCCGCGTGCGAGACGGACGGCGAGCTCCGTGCGGTCCGGCAGGAACTCGTGCAGCGGCGGGTCGAGCAGCCGGACGGTGACCGGCAGGCCGTCCATCGCTTCGAGGATGCCGGTGAAGTCCTGCCTCTGGAGCGGCAGCAGGGCCGCGAGCGCCGCCTCGCGTTCGCTGTCGCCGTGCGCGAGGATCATCGCCTCGACGAGAGGACGCCGGTCGCCGAGGAACATGTGCTCCGTACGGCACAGGCCGATGCCCTGGGCGCCGAAGCGGCGTGCGCGGGCCGCGTCCTCGGGAGTGTCGGCGTTCGCCCGGACCTCCAGACGCCGCACGGCGTCCGCCTGCCGAACGAGCCGGTGGACGTCGCGCACCGGCTGCGCGGCCGTGTCGTCCGCCGGCAGCACGCCGCCCGCCTCGAAGTACCGCATGACGTCGGAGTCGACCAGGGGTACGGCGCCGAGGCGCACCACGCCCTCGGACCCGTCGACGGAGACGACCGTGCCTTCGCGGACTGTCACGCCGCCGGCGCCGAAGTGCCGCTCCCGGGTGTCCACGACGATGTCCTCGGCGCCGCAGACGCACACCTTGCCCATGCCGCGTGCGACGACCGCGGCGTGGCTGGTCTTGCCGCCACGGCTGGTGAGCACCGCCTGGGCGGCGACCATGCCCGGCAGGTCGTCGGGCGTCGTCTCCTGCCGTACGAGCACGACCTTCTCCCCGGTTGCCGTCCTGCGGACCGCTTCCGCGGAGTCGAACACCACGGCACCCACGGCCGCTCCCGGTGAGGCCGGCACGCCCCGCGCGATGACCTGGCTCGGGTCCGTGGTGGCGAAGCGGGGGAACATCAGCCGTGCGAGCGCGTCGCCGCCGACCCGGCCCAGTGCCTCCCGCTCGCTGATGACTCCTTCGTCGGCGAGCTGGGCGGCGATGGCGAAGGCGGCCTGGGCGGTGCGCTTGCCGACGCGGGTCTGGAGCATCCACAGGGTGCCGCGTTCGATGGTGAACTCGATGTCGCACAAGTCGCGGTAGTGGGACTCCAGTTGCTCCATGTGGCCGCGCAGCCGCTGGTACGACGCGGGGTCGAGACCGGCCAACTCCTCGAGGGGCATGGTGTTGCGGAGACCGGCGACGACGTCCTCGCCCTGGGCTTCGGGCAGGTAGTCGCCGTAGATGCCCGGCCGGCCGGTTGCCGGGTCCCGGGTGAAGGCGACACCGCTGCCGGAGTCCGGGCCGAGATTGCCGAAGACCATGGTCTGGATGGTGACCGCGGTTCCGAGGTCGTCCGGGATGTGCTCGCGTCGACGGTAGAGGCGTGCGCGCTCGCCGTTCCACGAGGCGAAGACGGCAAGGACCGAACGCCGCAGTTGCTCGGACGGATCCTGCGGGAATTCCTCCCCGGTTCGCTCCTTGATCAGGTCCTTGAACGTTTCGACGATCCGGATGAGGTCACAGGTGTCCAACTGCGTGTCGTCGCCGCGGTCGTGCTGCTCCCTGACTGCGGCGAGTGCAGCCTCGAAGAGGGAGCTGTCCACGCCCATGACCGTACTGCCGAACATCTGCACGAGACGCCGGTAGGAGTCCCAGGCGAAGCGTTCGCGCTCGGGATTCTTGGCCAGGCCCAGGACCGAGAGATCGTTCAGTCCGATGTCGAGGACGGTCTCCATCATCCCCGGCATCGAGAACTTCGCCCCCGAGCGGACGGAGAGGAGCAGGGGGTCGTCCGCCTGTCCGAGTCGCTTCCCGGCCACTCGTTCCAGCGCCGCGAGATGCTCGGCGATCTGCCGGTCGAGTCCGGCCGGGGGCCGCCCCGTGGTGAGGAAGGTCCGGCAGGCTTCGGTGGTGATGGTGAAGCCGGGCGGCACGGGAAGACCCATGCGCGCCATCTCCGCGAGGTTCGCTCCCTTGCCTCCCAGGAGACCGGCCATGTCCCGGCTGCCCTCGGAGAAGTCGTACACATAGGTGGTCATGGCTGCTCGCCAGTCCTTTCGGTGGGTGCCCGGTCCCGGGAGGCTCGGCGGCCGGGAGCGGTCGGTACGGTCGGTCAGTCGTGCGGCACGACCGCCACGGGAGCCGGGCAGTGGTGGACGACGGCATGGGTGACGGCCCCGATGTGCGTACCGAGGCGCGCACGCCGGTTCCTGCGGCCCACCACGACCAGCCGGGCTCTCCGCGCGGCTTCGACGAGGTCCTGGGCCGGCCGGCCCTGGCGGCACTCGCGGACAACGGCCACGCCCGGGTATGTGTCCGTCCAGGGGGACAGCGCTGCGTCGAGCGCCCGCCGCGCGTCCTGTGCGACCTCCGCCGAGATCAGCTGCTGTACGGCGCCCAGCTCGGCGCCGTAGAGCGCCGGAGCAGCCCAGGTGTGCAGGACCCGCAGGACACAGCCGTACCGGTCGGCCGCCGCGAAGCCGAAGGCGAGCACCTCGTCGCCGGGTGCGGACACGTCCAGTCCGACCACGACCTCTCCGGCCGGTGCGTCTTCCGCGGCCGCCGGGGGGTCGTGCGGGCGGACCAGGACGACGGGGCGGCGGGTGCGGGCGAGGACGGCCAGCGAGACGGACCCGGCGAAGAAGCCGGCCAGTCCGCCCAGGCCGCGGGAGCCGAGCACCAGCAGCTCCGCCTCGTCCGCGGCTGCGCACAGCTCCTCCACCGGGTCCCCGCCGGTCCACTGCGTCTCGGTCGCCAGACCCGGGTGGCGCCGGATCAGTCGCCTCTCCGCCGTGTCGAGCGCCCGCTCACCCCACCCCCGGGCGGTCGCGGGATCCCACCGGCGCGTGCGCGGGTCGTCGTCCTCGCTCCGGATCCGGAGCAGCCTCAGCGGCACCGCACGGCACACCGCCTCCCGGGCAGCCCAGTCCCTGGCGGCGAGGCTTTCAGGCGACCCGTCGAAGCCGACGGTGACGGTGCGGGACATGAACGGCTCCTCCGGAGAACGGCGACATGGCTCCCCCTCCACAGTCGCCCGCCACGGCACTGCCGCAGAGGGGCCACAGGTCCCTCCCGCGGGACCTGTGGGCCCGCAGTACCGCAGCCCGGCCGGTCTCCCCTGCCGACATGCTGAAACGGTCCTGCCCGGCGCACCGAGGACGCCGGGCAGGACCGTTCAGCCGGTTCGAGGGAACGTCCGTTCCCCGACGCCTGTCACACCCGGCTGAGCCGCCCGCTCTGATCGCTCTTCGGCGCCAGAGCCTGGCTGGCGATGACGGCGGCCTGCACCCGCCGTTCGACGCCGAGTTTGGCCAGCAGCCGGGAGATGTTGTTCTTGACCGTCTTCTCCGCCAGGTAGAGCCGCTGACCGATCTCACGGTTGGTCAGTCCTTCTCCGACCAGGGCGAGGATCTCCCGCTCGCGCTCCGTCAGGCCGGGCAGCAGACCCTGCGCAGGCTCCTCCTGAGGAGGCCCCCCGCGCAGCCGGGCCATCACCCGGGCCGTGGCACCGGGGTCCAGCATGGACTGGCCGGAAGCGACCGTCCGCACCGCGGTCACCAGGTCGGTGCCGCTGATCTGCTTGAGCACGTAACCGGACGCGCCGGCCATGATCGCGTCGAGCAGCGCCTCCTCGTCGTCGAACGACGTCAGCATCAGACAGGCGAGGTCGGGCATGCGGGAGCGCAGCTCCCGGCAGACGCTCACGCCGTCCCCGTCCGGCAGACGCACGTCCAGGACGGCGACCTGCGGGCGCAGCGCGGGCACGCGGACGAGCGCCTGCTCGGCCGTCCCCGCCTCCCCCACCACGGTCAGGTCGGGCTCGGCGTCCAGCAGATCGTGCACACCTCTCCGTACGACCTCGTGATCGTCGAGGAGGAAGACCCTGACCGGTTCCCTGCCGGTGGGGCTGCCGCTGCTGTCCGTCATCGCACACTCCGTGTTCGCCGGTTCGTCCGCCCGTCGGCGGATCCACTGCATCCTGCCGTGCGGTGGGGACCTTCGGCCAGGGCCGGATGGCCCTCCTGCGGCGCTCGCACCCCCCACGGCCGCCCGGGGACCCGGGCCGGCCGCAGACGTCAGGGGGCGTCGACGCCCGCGGCGAGCGGGGCCCGCCACACGAGCCGGCTGCCGCCCTCGTCCGGGCGCGCGATCTGCAACGTGCCGCTCAGGCTCCGGGCCCGCTCCTCGAGGTTCCGCAGACCACTGCGCCTGCCATCCGCGGGGATGCCCCGGCCGTTGTCCGTCACGGTGAGGATGACCTCGTCGACGGTGGCCTGCAAGGAGACCTCGACACGTGTCGCGTGGGCGTGGCGGGCGGCGTTGCTCAGCATTTCCGTGAGGGCGGCTACGACGTGTCCGGCGGTCTGCGCCGGAACGTCGGTGTCGAGGAGCCCTTCCATGCTGAGACGCGGCGGGAAGCCGAGCGTGGTCGCCGTCTCGCCCACGGCTCGGGCCACGTGCGCCCGCAGGCTCGGCCGGCTGTCCTCATCACGCGCGCGGAGGCCGAAAATCGTGGAGCGGATGATCTTGATCGTTTCGTCGAGGTCCCCCACGGCCCTCGAAATGCGTTCGGCGGCACCCTCGTTCTGCACGAGCCGGGTGGCGCTCTGGAGGGTCATCCCGGTCGCGAACAGCCGCTGGATGGCCAGGTCGTGCAGGTCACGGGCGATCCTGTCGCGGTCCTCCAGGAGCGCGAGCTGCTCGGCTCCGCTCCGTCGCTCTGCCAGCTCCAGGGCGAGCGCCGCCTGACCGGCGAAGGCCAGCAGCGGCTCCAGTTCGCCCTCCGTGAAGACGGGCTCTCCCAGGTGCCGGGCCAGCAGCAGCACGCCCCGGGTGTCCTGGGCGGCGGTACCCAGGGGGACGGCGACCGCCGGGCCCAGACCGTCGAAGCGGCGGGGGCCTGCGGAGTACCGGTCGTCCTCGGCGAGGCCCGCCGTGGTCACGGGCGCGGCGGCTCGATGGGCGGCGCCGGAGAGGGTGCCCTCCACCGGGACCACCAGACCACGGCGTGCTTCCCCGTCCGCGCCGACGGCCAGTTCGACGACGAGGTCGTCCGTCCCGGCGACGGGGACGGACACATCGGCGAGGGCTGCATCCGTGATCTCCCGGGCGCGGCGGGCGATGAGTTCCAGCACCTCCCGGTGCGGACTGCCGGAGAGCAGGCTGTTGGTGATCTCCGCGTTCGCCTGCAGCCAGCGCTGCTGGCGCTGGGAACCTTCGTAGAGCCGGGCGTTGTCGATCGCCACACCGGCCGCGACGGACAGGGTGGAGATCACCGATTCGTCCTCGGCGTCGAAGTCCTGACCGCCGCGCTTGTCGGTCAGGTAGAGGTTGCCGAACACCTGGTCCCGTACCCGGATCGGCACGCCCAGGAACGTCCGCATGGGCGGATGGTGGGACGGGAATCCGTACGACGCCTCGTCCGCGCCCAGGTCGGTGAGCCGGAGCGGCTCGGGATCCCGGATGAGCTTTCCCAGGATCCCGTGTCCGGCGGGCAGGGGCCCGATCCGGGCAATCTCCTCGTCCGTCAGCCCGTACGTGAGGAACTGAGACAGGGTCCTGCCGTCGGGACCGATGACCCCGAGGGCTCCGTACTGGGCTTCGACCAGCAGCGCAGCGGCTTCCACGATGCGCCGCAGCACCTGGGCGAGATCCAGTTCGCGCCCCACCGAGACGACCGCCTCCAGCAGGCTGTGCACCCGGTCCCGGGTGCCGCGGGCCGCGTTGATGCGTGCCTGCAGCTCCTCCAGCAGCTCGTCGAGCCGCATCTGGGGCATCCGCGGCAGCGGCTCCTCCACCCCCACTGGGCCTCCCGACCTCGATCACCCGCCGACGCGAACAGGGTATCGGCCCGCGCGGTGACCCTACGGTCAGGTGGAGGGAACTGGCCGGGGCCCGGCGTAGTACGCCGTGCGCATGATGTCCTCCATGTCGTCCAGCATCGGCATGCGCGGGTTGGCCGGGGCGCACTGGTCCTCGTACGCGTTCAGCGCCTGCTGTGGCAGCGCACCGATGAAGGCGGTCTCGTCGAGGCCCAGGGCACGGAAGGACGGTTCGATGCCCACGGCGTCCCGCAGGCGTTCCACCGCGGCGGCGTACGAGGCCACGCCCTCGGCGGGCGTGGCTGCCGGAAGCCCGAGGGCGCGTGCGATGTCCTGGAAGCGCTCGGGTGCCCGGTAGCTCTCGTACTTGGGCCAGCCCGTCGGCTTGGACGGGACGGTGCCGTTGTAGCGGATCACGTGCGGCAGGAGGATCGCGTTGGTCCGGCCGTGGGCGATGTGGAAGGTGGCGCCCAGGGTGTGGGACATGGCGTGGACGATGCCGAGGAAGGCGTTGCCGAAGGCCATGCCGGCGATGGTGCCTGCGTTGTGCATCTTCTCCCGTGCCCGGGTGCGTCGTGCGTCCTCGCCGGTGACGGCGGCCTCCAGGTTCTCGAAGACCAGCTTGACGGCGTGGAGCGCCAGGCCGTCGGTGAAGTCGTTGGCGTAGACGGAGACGTACGCCTCGGTGGCGTGCGTGAGGGCGTCGAAGCCGCTGTCGGCGGCGAGCGTCGCGGGCAGCTCGGCGGTCAGGACGGGATCGACGATCGCAACGCTGGGGGTCAGGGCGTAGTCGGCCAGCGGGTACTTCTTGCCGGTCGCCGGGTCGGAGATCACCGCGAAGGGCGTGACCTCGGCGCCGGTGCCCGACGTGGTGGGAACGCAGACCAGACGGGCGCGCTTGCCGAGCACGGGGAAGCGGAAGGCACGCTTGCGGATGTCGGAGAACTTCTGCCGCATGTCGGCGAAGTCGACGTCCGGCTGTTCGTACAGCAGCCACATCACCTTGGCCGCGTCCATGGGGGATCCGCCGGACGGAGTCGATGCTCGGCTCCGGTTCGACGTCGTCGATGACCTGGAGGGTCACGGGCTGCTCCCGCTGTTGCAGGACGCGGCTGACGCGCTCCACGTAGCCGAGGCTGGTCATGGTGGCGTCGGTGACCAGGGTGACGCGGTGGACCTCGGGCATCGCGGCGAGGTAGCGGATGGCCTGGGGCTCGAAGTAGATCTTCGGCGGCACCTTGAACCACTGCATGTTGTTCTGCCGGGTGGTGACGCGCTTGATGTTGAGCAGCTGGGCGGCCGAGACGTTGTCCGAGACCGAGGTGCTGCCCCAGGAACCGCAGCCCAGGGTCAGGGACGGAACCAGCCGGTTGTAGATGCCGCCGATCGCCCCTTGCGAGGAAGGCGAGTTGACGATGATGCGTACGGTCCTCATACGTCGGCCGTAGCGCTCGGCGAGGACCGGGTCACCGGTGTGGATCACCGCGCTGTGCCCCTGCCCGTGGAAGTCGACCATGTCGGCGGCGAGATCGAAGCCCTCCTCGGTCGACGCGGCCCGGAGCACGGTGAGGACCGGGCAGAGCTTCTCCCGCGTCAGCGGTTCGCCGGGCCCGACGCCGCTCGCCTCGGCCAGGATGAGCGACGTGTCCGCGGGGACGGTGAACCCGGCCTGTTCGGCGATCCGGTCGGGGCTCTGCCCGACGGCGGCCGGGTTGAGGCGGCCCTGCCTGCCGGCCGGGTCCGGCGGGAACAGGTAGGTCTCCAGCTTCCGCTTCTCTTCGTCCGTGGCGATGTGGGCGTGCAGGCGCCGGAACTCGGCGAGCGCCTCCTCGTACACGTCGGTGTCCAGGATGACCGCCTGCTCGGACGCGCAGATCATGCCGTTGTCGAAGGACTTGGACAGGACGAGGTCGTTGACCGCCCGGCGCAGGTCGGCGCTGCGGTGCACGTAGGCGGGCACGTTGCCGGCGCCGACGCCGACGGCGGGCTTGCCGGCCGAGTACGCGGCCTTGACCATGGCGTTGCCGCCGGTCGCCAGGATCAGTGCGACGCCCGGGTGGCGCATGAGGAGGCTCGTGGCCTCGATGGAGGGGGACTCGATCCACTGCACGCAGTGCTCGGGGGCTCCGGCGGCCACGGCGGCGTCCCGTACGATGCGCGCGGCCGCCGTGCTGCACACCTGTGCGGAAGGGTGGAAGGCGAACACGACGGGGTTGCGTGTCTTCAGCGCCAGCAGCGCCTTGAAGAGGGTGGTGGACGTCGGGTTGGTGACGGGGGTGACCGCGCAGAGCACGCCGACGGGTTCGGCGATCTCGATGATGCCCTCGATGTCGTCGCGGCGGACGACACCGGCCGTCCTCGCCCGGGACATGCTGTGGGTGACGTGCTCGCAGGCGAACATGTTCTTGGCCGCTTTGTCCTCGAAGACACCCCGCCCGGTCTCCTCCACCGCCAGGCGCGCCAGGGCGGTGTGCTGGTCGAGGGCGGCCACCGACGCCTTGGCGACGATGTGGTCGACCATGTCCTGCGTGAAGGACTCGAAGTCGGCGAGCGCCTTGGAGGCATTGTCCACCAGGAGATCGACGGCGATGCGCGTGTCCGACGGGGCGGTGTCGGGGGTGGGGCTGGGGGTGCTGGTCTGCCGGGTCATGGAAGCTCCCTGGGTGTGGATGGCGCTGCGGGCATACGGCGCGGACCACCGGGGCGGCCATGCCGGTGGCCACCCGTTCCGTGCCGCCGCCCACAGCCTTGCCCGGGACGCACCCCTCGGCGGAGGTCCCGAAGGTCCCTGGAGCGGGCCCGATGGTCTCCGGCCGCTCCGTCGCGGGCCGAACGGCCCGGCGCCGGGGTCCTGAACGGTTCTGTCCCCCGCCCGTGCCGCGCCCCACGCTGGAAGCGACGGCAAGTACGGAGGAGCGGAGATGAGCACTGTGGTCGGACAGCGGACGGTGGGCGAGGTCATGACCGGCGAGGTGGTCCTGGCACGCCCGGACACCTCCTTCGAAGAACTGGCCCGGCTGCTCGTCGGCCACCGGATCAGCGGGCTGCCCGTGGTGGACGACGACGGCAAGGTGATGGGGGTGGTCTCCCGGACCGACCTCACCGGCCACCGGGCAGGTCACGGCCAGGACGGACCGGCTCGGCGCGCGACGGTGCCGACGCTGCGGCAGCCGGCCGGCACCCGTTCCCTCGCGGGCGCCTCCCCGAAGGCCGGCGAGCTGATGACCAGCCCGGCCGTCACCGTGCATCCCGAACAGCGCGTCGTGGACGCCGCACGCATCATGGAGCGCCGCCACATCGACCGGTTGCCGGTGGTCGACGAGGAGGACCGCCTCGTCGGCATTGCCACCCGGCGTGATCTGCTCCGCGTCTTCCTGAGGTCGGACCGTGAGATCCTCGCGGACGTCACCTGCGCCGTCTCCGGCCCGTCACCAGCCGCCGACCGCATCGAGGGGCTCCGCATCGACGTCCGCGACGGCATGGTCACCATGACGGGATCGCCCGAACCGGCCCACGATGTCGCGGCGTTGATCAGGGCCGCCTGGCGTGTGGACGGCGTGGTCGGTGTGGTGAACCGGCTGACGGCCCGCAGCGGGAGCGATCGCTGACAACGGGGACGGCCGGGATGCCGCCGGCCCGCCGGTCCGCGGTCTGCAGGCCGAACGGCCTTGCCCGGCCGTCCGGAAGTCCCGGATCTGTGGATGGTGCCGGTACCAGTGGCACTGCGGGCGGGGCCCGGACGGCTCTGCCCCGGAGCGTCCGTCGGCGTACACGCTGGGAACGATCGAGGAGGAGTTCACATGAGCGGTCTCAAGACCAGCCGGAACGTCGACGTCCAGGTCCGCAACCGGGGGCCGGTGCCCGAGGGCGCGGACGCCTACGCCGAGAAGAAGATGCTCGCGGTGGTCGACCACGTACGCGAACCGGTACTGGCCGTGCGGGTGAAGCTCACCCAAGCCGTCAGCACGTCGGTGAGCCGTCCGGTCACGGCCCAGGCCGTGGTCGACGTCAACGGCCGGCCCGTACGCGCCCACGTGGCCGCGAGCAGCATGTTCCAAGCGATCGACCTCCTGCAGGAGCGTCTGGCCGCCCGGCTCGCCCGGCCACGGCGGTTCGGGGCGGGCGGCTTCCACGGCAGCCTGCGCACACGGGCCGAGCTGGATGGCGCGGGGCACGACGACCGTCCGCACCGTCGTCGCCTTCCCGCCGAGGAGCGCCGCATCGTGCGGCACAAGTCCTTCGGCCTGGAACACCAGACGCCCGAGGACGCCGTGATCGACCTGGAGGCGATGGACCACGACTTCTGGCTCTTCACGGACCTGGCCTCCGGGCGCGACAGCGTCGTCTACCGGGATGTCCGCACCGGTCGGCACCGCATGGCTTCGCTGGCACCCCTGGGCCAGGAACGGGAGGTCGACGGTCTGCTCGGTGTGAGCACGGTCCCCGTGCCGACGACCAGTGTGGCCGAGGCCGTTTCGCGGCTTCGCCTCACCGGGCTGCCCTTCGTCTTCTTCGAGGACGCGGCCACCGGCCGGGGCGCCGTCCTCTACCACCGCTACGACGGCCACTACGGGCTGATCACTCCGTCCCGTTAGCACGTCCCGGGCGACACCGGCCGACCGCTGCGCCGCCCTCGGCCCGGTCGGCCGGCGCGCTCACCCCCTCATCAGCGACTCCTCACCCGGAGGACACATGTCACGTACCGTCATCGCCGCCGTGGACGGCTCGGCCGAATCTCAGGCCGCTGCGGAGTGGGCGGCCCGGGAGGCGCGGATGCGCCGGCTTCCACTGCACCTCCTGCACGTCTGGCAGGACTGGTCACCGGCTTCTGCCCATGGCCCGTTCACCGGTCTGGACACCGCTCCCGGTGCCGGGGCGAGCGTCCTTCGGCAGTGCGCCGAGCAGATCCCCCGCAACGCTGCCGACCGCCTGCGAGCGAGGCACCCCGGTCTGGAGATCACCACCGAAGTGGTGAACGGCCGCCCTGCGGACGTGCTGCTCGCCGCTGCCGGTAAGGCGGAGGTCCTGGTCCTGGGGTCACGAGGACTGGGCGGCCTGGCCGGCTTCCTGGCCGGATCGGTGTCCCTCGCCGTCATCGCGCGCGCCGAACGCCCGGTCGTCGTCGTACGGGCCGAGGACGAACAGCGGCCCACGAGCGGCGGCGGGGACCACGCGGGGCGGTACCGCGACGTGGTGCTCGGCCTCGACCTCTCCGCTCCGTGCGACGAACTGCTCGCGTACGCCTTCGAAACTGCCGAAGCGCGGGCGGCGACGCTGCGGGTCGTGCACGGCTGGAGCGTGCCGAAGGTCGACGGGTACGACCCCGCGGCGGCCGATCCCGGCCACGGTGTCGCGCTGGGACTCCGCGAAGCGGGCACGCTCACCGACGTACTGCGCCCGTGGCGGGGCAAGTTCCCCCGTGTCGACGTCAAGGAGCAGTGCATGGTGGGCCGGCCCGCAGGCCATCTGGTGGAAGCGTCGCAGGACGCGTCGCTGCTGGTCGTCGGACGGCGCATACGTCGGGCGGCGGTCGGAGTGCACATCGGCCCGGTCACGCACGCGGTGCTGCACCACGCCCGGACACCCGTGGCGGTCGTCCCCCACCTCTGACCCTCGGGGGCACCGCATCCCCCGGCACAACGAGGAGCCCTCGTCGCGCAGCTGCGCGACGAGGGCTCCTCGTTGTGCCGTGACCGCCGAGGGCGGCCGGTGCATCCCGCGTCACGGCGTCTTCCCCTCGTGGGAGTCGTGGTCGGACATGTGGGTGGCGACGAGCAGGGCGAGCATCCCGACCACCATCATGATCAGCCCCACCGACATCCGGTCGGCACCGTCCCACTGCCAGTCCACCGCGAAGACGAGTATCGCGCCCAGGCCGATGGATGTGACGGCTCCGATGGCCAGCAGTCCGGGCATGAGGCCCACCTCCTTGAACGGCTGCGGGCACCCTGCCCCGCCGGATCCCACTGTCGTGGACCGGAGGAGGGGGGCGCAGGGGCCGGTCGGCCCCGTCTTGGGGAGCCGTGAGGCCCGCGTCGTACACCGGGCACGGCAGTGGCCGGCCGGTCGGTGTCCCGACCGGCCGGCCACCCACCCGCCTGCCTTCCTGCCTCCTGCCTCCTGCCTCCTGCCTTCCTGCCCGTGACGATTCAGCCCACGGTCGCACCGAGTACGAGGAATCCGGCGACGGCCACCAGCAGTACACCCATCAGCGGTGCCATGAAGCGCAGATACCGGTCGTAGCGGATCCCGGCCACGGCGAGGCCGCCCATGACGACGGCCGAGGTGGGCGTGACGAGGTTCACCCATCCGGAAGCCGACTGGTAAGCGGTCACCACGAGGGCGCGGCTCACCCCGGCGAAGTCGGCCAGAGGGGCGAGGATGGGCATGGCGAGGGCCGCATGGCCGGACGAGGAGGGGACGAAGAAGGCCAGCGGGAGGTTCACCGCGAACATCAAGACGGCGAACACGCCGGAGGACGTGCCGGCCACCGCGCCTTGCAGGGCGTCGAGGATGGTGTCGGTGACACTGGCGTTGTTCATGATCACAGTGACTCCCCGGGCCAGCATGACGATCATCGCCGCTCCGATGAAGTCCCCCGCACCGGCGGTGACGGCGTTCACCGTCCCCTTCTCCCCCAGTCCGCCGGCCACTCCCACCACGACCGCCGCGACGAAGAACAGGGCGGCGAGTTCGGGGAAGTACCAGCCGAGCGTGGGCAGGAAGGTGACGTGCAGGTCGGACCAGGGAACCACGGCAAAGATCATGAAGAGGAAGGTGGCCGCGAAGAGGCACAGGACGGTCACCCGGCGCCGGGTGAGCCGCGCAGCCTCGCCGCCCTCGGCTTCGGCCCTGATGCGGAGGTCGTCCTCGGTGAGGGGCGTCAGCGACCGGGAGGGGTCCGCAGCGACCCGGCGGGCGTAGCGCACGACGTACGCGGCTGCCAGCGCGGTCAGACAGGCCCACATCACCAGGCGCAGGACGATCCCCTCACCCGTGCCGACACCGGCGCTGTCCGAGGCCACCCCGGTGGCAAAGGGATTGACGGTCGAGGCGAGGGTTCCAACCCCGGCTCCCACCATGACGACCGTCGCGGCGACCATGCGGTCGTAGCCCAGGCTCAGCATCAGCGGGATCATCAGCCCGTAGAAGCCGAGGGTCTCCTCGGCCATGCCGTAGGTGGTCCCGCCCAGGGAGAACACCGTCAGCAGGACCACGAGGAGCACGGTCCTGCGGTGGCGCAGGCGCTGTGCGAGGCGCGCCACTCCCGCCGTGAGTGCTCCCGTGCGCATCGTGACCGTGATGAACGCGCCCACGGCCAGGATGAAGAGGAACACTCCGGCTGCGCCCGCGAAGGAGCCGGTCCCGCCGGGCGCGGTGAGGCCGGTCCCCTCGTGGGTGACGCCGTACAGCCCGTTGACCGGGGCAAGGAACAGGTCTGTGAGCCGCTCCCGGAAGCCGCCGGCCGGTGCCACCGGGTGGTAGGTGCCCGGGACGGGGCTGCCGTCCCGGGTGTCGTAACGGCCGGCGGATATGACGAACGTCAGGGCCCAGACCGCCACAGTGACGGCGATCAGGACGGTGAAGGCGGACGGGAACCGGAGCCGCCGCCGCGGGCCGTCGGGCGCGCCGGAGTCCGTTCTCGCGCGGGCCGGCCGGGGGGATGTGGGTGCGCTCTGGAGAGTCATGTCAGGGCCTGTGCTCCGTCGTGGCGGGTATCGCGGTGGGGCCGCCGGGTGTGACGACGGTGCCGGCGGCCCCGTCGAGGATGGCCTGGGCGTCTTCGAGGGCGCCGATGGCAGCCATGCCGCCGGTGAGCTCGACGAACCGGCACACGGCGTCGACCTTGGGTCCCATGGATCCGGCGGGGAACTGCTGGGCTCTCAAGGCCGAAGGCGTGGTCTGCCCTATGCGCTCGGCGCCGGGCGTGCCGTAGTGGAGCGAGACGTGGGGAACGTCCGTGAGCAGCAGGAGCGCGTCGGCGTCGAGCGCCTCGGCCAGGAGAGCGGCGGTGAGGTCCTTGTCCACCACGGCTTCGACGCCGGTCAGCTCCCCTCGTCCGTCGCGGATCACCGGTACGCCGCCGCCTCCGGCGCACACGGCTATCGCTCCCGAGGCCAGCAGCAGCCGGATGAGCCGGGTCTCCACGACCCGTTGCGGACGGGGGGACGGTACGACACGTCGCCAGTGGCCGCCGTCCTGCTTGACCGTCCAGCCGCGTTCGGCGGCCAGGCACTCGGCTTCGGTCCGGTCGTAGACGGGGCCCACGAATTTGGCCGGGTCGGTGAAGGCGGGGTCGGCCGCGGAGACGAGGGTCTGGTTGAGGAGGGCGCAGACCTGCCGTCCGGGCAGGGCGTTCTGCAGGGACTGGAGCAGCCAGTAGCCGATCATGCCCTGGGTCTCCGCACCGAGGACGTCGAAGGGGTAGGGGCTGGTCAGGGAGCGGTCGGCGGCGCTCTGGAGGGCGAGTACGCCGACCTGCGGACCGTTGCCGTGGGTGATGACGAGTTCGTGCTCGCTGGCGAGGGGGGCGAGTACGGAGACTGCGGCGCGGATGTTGGCGAGCTGCACGGCGGCGTCCGGCCGCTCCTCGCGGCGGAGGAGGGCGTTGCCACCGAGTGCGACGACTACACGCATGACGTGTTCTCCAGGTGTCGGGGGGAGGCCTGTTCAGTCGCCGAGGGTGGCGACGAGGACGGCCTTGATGGTGTGGAGCCGGTTCTCCGCCTGGTCGAACACGATGGAGTGCGAGGACTCGAAGACCTCGTCGGTGACCTCCAGTGCGGTCATGCCGGTCCGTGCAGCGATCTTGGCCCCGACCGTGGTGTCGCTGTTGTGAAAGGCCGGCAGGCAGTGCATGAACTTGACCGCGGGGTTGCCCGTCGCCTCCAGGGTCTTCGCCGTCACCTGGTAGGGCTTGAGCAGGGCTATGCGCTCGTCCCACATCTCCGGCGGCTCCCCCATGGAGAGCCACACGTCGGTGTAGACGAAGTCGACGCCTGCCACGCCCTCGGTCACGTCCTCGGTGAGGGTGATGCGCGCACCGCTGACGGCCGCCGCCCGCCGTGCCTGGTCGACGACGTGCGGGGCGTTGTGCAGGGATCGGGGGCCGACCATGCGTACGTCCATGCCGAGCATCGCGGCGACGATGAGCAGGGAGTTGCCGACGTTGTTCCTGGCGTCGCCCAGGTAGGCGAAGGCCACCTGGTCAAGAGGCTTGTCGGTGTGCTCCCACATGGTGAGCACGTCGGCGAGCGACTGGGTGGGGTGCCACTGGTCCGTCAGGCCGTTCCACACCGGAACGCCGGCGTGCCGGGCCAGCTCCTCCACCAAGCGCTGGTCGCTGCCCCGGTATTCGATCCCGTCGTAGTAGCGGCCCAGGACGCGTGCGGTGTCCTTGATGGACTCCTTGTGCCCGAGCTGCGAGCCGGCCGGATCGAGATAGGTCACGTGCGCGCCCTGCTGGTGCGCGGCCACTTCGAAGGCGCACCGGGTCCTCGTCGAGGTCTTCTCGAAGATGACGGCGATGTTCCTGCCGCGCAGCCGCTGTTCTTCGCGCCCCTCCCGGCGGGCGGTTTTGATGTCGGCGGAGAGTTCCAGCAGGTGGCGGAACTCCGCGGGGGTGAAGTCGAGTTCCTTCACGAACGGGCGCTGGTGCAGGTCGTCGTGCACGGGGTTCTCCTTGGTGCGTACGGGGTGTGCGGCGGACGGGCGCGGGGACGGGGCGGGGTGGTCAGGCAGCATCGCGCTCGACGGGGCAGGTCATGCACCGCGGGCCACCGCGTCCCCGGCCGAGCTCGCTGCCGCGCACGGTGACGACCTCGATGCCGTTCTTGCGCAGATGGGTGTTGGTGGTCACGTTGCGCTCGTAGGCGACGACCACGCCGGGTTCCACGGCCAGCACGTTGCAGCCGTCGTCCCACTGCTCCCGTTCGGCGGACCGCAGGTCCTGGCTGGGGGTGAGGACGTTGACGGAAGGCAGCCCCAGGGCGTCGGCGATGGCCCGGTCCATCTCCTCGGGGGCGTGGTCGGTGACCTTCAGGCCCTCCCCGCCGGTCTCCGGCTCGATCGTGGCGGAAGGCAGCATGCCGAGGCCGGCGTACCGGGTGAAAGTGTCTCCGCTGACCATCGTCATGACCGTGTCGAGGTGCATGAAGCTGCGGCTCTTCGGCAGGCGGACGGCCACGATCCGCTGGGCGGAGCCCGCTGCGAACATGCGCAGGGCGAGGTTCTCCACCGCCTGAGGGGTGGTGCGCTCGCTCATTCCGACGAGCACCGCACCGTTGCCGATGACCAGGACGTCGCCGCCCTCGATGGTGGCGGGATAGGCCGCCTGCCCGTCCGTCCACCGGTGGAACTCCTGCTTCGCGAAGAGGGGGTGGTGCCGGTAGAGGGCTTCGAAGTGGACGGTTTCACGGCGCCGTGCCCTCTTGTTCATCGGGTTGACGCTCACACCGTCGTACACCCAGCACGAGGTGTCGCGGGTGAAGAGGTGGTTGGGCAGCGGCGCGAGGAGGAAGTCGTCGGGCGCCATGGCGTGCAGTCGTACGCTCGGCACCGGGCCCGTGCGCTCCAGGAGTTCGGCCTTGGTGACGCCGCCGATGAGGCAGGCGGTCAGGGCCGCCGGCTCCAGGGAGTCGAAGTACGTGCGGAGCCGGTCGGTGCCGAGGACGCCGAACTCGCGTTCGTCGAAGACGCGGTCCATGACGAGCTGCCGGGCCTCGATGCCGTCCAGCGTCTCGGTGAGCAGGTCGGCCAGCAGATGCACGCGTACTCCGCGGTCCCGCAGGACATCGGCGAAGGCGTCGTGCTCCTCGCGGGCGCGCTTGGCCCACAGCACGTCGTCGAAGAGGAGCTCGTCCTTGTTGGTGGGTGTGAGGCGGGTGAGTTCGCGGTCGGGGCGGTGCAGGATGACCTGCTTCAGACGGCCGGTCTCGGAGTCGACGTGAAAGGTCACAGGGGTCCCCCGGAGATGAGGAAGAAGGGCGCACTCGACGAGCGCCGTATCGGGACGTGGTGCTGGCCGGGCGTGCGCTGGGGGGCCGCCTCGGGGAGCACTTGAACCCTGTCACTCGCGTACCCTGCGCGTCCGGCCGCAACAGTCCCTGGTCGCGGGCCGGACGGCACTCTCCGGGAGGACCCGTTCGGTCGCCCCGCAGGGTCTTTCGGCCCTGGGGGCAACAGCCGCAACGAGGCGCGGCAGAGCGGGCGCAGCAGCGGTCACGCGTCTGCGCGCGGCACGGAGGCCGCGGGTGGCAAGGTGTCCTCGTGTCCGGCTCCGTGCCGGAACCGGAGGACCCCGCACGGTCCCGGGTGCGGGAACGGCCCGGAGGTGCCGGCGAAGCGCGCGGCAGCCGCCGAACGTGGACGGCCGACGGTCTGCGGCGCGTTGGCAACCAGGCGCCGTGCGCTGACCTGCCGTGGGGCGGGCTACGCCGCCGGAGTACCGGCCGTCGCGCCCATCAGGCCGGAGTCCCCCTGCTGCCCCCGCTCGCCGCGAAGGCTGCGGCTGGTGCCGGGCCCGCTCGTACTCCTCCGCAGGCAGGTCGACACCCCTCTCCGGCTCAGCCGACGGGTAGGGCCGCTGCCGTCCGGGGGGCGCGGCCGGTTCTCGCGCACATGGACCAGCAAGCCCGTGGCGCGTGTCGCCGCCCCGGAGGAGACGTCGAAGCGGTCGCACCAGATCGCGACGCTCGTGTAGTCGGTGAGGTGTACGCCCGCCGGGATCGCGTAGTTCTGGTCGTCCTTGTCGCCCTTGAGCTTGTCCAGGCTGACGTACTTGCCGTCGTCGGACACCCTCCGGCCCGCCGCGTGATGCGGCAGGTGGAGGACAGCGCAGGCAGGCGTCCCCGGGCCTGCTCTCAAGGCCGCAGGTGCTGCAAGGTGAACTCCGGCGTTGCGTACGGGCCGCCCTGCGGAGCCCCCTGCGGTCCTGGGGTGTCGGCGCCCGGGATGCGTCCGGCGTGGGTTTCGGCGTCGTCCACGGGTGTGTAGTCCAACTCCGCTTCCACCGGCAGCCGCCAGAAGCGGCGGGCATTGGCGGAGACTGCATATACCGTGGCGAACCGGGTGGAAACAGGAGCCGTGAGCGCGGCTTTGACATAGCCGACGGTGTCGCGCGGACTCAGCCATGTCGCCAGGTGGCGGGGCTCGGTGGGGGCCTGCTCGAAGCTGCCGATGCGCAGGCAGATGACGGACAGCCCGAACTTGTCCGCGTACAGGCGCCCCAGAGCCTCGACCGCGACCTTGCTCACCCCGTACAGGCCGTCCGGGCGCGCCGGTTCCTGTGGTCCGGTGAGGTGCTGCGTCGGATAGAAACCGGTCACACGGTTGCTGCTGGCCAGCACCACCCGCCCGGTTCCGTTGCGTCTGGCTGCTTCCAGAACGTGATGGGTGCCCAGCACGTTCGCTTCCAGCAGCGCGTCGAGGGGCGCCTCGTCCGGCAGGCCACCGAGGTGGAGGATGCAGTCCGCTCCTGAGAGCGCCACCTCCACGGCCGACGCATCTCGCAGGTCGACCGTGTGCACTTCCTCGTTCGCCGCCTCCTTGTGCAGCGGTACGCGGTCGAGAAGGACCACCCTGTCCGCCTCGCCCCGCAGGGCTTGCCGCACCCAGGAACCGATGCTGCCTGCCGCACCGGTGACGGCTACCGTTCCCAAAACCATCGCTGATTCCCCTCCACAACTCGCAGCATTGCGCCCCCCGAAGCCATGATCATCTCACCGGTCGGGGCGCATCGCTGCTGCGGTGCTCGCGGCGACGGTGAGCGGGTCGCTGAGCGGTCGGCCGAGCAGTCGGGCGAGTTCGGGGCTCATGGTGCCGAGGAACCCGTGGCGGACACTGGTCGCGATCGAGGCGAGCATCGGCGGCTGGAACGGCAGTAGCGTGTCGTCAGCGCGGAGTTGGGCCCGGTACTCCCCCAGTCCGATGGTCCGGTGCGCGACCCCGAGGGATTCGGCGATGCCGACGGCGGTGATCGGTTCGCCGACCAGGTCATAGGTCTCCCCGGCGTGCGCGGCAGGATCGCCGACCACGGCCGCTGCGGCCGCGGCCAGGTCCGCCCGCGCCACAGCGGCGAGCGCTCCGTCGCCGAACGGCGATTCCACGCCGTCGGCGGTCCACGTCAGGAGCGTCCCGAAGAGTTCGGCGTAGAGCCCGTTGCGCAGGATCGTCCACCCGAGTCCACTGGACTTGATCAGCCGTTCGGTGGCCCTGTGGGCGAGGGCGAAGCCAAGGTGGTCTCCATCGCCGGCCAGGCTGGTGTACACCACGTGGCTCACACCATCGCGCACCGCAGCGTCCAGAGCTGCCTGGTGCCGGCTGATGACCCGGTCGTCCTCGGCATACCCCGCCGAGACGAGCAACAGCGTCGAGACGCCGGTGAAGTCGAGGCTCGTGGGGTCGTCGAAGTCGATTCGACGCTGCCCCTCCACGGGCGATCGAGTGCCGCTCAGTGCGGGCACGTGCCGCTCAGCCAACTCTTGGAGCGTGAGAGAGGCGAGGTGCCCGTTCGCACCGGTCACCATGATCATTGCGGTTCCGTCTCCTGCCGTGGTTCTCTTCAGTAACTACGGTGAGATCTTCAACCGGCTCGAATCAGCCCACAAGGAGGCAGTGTCGTGTCAGTGACGCACACCGGGGTAACCACTCAACCCGCTGAACTCGAACCCTGCGGACAGCAGGATCACGCCGACTGCGGAATCCGCGACATCCTCGACCGGGTCGGCGACAAGTGGTCGGTCCTCGTCATCGTCGAGCTCGCCAACGGCCCGCGGCGCTTCCGGCAGCTTCAGCGCGCCATCGAGGGTATCTCGCAGCGCATGCTGACCCTCACGGTGCGCCGGCTGGAGCGCGACGGGCTGGTCCTTCGGACGGTGTATCCGACCGTGCCGGCCCAGGTCGACTACCGGCTCACCGAGACGGGCGTGAGCCTGACCCATCTCGTCAGGGCACTTGCCGAATGGTCGCTCAAGCACCGGGCCGGCATCGCCCGAGCGCGTGAGAGCTACGACCGCGAGCACCCCGGCAACGAGATCCGCTGATCAACGAGGATCGTCCAGATCTTCATGCGGGCGAAGGCATGCGCGACGCGGGCCCAAACCTGCTTGTGGGCGGGCCGTGTTCCTCTTTGCCAAGCGGGGAGTCCGGCCTGGCCGCCCTCGCACCGCCGAACCGTGATGGCGCGAGGGCCCAGTCCGGCGAAAGGTGCCGTCCAGGAGGGCTCGGACGCCAAGGTCGCACCGGCCATCCCCAGATCAATTCACCGTCGGCCTGCAGGACTTGCTGTGCGAGGTGAAGGCCAGGCTCTCGTCGGCGTCCCGCGTGCGTGCACCGATGCCCCCACAAGGGCATGAGGCCGCCTTCGACCGCGCGAACCACCAGAGTGGGTCTCGGGCAGCGATCACCGCACGGGACGCGAGGAACAGCCCTGCAAATGAAGGCAGTTCCCACAGGCACTCGGGAACCCTCTGGCACCGCTGGCGACCACACCGCAGTCCCTGCGCCGGCAGATCCTCCCCTCCTCCGGCATCGCTCTCTCAGGCTCGTCAGCCCATCGTGACCTGACCTCGACCCCTGGCGGGCCAAGGCGCTTTCCATGACTCTATGATGCAGAGTTAGAAACACGGTATGGAAGGTGATGTCATGATTTCTGGCGATGATGCGCGTGAGGCGATAGCCGCGGCTCGTGACGCAGCGGCAGCGGGGCGGCATGACAGGGAAGCGGGATGGATTCCGCTGCTCACGTTCGGCGGTGCGCTGTTGCTGGGCTGCCCCCTGGCGGTCCATGTGGAGCGGCCCTGGTTCAGCCTGCCGTTCTGGCTTCTGATCGGTCCCGCCGCCTATGTGCTCGTGGGATTCTGGGGGCGTCGTCGTTCCGAGGAACTCGGGCTGAAGGTGTTCAGCGGTCGGCGACCGCAGGGATGCGGGGTGCTGGTGGTGTTCGCGCTCGGCATCGCGTATCCGCATCCGCTGGCATGGGGGATCTGCGGGGCATTGCTGCTGATGGTGATCGCGGCTTCGCTGCGCAGCGGAGCCGTGCGTCTGGCCGCCTTGGTCATGTTCCTGGTGGGCGGTGCGGGCGCCCAGCTGATCGCTTCGGAGACAGGGCCGGGGTGGGAACTCGCCCTGTTGTACGGGGTGCTGGGTGGAGCCCTGGCAGCGTGGGGTGCGGTGTCGGGGCGGAGGACGGCGTCGCGATGAGCACAGAGGGACACGCGCTCGAAGTCGATGATGTCGTGCATCAGCGGACCCGCCTGTCGATTCTGAGCCTGTTGAACGAGGTGGGCTCCGCCGAGTTCACGTATGTGCGGGACACGCTGGACTTGACGGACGGCAACCTCGGTCGGCACGTGGAGGTGCTGACGGGTCGGGGCTTGGTGACGTGTGAGCGGCGACCTGCCCTGGGAGGGCGTACCCGGATGTGGGTGACGATCACGCGTGAGGGCCGTGCGGCGTTCGGCGCGGAGATCGAGGCCTTGCGTCGGCTGGTGCAGCGGTACGACGCGCCTCGCGGCTGACGAAACGGCCGGCGGGTCCGACCAGGGGGTCGGGCCCGCCGGCCGTTTCCGTTTGCCGATCAGCCCTTCAGTTGGAAGGCGACAGCGCCGTCGCGCCCTCCTTCACGGAACCAGGTCAGCGTCACCTTGGTGCCTGCGGGGTAGCTCTTGTTGATCTGCCAGTGGAAGTAGGCGGCCCCGGGCGTGCAGTTCGCGCGGCTCGACGATCCGCTGGCTATGGTCGCCCCGCTGGAGTTGGTCACCTTCCAATGACCCTTGTAGTCACAGACCATGCCTGGGTACTGCCGGCTGATGTGCAGGCTGTTCACGTGCTTCTTGCTGCCCTGCACATCGCCGCAGACCGTGCCTCCCCCACGGCCCCAGGTGCACCCGTTGGCCGAGTAGACCGATGCCCCGGGCACCACCGGATCTCCCGCCTGAGCGCCGTCTTCCTCGTCAGGGGCGACCTGGACCCATCGGACGTTCTCGGCAGGGGGATCTGCCGCGAGGGCCGCAGGGGCGGTTCCGGCCAGCAGTGAGGTTGTCGCGACGACGGCTCCCGCGAGGACGGCCAGGCGCTGACGACAAGTCATAGAAATTCTTCTCCACACGATGGGGACGGAGCGTCAGGTGACGCACCGTCTGTTGATCTTGTGAAGGTCTACCGGCTCGGCTCGGGTCCGGAGAATGATCAAGTTCACACGGCTCGATAAACATGACGAATGACTCTATTGATCCCAAGGAGTCCCAACTCGGACAGCCGTCCCGAAGTGCCGCGAGGCCGGCTTCGCCGCGCCCTCCCCGGTACCGGCCGACGGATCAGCCCGCCGCGGATCCCTTCGTGACCTTCCCCTTCGGAACCGGACCGGGCGGAGCCGCGGGCGATGTCGAGTGCACCATCCGCAAGGCGGCACTGCCCCTGCCGGAAGGGTTGTGGGAACTGTACGTACAGACCGCGGACGGGCGGGCCAGGCGGCGGCTGCGCCCCCGCGTGGGCAGAGCCTGCCGATCCGGCGGCTCCTGCCGTGAAGAGCGTCGCTGCGGACCTGGTCGTCACCAAGGCGGAACTCCAGTTCCGGGAGTACGACCGGACACGCGTCTGGGCCATGGAGGGCGAAGGCACTCCGGGGGCACAGATTCAGTTCAAGGTGCCGGGTTTCATTTGGCACGACCTCCTGAAGGTCTCCACGGACGGCACCTGGCACACCTCCACCTACATCTCCAAGTACGGGCAGGGCGCGACCACCAAGGAATTGACGTTCCGTCAGATGCTTGAAGGTGGCACGTGGTCGGCGGTGAAGACAGCGGAGGTGACCGTTGCGGCACCGGTGATCAGCGCACCGGACACGTCCGACACCCCCCGCCCCGAGATATCCGGAAGGGGGGTGCCCGGCGCCGAGGTGACGCTGCGCATCGGCGACACGGACTTCGGCTCCGCCACCGTCGACGACCACGGGAACTGGTCCGTCGTGCCGGACGAGGACCTGCCCGCCGGAACCAGCACCCTGACGGCCGTGGAGGTGCTCTTCGGCATGACCTCCCCGGCGACCCGGAAGCCGATCACCCTGCCCGGCGCCGAACGGCGGGTATCCGCAAGGGACCTGTCCGAGGTCGTCCTCGCCGACGTCACCGGCGACGGCAAGGGCGACATCCTCGCCAAGCCGGAGGACTCCGCCGGCCTGTACCTGTTCCAGGGGCGCGGCGACGGCACGTTCGAGCACGGCACCGAGGTCTTCGACGGCTGGGTCTACGCGCAGACCGTGGCCGGCGACTTCGACGGCGACGGCACAGCGGACCTCGTCGCCACCGACGGCGACGGCACCCTGCACCTGTGGCGCGGCAAGGGCGACGGGACCTTCGGCGAACGGCAGAAGCTGACCGGCTGGACCGGCAAGGAACAGACCACCGCCGGTGACATCGACGGAGACGGCATCACCGACCTCGTCGCCCTCGACACCAAGGACCACCGGCTCAAGCTGTGGAAGGGCACGAAGGGCGGCTCGGGCAATCCCTTCGCCCGGCCGCAGGTCCTCACCCGGTGGGAGGGATTCCGCCAGAGCAGCCTCGGCGACCTCGACGGCAAGGGCCTGGCCCACCTGGTGGCCGCCACCACCGACCCCAGGACGGGCAAGACGAGCCTGCGGCTGCGGAAGTCCAAGGGCGCTCCCCGGCAGACCGCACGTTCACCGCAGAAACGATTGTTGTTACCGCAAACAGTCCACGGCTCGCTCACGGGGCCGGCGCTGCGGCGGCTCGGCGGCTGACGTGAGGGCCCTCGCGCAGCCCTGGCCACGTGCGGGCAGGCCAGGCAGCGGCGACCGTGTCACAGTGCCCGACGGGGGCGGGGCCGCTGGACGCGCAGCCGGATCCGGGTCTTGAGGTGCCGGGGTGCGAGCAGGGCCGCGAACTGCGTGAGGACGCCGTGCGTCACTGCGGACAGGACCTCGCCGGGGTGGGCCGTGCTGTCCACGGTGAGGGTGACGGCCAGGGTCATCGTGTGCCCTCGGCCGGTCAGGCGGCAGCTCGCTCGAACGACGCCGGGGACGGCCGAGCATCCTGTTCGGACGGCACGGCGGACGGCACGGCTGTCCAGATGGCAGCCGGGTGCGGGAAGGCCGAGGCGGCGCGGAGCACGCCGCGGAACCTGTGCGACGAGCAGGACCGACGAGGCCGCCAGGGCGGCGCAGGCCGTGAGGATCAGCGGGCCGGGCCCCGCGTGCCGCAGCTGCCGGAGTGCGGCGTCGACGACCTGGTTCCCGACCCTGCCTGCTGCGGCACCTGCGGCTGCCAGGAGGGCGAGTCCGGTCAGAGCGAGCACAGTCCGGTTGGCGACGGTGCGGCTACGCATCCGCCCCTTCCTCTCCGGGCCGGACGGTTCCCGTTGCACGTGCCCCACGGGTGCCGGCGAGCACGATCCGCACCCTGGGTTCCCGTGCCGGCGCCATGGACCTGATGGTGTGCGAGAGGGCCTCGGCCGCCGCCTCCCGGAGCTCCTGCGGCCTGCCGGAGGCCACGTGGGCCCGCACGGTGATCGTGCGCGGCGTGAAGCGTACGCTTCGCACGCGCAGCCCCGGGACTTGGGCGAGGGCAGCCCGCGCCAGACGTGCGGCATGTGTCCGTGTGGTTCGGGCCCGGACCGGAACCGGCTGGGGGCAGCCGAGTGCCAGGGCGCGCCGGTGGCCCGGGGTGAGCGCCAGGAGGATCAGCCAGACCCCGGCGGCAGCCGCCGCCACAACCACCACCGCCGGGGGCACGAAGGACAGGCTCGCGGACGCGTGCGCCACCTCCTTCACCTGCTTCCACGGAGGCGGGGGAACGCCGGGGACGTAACGCCGGCAGACGGTCCACAGCAGCAGGACCGACAGAACGCACGCGGCGGTGCCCAGCCCTGCGGCGGCGGCCCGGCGCGGGGACCACGGCCGGTGTGCCGTGAACGGTGCCGGGGCCATGGCCTCCGGGCGGGGACGGTCCGGTTCGGGGGTGAGCCTGCGGACCCGGATGTACGCGGGCGCGATGTCCGCACCGGTCAAATACCCGGTGCGCCGGGTCAGATGGCGGTGGAGGTCTGCCATCCGTTCGACGTTGCCGGGTGCGGTGAGCGGCAGCTCCACGTCCACGGTCACCTCGACGGAACGTCCCGTCCTGCGTGCGGTGCCGTGCAGGACGTGCCCGCCGGCCGGGACGGTGATTTCGGCGCAGGCCTGCCGGGCGATCTTGGCCGCCACCCGGTCGGAGACGACGGTGACACCGCGCTGGGAGGCGCTCACCGCTGCCTGCGCTCGGCGACCAGGAAATCGCGCAGGTCCCCGCCCCGCCCAGTGTGACGGCCGGCCGCGTAGCCGAGCCCGCCCAGGGCCGCGACCAGGAGGAACGCGCCGAAGCCGCCGAACCAGCCGGCGAAGCCCAGCGCCATCCCGGCCACCATCCCGAGAACGTCCTTGTCCATGTCTGCCTTCCTTCCCTCGTCGACGTCGTGCCGCATCCGTACGGAGACGGAGCCGGGTGGGTTCAGGCCACCCGTGCTTCGGCGGTGTGCTCCGTGTCGTCCCCGGGCAGGTGGACGTCGGTGACCGCGATGTTCACCTCCACCACCTCCAGTCCGGTGATCCGCTCCACCGCGGCGATCACGTTCTCCCGGACGTCGCGGGCCACGTCGGGGACCGGGACGCCGTACTCCACGACCAGCTCCACGTCGATGGCGGCCTGCCGCTCCCCCACCTCGACCTTCACACCGCGCCCGACGTTGGGACGCCCGCCGGGCACCCGGTCGCGGACGGCGCCCAGCGTGCGGGACAGGCCACCGCCCATGTCGTGGACACCGGGAATCTCCCGCGCCGCCCGCCCGGCGATCTTGACGACCACGGTGTCCGAGATCGACGTCCTGCCCCGTGTGCCCGCGGGTTCGCTCACCTCGGTACGGCCCGCCACGGGCGCGCCGTTGGCGTGGTCCCGGCGGGTCGGGGTCTGCTCCTGCGTTGCGGTCATCTCTGCTCCCTGAACTGGTTCGTCTACGGCTCGCACTCCATTGACACTGCCGGCCCGCCTTTCGTTACGGACTCCTTCCGTGAACGGGTGAACAGCAGTGCGTATCGGTGGGGCGTAACGAAAGCCGGGCGGGCGGTGTCAAATCAGCGGAGGCTGGAAGGAGCCCGTGTTGAACGCTCGGTGGGGCCCGGACGAGGATGAGCAGACGGCCGAGGCGGGTGACCGGTTGCTGACCGTCCGGGCGGCGGAAGGAGACGAGGAGGCGTTCGAGATGCTGGTACACCGTCACTCCCGGGCCGTGCTGCAGCTCGCCGAACGCTTCATGGGCAGCCGGGCCGAGGCCGAGGACGCCGTCCAGGACGCCTTCGTCAGCGCCTGGCGCAGCCTGCCCGAATACCGGGGCGAGGCCGCGTTCGGCACCTGGCTGCACCGCATCGTCACCAACCGGTGCCTGACCCTGCTGCGGGCCCGCAGACCTGCCGCCGACCTCGACGCGGTCACCGAGCCCGTGGCACCGGAACACCAGTCCTCACCCGCCCGCGCCGCCGAATCACACGCCGCCGTACGCGACCTCGCCCACGCCATGGGCGCGCTGTCCGCGGAACAGCGGGTCTGCTGGGTGCTGCGCGAGATCGAGGGGCAGCCCTACGAGACGATCGCCCAGGCGGTGGGGATCCGGCCCGAAGCTGCGCGCGCACGCGTCTTCAGGGCCCGGCGCATGCTGACGGAGGCGATGGCCGCATGGCGATGAACCATCCGCACCCCGACGACCCGGCCGAGGACGAAGACCTCGAACTCCTCGCCTGCGGACGGGACCTGGCGACCGTGTGGGAACAGGCCGGCGCGGCCGGCACAGCCGGTGCCGACCCACACACCGCCGCCTGCACCTACTGCCGGCAGGCCGTGGCGGACCTGGAACACCTGCGCGCCGCCCTTCCCCCGGTCACCGCACCGTCCACCGACATCGACACGGCCGCCGTGGTGCGGCGGGTCATGGACGCGGTCCGCCTGGAACTGCGCCCCGGACGCAACCTGCCGCTGGGCGAGGCCGACGAGGAAAGCTGGATCTACGAGTCCGTCGCGGCCCGCACCCTGCGCAACGCCGCCCAGCAGGTGCCCGGAGTGCTCGCCGGGAGCTGCCGCATTGCCCCGCCCGGCAGCCGCACCAGCCCCGCGCGGGGACCCGTCACCGTCCGCCTCGGCATCACCGTCGCCTACGGGCTCGACCTGCAGGCCACCACCCGCGCGGTGCGGGAGAGCCTCGCCCGCGCCGCCCGGGACCGACTCGGCCTGCCCGTCTCGGACGTCCACGTCACCGTCACCGACCTCCACCAGCCCCCCGACGAGTCACAGGAGGCCAGACCGTGACGAGCGAACGGACGGGGTACCTCTCCCGGAACGTCACCGAAGCCGTCCTCGCTGTGCCCGGCGTCGCATGCCTGCGCCCCGGCCTGCGCAGCCTGCTGCACACGGCGGGCGCACGACCGCCGGCCGCCCGTGAACCCGGAGCCCCGGGGTCCGCGGTGCGCATCACCTTCGACTCCCGGGGGTCGGTTGCCGGGCTGCAGATCGATGTCGTCATCCGCGCCCAGCAGCAGGCGGCCCGCACCGCCAGGGCCGTGCGGGCGGCGGCCGCCGAGGCGGCGGCGGTCGCACCGGCGGCGGTGAGGGTCACCGTCACCGGCATCGTGTGACCGCCCCGCCCCGCCGCACCGGACCGGGCCCTGCTAGAAGGGCGGCGGGCAGGTGAGGATCACCCACAGGGCCAGCGACCAGGCGCAGGCCGCTGCCCCCAGGCGCCGGAGGCAGCGGATGCGTTCCGGCGCGACAGGATCCGGCCCGCCCACGGCGCAGCGCACCACCCCGCCGGCGACGGGCACGACAGGATCCGCCGGCTGGGTCGGGGCGGGCCGTCGCAGGGCGCGCGGCAGGGTGTCGGCCGGTCGGGACGCAGGGTGCAGGACGGCTCCGGTCCCACGTCGACCACGGTCGGCGCCGCGCACCGCGTCGAGGGGCCGCGTCGTGTCGCCGTGTTGGGCGAGACCGGCCAGGAACCGCCGGTAGGCCTCTTTGCGTCGGCCCCTGGGGGTCGAACGCCCGTACTCCCACGACCGGACCGTTGCCGGCGTCACCCCGAACGCCTCGGCCACCTGGCGGGTCGACAGGCCCCACTGCTCACGCAGTCGGCGCCGCTCGCCCGGCTCGGGCAGATCGCACCACCGGAGCCGGGAAACCCGTGCCGGAGCGAAGACGGTCTGACTGGGGATCATCTGCTGATGCGCTGTGGTCATACCGATGTGACAATCCGCGCGCGCGGGCCGTGACGCGAGCGTACGGACGTTCACCCGGAGGATGCATCAGTGATCGAGTCGGGTCGCTGCAGGATCCCCACCCGGCAGGACGTACCGCCCGGTCGTCCCGGATCCCGGCCGCTCCCCCGGCTTCGCACCGCGCATGGGACGGGGACGGCCCTTCGCCCACGGGGCCTTCGCCGGCGGTGGCGCGTGCGGCGGCGAAGGCGAGCGCCGCCCGTATCGCCTTTCCCCGCCGGCCCCGGGCCACGGGCCGGCCCTCGGCATCCCGCCGGCCCCACTGGTAGGCGAGCACCTCCGCTGCGGCCGGGTCCACGTCCTTCAGCAACGGGCGGCCACCGCGTCCGTACGGCGCCGTGCCTCGGCGAGCAGGTCGTCCATGCCGGGAGAGGGGCGACCAGTGGCATCCGACACGAGTCCTCCGGGTGAGCCGGCCGACGGGCGGACGGCATGGCGAGCCAGAGCAACAGGCCAACAGTCCAACAGGCCACGCACGACCCTACGGCCCCGGACTCGCTCGGCACGGAGCCCGCGGTGGCCGAGGCCTTCACCGCACCACCGGTCAGAACAGCAGCTCGGCGGCGAGGTGGCCGGAGCCGACCCGTACGCACGGGCGGAACCCGCCTGCGCCGTCGCCGCGGAACAGCCAGGGCGCTCCGGCGGCGTCGCGCGCGACCAGATCCGGGCGGCCGTCGCCGGTGGAGCGTCAGCCAGGACCGGCTGTCACCGGGCCTGTTCGCCGCCCTCGGCGCCTACGCCCGGACCCTCCCGGAGCCGGCCCCGCCCACGCCCGGTCACCGAGCCCCCGCCGGCTGCTGCGGCGCACGCCCGTGATCCGCAGCACCACCGCCCTCCACCCCTGCGCGCGGCCGCCCGGCCTACCCGGCGATCGTGTCGCTACAGTCGGGCTGCTCCTCGTGCGCAGCGATCGCCTGCGCCCAGTGCGCGTCGATCTCCGCATCGGACAGGGGCGGCTTCTCCTTGGCGAGCATCACGTACCCGTCGCCGTACGAGCCGCCGAGAAAGAACCCGACCACGTACTGACGTCCCGGCACCAACGTGACCTGAGCCGGGTCCTCCGCCGCCTTCTGTGACCCACCCGGCGCATCCGCTCCCTGCCCCAGCCGCAGCAAGCTCTTCAGGCCGCCCTTGAACACACGTTCGACCTGCACGTCGTACAACTGAACGCCGCCCGGGTCCTCCTTCACGAAGGCTCCGCGACCCTGCACGGTCACCACGGCCAGGTTCTGGTTGTTGGTGGCAGCCAGCTCGTCGGTCGACATGTCCGCCACGCACAGAGACTCCGTGCGGGTGGGGGCTCCGTCGGCAACGTACGCGTACGCACCGAGCGAGCCGGCCAGGACGGCGGCGGTCGCCGCCGCGATGACGACGTGCTTCACGATCAGCCCCAGAGCTTCTTGTAGTTGGCCTGGTCGACAGCGGGTACCCAGGTCATCGGGATGCTCGGCGCGGACTTCCACATCAGCGAGACGATCCGGCCGCTCTTGTGGCACAGGCCGAGGGCGTGCCCCAGCTCGTGCAACGCGACGTAGCGTCGGAAGTCCGTGGTGTTGTACGGCCGGGTGTTGAGCTTCTGCTCGTTCATGCGGATCAGGTCGGTCGCGCCGATGCCGCCGCGCCACACGTACGTTCCCAGCGGGGCCGTCGCCCCGCTGCCGCCGTTGTGGTCGATCCAGTCGAGATCGTTCGACGTCACGGCGGAATCGGCCAGGATCTTGATCGTCGAGCCGCTGTACGTCCAGCCGGGCGTGGAGGCCGCGTACTCGCGTGCGTCGTCGTAGGCGGTGTCGTCCGTCCAGCGGACCTCGCCCTCGTCGACCGCGGACCGGGACTTCTTCTCGACCTCGGGTGACACGCAGGGGGCCGGGGCGGCGGGTGCCATCGGCGAGGCGGCGGCCGGCGCGGGAAGCGCGAGAACGGCCGCTGCGGCCATGGCGGTGGCGAACGGCAGGGTACGGACGCCGGGGGCGTGCCGATGAGCCGGCAGGGGCACGGAGGTCTCCTTCGGCCGGCGGCTGCGGGTGGCTGCGGGTGGCTGCGGGTGGCTGCGGGTGGCTGCGGGTGGCTGCGGGT